>NZ_ANAE01000109.1 GCF_000341265.1 Nocardiopsis prasina DSM 43845 | reverse complement strand
GCGGGCGGGAGCCGCCACGGAGTTCGGGCGGGAGCACGGGGTGCCCACGCGCGACCTCGTCGTGTCGGGGGTCAACACCGACCAGCTCCCGGACGCACCGGTGTCCCTCGCCCAGGTGGTAAGCGCTTACCGGGAACAGCTCGAGCACGTGGAGTCCACCGGCTCCGGGGTCGTGCTCATGGCCAGCAGGCACCTCGCCGCGGCCGCCCGCGACGCCGCCGACTACGCGAAGGTCTACGCCGAGGTGCTCGGGGCCGCCCGCACCCCGGTGGTCCTGCACTGGCTGGGCGAGGCCTTCGACGCCCGCCTGGCCGGGTACTTCGGGTCACGGGACACGGCCGAGGCCATGGACACCGTGGTGGACGTCATCGAGGAGCACGCGGACCGGGTCGCCGGGATCAAGCTCTCCCTGCTGGACGCGGCGGCCGAACGCCGACTCCGCTCCCGCCTGCCGGACGGGGTCCGGATGTACACCGGCGACGACTACAACTACGTGGACCTGATCCTCGGCGACGGGGAACACCACTCGGACGCCCTCCTGGGCGCGTTCGCGGCCGTCACCCCGCAGGCGTCGGCGGCGCTGACCGCGCTGGAGGCGGGGGACACCGAAGCCTACCGCCGCGTCCTCGGGCCCACCGAGGAACTGTCCCGGCAGGTCTTCGCGCCGCCCACCCAGTACTACAAGACCGGGGTGGCCTTCCTGGCCTGGCTCAACGGGCTCCAACCGGGCTGGTCGATGGTGGGCGGCCTGCACTCCGCCCGCAGCCTGCCGCACCTGGCGCGGGTGGTCGAACTCGCCGACGCGTGCGGGGCGCTGGCCGACCCGGCGCTCGCCGCGCGGCGTTGGCGGAACCTGCTGCTGACACACGGTGTGACCGAGGAGAGGGAGGCACGGACGTGAGTACGGCGAAGGCGGGTACCGAACGGTTCTCGCTCAACCAGGCCACCATCAAGAAGGCCGACCTGGCGACCACCGTCGACCACGCTGTCGCCGCCGGGGTCGGTGCGGTGGGGCTGTGGCGCGACCGGGTGGCGGAGGCGGGCCTGACCGAGGCCGCCGCCCGCCTGGCCGACTCCGGGTTGCGCTTCTCCAGCCTGTGCCGGGGCGGGTTCGTCACGGACCCGGGCACCGCCGACGAACAGTGGAAGGAGAACCTGCGGGCGCTGGACGAGACCGCCGCTCTGGCCGAGGCCGGGGCCCCGGGTTCGGCGCCGGTGCTGGTGCTGGTCGTCGGGGGGCTGCCGCCCGGAGACCGGGACCTCGTGGCGGCCCGGGACCGGGTCCGCGCGGCGCTGCTGGCCCTGGAACCGGAGGCGCGGGCGCGCGGGGTGCGTCTCGGACTCGAACCGATGCACCCGGTGTTCTGCGCCGACCGCGCGGTGGTCTCCACCCTCGGGCAGGCCCTCGACCTGGTCGCCGACCTCGACCCGGAGACGGCCGGGGTGGTCGTGGACACCTATCACGTGTGGTGGGACCCGCAGGTGCTGCCGATGATCGCGCGGGCCGGGGCGGAGGGCCGGATCACCTCCTACCAGGTGTGCGACTGGCTCACCCCGGTGCCCGAGGGCGCGCTCCTGGGCCGGGGCCTGCCGGGCCAGGGCCACATCGACTTCGCCTCCCTGACCCGCGCGGTCGAAGCGACGGGGTACCGGGGGGACGTCGAGATCGAGGTGTTCCACCAGCAGGTGTGGGACGCGCCGTTCGCGGACGTGGTCCGGGAGTGCGTGCGCGCCTTCGGCGAGGTCATCACGCCCCACCTCTCCCTCCCCGCCGGGGAACACTGAACGGTCCGGCGCCGACCCCCGCCCGCGGAGGTCGGCGCCGGACCCCGTCTCCCCGGGCTGACCGCACGCCTCCGGGCTCCGCCCGACGCCTCCGGGCTCCGACCGACGACCCACCCCCCGGCCGAGCACACTCCATCACCCCCCCGAAGGAGAACCGACGATGCGAGGCGCCCCTCCCGCGTCCCCCCGTCCGAGACCAGCCAGGCGGCCCGCACCGAGGATCGCGGCGGCGACCACCGCCTGCGCGCTCCTCGCCTCCCTCATGTCGGCCGCCCCCGTCACGGCGTCGGAGGCCCCCACCTCCGGACCGCCCGACGCGCTGGCCGACGGCTTCCGGCCCCTGGCGGTCTTCGACGACTACGCCAACGGAAGTCTGCGCAGCCAGGGGCCCTGGCACGTCAACACCCCCGGGGCCCCGGACGGGGCCGTCGTCTCCGAGGAAGCGCCCGCCTCCCTCTCCGGCAAGGCCCTGAGCGTCCTGCTGTCCGAACGCCCCGATCCGGTCCGGTACCGGGGCAACGCCTACGCCGAACTCGGTGACCTGGCCCTGGAACCGGACGCCACCGGCACCGTCTTCTGGGAGTTCGTCGCCGACGACCTCGCGGCCACCGGGCTCAACATCGGTCTGAGCGCCAACCCCACCCCGGGTCTGGGCGCCGACACCACGGGCAACCCGTACGACCTGGACGACTTCGGCCCGCACGTCACCCTGGACGAGCGCGGCCTGGTGGCGAGGGACGGTGACGCCGAGCAGCCGCTCGACACGGAGGTCGCCGACGGCGAGCGCTACGGGGTCTGGATGGTCGTGGACAACGCGGCCGACACCTACCGCGTGCACGTGGCGGTCGCGGGAGGAGACCCCGAGCCGGCCCGGGGCCCCGACGGCGACACCGAGTTCGCCTTCCGCACCGCCGGGGACGCCGCGCTCCCCACGTTCCTGCTGCTCAACGACGCCGACGAGCCGCCTTCGGGGGACACCCACCTCGACAACATCCACCTGGCCCCCGACACGGACTCCACGGCCAACCCCGCGCCGGAGTACGCGGAGGTGGTCGACTTCGAGGCCTACGAGGAGGCGGCGCTCGACGGTCAGGACGGCTGGCGCGCGGACGCGGACGTGCGGGTCGTGGCCGACCCCACGCGCCCCTCGGAGGACGGCCGGGTCGTGGAGATGACCGGTGACGGCCTGGCCGCCGACCGGGCCGTGCCGGAGATCGCCGACGGCGCGACCGGAACGCTGTTCTTCCGCATGCACCGCGACGCCGCCCTGGACACCTCCCTCGGCCTCACCGAGGTGGACGCCCCGAGCACGTTCGACGACATGCGGGCACAGGCCAACAGCCAGAACTCCAACGCACTCAACTTCCGGGACGGCGACTCCTTCGCCGAAGCCGGGACCTGGCCCTCCGACGCCTGGCAGTGCGTGTGGATGGTCGTCGACAACGACGCCGACACCGTGCGCGCCTACAGCAGGGGCGGCCCCCACCGCACCACGACCCGGCTGCCGGTGGGGGAGGAGACCGAGTTCGCCCTCCGCCGCTCGGTCGAGGAGGGGCTGGACCGGTTCTTCGCCCTCAACGGGGCGAACAGCGCCGGGCGTCTGCTCGTCGACGACCTGGCCGTGGACCAGCACAGTGCGAACCTGCGCGTGCCCAGCGGGAACGCGGGCGACTGCGAGGTCGTGGACGACGGCGAGGGGCCTGTCGAGACACCGATCCCCGAGACCCCCCTGCCCTCCGGGGTCACGCTCCAGGTGGAGGAGCTCACCCGGCTGCCGGAGACCGACGGCGAGGGCGGCGCGCGGATCAACTTCGTCTCCGAGGTCCCCGGACCGGACGGGGGATCGGGGCGCCTGGCCGTCCCCGACCTCAACGGGCCGCTGTACCTCGTGGACGAGGAGACCGGTGAGGCGACCGAGTACCTGAACGCGTGGGACGAGTTCCCCGACTTCGTCATCCGGCCCTCGCTCGGCACGGGGCTGGGCTTCGTCGCCTTCCATCCCGGGTTCGCGGACAACGGCCGCTTCTACACCGTGCACACCGAGGCCGGGCAGGCCCTGGAGACCCGTACCCCCACGCACGAGCCTCCCGGTGACACCCGGGTGCACGGCGTGGTCACGGAGTGGACCGCTGACGATCCGGGCGCCGACGTCTTCTCCGGCGATCGCCGGGAGGTCCTGCGGATCGGGTACAGCCGGTTCCTGCACGGGATGCAGCAGATCGGCTTCGACCCGACCACCGCGCCGGGCGACCCCGACCACGGGCTGCTCTACGTGGCCTCCGGTGACGGGGACGAGGTGCCCAACTTCAGTCCGAACCCGCTGGACCCCGACCAGCCCCAGGGGAAGGTCCTGCGAATCGACCCCGAGGGGGACGACGGCCCCGGCGGCGCCTACGGCATCCCGGCGGGCAACCCGTTCGTGGACGATCCCGAAGCGCTCGGCGAGGTCTACGGCCTGGGCATGCGCAACCCTCACAGGTTCACCTGGGACCCGGAGGACGGGCGCATGTTCGTCGGGATGATCGGCGAGCAGTCCATCGACTCCGTCTACGAACTCCGTCCGGGGGACGACTTCGGGTGGAACGAGCGTGAGGGCGGATTCCGCTTCGACCGGTCCGACCCGTCCAACGTCTACCCGTTGCCGGAGGACGACGCGGAGTACGGCTACACCTATCCCGTGGTGTCCCTGGGACGGAACTCCGGGGTGTCGCTGGTGGGCGGGTTCGTCCCGAGGGGCGGCCCGTACCCGGCCCTGGAGGGCCGGTACCTGTTCGGTGACATCGTCAGCGGAGAGATCCGGTTCGCCGACACCGCGGAGATGGTCCAGGGGGGTGAGCGGGCGCCGTTCTACGAGGTGGCGCTCGTGGACGAGGCCGGTCAGCCCACGGACATGCGGGAACTGGCGGGCCGGTCGCGCGTGGACCTGCGGTTCGGGCAGGACGCCGAGGGCGGCCTGTATGTGCTGTCCAAGGCCAACGGCAGGGTCTGGCGCATCACCGCCGCCACCGAGGAGTAGGCGGACCCCGCCGCTCCCGACCCGGTACCGACCCCTCCGGCCCGACCTGCACTCGGACCGGAGGGGTCCCCTTCGTCCTGGGGCGTGTGTTCGCCGAACACGCCCTGGCACCCGGACCCGGCGCGCACCGCGTCCGCCGTGCCGCCTGGGGCGGAGGTGTCAGTCGCTCGGAGTACGGGGAAGCACGACGGTCCGGGGCCCCGGGTAGATGACCCGCTCCTCACCGTCGGCGAAGCGGACCATGTAGGGCGGGCCGTCGTCCGACCCGAGGACGTCGATGATCTCCGCCTCGTGCTCGCCCTTGGAGCTGGTGACCCCGTGTGTGTGCAACTGGTCTCCGACGGTGGCGCGCATTCGTTATCCCCCACGGTTCGACGACCGGCCTCCCCCAGGCTGGTCACAGTCGGGTGGTACCCGCTCGCAACCCCGAACGAACCAGGTCGACCTGGGGAAACGATGGACTTTCGGGCGAACGGTGACGCATGGCGCGAGTGCCGACCCGGTGTGAGGACCGGTGCGCCCCTCGCATAATGAACGGGTGGACAAGCTCTCCCCGATCATCGCGTTCGTCGTCTTCATGGGTGTGTTCGTGCTCTCGCGGACCGCCACCCGGGACTTCCTGGAGTCCTGGGTCGCCCTGGAGGGGGTGATTCTCGGCCTGGCATCCCTTGTGGCCTCGATGGGCATCGCCGCCCTCGCCGCCGGGGCGGTGCTCTACGTGTCCCGGCTGATCTCCGGGGAGTAGCCCGCTCTCCGGGAAGCGCCGGAGAGCGGTGGTCGGAGCGAGCGGCCGAGACCGCCCGCCGTGCCGTCAGCCCGTGCTCAGGTAGCCGTTCGGGTCAAGCACGTACTTGCTCGCCGCTCCCTTGTCGAACGACTGGTAGCCCTCGGGCGCGTCCTCCAGCGGTATCGCGACGGCGTTGACCGCGTCGGCGATCCGGACGCGGTCGTTGAGGATCGCCGTCATCAGCTCGCGGTGGTACTTCATCACCGGGCACTGGCCGGTGAAGAAGGCGTGCGACTTCGACCAGCCGAGCCCGAAGCGGATCGACAGCGAACCCACCTTGGCCGCCTCGTCGGAGGCTCCCGGGTCGCCCGTCACGTACAGGCCGGGGATGCCGATGGCCCCGCCCGCCTTGGTGACGTCCATCGCCGTGTTCAGAACGCTCGCGGGCGCCTCCTCAGTGGCTCGCGCGCCGGTTCCGTGCGCCTCGAACCCGACGGCGTCCACGGCGCAGTCCACGGCCGGTGTGCCGAGCAGCTGCTCGATCTGGTCACCGGGGTCACCCGCGGCGACGTTGATCGTCTCGCAGCCGAACCCGCGCGCCTGGGCGAGCCGTTCGTCGTTGAGGTCGCCGACGATCACCACCGCCGCGCCCAGCAGCTGCGCCGAGGCGGCGGCCGCGAGTCCCACCGGTCCGGCGCCCGCCACGTAGACCGTCGACCCCACGCCCACCCCGGCGGTGACACACCCGTGGTAGCCGGTCGGGAAGATGTCCGAGAGCATCGTGAGGTCCAGGATGCGCTCCAGGGCCTGGTCGCGGTCGGGGAACTTCAGCAGGTTCCAGTCGGCGTAGGGCACGAGCGCGTACTGCGCCTGCCCGCCGACCCAGCCGCCCATGTCCACGTACCCGTAGGCCGAGCCCGGCCGGTCCGGGTTGACGTTGAGACAGATCTCCGTGTGCCTGGCCTTGCAGTTCACACAGCGGCCGCACGAGATGTTGAACGGGACCGAGACGAGGTCGCCCACCTGGACGAACTCGACGTCGGGCCCCTTCTCGACCACCTCTCCGGTGATCTCGTGGCCCAGGACCAGTCCCTGGGGCGCGGTGGTGCGGCCCCGGACCATGTGCTGGTCACTCCCGCAGATGTTGGTGGCGACGACCTTCAGGATCACGCCGTGCGGGACCTCGCGCCCCACGTTCGCCGGGTTGACTCCGGGTCCGTCCCGCAGAACGAAGTCCGGATACGCGATGTCCTCCACCTCGACCCTGCCTGGGCCCTGGTAGACGACTCCTCTGTTGCCGGTCATGATCCTTCCTACCTCTCCGCCTGGGCGGCCTCGCTCCGGTGCGTGGGGGTGTCCCCCCACTGTTTCCGCTGGGAGCCGGGGTTAACCGAACCTCGGAGCGACTATCCGGCGGAGGCCGGGACGGGGCAGGAGGCGTTCGCGCGGAGCCGCGCCCGCAGCGCCAGGCTCAGCAGCACGAGTCCGGCGGCGGCGAGCAGGGGTTGGAGCGGCGCGAACCAGGCCATCGCGCCACTGGTGCCCAGCGCCAGCAGGACGATCTTGTTGCAGACCGGGCAGCCGATCGCGAACCAGGCAAGGAGGCCTCCGCCGAGTCCGCGCACGCCTCCGGGCCCGGCGGAGTCCTCGGGAACGGGGCGGGTGTAGGTGGCCAGGAGCAGCCCGGACAGGACCGAGGTGGCCACCCAGACCGGGTGGGACCACCACGGGGGTTCGATCTCACGGGCGAAGAGGCCGTTGGGGATCAGCACCGCTGGCAGGCCCAGGACGATGAGGGTCAGCGCCGTCCCGGCCGCCGCCGTCACCCACTGGCGGGTTCCCCAGTCGCGCATCGGTCCGTCCTTCCGGGAGAGTGGGCACGGGGCTCGTACCGGCAGGCCCCCGCGCTCTTCTATGGAGCATAGAGTACGCTCTACTTTCCATAGAAAACGGGGGAGCGGCATGCCGAAGGACGCCAGGAAACCGCGGGACTCGGGCAGGAAGGGCGCCGGGGCCAAGGGAGCGGCCACACGGAAGGGTACGGGGAAGGGCGGGCTGTCACCGCTGTTGATCGGCGGAGCGGTGGTGGCGGCACTGGTGGTCGCGGTGGTCGTGGGCCTGCGCCTGGAGGGTGGCGGAGGCGAACAGGAGACCTCCGACGAGGCCTCGGCGGTCGACCACATCGACGCCGAACAGCGCGAGTGGGGTCAGGCCCTGGCCCGCCGCACGGCCGACGACCCGATGTCCCTGGGCAGCGCGGACGCTCCCGTGGTCCTGGTCGCCTACTCGGACTTCGCCTGCCCCTACTGCGCCTCCTGGGCCCAGGAGACCCAGCCCGAACTGGTCGAGCGGTACGTGGACTCCGGTGACCTGCGGATCGAGTGGCGGGAGTTTCCCTACCTGGGCGACCTGTCCAACACGCTCTCCCTCGGCGCGACCGCGGCCGGGGAGCAGGAGGCGTTCTGGGAGTACCAGGAGGCGGTGTTCGCACAGCAGGACGAACTCAAGTCCGCCGACGACCCGGACGAGGTCCTCGACGGGATCATCGCGGACCTCGGCCTCGACGCCGACCGCTTCCACGAGGACCTGGACTCCGAGCGGAGCAGGATCGAGGTCAGCCACGACTTCATGGAGGGCCAGCAGATCGGGGTCAGCGCCACCCCCGCCTTCATCGTCAACGGTGACCCGATCATGGGCGCGCAGCCCCTGGACGTCTTCGTCCGGAGCGTGGACACCGCCCTCGCCGCGGCCGGGGAGTGACGGCCGTGGACATCGGGTTCGTCGCCGCGATCCTCGGCGGGCTGCTGGCCCTGCTCAGTCCGTGCAGTGCCCTGCTCCTGCCGTCGTTCTTCGCGTACGCCTTCCGTGACACCGGTCAGCTCCTGCTGCGCACCGGGGTCTTCTACGTCGGGCTCTGCCTGACCCTGGTCCCGCTCGGCGCCGGTTCGGCCATGGTGAGCGTGCTCTTCTACGGGCACCGTGAGCTGCTCATCTCGGTGGCGGGCGGCGTGATCATCGCCTTCGGTGTCGCGCAGATCCTCGGGCTCGGCTTCACCTGGGGCGTCCTGGCCCGGGCGCAGAGCCGGTTCGTGGGGGGACGGGGCAGCCTGTCCGTCCTGGGCCTGGGCGCCGTCTACGGTCTGGCCGGGTTCTGCTCCGGGCCGATCCTGGGCGCGGTGCTCACCGTGGCGGCGACCGGGACGCCCGTCCGGGGCATGCTCCTGATGGCCGCCTACGCGCTGGGCATGGTCCTGCCGATGTTCTTCCTGGCGCTGCTCTGGGACCACTTCGACCTGGGCGGACGGCGTTGGCTGCGCGGACGCACCGTCGAGCTGGGCCCGCTGCGCACGCACACCACGGCGCTGCTGTCCGGCGGCCTGTTCGTGGGGATCGGCGTGCTGTTCGTGGCCTTCGACGGCACCGCCTCGATGACCTCGCTCCCCGGCGCGGGCTGGATGGCGGAGACCGCCGACCGCGCCCAGGGTGTGTTCGCGCGGCTGGGCACCAGCACCGACCTGGTCGCCCTCGGGGCGCTGGCCGTGCTGGTGGTCCTGGTGGCGGTCGGCACCGTCCTCTCCCGGCGCCGGACCGCCGGGGACGAGGACTCCGAGGTCGCGGGGCCGGATGAGGCAGGGATCGCGGAGACCGGGATCGCGGAGACCGGGGCCGAGGAGACGGGACCGGGGGCGGACGCGCGGGACGACTCGAACCCCGGCCGGACGGCGGGGCGTGCGGAGTAGCGCGCGGGTCCCCACGGTGCGGACAGCCTCCCTGGCAGCACCGTTGGCCGCCCTCCTCCTGCTCACGGCCTGCGTTCCGCGACCGACCCCCGACGTCGAACCGCGCGACACCCCGGCCACGCCCCCGCCCTCCGTCACCGGTGCGCTGCCGCACCCCCTGGAGGGGCCGGCCCTGTGGACGGCCCCCTTCTCCTCCGAGCCCAGGGCGGCGGGTTCCTCCTTCGTCGGTGTGGCACAGGAGAAGGCGGGAGGGCCGCTCCACTTCCTGGGCGTGGACCGGGACGGGATCACCCGCTGGGCCACCGAGCGGGACCCCAGCTGCACCGGGTTCACCGTGGCGCGCGCGGAGGAGGGCGGCGCGGAGTTCGTGGTGCTGCTGGACCGCGAGCCCGACCCCGACGGGGGCGTCCTCGCCTTCGTGACCACCGCCTCCGCCCACGACCCCGACACCGGGGAACGCCTGTGGGGGCCGACCGGGGTACCCGGGACGCTGGTCGGCCCCGGGCTGGTGTTCGCCGCCCAGGCGGGCAGCGTGATGACCGAGGCGAGCGGCCCGAAGGCGGCGCTGGCGGCGGGCAGCGGGGAGGTGTTCGCCCATGAACGGGACGGGGACACCGTCCTGCACGAACACCACGGCACGCTGCTGCTGCACCGGGACGGCGAGCTGCGGGCCCTCGGCGCGGACCAGGGGGAACTGTGGACCCGCGCCGACCTCACGGTTCCGGAGGAGCTGGGCGACCAACCGGTCTCGGTCGGGTACGGCCCCCGCCCCTCCAGCGACTCCGGCGCCGCCGTGGTCCTGGAGTGGACGGCGGCCGACGCGGCCGGGGGTGCGGACCAGGACCGGGAGGTGCTCCTGTACACGGTGCACCACCTGCGGACCGGTGAACGCCTGCTGACGCTCGCCCCCGACGTCCGCCCCCGCCTGCTCGGCGACGGCCTGGACCGCACGGTGGTCCTGGCCGCCCCGGCCGGGGAAGGGGAGGCCAGGCTGTACGGGCTGGCCGCGACGGACCCCGAACCGGTCTGGGAACTGCCCGCCCTTCCGGGCGAACGGCTCGCCGGTCTGGTCGGGGACACCCTGTACACCTCCGCCGAGGGCGGGGCGGGTCGCGCGGTCGAGGCCGCCACCGGTGGGGTCGCCGCCGAACTCCCCCCGGAGGCCCCGGACCTGACACCGGTGGCCGCGCTCCCCGGCGGCCCCGCCGTCCTGCGGGTCCCCGGGAACGGGGGCGGCGTGCTCGCGGCGCTGCCCGTCAGCTGAACGGAGGGCCGGGTTGCCTATTCTTGGACGGAGAAGCGCATGACGAACGGTGGGCCATGAGTAACACGGTTCCGGGACTCGGGTCACTGGAGTCCGCGGTGATGGCGGTCCTGTGGGCCGCCGGACGGCCACTCAGCGTGCGCGAGGTGGTCGACGGCCTGGCCGACCGGGAACCGGCCTACACCACCATCTCCACGGTCCTGGAGAACCTGCGCCGCAAGGACTGGGTCGACCGGGAACGCACCGGACGCCTGTGGTTCTACCGCGCGCTGCGCGACCGGGCCTCCCACGCGGCCGACCGCATGCACGGGGCCCTGGACGACAGCGGCGACTCCCAGGTGGCCCTGCTGCGCTTCGTGGACCGGATGGACCCCCGCGACCTCGCCCTCCTCCGCGACCTGCTCGCCGACATCCCCCGGCAAGAGGAACCGTGACCTGGTCCCTGGCGTCCCTGGCGGTGGTCCTGCTGTGGAGCACGGCGGGCCCCCAAGCCCTGCGCGCCTTCCAGGAGGGCCGGGGCGCCAGCGCACGGGCGATGCTCGCGCTCTGGACGCTCACCACCGTCGTGTGGCTGCTGGCCTGCGCGGTCCTGCTCGCCACCCTGGCCACGAAGGTGATGGGCCCGGGCGTGAAGGCGTTCGTCGCCGCGTGCGTGGACCTCGTCCAGGCGGTCCAGCAGAACGGCGCGGAGAGCGGGGTCGCGGTCGCCGGACTGCTCGGCGCCCTGGGCCTGGTCCGCCTCTCGTGGACGGCCGTGCGCCGGGCCCGGAGGCGACGCGCCTGGACCCGCGAACACGGCCGAACCCTCGCGGCCACCGGCAACCGCCGCGTTCTGCACCTGGACCGGGTCTGGTTGCTGGAGCGCCCCGAACCGGCCGCCTACTGCGTGCCCGGCCGCCGCTTCGGGATCGTCGTCACCAGGGGAGCGCTCGACCAGCTGACCGGGCCGGAACTGCGGGCCGTCCTCGCCCACGAGCGGGCCCACCTGGACGGCCGCCACCACCTCCTGGTCACCTGGACCAGTCTGCTCGACACCGCCTTCCCCGGGGTCCCGCTGCTGCGCGCGGCCGCCCGGGAGGTCCCCGAACTCGTGGAGTGGGTGGCCGACGACCGCGCGGCCCGGGAGGCGGGCCCGCACGCCCTCGCCCACGCCCTGGGGATCATGGCGGCGGCGGGAACAGGGGGACCCGAACCGGCGCTGTCGGTGACCGGCGCCTGCCCGGTGCGCCGGGTGCACCGTCAGGTGCGGCCGGACCGGTCCACCGCCGGAGCGGGCTCCTACGCCGTCGCCGCCTTGCTGGTGCTGCTGCCGCTGGTGTTCACGGTGCTGGCGACCGTCCTGAACGTGGCCGTTCCGCACTGCGACTGCGTGGGTTGAACGCTGTGGGAACGTCCCCGGGACGGGACCGGCGCGGCCTTGACTGTCTCCGCCACCTCGGCGACACCATCCGGCTCGACAC
This sequence comes from Nocardiopsis prasina DSM 43845, assembly GCF_000341265.1. Taxonomy (GTDB): domain Bacteria; phylum Actinomycetota; class Actinomycetes; order Streptosporangiales; family Streptosporangiaceae; genus Nocardiopsis; species Nocardiopsis prasina. The sequence goes on along the minus strand of NZ_ANAE01000109.1, from coordinate 44,591 downwards.
CGAATCCGGCTCAACACCGAACGCGAGGGCGTCGTCCAGCAATACGCCGTGCTCCCCGCCGAGAGCGTCACCTGTTGAACGCAGCGCAGATGACAGTGCGGTGCGCAGTGGGGATGTCAGTGGGCCCGCGCACGTGGCGGCGCACCATGTGCGGATCGATGCGAGGGGCCGGGTAGCCGGGTCGAGACTGGCAGAAGTCATTGATCGTGTGATCGGTGTTCTTCAAGGCTTCCACCGCTTCTGTCACTGTGTGTGGTCGCTGGGGCGTAGCGGATTCAGACCCCTCCCGCTGGATCACCGGTGGGCGGCGAGTCCTTCCAGGGTCGGGAGCACCTCTGGGCTCGTCGCGTGGGCGCTGTTACCGTCAGGGCAACGACGTCCCCGATCCCCAGGGGAGTCCGCGCCGTGCGGCGGGCTCGATTCCCGGAGGCAGACATGTTCTCGATCAATGCTCCAGGTCAGTCCACGGCACTATGGGACATGGTCGACGGCCCGATGCCGCGCGGGCTGCTGGGCGCCGGTGACCCCGATGTACACGTGATCGACGGCGTCCCGACGATGTACCTGGGTGGCTTCTCCACGACGTTTCGCAACCGTCTCTACCGTGCGCGTCTGGCCCCCGGTCAGGCCCTGCACAGCGGACGGTGGGTGTTCGACACCGACGCGCGCGGCCGGGTGAGGTCACTGGTCGCGGATCCTCCCCGTGACGGATGGGATCGCGCGGGGATGCACACGCCCTCGTTCGTGCCCGGTGTCGACGGCCACCCGCCGCGCCTCTACTACACCGGGCGCGCCTCGCTCCAGCAATACGGGAACCGAAGCAGCTACGCGATCGGGGTCCTGGAGCACCGCGGGGGACGGTGGGAGCGCCGTGCGGAGCCCGTCCTGTGCGGCAGCGCGCCCCGCAGGAGCGTTCTGGAACCTCTCGTGGTCCATGACCGGGGCCGCTACCTGATGTGGTTTCAGGCGAACCCGAACGAGATCGGACCGGGCGAGCTGCCCGACTACGAACTCCGGGTCGCCGAGAGCACCGACGGAATTTCATGGTCGCCGCCGAAGGTCTTCGCGGGGGCCGAGGAGGGGTTCTTCGACAACGCCGTCCAACGCGTGGGCGACCGGTGGGTCATGGTGCTGGCCCGGGGGTCGAACTTGCACAACACACCGCACTTTCCCGACCAAGGCCTGTGGGGGATCACGGCCCCCGAACTCGTCCCGGACCGGTCGGGGTGGACGGCCCCGGTGCGGGTGCTGGACACCGATCGCGCGGATACGCCGCAGTGGATGGCGCGCGGTGTGTACGGGCCCGCACTGCACGCGCTGGAGGGTGCCGGAGAGGCGGTGCTGATGTACACCGCCGTCAGGGACGCCCCGAAGTGGTTCGCGTTCAACGTGCACCGCCTGCTACGGGGTAAGCGCCCGGTCGCACCCTCCCCCTTCTATCTCGCGGTAGGGCAGTCGCGGCTGACGGTCCTGCCCGGCAGCACGGGCGGGAACGAGGGCTGAGACTGTCAGGGGCAGAGTAGCGAGCGGTGCCGGAACCGGTGTCCGGGGCCGAGTGGCGAACCCCTCCACCGCGTCGCACGCGGAGAGGGGCAGGGCGAGGATCGCGGCCGGGGCGGTCTCGACCATCGCGGTGACGGACGGTCTCCAGGTCCAGTGGCTGCTCGACCCGGAGGGGCTGGACATGGCGGCCCATACGCGGCTGACCACAGAGCGCCTCGCCGGGGCGGACCCGTCCGGGGCCCCGCCCGCGAGGTGAACCCGACCGTTCCGATCCGACACGGCCCCCGACACCCGTAGCGGCGCCGGGGGCCGTTGGGCCATCCTGGGGTCGTGCAGAGCGAGATCGAGGACGTGTACCGGGTGTTCGCGCGCTACCCCCGACCCGCGAGGGTGGAGGGGTGTCAGCACTGCGTCACCGAGAACGACCACCATGACCTGCTCGGGGCTCCGCTGCGGGAGCTCGACGCCGAGCGGCTGCGCCGGTTCTCCCACAAGGCCCTGAACACGTGGGGCGACGTGGACGACCTGCGCCACTTCCTGCCCAGGCTCCTGGAACTCTCCCTCCGCGGCGACGCTGACCTCCACGGGCTCTTCGCCAAACTCCGCCAGGCCGGGTGGACCGACTGGCCCGAGGACGAACGCGCGTCGCTCCGGGCCTGCCTGTCCGTCTGGTGGGAGCTCGGCCTCACCGCGGAGGACGGGGACCAAGCGCCGTGGGGGACGCTCGCGGAGGCCGGGGACGAACTCGGCCCGTACCTGGAGTCGTGGTGGGGCCGCGACACCCCGCAGGCGCTGTGGACGCTGGTCGAGCTGGTCGGCGAGGTCGCGCACACCGAACCCGGAGCCCGCGACGAGCGGGTGGTCGCCTGGCTGGCGACCACCCGGGGATGGATGGAGGAGGCGTTCTTCGAGATCTCGGAGACCGGGCAGACCGAACTGGCTGAGGCCCTCTCGGAGGCCCGCCAGCTCCTGGACCTGGTCACCCTCGACGAACCGGTCGCCGACGGGCTCGCCGACCCCGACACCGGGCCGTCCGGTTCCCCCGACCCCGTCACCGGCTCCGGGCCGTCCGGAGCCGCGGACCCGGAGTCGGCCCGCCCCGGAACAGACGGACCGTCGGACCGACCCTGAGGAGGCAGGGCCGGGGCCGCGGGGGAGGCGGCCCCGGTCCCGGGGTTCACGAAGGCCGGACGGGTGGGCGCCGGGTCGGCAAGGGGCGGCCGGGGTGTGGGCCGTCGTGGGCGGGATGACACACTTCGTCCATGCTCGGTATCACCGACCTGCCGACCTACCTGGCGGGACTCGTCCTCATCGTGCTCCTGCCGGGGCCCAACTCCCTCTACGTGCTCTCCGTCGCCGCGCGCAGCGGTACCCGCACGGGGTACAGGGCTGCCGCCGGTGTGTTCACCGGCGACACCCTCCTCATGTTGCTCGCGGCCGCTGGTGCCGCCTCGCTGCTCCAGGCCAGCCCGCTGCTCTTCTCGGTGGTGAAGTACGCGGGAGCCGCCTACCTGGTCTGGATGGCGATCGGGATGCTGCGCTCGGCCCACGCCATCTGGACCTCACGGCACCAGAGAGCCGAGGGCCAGCGTGCGGCCGACGCGGACGCGACGGAGGCGCCCACAGGTGAACGTCCCTTCCACCGCGCGCTCGTGGTCTCCCTGTTCAACCCGAAGATGATCCTCTTCCTGATCTCCTTCTTCGTGCAGTTCGTCGACCCCGCCTACGCGTACCCGGCGCTGTCCTTCCTGGTGCTGGGCCTGCTGCTCCAGGCCTTCAGCCTGCTCTACCTGTCCGTGCTGATCTTCAGCGGTACCCGGCTGGCGGCGGCCTTCGGCCGGCGGCGGCGACTCACGGCGGGCGCCACCTCGGCGGCGGGTGCGCTGTTCCTCGGCTTCGCGGTGAAGCTGTCCGTCAGCAGCGCCTGACCGACGAGCCTCGGCGCCCTCTGTCGGCGGGCCCGGAAAACTTCTCCGGGCCCGCGGAATAGCACCAGGGGTGGGGTCGTTACACGGAGCGGGTCGGTGCGGTTCAAGTGTCCCCCGGGCTCTAATCAAAGCCTTCAGGGAATACCGCACCCCAGTGGTGGACAGGAGCCTTGTTGTGCCACCCGCCGTGAGGCGACCGCCGCACCGGCCCTTCAACGTTCGAAGGCCCACCGGGACTCCCCGGTGGGCCTTCGTGTGTGCGCTCCCCCTTCGGCCCGACACGACGACCCTTCGGTCGAGCGTGCGGCCGAACGTCGTACGGCGATGGCACCGTGGAGGGCACGGTGGTGGCCTTCCACACCTCAGCGGCCCCGCCGAAGCGCCCGAGGAGGAAGCCATGTACACGCCCGACGCGGTCACGGAGACCGAGTGGCAGAGGGCCCATGAGGACCTGATCGCCAAGGAGAAGGAGCTGACCCGCGCCCAGGACCGGCTCGCGGCCGAGCGCAGGAGGCAGCCCGGGTACCGGATCGGCGGGGACCACGTGTTCGAGGGTCCGGGCGGGGAGTACTCCCTGACCGATCTCTTCGAGGGGCGCCGACAGCTGATCGTCTACCACTTCATGCTCGCGCCCGGTTCCGACCACCAGTGCGAGGGCTGCTCCATGTTCGTGGACAACCTGGGTCACCCGGAGCACCTCAACGCCCGGGACACCACGCTCGCCGTGGTGTCCCGGGCCCCCTACCCGGAGATCGCGGCCGTGCGCGAGCGGATGGGATGGACGGTGCCCTGGTACTCGTCCTTCGGCGGCCGCTTCAACGAGGACATGGGTGTCACCGTGGACGGCGGCGAGAACTTCGGGCTGAGCGTGTTCATCCGGGACGGCTCCAGCGTGTACCGGACCTACTTCACCCAGGGTCGGGGCGTGGAGAGGCTGGGCACCAACTGGAGCCTGCTCGACCTCACCCCGCTGGGCCGTCAGGAGCTGTGGGAGGACAGCCCGGAGGGGGTCCCCCGGAGCGAGCCGTACGCGTGGTGGCGTCTGCACGGCGAGTACGGCGACTGACCCTGACGGAGGCCTCCCGAACGGAGGCCTCCGCCGGACGGACCGGTTCAGCGGGGGCTGAGGCCGGTCATCAGGAGCCGGACCACGTTCCGCAGGGCCTCGTCGACGTTCTCGGTGTTCTCGTCGCCGCTGAACGAGGCGAACCCGTGCAGGGTGGAGGCCACGGTGAAGGCGATGGCCGTGGGGTCGCCCTCGACGATCTCCCCCGCGCGCTGCCCCTCGGAGATGGCGTCCAGGACGACGGCGATCATGTCCCCGACGGCGGCGGCGAGTTGGTCGGAGACGTCGCTGTCGTGCTTGCGCGCGTACATCAGTTCCAGCAGGGCCGCGTTGGCCATCGCGAAGCCCACGTAGGCGCGGGCCAGCCCCAGGAGGTAGTCGCCGGTGTCCGACCCGGCGCGGTCCTGCTCCGCCTTGGCGCGTTCGAGTGAGGCCTGGAGTCGCCGGAAACCGTTGAGGGCGAGCGCGTCGAGCAGGGCCTGCTTGTCCTTGAAGTGTCGGCCGGGGGCCGCGTGGCTGACACCGGCCTCGCGGGCGAGTTCGCGCAGGGAGAGGGCCCCGGGGCCGCGCTGGGCCAGGGTGCGTTCGGCGCTGCTCAACAGGGTGGAGCGGAGGTCGCCGTGGTGGTAGGGGCGGTCAGGCATGCTGCCAGCATAGTCCGATGTTTGCGATGACAGCATTGTTGTCATTGACAACTTCGAGAGTGCTCCCTACTTTGGGGACATGAGCAGAACCAGCGTGAGCCTGCCCGACCTGACCGGCAGGACCGCCGTCATCACCGGCGCCAACAGCGGACTCGGCCTGGAGACCGCCAGGATCCTGGCCGGACGCGGCGCCCGCGTGGTGTTGGCGGTCCGCGACACCGCCAAGGGGGAACGAGCCGCCGCCGGAATCCCGGGCACCACGGAGGTCCGCCGCCTCGACCTCGCCGACCTGGCCTCGGTCCGCGAGTTCGCCGACGGTTGGCGGGGCGACCTCGAACTCCTGATCAACAACGCGGGACTCATGGCGATCCCCGAGTCCCGCACCAGTGACGGCTTCGAGACCCAGTTCGGCGTCAACCACCTGGGCCACTTCGCCCTCACCAACCTCCTCCTCGAACACGTCACGGGACGCGTGGTCACCGTCTCCTCCGGCCTGCACCGTTCGGTCAACCGGATCGACTTCGACAACCCCAACCTGGAGGGCCGCTACACGCCCTACCGGGCCTACGGACAGTCCAAGCTGGCCAACCTCCTGTTCACCCTGGAACTCCAGCGCAGGCTCGACGACGCCGGTTCGCCGGTGCTGGCGACCGCCGCGCACCCCGGCTACGCCGCCACCAACCTCCAGGGCCGTAGCGAGAACGCACTCCAGGACGGGCTCCTGCGGATCGGCAACCGGATCTTCGCCCAGAGCGCGTACAGCGGGGCACTGCCCACGGTCCACGCCGCCACGCAGGACGTCCCCGGAGCGTTCTTCGCCGGACCCACCGGTCTGTTCGTGAACGGGGCGCCCGGCCCGTCCGGGAGAAGCGCCGCCGCGCGCGACACCGAGATGGCCCGGCGGCTGTGGGACCTGTCCGAGGAGATGACCGGCACGTCGTTCCCGCTCTAGCGGGAGGCCCCGGAGAACGGTTCCGGACGTCTCCGGGGCCGGGAGTCACGGGACGAGGGTGAGCTCGTCCTCGGTGGCCTCGCGGACCGCCTCCTCGGTCACCGCCCAGGGGAGCGTCGCGCCCTCCGCCCACAGTTCCAGCTGGTCGTCGTAGTTCGGGTGGAAGGCGTGGCCGGAGTTGCCGGTGAGGTGGATCCACGTGGAGGAGTCCCGGTCGGCCAGGTCCACGACCATGCGCATCGACGGGACCGTGGTGATGCCGTAGCCCTCCGACGTGTTCCAACCGGTGGCGTTGACCAGGTCGGAGCCGCCCGCGCTCTCCACGGGGCCGCGGTTGAACAGCCACTCCACCGGGCCGATCCCCGAGGTCCCGAAGGACTCGTGCGTCGCGGTGAGGGTGTGCAGGTCGCCCCAGCGCCAGTCGGCCGGGTCGTCGCCGAGCAGTTCGTTGAGCTCCTCCACGGCGGCGTCCATCGCCGCGGCCAGGACCTCCTCCCGTCCGCTGGCGTCCCGGCCCTCCCACCAGGCCGAGTCGGGGTCCTCCAGCAGCTGGGAGACCACGTGCATCCCGCGTGAGCGGCCGTCCATGCCGCGTTCCCCGAGTTCGTCGAAGAGCAGGGGGAGGAGCTGGCGCCAGGTCGCGTTGTAGAACGCGGCCGCGGCGGAGTCGGGTTCGTTGCGGTGGTCCCAGTCGACGAGGAGTTCGCGCGCCTCGGCGGTGGCTCCCTCGACCGGCGTGTCCAGCAGGTACGGAGTGACTTCGAGGGCGCTGGTGTGGAGGGAGTCCACGAGGATCCGCTCCATGTCCGCGACACCCACGGGGCCGTCCGCGATCGCTTCGTCCAGGAGGTCGTTGATCCGCTGGCCCCGGTAGCCGTAGTTCCAGTCCGAGGTCAGGAAGTGCTCGTAGTCCTCGTCCACGACCGACTCGTTCGCGGTGACGATCACCCCGGACTCCGGGTTGTACACGCTGGGCAGCTCGTCGAAGGGCAGGAACTCGTCCTCCCAGTCGTAGTCGGAGTCCCAGCCGGGGGCGGGCCAGCGGCCGTCGCCCTTGCCCCGGACCGGGACCAGCCCCGGAGCCTGGTAGCCGATGTTGCCCTCGTTGTCCGCGTAGACGAGGTTCTGCGAGGGGACGTCGAACCTGCTCGCGGCCTCGCGGAAGGTGTCCCAGTCACGGGCGCGGTTCATGGAGAAGATCGCGTCGGCGGTGGTGCCCGGCTGGAGCGCGGTCCAGCGCAGGGACACCTGGTAGGGGGCGTCGTCCCCCTCACGGGGGTTCTCGCCGATCCGCCGCAGGTTCGACCCCGCGGACGTGGTCGACAGGATCGGGCCCCTGTGGGTGGAGCGGACGGTGAGTTCGAGGTCCTGGCCGCCGGAGACCGCGATGGTCTCCTCGATGATCTCCAGGGGGCGCCTCTCCCCGTCCACCACGTAGTCGTCGCCCTCCACCCGCTCCAGGTAGAGGTCCATGACGTCCGGGTTGAGGTTGGTGAAGCCCCAGGCGATGGACTCGTTCTGGCCGATCACCACGCCGGGCAGGCCCGAGAAGCTGAACCCGCTGGTGTCGAAGGGGCACTCCTCGGTGAGCTCCGTGCAGTGCAGTCCCATCTGGTACCAGGTGGACGGCATCGAGGCGCCCAGGTGGGGGTCGTTGGTGAGCAGCGGAAGACCGGTCTCGGTGTGCTCACCGGACACGACCCAGGAGTTGGATCCGAGGTCGGGGTCGTCGGAGGGGCCGAGGAGGTCCGGGATGGCGTCGTGCACGCCGGAGAGCCCGCCGAGCGCCGAGAGGGCCTCCTCGGGCAGGTCGGGTGCGCGGCCCAGGTCGGCTTCGGTGCCGGACCCGTTGTGCTCCTCGGTGGCCGTGATGGTCGCGTGCTTCTCGGTCGGGTAGGCGGGGTAGAGCTCCTCGATCTGCTCCTCGTCGAGGCCGTCGGCGAGGAGCAGGGCCCGCTGCGTCTCGTCCTGGAGGTTGCCGCCGAGGTCCCAGGCCATGGCCTTCAGCCACGCGAGGCTGTCCGTGGGCGTCCAGGGCTCCACGGTGTAGTCGTCCGCGGTGATCCCGAGGAGGCCGTACTCCAGGCTGGCCGAGAGCCCCTGGTTGTCGTCGATCCAGGCGTTCACTCCGGCCGCGTAGGCGTCCAGGTAGCGCTGGGTGTCCTCCTCCAGGAGGTCGTACTCCTGCTCGGCGACCCGGCGCCAGCCCATGGTGCGCAGGTAGATGTCGGTCTCCACCTGGCCCGGGCCGAAGAGTTCGGCGGTGCGCCCCGCCGTGACGTGCCTGCGGAAGTCCATCTCCCAGAACCGGTCCTGGGCGTGGGTGAACCCCTGGGCGACGAAGAGGTCCTCGGCGTCGTCGGCGTAGAGGTGGGCGACGCCGCGTTCGTCCCGCAGCACGGAGACCGGCGCGCCGAGTTCGGCGAGGGTCAGCTCCCCGGAGGTGGTCGGGAAGGAGCGCCGTACCGCCCAGACCCCCAGGAGCGAGGCGATCAGTGCGAGAGACGCGACCGTGGCGACAAAGCCCAGAAAAACACGAAGAAGGACACGCTTCCGCAATACACCCATGTCGGAACCCTAGGGCGTTCCGCCTTCGGCGCTCCAGTCGTCGCCGTTAATTGTTACCAACTGGTAGAAAAAGCTGTTCCTCCTGGCGGGGGCGAGTGGGGCCGAGTGGGTGCTGTCGGGGAGCGTTCCGTGTGCCGGAGGTCGCCGACGCCAGGCGCGGCGCGGCCGAGGCGATCGGAATAACTCATGGCGAACCGGACCAATACCCCCGCCGCTCGGTGACGAATAGTCCCGTGAGGGGCGGTTCGTCCAACCGGCGAAAGGCCCCGTCCGACCATCGAAGGGAACCCCCGTCATGACGTCAGTTCGGCGACGCGTCTCCGCGCTCCTGCTCTCCGCCCTCGCCGCCACCGCTGTCCTTGGCCTCGCCGTCGCACCCGCTCAGGCCGCCGCGGCCCCCGTGGCCGAGGCCTCCTCGTCCTCGGGTGGCCTGCTCGGTGGTCTGGGCCTGTTCGGGGACGGCGGACTGCTCACCATCTTCATCGGCAACTACCAGATCAACAACTAGCGACCCCTTTCAAAGTGGCCGGAGTGGTGCACTCCGGTCGCTTTGCCCTGTCCGGAATATGGCTTTTAGTAAGTATCCGATTGCTTTGTGTGATGTGCATCACGCAATCCTTCCGAACTTTCGCCACGAATCACCAGTGATCACAGACAAGCTATTGAAAGCGGTCATCCCGGCCTCCCTGGGGCGACCGATCCGCTGGCGTGCTCCGTTCCCCGCCCGGGGCACCCCGGACACACGCATTCAATTCCCCGCAACCGCGGCCCGTCCGCTGCTTCGGCAGAGGCGCCGACGCGATTGGAAGGTCTTCGATGACGAACACCGGCCGAACCCGCCGACTGCCGCTCACGGCTGCCCAGACCGGGCTCTGGTACGCGCAGCAGATGGACCCGGGAAACCCCGTGTACGCCATCGCCGAGTACCTGGAGTTGGACGGTCCGCTGGACGTGCCGGTCCTCTGCGCCGCCCTGCGCCAGGCGGTGCTGGAGACCGAGTCGCTCCACCTGCGCTTCGGCGAGGAGGACGGGGAACCCTGGCAGGAGGTCCGCCGACCGGAGGACTGGTGGCCCACCGTCGTGGACCTCACCGACGAGCCCGACCCCGCCGAGTCCGCCCGTCGGTGGATGCGCGACGACCTCGCGCGGGCACAGGACGTCCGGGGCGAGACCCTGTTCGCCGAGGTGATCTTCCGGCTCGGTGAGGAGCACCACTTCGTCTACCAGCGCGTCCACCACCTGCTCCTGGACGGCTACGGGGCCATGCTGGTCCTGGGCCGGGTCGCCGAGGTCCACGACGCCCTGGCCGCCGGGACCGAGCCGGGGCCCAGCCCCTTCGGTTCACTGAGCCGACTCCTGGAGGAGGAAGCCGACTACCGGGCGGACGGCACCGAGGAGACCGACGGCCGCTTCTGGTCGGAGTACATGGCCGACGCCCCCGACGCGGTGGGGCTGGCCGGTACGCCCCCGCGGATGCCCACCAGCCTGCACAGGGTCACCGACCACCTGCCGCGCGAGACCGCCGCCGGACTCCAGGCCGCCGCCCGCCGGCAGCGCACCAGCCTGCCCACCGCGGTCCTCACGGCCACCGCCGTCCACCTCCACCGCTTCACCGGCGCCCGGGACGTCGTCCTGGGCCTGCCGGTCACCACTCGCCGCACGTCGCACGCGCGGACGGTTCCGGCCGCGGTCTCCAACATCGTTCCGCTGCGGGTCCGGGTCCGCCCCGACCAGCCGGTGTCNGGGCCCCCCCCGCCCAGCCGGTGTCCGAACTCCTGCGGCAGGTGGCGCTGGACACCCGGCGGGTGCTCCGGCACCAGCGCTACCGCAGCGAGGACCTGCGTCGCGGCGGGAACCCCGGTCGCCGCCTCACCGGGCCGTCGGTGAACATCATCCCGGCCCTGGGCGAGCTGGTCTTCGCCGGGCTTCCGGCCACCACGCACAACCTCTCGGTCGGGCCCGTCGAGGACCTGTCCGTCATCTTCCACGGGCTCGGGGCGACCCAGGACATCCGCGTCGACTTCGACGGCAGCCCGGACCTGTACACGCGCGACGAGCTCGGCGACCACCAGAGCCGCCTGTTCGCCGTCATGCGGGCCATCGCCGAGGACCCCTCCGCCCCGGTGGGAACCCTGGCCGTCCGCTCCGACGAGGAGGAGCGGTCGGGGGCCAGCATGAGCGCCGGCCCGGTGCGGGCGCTGCCCGACCTCACGGTCGCGGACGAGTTCGCGATCACCGCCTCCCGGTTCCCTTCGAGCACGGCGGTCGTCGCGCCGGACGGCCGACTCACCTTCGCCCGCCTCGACGCCCTGTCCGACCGCTGGGCCGACCACCTCGTCGCGCTCGGCGCCGCCCCCGGGCGCGTGGTGGGAGTCCGGCTGGGGCGCCACACCGACCTCGCCGTCGCCCAGCTGGCGGTGCTCAAGGCCGGCGCCGTGTGCCTGCCCCTCGACCCCGGCTACCCCACGGGCCGACTGGCCGCGATGGTCCGGGACGCGCGGCCGGACATCGTGCTCACCCACGGCGACACCGTGTCCGGGACCCCGGGCGAAGCGCCCGAGGACACCCCCAGGACCGTCCGGATGGACGACCCGGCCACCAGGACCGCCGTCGAGGAGGGCCCGCGTCCGCACACGTCGGACCGGCCCCGCCCCGCCACCGGAGCGGACCTCGCCTACGTCATCCACACCTCCGGTTCCACGGGCGCGCCCAAGGGCGTCGCCGTGGAGCACCGATCCCTGCTCAACCTCCTGCACTCGCACCGCGAACTCGTCTTCACCCCCGCCCGCGAACGCCACGGACGGGCGCTGCGGGTGGCGCACACCGCGGGGCTCTCGTTCGACGCCTCCTGGGACCCCTTCCTGTGGATGGTCGACGGACACGAGCTCCACCTGGTCGAGGACGAGGTTCGCCGCGACCCGCAGCGGCTCGTGGCCCACCTGCGCGAACAGGGCCTGGAAGCCATCGAGACCACGCCCTCCTTCGCCCGCGCGCTCCTGGCCGAGGGGCTCGCCGAGCCCGGCGGCCCCACGGTCGTCGCCCTGGGCGGTGAGGCCGTGGACGCCGACCTGTGGAACACGCTCGCGTCGCTGGAACACGTCGGCGCGCACAACCTGTACGGCCCCACCGAGACCACCGTCGACAGCCTGACCGCACCCGTCACCTCGGAGAGCCACCCCCACATCGGGGGCGCGGTCGCCAACTCCCGCGCCTACGTCCTGGACTCGGGGCTCCGGCCCGTCCCCCCGGGCGGCACCGGTGAGCTGTACGTCTCGGGCGCGTCCCTCGCGCGCGGTTACCTCGGCCGTTCCGTGCTCACCGCCGAACGGTTCGTGGCCGACCCCCATGCCGCCGACGGCAGCCGGATGTACCGCACCGGCGACCTCGTCTCGCCGGGACCCGACCACACCCTGCGCTTCCTCGGCCGCGCCGACGACCAGGTCAAGGTACGCGGGGTGCGCGTCGAACCGGCCGAGGTCGAGGCCGTCGTCCGGGAGTGCCCCGGAGTCCGCCAGACCGCGGTGATCGCCGTCGGCGAGGGCGCGGACACCCGCCTGGTGGCCTACGTGGTCGTCGACGACCCCTCCGACACGGACAGGGTCCGTGCGCACGCCTCGGACCGGCTGCCCGCGTTCATGGTGCCCGCCGCGACCGTCCGGGTCCCCGAGCTGCCGCTGACCCCCAGCGGAAAGCTCGACCGCGCCGCCCTGCCCCTGCCCTCCGGCGGCTCGGAGGCCCTCCGGGCGCCGCGCGACGAGCGGGAGCGCAGGCTCTGCGAGCTCTTCGCCGAGGCGGTCGGGGTCGAGCGGGTCGGCGTGGACGACGACTTCTTCGCCCTGGGCGGCCACTCCCTGCTGGCCACCCGCCTGATCGGCCGGATCCGCGCCGAGTTCGGCGCGGCCCCCGCCATCCGCGAACTCTTCGAGAACCCCACGGTCGCCGGGCTGGCCAGGGTGCTCCCGGACGAGGCGGTGACCGGACCGCGACTGGAGCCGCGCGAGCGCCCCGAGGTGCTGCCGCTGTCGCACACCCAGCGCAGACTCTGGTTCCTCAACAGGTACGCGCCCGACTCCGGCGCCTACAACATCCCGGCCGCGCTCCGGCTGCGCGGCGAGCTGGACACCGGGGCACTGCGCGCCGCTCTGGACGACCTGGTGGAACGCCACGAGACCCTGCGCACCGTGTTCCCGCTGCACGGGGAGGAGCCCCGCCAGCACGTCCTGGCACCCCACGAGAGCCCCCTCGACTTCGCGGCCGTCTCGTGCCCCGAACCCGACCTGGAGCGGGTGATCACGGCCGAGGCGAGCCGGGGCCTGGACACCTCCGTGGAGACCCCGCTGCGGGTCCGGCTCCTGCGGGTCGACGACCGTGACCACGTCCTGCTGCTGGTCCTGCACCACATCGCCGGTGACGGGTGGTCGCTGGGACCGCTCGCCCGGGACCTGGCCGACGCCTACTCCGCGCGCTCCCAGGGGCGGGCCCCGGACTGGGCGCCCCTCCCGGTCCAGTACGCCGACTACACGCTCTGGCAGAACGAGGTGCTCGGCGGGGACGACGACCCGGAGAGCGAGCTCTCCCGGCAGCTGGCCTACTGGCGCGAGGCCCTGCGAGGGGCCCCGGAGGAGACGGTCCTGCCCGTGGACCGCGCCCGCCCCGAACAGTCCAGCGGCCGCGGCGGCTCGGTCCCGCTGCGCCTGTCACCCGAACTCCACGAGCGCCTCAACGGGCTCGGCGACAAGCACGGCGCCAGCCTGTTCATGGTGCTCAACGCCGGGCTCACCGCGCTGCTCTCCCGCCTGGGCGCGGGCTCCGACCTGACGGTCGGCACACCCACGGCGGGCCGTACGGAGGCCGAACTCGACGATCTCGTCGGCTTCTTCGTGAACACGGTCGTCATCCGGACCCGGACATCCGGCAATCCGACCTTCGATGACCTGGTCATCCGGTCCCGGCAGGCCTGCCTCTCCGGTTTCGCCCACCAGGACGCCCCCTTCGACCGCGTGGTCGAGGAGCTGCGTCCGACCCGCGCGGGCTCGCGGCCACCGCTCTTCCAGGTGATGCTCGCCCTCCAGAACATCCGCGCCGAGCGGCCGTCCCTGGGCGGCCTGGACACCACCGTGCAGGAGGGCGTCGGCACCCGGCAGGCCAAGTTCGACCTCACCCTCAACCTGACGGAGCACCTGGGGTCCGGGGGCGTCGCCGAAGGGCTCCTCGGCGACCTGGAGTACGACGCCGACCTCTTCGACGAGCACACCGCCCGCTCCGTCGCCGACCGCTTCACGCACCTGCTCTCGGTCCTGGCCGAGGCCCCGGACACCCTCGTCGAGGAGGCGGAGCTCCTCCTCCCCGGAGAGCGGGCGGAGCTGGACGAGGGCTCGGCGGGACCGTACCGTTCCGGAGCCGCGGACTCGATCCTGGAAGCCTTCGAGGCCCAGGTCCTGTGCACTCCCGACCGGACCGCGGTGGTCGCGGGCGACGACTCGCTGACCTTCGCGGAGCTGGACGCCCGCGCCGAGAGCCTGGCCCGCCTCCTGGCCGACCGGGGCGCCGGGCCCGGAACGACCGTGGCGACGGTGCTGCCGCGTTCGGTCGACCTGGCGGTCGCGCTCCTGGGCGTGCTCCGCAGCGGAGCCGCCCACATGCCCGTCGACACCTCCTACCCGCGCGATCGGGTCGACCACATGTTCGCGGACGCCCGGCCCGAGCACGTCCTCACCACGGCCGGGAACCGGACGCGCGTTCCCGCCGACAGCACGGTGCTGTACGTCGACGCGCTGCCGCTGGACACACCGATGCTGCGGGTTCCGGCCAGGCCGGGCCCCCGCGACGCGGCCTACGTCGTCTACACCTCCGGATCCACCGGGCGCCCCAAGGGCGTGGTCGTCGAGCACCGCTCTCTGGCCAACCTGCTCCACTCGCACCGGGAGCGCGTGTTCGGACCGGCCGTCGCCGCCGCTGGCCGACCCCTGCGGGTCGCGCACACGGCCGGGGTCTCCTTCGACGCCTCGTGGGACCCGTTCCTGTGGATGGTGGACGGCCACGAACTCCACATCGTCCAGGACCCCGTCAGGGGGGACGCCGAACAGCTCGTCGCGCTCCTGCGTGAGCGGGAGGTCGACGCGGTCGAGACGACGCCCTCCTACGCCAGGCAGCTCGTGGCCCTGGGGCTCTTCGACGGCGGCACCGGGCCGCGCGTGCTCGCCCTGGGCGGAGAGGCGGTCGACGCCCGGCTCTGGGACGAACTGCGCGACGTCCCCGGCCTGACGGCGCACAACCTGTACGGGCCCACCGAGTGCACCGTCGACAGCGTCACGGCCCGTTCCGACGAGGAGATCGAACCGGTGATCGGCAGGCCGATCGCCAACACCGGCGCCCGGGTCCTGGACGGCAGGCTCCGCCCGGTCCCCGCAGGGGTCGTCGGCGAGCTCTACCTCAGCGGAGCCGGGGTCGCCCGCGGATACCTCGGCCGCCCGGGGATGACCGCCGAGCGCTTCCTCGCGGACCCGTTCGCCGCCGACGGGAGCCGGATGTACCGCACCGGTGACCTGGTCACCCGTCGGTCCGACGGCGCGCTGCGCTACGTCGGCCGCGCCGACGGACAGGTCAAGGTGCGCGGCCACCGGATCGAACTCGGCGAGGTCGAGGCCGTCGTGGCCGAACACCCCGACGTCGCCCAGTCGGCCGTGGTGCTCACCCGCACCAGGGACGGGGACGCGCGGCTGGCCGCCTTCGTCACCGCACGACCGGGCGGACGCCCCGACACCCGGGGGATCCGCGACCACGCGGCGCGCAGGCTCCCCGCCGCCATGCTGCCCGGGGTGGTCATGGTGCTGCCCGAACTCCCGCTGACGCCCAACGGCAAGCTGGACCGGGCCGCGCTGCCCGAACCCGAGGCCGTCACCGGCAGTGGACGCGGCCCGCGCACCCGCGACGAGACCGTCCTGTGCGAGCTGTTCGCCAAGGTCCTGGACGTGCCCGAAGTCGGCATCGACGACGACTTCTTCGCCCTCGGCGGCCACTCGCTCCTCGCGGTCCGCCTGGTGGCCCGCATCCGTCACACGGTCGGCGCCGAGGTCGCGGTCCGCACGCTCTTCGAGGCACCGACCGTCGCCGGTCTGGCCGCGGCCCTCGGCACAGGGCGCCAGTCCAGGCCCCCGCTGCGACCGGTGCCCCGGCCCGCGCGTGTCCCGCTGTCCTTCGCCCAGCGCAGGCTGTGGTTCCTCAACCGGTTGGACACCTCGGCGGCCCTCTACAACCTCCCGATGGCGGTCCGGATCACCGGTGAGCTGGACACCGAGGCGCTGCGCGGGGCGCTCTGCGACGTCTCCGCGCGCCACGAGAGCCTGCGAACGGTCTTCCCCGACATCGACGGCGAGCCCCTCCAGCACGTGCTGCCCCCCGAGGCGGTCACCCCGGGCAGCGAGTGCGTGGAGGTCGCCTCCGAGGAGGAGCTGCGGCAGGCCCTGGTCCGCGAGGCGGGCAGGGGCTTCGACCTGGCCGTCGAGACGCCCCTGCGGGGCCACCTGTTCAGGATCGGCCGGGAGCACGTCCTGCTGCTGGTCCTGCACCACATCGCCGGTGACGGATGGTCGACCGCGCCCCTGGCGCGCGACCTCTCCATGGCCTACACGGCCCGTGTGCACGGCACCGCGGCCCTCGCCCGCGACCTCCCGGTGCAGTACGCGGACTACACGCTCTGGCAGCGCGAGGTCCTGGGCGACGACGGCGACCCCGAGAGCGCGATCCGGCACAGCCTCGACGCCTGGGAACGCCGCCTGTCCGGCGCCCCGGACGAGGTGCGCCTGCCCTCCGACAGGCCCCGCCCCGCCAGCGCCTCCCAGCCCTCCGCCAGCACGGGGGTGGAGATCGGCGCGGACCTGCACGAACGCCTGGTGCGGTTGGCCCGGTCCTCGTCCACGAGCCTGTTCATGGTCCTCCAGGCCGGACTCGCCGCCCTGCACACCCGCCTGGGCGCGGGCGACGACATCGTGATCGGCAGCCCCGTCGCGGGGCGCACCGACCCCGCCCTGGACGAACTGGTCGGGTTCTTCGTCAACACGCTCCCGCTGCGCACCGACACCTCGGGCAACCCGACCTTCACCGAGCTGCTGGCGCGGGTGCGCGACGCCGACCTGGACGCCTTCGACGACCAGGAGGTGCCCTTCGAGCAGATCGTGGAGCGGCTCAACCCCTCCCGTGCCCTCGGACGCCATCCCCTGTTCCAGACGGCCCTGACCCTCCAGAACAACGAGACGCCCACCATGGAGCTGTCGGGTCTGGACGTGCGCCCCGAACCGGGCGCCCCGGCACTGGGTGCCAAGTTCGACCTCTCCTTCGACCTGGCCGAGCAGACCTGTCCGCTGGGCGGCGCCGCCGGTGTCACCGGCACGCTGGAGTACAACAGCGCCATGTTCGAACCCGGCACGGCCCGGCTGTTCGTGGAGCGCTACGTCCGACTGCTCGACGCCGCCACCCGGGCACCCGAGGCCCGTCTCGGTCGCCTGGAGATCCTCTCCGGGGAGGAGCGGGAGGGACTCCTGGCGGACGGGCACGGCCTGCTCAGGGAGCTTCCGGTCGAGACCGTCGTGGAGCTGTTCGAGGAGCAGGTCCGGCGCACCCCCGACGCGATCGCGCTGGTCTGCGCGCAGGAGCGGCTCAGCTTCGCCGACCTCGAACGGCGCGCCAACTGCCTGGCCCGTTCGCTGGTCAAGCTCGGCAACGGGCCCGGCGACGTGGTCGCCGTCCTGCTCCAGCGTTCGGTGGAGACGGTCGTGAGCCTCCTGGGCGTGCTCAAGAGCGGCGCCGCGTACCTGCCCCTCGACCCCGACCACCCGGACGAGCGGTTGGCCACCATGATCGGGGACGCCGTGCCCGGGCTGGTGCTCACCGACTCCTCGCTCGCCCACCGGGTCCCCGACGCCCCGCTGGTGCGCGACGTGGACGCCATCACCGACAAGCACGGCGACTGCCACTGCGCCACCGCGGGCGCGCTTACCGACCGCGAACGGGTCCGCCCGCTCACCGCCTCGGACATCGTGTACGTCATCTACACCTCGGGCTCCACCGGCAGGCCGAAGGGGGTCGAGGTCGAGCACGGGTCGTTGGTCAACCTGTTCCTGAGCCACCAGGAGGAGCTGTTCACCCCGGTCAGCGAGGAGCTGGGCCGCAAGCTCCGAGTCGCGCACACCGCCGGTGTGGCCTTCGACGCCTCCTGGGACCCGATCCTCTGGCTGGTCGACGGGCACGAGCTGCACGTGGTGGAGGACGCGGTGCGCCGCGACCCCTCCGGCCTCGCCGACTACCTGACCCGCAACCGCGTGGACTCCGTCGAGACCACGCCCAGCTACGCCCGCAGGCTGATCGCCGAGGGCGTGCTCGACCACTCGGACGCGCTCTCGGTGGTGGCCCTGGGCGGAGAGGCGGTCGACGCCGACCTCTGGGACGACCTGACCCGCCGCCCCGACGTGCGCGCCTACAACTTCTACGGCCCCACCGAGACCACGGTGGACGCCGTCATCGCGGGCATCGGCGGCGAGGCCGGACCGACCATCGGCCGACCGGTGGGCAACATCCGGGTGTACGTGCTCGACGGCGGACTCCAGCCCGCACCCGTGGGCGCGCTCGGTGAGCTCTACATCGCCGGAGCGGGGCTGGCTCGCGGGTACCGCAGCCGCCCCGGCATGACGGGGGAGCGGTTCGTCGCCGACCCCTTCGCCGCCGCGGGCGGGCGCATGTACCGGACCGGAGACCTCGTGCGGTGGCGCGCCGACGGCACGCTGGAGTTCGTCGGCCGCGCCGACGACCAGGTCAAGCTCCGGGGTTTTCGGATCGAACCCGGGGAGATCAGGGCGACGCTCGTGGACCACCCCGGCGTCGCCGAGGCCGCCGTCCTGGTGCGCCGCACGGCGGCGGGCGACGCCAGGCTCGTGGCCTACCCGGTGCCGCTCGTACGCCCCGGCCCCACCGACGCCGAGCTGCGCCGACACCTGGCCGCCAGGCTTCCCGAGTACATGGTCCCGGCGGTGTTCGTCCGCCTGGAGTCCCTGCCCCTGACCGTGAACGGCAAGGTCGACAACGCGGCCCTGCCGGACCCCGCCGAGCACGCACCGCAGGTGACCGGTGTTCCCGGGACACGGCGCGAGATCCGCATGTGCGCGCTGTTCGCGGAGATCCTGGACCTGCCGAGGGTCGGGGTGCACGACGGGTTCTTCGAGCTGGGCGGGCACTCCCTGCTCGCGGCGCGCCTCGTGCGGCGGATCAGCGCCGCCCTGGGCCAGGAGGTCACGGTGCCGATGCTCTTCCAGAACCCCACGGTCGCCGGGCTCATCCAGGCGGCGGACGGGGAGACCACCGAGACCGGGCTCGGCCGGATCCTGCCGATCCGGCCCACCGGCGAGGGCGCCCCGCTGTTCTGCGTGCACCCCGCCGGAGGGCTCGCCTGGCCCTACGCGGGGCTGGCGCGGCACATCGGCGCCGACCACCCCGTGTACGGGCTCCAGGCCCCGGGGCTCAGCCCCGGCGACCGGACCGAGCACGCCACCGACCTGCGATCCCTCACCGAGGACTACGCCGCGCGGATCCGCGAGATCCAGCCAGAAGGGCCCTACCACCTGCTGGGCTGGTCCTTCGGAGGCAACATCGCGCACGCGCTCGCCGGACACCTCCAGGAGACCGGCGACGAGGTGGCCACGCTGGCCCTGCTGGACTCGCACCCGTTCGGCCAGTCCGCGGAGGAGGGCTTCACCGACGACACCGAGGTCCTCGTCGCCCTGCTCCGGGCCGTCGGCTACGCCGAGGACGCCGAAGGCCTCGGCGAGGCACCGCGGACCGAGGACGCCATCGCGGTGTTCCGGCGCCACGGCGACCCCCTCGGCGAACTCTCCAAGGAGGCGGTCGAGGCCATGCTCCTCGGCTTCGACCGGCAGGTGACCCTGCTGCGCCACGGACGGCCGCCCGTCTTCGACGGAGACCTCCTCTTCTTCACCGCGACGCTGGACAGCGTTCCCGGAGTCGACCTCGCCCGGACCTGGCGGCCCTACGTCGAAGGCCGGATCGACAACCAGGACGTCACGTGCACGCACGCGCTCATGGCCACACCGGAGGCGCTCTCCGTGATCGGACCGGTCGTCGCCGACCGTCTGGCCCGCTCACTGGCGCACCGCCGCTGACCCCCACGAACCACCGACAATCCGCGGCCGTGATCACGAGCCGCACGAACACAGAAGGGCACACAGCCATGCAGAACCCGTTCGACGACACCGACGCCTCCTTCCTGGTCCTGGTCAACGCCGAGGACCAGCACTCCCTGTGGCCCGCCTTCGTCCCGGTCCCGGCCGGCTGGGTCGTGCGCCACGGTCCGGCCGAGCGCCAGGAGTGCCTCTCCTACATCGACACCAACTGGACCGACATGCGGCCCCACCGGGTGCGCCAGCTCGACGCCGCCTGAGAACCCCGGGCCCGGCCGCGCGGCCGGGCCCCCAACCACGAAGGGAGTGACGTGGACGGGGACGACCATGTCATCGAGGTCGAGGGACTGACCAAGTCCTTCGGGCGACACCGCGCGCTTCGGGGCATCGACCTGGCCGTGCCGCGCGGGCACGTCCTGGGGCTGCTCGGCCCCAACGGGGCGGGCAAGACCACCACCGTCCGCGTGCTGACCACCCTGCTCCGGCCGGACGGCGGGCGGGTCCGGGTCGCCGGTCACGACGTGGTGGCCGACCCGGGCGCGGTCCGCCGCAGCATCGGGCTCTCCGGCCAGTACGCGGCGGTGGACGAGAAGCTCACCGGTTTCGAGAACCTGCGCATGGTGGGCCGTCTGTACGGGATGAACCGCGCGCAGGCGGCCGAGCGCGCCCGGGAACTGCTGCGGCGCTTCCGGCTCTCCGACGTCGCGGACCAGCGGTCGGGCGCCTACTCGGGCGGTATGCGCCGCCGCCTGGACCTGGCCGGGGCCCTGGTGGCCCGGCCCGAGGTGGTCGTGCTCGACGAACCCACGACCGGCCTGGACCCGCGCGGGCGCATGGACACCTGGGAGATCGTCTCCACCCTCGTGGAGGACGGGACCACGGTCCTGCTGACCACGCAGTACCTGGAGGAGGCCGACCAGCTCTCGGACACGATCGTGGTCATCGACAAGGGAACGGTGATCGCCCGGGGCAGCGCGGACGCCCTCAAGGAGCACATGGGCGGGGCGCGGATGGACTTCGTCCTCGCCGACGCCGCCGACCTGGATTCGGCCGCGGGGATCGTCGCGGACCACGGCAACGGCCGACCCGAGACCGATCCGGGAGCCAGGCGGCTCTCGGTGGGCACCTCGGAGGGGCAGTCGGCGCTGACCGGGGCTCTGGCGGCGCTGCAACGGGGCGGTGTCCCCGTGGTCGAGGTGGCGCTGCGCCGCCCCACCCTGGACGAGGTGTTCCTGGAACTGACCGGACGTGACGAGGGCGAGGCCGCCGAGCCCGCCTCACTGGCGGGAGGGTCGCGGTGAACGCGCTGATGAGATCGGTGAGCGACAGCGGGGTCGTCGCCCACCGGAACCTGCTCCACGTCGTGCGCACCCCGGGATCCATGGTCGCGGGGGTCATCCAGCCGGTGATGTTCGTCCTGCTGCTCGCCTTCGTCTTCGGCGGCAGCCTGGGCGGCGCGCAGTACCGGGAGTTCCTGATCGGCGGCATCTTCGCGCAGACCCTGCTGTTCAACTCGTCCTTCACGGCGGTCGGGCTGGCCAACGACCTCCAGAAGGGCATCGTCGACCGCTACCGGTCGCTGCCCATGTCCCGGATCGCCGTCATCCTGGGCCGGACCCTCTCGGACCTGGCGACGAGTTCCCTGTCGCTGCTGGTCACGGCCGTGTGCGGGCTCCTGATCGGATGGCGGGTCACCACGGGGGCGAGTGAGGTGGTCCTGGGCGTGGCCCTCCTGCTCTTCTTCGCCTTCGCGACCTCCTGGATCGGGGTTTTCATCGCGCTGACCGCCCGCAGCGTCGAGGTGGCCCAGAGCCTGGGCCTGGTCTGGCTGTTCCCGGTCGCGTTCGTGTCGGGTGCCTTCGTCTCCATCGAGGGCATGCCCGCGCCGCTGCGGGTCGTCGCGGAGTGGAACCCGGTCACGGCGGTCGCCTCGGCCGCCAGGGAGCTGTTCGGCAACGCCCCGCCGCCGGGCCTGGCGCAGCCGACCGGCTGGCCCGCGGAGAACGCGGTGCTGTACGCGGCGCTGTCCTCGGCCGTGATCATCGCCGTCTTCGCCCCGCTGGCCCTGCGCCGCTACGTCCTCATCAGCGCCCGCTGATCCACGGGGCCTCAGGGGGCGCGGAGGCGGAGCGGGACCACCCGTCAGTGGTCCCGCGCCTCCGCGCCCTAGACGGCGAAGGGAGGCGCCGCGCCGCCCTCCGGCCGAGCACAACGACGGCCACGACCGGTCCCGATGGCGGGCCGTACCGCTCGAGGCACCGGTTGCGCGCACCGACGACCGGCCGCGCCGAACCCCGCACTGGTTCAGAAGGGCCCGGCCGCGTCGCGCAGCTCGGCGACGAGATCCGCCGCGGGCACCTCACGCGCCTGGCGGAACCCGGTCCCCGCCCACAGGGCCATGCCCCCGGTGTCACCCGCGCGGGCCGCCGCGGCGCGCAGCGTCCTGGTCATGTGGTGCACCTCGGGGTAGGCGGCGGGCGCGGCCGGGTGATCGGCCATGAACCTGTTGGTGAGACCGCGCGCGCGGCGACCGGTGAAGGCGCGGGTGAGCGAGGTCTCCGTGTAGGAGGGGTCGGCCAGGGCGGCCTTGTGCGCTGCCTGCGCGCCGCTCTCCGGGCACCGGAGGAAGGCGGTGCCCGCCTGGACGGCGTCGGCTCCGTCGGCGAGGGCGGCGTGGACGTCCTCGCCGGTCATGATGGATCCGGCGGCGATCACCGGCACGTCGACGGCACGCACGACCTCGGGCAGGAGGGTCGCCAGCGGTCGGTCGTCGGCCACGGCGGGGTCGAAGGCGGCGCGGTGCCCTCCCGCCTCCAGGCCCTGGACACACACCCCGTCGGCGCCCCGGTTCACGGCGGTCCGGGCCTCCTCGACGGTGGTCACGGCGACGACCGTGGCCGAACCGGCCTCGCGCAGCCGTTCCAGCACTGCCGCCGACGGGCAGCCGAACGTGAAGCTCACGACGGAAACGGGGGAGCTCACCAACAGATCGATCTTGGCGTCCCAGGCGTCGTCGTCGTACGTGGCCGGGCCGACCTCGGCCCCGAGCCGCCGGGCCTCGTCGGCGAGGTCCGTCCGGTAGCCGTCGAGCAGGAAAGCGGGGGCCGGGGAACCGGAGGGGACAAAGACGTTCACGCCGAACACGGCGGTTCCCAGGCCCCGGACTTCCTCGATCCGCTCGGTCAGCGCCTGCGCGGACAGGTACCCGGCGGCCAGGAAGCCCAGGCCTCCCGCGCCATCCACCGCGTGGACGATGGCCGGGGTGGACGTCCCCCCGGCCATCGGGGCCTGGAGGATCCGGCGCGCGCCGAGGAGTTCGGGCAGGTCCATGCTTCTCGCCTTCGCTGGGGTCCGGTGCGGGACGCTCCCGCGTGACCTGCGCGCAGGTTAACAAACGGGTCGGTTCAGGCCCGGGCCGCGTCCTCGTTCCGCCGCACCGCCCAGGTGAAGTCCGCAGACTCCGGCAGGAGTCTGGTGAGCACCAGGGAGAAAACCTTTCTCTAAACAGCATCCGGCGCCACGGGGTCCGCCGATTAGGACATTCTGCTCACATATCCGATTATCGGGCATGTCTTCTGCTTCGCTTGCTTGATCGATGGCTAACGCGCTAACTTTGAGAATAGCGAGAAGATCGTGCAGTCTTCCTGCCTCCCGGGTTGCATAGCAACTTGACTGCTCGAAAAGGATCTCATCTGTGAGCATCACCGTCGATTCATCGCGTCTTTCCCTCGTGCGTGAGGAGTCCACCTACCTGGCGATACGTACCAGCCAGGGCGGCCGGACCGTCTACACGACGCGCATCCCGCTTGCTGACCTCTCGGTCATCCTCACGATCCCGGACCCGGCCAAACCAGATCCGGACAACCGCAAGGTGGATATCAACCACGCCAAAGGCTTTGGGCAGTACCTGACAGATAACCCTCGTTGGGTGGCCCCAGCCCTGCTCATTCGTGACACCGGTGGCTGTCGCTTCGAGGCGATTAGCGAAGACGAGTCGGTTGGCTATCTCACCGTCCCATGGTCCATTGGTGGTATCGGGCGCCTGGTCACGATCGACGGCCAGCACCGCATCCTTGGGGTCCACCTGGAAAAAAAGCGCATCACGGACGAGGTTTCCCGCATCGACAGGGAAATGCACCGCGCCAAAGATGCTAAGAAGGCGAAGCTGGAGCGGGACCGTGAGGCCATGGTCGGTCGAATGCAGCGACTCAAGGACGAGTTCGTCGGCATTGACATCTATGTAGAGCCAGACGGCGTCAGTGGCCAGCAAATGTTTGTTGATGTCGCAGACAACGCCAAGGGTATTTCCGGTGCTGTCCGTGCCCGCTTCGACACTTCCCGGATTGCTAACCGCACGATTAGCGACATCGTCAGTCATCCCCTCTTCCTCGGTAAGATCGACATCGAGCGGGACCGGATGACTCTGAGCAACCGCAACCTGATGGGTGCCAAGCACGTGGCCGACATCACGCGAGCCGTCATCGCTGGTCCAGGTGGCAGAGTTAGCAAGAAGGCCGAGTCGCTGACCGACAACGAGGTCATCGAGAGTGTCCGCGGTTTCCTGGACGTCGTTTCTATCGCGTTTGCCGCGCTCGCCGAGATCACTGAGGAGGACGTGGATAACTACGACCCCGCACTCTCAGAGAAGAAGAAGGGCGAGCCGCAGGCGCCACCCACTAAGGCCATGAGGTTGCGCGAGTCCTCGCTTTTGGGATCGGTGGGCATGCTCCGCGTCCTCGGCGGTGTTTACCGCAACCTGAGGGAGGAGGGAGTGGAGGACGGTGACATCCAAGAGTTCTTCAAGCGGCTCGACAGGCACATGATTGTTCCGGTTACGGAGACCAGCATTTGGCGTACCACGGCTGCGAACGAGGATTTCGAGCCGAACGCCTCCGCCCCGATCATGCGTCAGCAAAACGTCGTGCACTTGACCAGGGTGATCACGGACTGGCACAAGAAGGCACCGGCTGAAGTCTGACCTCCATAATATTTAACGGAGCCCCCTGCGTATCCCAGTTGCAGGGGGCTCATCGCTATTCAATGCATCCGGCAGAGAGCTGAGTATATATTTCCGATGGAAATGAGGATTATTTACTCGATATCATCTTTACTCTGAATCGAAAACGAGCATTGATCTTGCCTCTTGCGGGGATGTGACGCCGGCGTGGTCGATCATCACAGTCGCTCGCTTCTGTTCCAATCGGACTCTAGGGCTGAGGCGGGTCGGTTTTCGGAATTGAACGTTGCCTAGGCTTGAAAAGACATCTCAAAGCCCTTCCTCGTGAGTCGATCGCAAGTAAGCTGAAACAGCTCAGAAAGAATGGATATCTAGATAACGACCTTGTCCTTTATGGCTGCCTCCTGGGTCAGGGTTGGCTGGACAAGTTCGCCGTCGCTCCGTCCGATAGAGCACGGATTCCGCGGCGTGGTCACGATCGGATCGGCCACCTCTCCCTGCCTCACCCGCGCTTTGGCGCACAGGTGTACGAGCAGGGCGACTCCGGCCACTCCGAGTACGGCCTTGTGCGGTAGGTTTGGCTGTCATTGTCTCCGGAGTAAAGATGGAACTACATTCTAATCCCGCGGACCGAATCAAGGGAATGACGTTCGCAGCCATTGTCTCACTGATTCCGGTGAACTGAAACCACGAGCCTGTAGAAGGTCAGCGATGTCCTTGCCGCATATGAGGACGACAGGGTGGCGGTCGTCTCGAATTTCCTTGTATGCCTGCGAATGGAAATGGGAGGTGGTTACAAACACCCCGAACTCGCGGTTTCGGAGTCGTGAAATCAGCCGTGCTACATCCCGAACACCGACGGATGTAGAAGGGCTGTAACACTTGGCCTCCAATGCGAACTCAACGGACACCGGGTCAGCGGCAGGACCAAGCATGTACTGCCCAATGGCGTCACGCCCGCCATCCCGGTGCGGTGGTGTGACTTCGCACTGGCCTGTGGCAGGCGCCTGCATCCGCCACAGAGCCACGGCACACTCCTCGAAGTCGTGCCAGCGGCCATGGAAGTGTCCAGTGATCTCCGCGAGGAAGGCCTGTCCTTCAGGTCCGGGGACCTGCTCATCTTTGGTGCGTGTATTCACGGTTGCAGGTGCTGTCAACGGCTGGTATTGACGTCCTTTGACCCAGGTCAGCCATTCGACCGGGGCGTGGGGACCCGTTGTGAGACCCGTGGATAGCTCTCGGATCCATTCCTTGGTGACTGAAGCAGTGTCGAGGACTGTGAAGACTGCACGGTAGTTCTGGAAGCGCTTCCCGCGTGTGCTTCTCCACAGCGCGACTAGTTCATCATCCGGGGACAGGCCCTCAGCACCGGGCGCCAAGAGTCCTCGAAACCGCACGTCCCGCCCTTGGCCCGCCTTCTGGAAGAGCAAGAAGGGAGGGATCTTGTCTCGGTCGTTGGCAGTTCCTGAGGCTGCCTCGAAGGTGTTCCGCAGGAGGAGGTTGCCTCCCCTGGGAGTGTTGTGAAGATCGTCCCCAGGGCGTCGGTTGTCCCCGTAGTAGGTGAAGCGTCCCGTCTGGACATCGAGCTCGTCCGGCCAGTCCGGCTCTCGTCCGGAGCTGTACAGCACAGCTACCTTGACTGACTGCTTCCAAGGAGAGCCCATGGTTCGGAAGCCGCCTTGGTTCCCTACTTTGATCAGGCGGGCGATGGGGTCGTCACCAGTGTTTCCGGCTGTCCCACCCTTATAGACGGCATCTAGAAGCAGGTCGCTCTCAGGGAGGACTGAGAAGGGGAAAGTACGCTCACCGTTGGCTGGCATGGAGCGTACCTTATCGGGTTATGTCGGATGGTTCGAGCGCTTTTGTCGCGATCTGCTTGCCTTTGGGAGTCCCGCAGCCAAGGTGAATCGATCTGAGAGCGCCGATCCGTCGTGCTTCTGGGGCTTCTTGGTGTGAACAGTGGAGGGCAGTGGGGCAGGTGTCTCTGCTCTACCTGCGCGTTTGCGGATTGGTCGGGTTTATTGATGTAGTATGGCAAGATTTGTCGCTCGGGCGAAGATGGGTTGGTTGCCGATGAAGCAAACACTTGTTACTGATGCTGATGATGTTCTTCGAAAATTCGCTTGCTCTCGGTCCGGGAAGAGGTTATTGGATGATTGGGTAATGAATAGGCCATATGTGGCGGAAAGAGTCTTGGGCCACCGCACGGAAGTAGTTTATGGGATCCGATCATCTGATATTTCTGCACTAAACTCAGAGCATGCCATCGGGAATATTCGACCAAGTCAGGGATATGGAGTGAAGTCGATTCGAGATTGGTTTCCGGATTTCGCTTTTTCGCACGTGTTCCACTTCTTCCTTGAGGAGAGGGGTGATGTTTTCTCATTCCAAGAGTTTCGTGATTGGTGTGCGCTTGATCGCTGTCGTCATATGCTTCATGATCCGGCCTGGGAAAAGATTAGAGATGCCGTTAGTGATGGCTGCACCGAGGAGCAAGCAAAGAACGCCATGCGATGGAGGGTCGGATTGTTCTATTACTCGTTCATCCGCGAGCTCTACGTGATTTCTCGCTTCCGCGAACTGGGACTGGATGTTCGCTTCCACCCGCTGGCCGATGCGCTGTACCGGACGGACACGTGGTTGGGGAACATCTCGGTGTCTCTGTACATCAAGAACGGAACGTTCAGGGACGGCGGCTCAGGGCGTAAGCCACAGGCAGAGAAGTTGATCGGTCGCGACCGCCCCGACCTTCGCTTCGTAGAGCTGAAGATCCCTACCCAGCGGCGGTGGGGGAGAGTGCATCTGCCAGGGGAAGGAGCTGTCGGAGCGTGTGCCGAGCAGTTGAGACAGTTGAGTACATAACTGGTGTTCCTTGGTTCGGGACACCGTTAGTTTGGTGACGTGCACCTCTTTGATACCCCCGACCAGCCGGGCGTTGCCAGTGCAGACTCTGAGCTCGAACAGGTCCTCCATCACTTGCTAGATCTCGATCGGCATGGTCTCCGGTTCGCCTCAGCTCTGCGCGGCACCTTCGACATGCTGCTTGACGGTCAGAACACAGGGCGTTACCGGTGGGACCAGCTTCACAAGACCGAAAAGACGCATTTCGGAACCTTGGTCGAGATCAACCTCCAGCGGGAGTTCAAGTTTTCTGGAGGTGAGGAGCTGGACTACCGTATCTGTGGTATAGAGGTCGACTGCAAGTACTCCCAGAACCGTGGCTCGTGGATGATCCCTCCGGAGGCGGTTGGAAAACTCTGCCTCGTCCTATGGGCTAGTGATGTTGATTCGCGCTGGTGGGCCGGGTTGGTCCGCGCGGACTTGGGCTCGCTGAACAGCGGAAGTAACCGTGATGCCAAACGCACTCTGAACAAGCAGGGGAAAGCATCTGTGCGGTGGCTCTTCTCAGACGCTCAGCTACCGGTAAACGCCCTGCTGCATCTGCCGCCAGGGGATGTGGAGGCGATCTTCGCGCTCAAATCTGGCTCGAAGAAGCTCGATGAATTGTTCCGACGCGCCCAGGGAATCCCTATCCGGAGGGCGGTGGTGGCCACGGTTGCCCAGCAGGACGATTACATGAAGCGGGTCCGTGGAAACGGCGGGTCCCGGTCTAACCTCCGTCCGGAAGGGATCATCATCCTCGGGCAGTACAAGGGGCATCGCACCATCGCCGCCCAGCTCGGTTTGCCCGTACCTGGTCCAGGCGAATTTGTTTCCGCTCGAGTGGTTCGTGCTGATGAGGGCTCCCACGAGGGGAGACCCCGAGCGTTTATCGATGGCCGCTGGTGGGTGCGGGCTTCTGAGGACGATCCAGTCGAACCAGCACCCCAACTGCCGAAAGTGTGAACGAGTCAACGGAGAAGCTGGATGGGAACGCTCAATGGTGCGCTCCAGAGGGTTCGTGGGCATCCTCGGCCGCGAACCGGTGCAGTATGCAGGGAAACCGTAGTCACGACGCAGAACCTGAGGTCGCGATGCGCTGCCTGGTACATGGGGTAGGACTACGCAGTAGGGTTTGGGATAAACAATTGCTCGGAAAAGACGAACCCGGACTCCTGGGAATTAGAGATCGATGGGAACACGCGCTGAGGTCGGGAAACTGATACTCGGTTGGCCCTCAGTCCGTAAGTGTGAGCTGGTGCGGGGTCAGGAATTCGAGTAGGCCTTCAACCTGTTCCTTCGGCCGCTCGACGCCGACGTCCGATGCCTTGAGAGCGCGGATGATGGCTTCGCCCACGGCCTGTGCTACCGGCGGAGGAAAAGCGTTGCCAACCTGCCGGTAAGCAGCCGTCTTACGACCCTGGAACTCCCAGTCGGTGGGGAAACCCTGGATGATCGCAGCCTGCTCGACAGTCAGCTTGGGACCGCGTTCACCGTACAAATCTCGCTGCTTGTCCTTGGTCTGGCCGTGCGGGTCGGCTACCCCGTGCCCGTCTACCCCGAGTTCAGCCCAGGCCCGCTTGGCGCGGGTCGGTCCCAGGTCCGCACCTCCGTGCTTCTTCGATCCGCCGACCAGTGTCGGAGCCACAGTGCCCTTCTTCAAGGCAGCCTGCCGCCACTTTCCGTAGTGCTTCAGACCCCTGGCAGATGTTCCGAATCGCATGCGCATGGTTTCGTCTAGGGCTTTGGCCACAGTAACAACCTCTCCGCTTGCACGGGGCGGAAGGAAATGTGAGGCCTCTGGCTCGCGCATCGCCACCAGGATGGCCCTCGGCCGAAGCTGTGGGACGCCGTAGTCGCGAGCTTCTAGGACATCCCATCCCAGAACCCGGTACCCCAGGCTCTCCAACGAGTCCCGAATCTTGAGCCGGTAATCACGGAACTTGTGCTCGGGTTCGAGCAGCCCGCGAACGTTCTCGATCATCACTGCGCGTGGCTCAAGCTGCTTAACCATGTCGAGCATGACAGGGAAGAGGTCGCGTTCGTCATCTTCGCCCAACTGTTTTCCAGCAAGGGAGAAGGGAGGGCAGGGGACACCGCCGGCCAGCAAGTCGAGGCGGTCGTCTCCCAGTTCCTTCTTGAGGTCTGCCATCTCGAAGTCTGTGAGGTCCCACTGGAGGATCGCGCAGTTTCGCCACCCCTGCCTACGGGTGTTGTGCTGCAGAGTCTGGACTGCATGGGGGTCGATTTCAATCAGTGCACGGTGCTCGAAGCCCGCACGGTGCAAGCCGAGGGCTTGTCCGCCTGCGCCTGCGCAGATCTCAACGGACGTGTACGTGCGTCCTTCACCGGACATGCAGTTTCCTCTCTGCCCACGCCCTCACACCTCACGTGCTGGGCGGAAAGCCGACGATTGGTCCCCCGCTGATCGTCCCAAGGTCTGAGCAGCGGTTCTACCGGCAACGCGGACTTGTGGATAACTGCCTTGGCGGATCCCCGGACCGGCCGATTCTACCGGCGGGGTCCGACCAGTCCCGCAGACCGGATCGATGTCTACTAGTATGCCGATGGGCGCCGATGGCTTGCCGGATCTTGCCGTGAAGGTGCCGACAGGTTACGATGCTCTCACCCTCAAGTAAGCCCGCATTAGCAGGCAAAGGCCATGCCGGACAGAAACGGACCCGAACGAGCGTGCCCACAGAAGAAGGACGTCCTGACTGGAGCGACCGGTCGCTTGGAGGGCGCATCCGTGTCGCCCTTTGGCTGTATGAGCAGGTGGGAGAAGGTCAGCGTTTCCGCAAACAGGACATGAGGGAAGCTATCCCTGGGGTCGAGCAGATCGACCGGCGTATGCGCGACCTTCGACCAGCCGGATGGATCATCAAGACATACCGTGACATGGCTTCGCTTAGTCCTGACGAGCTTTTCCTGGAGACCATCGGCGCTCATGTGTGGGAACCGGGGAAACGTTCGACCGGGTTGAGAACAGTCAGCGGGAGGCTTCGACGTGAGGTCATGGACCGTGACCACCACCGGTGCGTCCGGTGCGGTATCTCATCCGGTGAAGAGTATCCGGAAGAGCCTGGTAGCAGCGCCCGGCTGACTCTCGGTCACATCAACGCACACGCTTATGGCGCGAGCGCAGCCGCGGAGAATCTCGTGACCGAGTGTGCTCGGTGTAACGAGACAGCGAAGCAACTCACCCCTGTGCAGTTCACTGCGGACCATGTGCGTGACCAGGTTCGGGAGCTGTCGAAGCGCGAGAAGACGAACCTCCTCTCCTGGATGGCGCTGGACCGGCGTCCCATGTCCAAAGCTGAACAGGTTTGGGCGCACTACCGGCAGCTTCCCGGGGTCGAGCGGGAGGGCCTCCGGCGCGAGCTTGCTCGGATGCTCGGTTCAGAGGAAGAGGACTGATC
The DNA here is from genome assembly GCF_000341265.1 of Nocardiopsis prasina DSM 43845. Lineage (GTDB taxonomy): Bacteria > Actinomycetota > Actinomycetes > Streptosporangiales > Streptosporangiaceae > Nocardiopsis > Nocardiopsis prasina. The sequence goes on along the minus strand of NZ_ANAE01000109.1, from coordinate 13,488 downwards.
CTTGAAATCCGGGCTTTGGAGGCATCAGCATGGTTGACCAGCGTGCAGCGACCATCTTCTTCGGCTGCTGCTGGGTCAGTGTTGTCGCTGGCGCGCTTACGCTCTTGGCCGCAGAGTCATGGCCGGTTGCAATTCTCACAGCAGGAGCGGCATTCGGTGGCGCGCTTCCGCTGCTCAACTCGGTCATCAAAGACGATCTGACTGAGAAGCAGCACAGCAAGGGCAGTTGATATTCGGTCCTTTGAGCCGTGCCCTCAACCTGAAGCCAGGGTGGTTGATCGGGCATTTTCGCAGGTGGAAAGCGCGAGCTCCCGGGCACAACCCCGAGGTTCGGGCTCGAGTGGAGCAGTAGGACAGGACTGTGTCCACGACCTCTACCACCAAGTTGTCCGGGATGGGTTCTAGCCAGAATCGAAAGTGGTTGCGTAGTAGTGCCTGGCACACCTCCAGCTGGGTGCTAACCGCAGCCTCGGGATCGATCACCCCGCGCGCCACGGTCCTGCCGATGATCTCCGCCATCATCCGCCGCCCCATTCCCGGGGAATGGGAGCGAATCTCCACGGCGTGCTTCGTGTAAGGTCGCGCACCCCCGAGCAGGTAGCGCAGGGGCTCCCCGGCCGGGCCGGGCCGGAGAGGGGACGGGGTCTGGTGCGGCAGCACCAGCAGGTCTCTGCGCAGCTCACTAATGTCGTTATGTTCAGCGGTTTGTAGGTGGTAGACCGCGTCCATCACCAGAGGGCGATGAGTACCCCCGTCCCCGGATACGCTCGGCGCGACACCTGACCTTGGGAGGAACCACATGACAGCGACCGCGGTCGTCACCGGAGCCAGCAGCGGGATCGGTGCCGCCACCGCGCGCGGGCTCGCCGCCGAGGGCTACGAGGTGGTCCTGGTGGCCCGCCGCGCCGACCGGATCGAGGCGCTCGCCGAGGAGATCACCGGCAGCGGTCACTCGGCCCGCGCCCGGGTCCTCGACGTCACCGACCGCGCGGACGTCGACGCCTTCGCCGAGGAGCTGGGCTCCTGTGACGTGCTGGTCAACAACGCGGGCGGGGCGATCGGCACCGAGACCGTCGCCAACGGCGACCCCGCCGACTGGCGGCGCATGTACGAGGTCAACGTCCTGGGCGTGCTCAACATGACCCAGGCCCTGCTGCCCAAGCTCATCGCCAGCGGGGACGGCACCGTCCTGGTCGTCTCCTCAGTGGCCGGACACGGCGTCTACGAGGGCGGCGGCGGTTACGTGGCCGCCAAGCACGGAGCCCACACCCTGGCCGCCACCCTGCGCCTGGAACTGTGCGGGGAACCGGTCCGCGTCCTGGAGGTGGCCCCCGGCATGGTCAAGACCGAGGAGTTCTCCCTCAACCGCCTGCGCGGGGACGCCGAGCGTGCCGAGGCCGTGTACGCCGGGGTTCCGGACCCGCTGAGCGCCGAGGACGTGGCCGACACCATCGTGTGGGCGATCACCCGGCCGCCGCACGTCAACGTCGACCTGCTCGTGGTCCGTCCGCGCGCCCAGGCGGCCGCGCACAAGGTGCACCGAGTCAAGGAGTAGGCGTCCTCCCGGGGCGGAGGGGAAGGCCTTCCCTCGGACCGGGGTGCGTGATAAGTGTGATCTGGCTTACATGTCCGGAGGGGTGCGGCCAGTGCTCCTCCGGGCGTGGGATCCACTGTCCCGCACGGCAAGGAGCCTGGACTTGAGTGTGAACGCCGCCCTTCCCAGCTACGCCTCCGGCACCTCCACCACCCCTCTGCTCGGCGACACCATCGGCGGCGACCTGGCCCGGACCGTGGCCGCGCACCCCGACCGGGACGCTCTGGTGGACCGGGCCTCCGGGCTCCGGCTCACCTACCGGGAGTTCGGCGCGGAGGTCGAGCGGGTGGCGCTGGGACTGCTCGACCTCGGCGTGGTGAAGGGGGACCGGGTCGGCGTCTGGGCGCCCAACCGGACCGAGTGGGTCCTCGTCCAGTACGCGACCGCCCGCGTCGGCGCCGTCATGGTGAACATCAACCCCGCCTACCGCACCCACGAGTTGGAGTACGTGCTCAACCAGGCGGGGATCTCGGTGCTGGTCGCCGCGCCCTCGTTCAAGTCCTCCGACTACGCCGCGATGATCGAGCAGGTGCGCGGAAAGTGCCCCGAGCTGCGCGAGGTGGTGCTCTTCGACGGCCCGGCCTGGGCGGCGCTGCTCGCCGCCGGTGACGGGGGCGATCCGGACGCACTCCACGAGGTCGAGGCCACGCTCTCCCCGGACGACCCGGTCAACATCCAGTACACCTCCGGCACGACCGGGTTCCCCAAGGGCGCGACCCTATCCCACCACAACATCCTCAACAACGGCTACTCCGTCGGTGAGCTGCTGGGATACACCGAGGCCGACCGGATCTGCATCCCCGTGCCCTTCTACCACTGCTTCGGCATGGTGATGGGAAACCTGGCCGCCACCAGCCACGGTGCGTGCATGGTCATCCCGGGCCCCGGGTTCGACCCCGCCGCCGCGCTCGACGCCGTCCAGGCGGAGCGCTGCACCTCGCTGTACGGCGTGCCCGCCATGTTCATCGCCGAGCTGGCCCTGCCCGACTTCGACTCCTACGACCTCTCCACGCTGCGCACCGGGATCATGGCCGGGTCGCCCTGCCCGGTCGAGGTGATGCGCCAGGTCATCGACCGGATGGGGATGGCCGGAGTGTCGATCTGCTACGGGATGACGGAGACCTCCCCGGTGAGCACCCAGACGCGGACCGACGACTCTCTGGAGCGCCGGGTGTCCACCGTGGGCAGGGTCGGGCCGCATCTGGAGGTGAAGGTCATCGACCCCGCCTCCGGGGTCACGGTCCCGCGCGGCGTCCCCGGCGAACTGTGCACCCGGGGCTACTCGGTGATGCTCGGCTACTGGAACCAGCCGGACAAGACGGCCGAGGCGGTCGACGCGGGCCGCTGGATGCACACCGGCGACCTCGCCGTCATGGACGACGACGGCTACGTGAGCATCACCGGCCGCATCAAGGACATGGTGATCCGGGGCGGCGAGAACATCTACCCGCGCGAGGTGGAGGAGCTGCTGTACACCCACCCCGACCTGCTGGACGCCCAGGTCATCGGGGTTCCGGACCAGAGGTACGGCGAGGAGCTGATGGTCTGGGTGCGCATGCGCGACGGCGCCGATCCCCTCACCGCCGAGGCCCTGCGCGCCTTCTGCGAGGGCCGGATCGCGCACTACAAGATCCCGCGCTACGTCCACGTGGTGGACGAGTTCCCCATGACGGTCACCGGCAAGGTCCGCAAGGTCCAGATGCGCGAGGAGGCCGTCCGTCTACTCGACGGCGGGCTGATCTGAGGGGCGGGTTGGCCTGGAGGGGCGGGCGGGGACGGCCGCCCGCCCCGGTCCCGGCTACTTCGGGTCCAGTTCCTTGCCGAGCATCTCCACCAGGCCGTCCAGGGCCGCGTCCGAGTTCTCGTCCTCGCAGGTCAGCGTGATGGTCTCGCCGTGTGAGGCCCCCATCGCCATGACCGCCAGCACGCTGCGGGCGTCCACCGGCTTGTGGTCCGCGCGGGAGACGGTCACGGGCAGACCGGTCTCGTTGACCGCCTGGACGAAGAGTGTCGCGGGCCGGGCGTGCAGGCCGAGGAGGGATCCGATGACAACGGTGCGCTCGGGCATGTCAGTCCTTGGAGGGTGTCGGGCGGGGCCGGGAGGTCCGGCCCCGGTCACGGTGGTGTGTGGCTGTGGAACGGGTGGTCACGACGACGGTTCGATGCGCCAGTCAGGGTCGGGCTCGGTCGCCGGGCTGACGCCGTCGGTGGCGACGTCGTCGGGGTGGGGGACGGTCGTTCCCGGAAGCGCGACGGCCGCGGTCCCCCAGGCCACGGCCTGACGGAGGCGCTCCTCCGGGGAGCCGTCTCCGGCGAGGAATCCCGCGAGCGCGCTGTCACCCGCGCCCACGGTACTCCGGGTGCGGACCCGGGGTCCGCGTGCCCAACGCACGTCCCGCTCCGTGACGAGGAGCGCTCCGTGGCCGCCCAGGGTGACCAGCGCGGACTCGTTTCCCCAGGCGAGGACCTCACGGGCCGCCTCGGTGACGTCGCCGAGGGTGGTCAGCTCGCGGTCGACCAGCGCCGCGAGCTCCTCCTGGTTGGGCTTGAGCAGGGTGATGGATCCGGCCTTGGCGGCGGCGGTCAGCGGCGCACCGGAGGTGTCCAGGGCCAGGGGCACGCCGTGGGCGGCGGCCAGACTCGCGACCCGCACGTACAGGTCCTCGGGGACCCCGGCGGGGAGGCTGCCGCTCGCCACCACCCAGGCGGGGGAGCGGGTCAGCTCGTCCTCCAGGGCGTCGAGCAGGGCCTCGACCTCCTCGGGGGACATCACGGGGCCGGCGGCGTTGAGCTTGGTGGTGGTGCCGTCGGACTCGGTGACGGTGACGTTCCCGCGGGTCTCACCAGCGATGGGCACGGTGACGCGGGGCAGGTCGCCGAGGAGGGTGACGAGTTCGGCCCCACCGCCGCCGCCGACAGGGAGGAGCGCGCGTGTGGTGACCCCGTTGCCGAACAGGGCCCGGGAGACGTTCACTCCCTTGCCGCCCGCCTGGGAGCGGGTGTCGCGCACGCGGAGCACCTCGCCTCGGACGAGGCGGTCGACCTCAAGGGTGTGGTCGACGCTCGGGTTCGGGGTGAGGGTCAGGATCATGGGTGCTCTCTTCGAGGGGTGTGACGCGCCCGGTCCGGGTGCCTCCGCAGTGGAAGGGTGCGCCCGAGGAGGTGGGGTTCCGCTGGCTGTGGGTGTCTCCATGGGGGATGTGGTTCTGTCTTTGATTATGTGTGTTTGTCTGTGTGTGTCAATGGTGTGACGCGGATCCGATGGATGCTTCTCGGTGGACCGAGGGTCGCGTGACCCGTGCTGTCTCCTGGTCACAACGCCCGAGGGTCGGATGATCCTTCTGCTGACAACCTGGTGGGGTTGCTGGGATATTGGGGTGAGATACCCCTTGTGTGTCCCATGCAACACCATTAAACTCACCGAAAACCACACCGAAACACAGGTGATCCAACATGTACGCGGAAGAGCGCCAGAAGGTGATCCTCGAACGCGCCCGCCACGATGGTCGGGTCGACGTGACGGGTCTCGCCTCGGAGTTCGACGTGACCTACGAGACCGTCCGCCGCGACCTCACCGCCCTTGAGCGGCACGGGGTCCTGCGCAGGGTCCACGGTGGCGCGATCCCCGTCGAGCGACTGGGCTTCGAGCCCGCCCTCACTGTGCGCGACTCCGTCATGACCCAGGAGAAGGAGCGGATCGCCAAGGCCGCGCTCGCCGAACTTCCGGACGAGGGCGCCATCCTCCTGGACGCGGGATCCACCACGGGGCGTCTGGCCGAACAGCTGCCCACGGACCGCGAGCTCACTGTCGTCACCAACTCCCTCTCAATAGCTCTCACCCTCACCCCACGAACCAACATCAACCTCATGCTTCTCGGCGGCCGTATCCGGACCCGGACCCAGGCCAGCGTCGAGTCCTGGGCCCTGCGCGCCCTCGCCGAGTGCTACGTCGACGTGGCCTTCATGGCCTCCAACGGAGTGTCCGTCGAACGAGGCCTGACCACCCCCGACCCGGCCGAGGCCGAGGTCAAGAGGGCCATGATCGCCTCCTCTCGGCGCTCCGTGCTCCTCGCCGACCACACCAAGGTCGGCAACGACCACTTCGCCCGTTTCGCCGCTGTCGAGGACCTCGACCTCGTCATCACCGACAACGGACTCGCCGACGGACTCGCGGACGAACTGGAGACGGCCGGTCCCAACGTCCGCGCCGTCTGACCCACCCCACAACCACTCTCTCCCCGGCCGAGGCAGACCGCCCGCCGGACCTCCCAGGAGGTTCCCCCATGTCAACCCAGCAGAGCAGACTCGTCAACGTGCGCTCGGGAGTCCAGCGCTTCGGCGGCTTCCTGGCGAGCATGGTGATGCCCAACATCGGCGCGTTCATCGCCTGGGGCCTCATCACGGCGCTGTTCATCCCCGACGGCTGGTGGCCCAACGAGCACATGGCCCAGCTCGTCGACCCGATGATCAGCTTCCTGCTGCCGCTGCTGATCGGGTACACCGGCGGTCACCTCATCTACGACAAGCGCGGCGGCGTGGTCGGTGCCATCGCCACCATCGGTGTGATCGTCTCCGCCGACATCCCGATGTTCCTCGGCGCGATGCTGGCCGGTCCGCTCGCCGCGTACCTGATCAAGCAGATCGACAAGGTCCTCCAGCCCAGGACCCCCAGCGGCTTCGAGATGCTGGTCAACAACTTCAGCGCCGGCATCCTCGGTGGCCTCATGGCCATCACGGGGCTCTACGCCATTGGCCCTGTGGTCACCACCATCGCCTCCTGGCTCGGCCGGGGCGTGCAGTTCCTCATCGACCTGTCGCTGCTGCCGCTGGTCTCGATCATCATCGAGCCCGCCAAGGTCCTGTTCCTCAACAACGCCATCAACCACGGTGTCCTCGGACCCCTGGGCGTGGTGCGGGTCGCCGACCAGGGCAAGGCCATCGAGTTCCTCATCGAGACCAGCCCCGGCCCGGGTCTGGGCATCCTTGTGGCCTGCATGCTCTTCGGCCCGAAGCTGAGCAGGGCGACCGCCCCCGGTGCGATCATCATCCACTTCTTCGGTGGCATCCACGAGATCTACTTCCCGTACATCCTCGCCCAGCCGAAGCTCATCCTCGCGGCGATCGCCGGTGGCATGTCCGGCATCACCACGTTCCTCCTCTTCGACGTCGGCCTGCTCGCCACCCCGGCGCCCGGCAGCATCTTCGCCCTCATGGCGGTCACCCCGCGCGGCGACCACATCGGTGTCCTGGCCGGAGTCCTGGTCGGAACGCTCGCGTCGTTCGCCGTCGCCTCGCTGCTCCTCGGCTTCGGCCGGGCCGAGCGCAAGGCTGAGCGGGAGGCCGCCGAGGCGGAGAAGGCCAAGGCAGACCAGGGCGAGTAGTCCACCGAAACCCCAACCACCACAGAACTGGGAGAACCGTTCATGGCCACCATCGAAGGCTCCGACATCAAGAAGGTCGTCGTCGCCTGCGACGCCGGGATGGGCAGCAGCGTCCTGCTCACCTCGCAGCTCAAGAAGAGCCTGTCGCCCCACGGCGTCACCGTCGAGCACTCGCCGGTCGACCGCATCCCCGAGGACGCCGACCTCGTCCTCTGCCACGCCGGTCTCGTCGACCGCGCCCGCCACCGGGCGGGCGACACCGTGGTCGTGCCCTTCCAGATGTTCCTCGGCGACCCCGCGTTCGCCCGCGTGGAGGCGGCCATCCGGGACGGTGGCACCCTTGGCGACTGACCTCACCCTCACCGCCGAGTCGGTGCGGCTCGGCGGGACCGCCAAGGACCGCGCCGACGCCATCGACCAGTGCGGGGCCCTCCTCGTGGAGCTCGGCGCCGTCGAACCCGGCTACGTGCCCGCCATGCACGAGCGCGAGGCCTCCATCCCCACCTTCGTGGGGGAGGGGGTGGCCATCCCGCACGGCACCGACGCCTCGCGGACGATGGTCAAGAAGACGGCCCTGGCCGTGATCCAGTTCCCGGAGGGGATCGACTGGGGCGGGCCCACCGTGCACGTCGCCATCGGCATCGCGGCCTCCGGCGACGAGCACCTCAAGGTGCTGTCCTCGCTGGCCGGGGTCCTTACTGACCCCGAGCGCGCTGCCAGCCTGCGCGGAGCGACCAGCGTCGAGGACGTCCTCGAGCTCCTCGCACCCGCCGCGGGCTGATCCCCAACCACCGAACAGACGCTCCACCGGTCGGGGCGGAGAACCCGCCCCGGCCAAGCCCCACCAGAAAGGCCCGAACATGCTCGTCGCCCGCTTCTACGCCCCAGGTGACATCCGTCTGGAGCAGGCACCCGAGCCCACCCCCGGACCGGGGCAGCTCAAGATCGCCGTCGCCAACTGCTCCACCTGCGGCACCGACGTGAAGATCTCCAAGCACGGCCACCACCACATCCGCCCGCCCCGGGTCATCGGCCACGAGATCGCGGGCCGGATCGTCGAGGTCGGCGAGGGCGTCGACGGCTGGGCCGAGGGCGACCGGGTCCAGGTCATCGCGGCCATCCCCTGTGGGAAGTGCGTGGAGTGCTCCGACGGCCGCTTCACCGTCTGCTCCAAGCAGGAGTCCATGGGGTACCACTACGACGGTGGTTTCGCCGAGTACATGATCATCCCCGAGGCCGTTCTCGCGGTGGACGGCGTCAACCGGGTGCCGGACAACATCGACCTCGCCGAGGCCTCCGTGGCCGAGCCGCTGGCCTGCGTGCTCAACGGCCAGGAGATCGCCGGTGTGGGCGAGGGCGACACGGTCGTGGTCATGGGCGCCGGTCCGATCGGCTGCCTGCACGTGCGGCTGGCCCGGGCCAAGGGCGCGGCCAAGGTGTACCTGGTCGACCTCAACCGCGGCCGCCTGGACATGTCCGCCGCCATCGTGGAGCCGGACGCCTCGATCTGCGGCGAGGAGACCGACGCCGTCGCCGAGGTCCTGCGCCTCACGGGTGAGCGCGGCGCGGACGTGGTGATCACCGCCGCCGCCTCCGGGAAGGCCCAGGAGGACGCGCTCCGCATGGTGTCGCGCAGCGGCCGGATCAGCTTCTTCGGCGGTCTGCCCAAGGACGCTCCCATCATCCAGCTGGACGCCAACGTGGTGCACTACAAGGAGATCTCGATCTTCGGTGCCAACGGTTCCAGCCCCGCGCACAACAAGCGGGCCCTCGAACTGATCTCCTCGGGTGCCGTCCCGGTCGCCGACCTCATCACCGAGCGGATGCCGCTGTCGGACGTCCACAAGGCGATCGAGACCGTGGCCTCGGGCACGGCCGTCAAGGTCACCATCCAGCCCTGACGCTGACCCTTCTCCGGTTCGGTCCGGCACACCAGACCGATTCCGGGTAGCTACTCGAAAACAGACCCCCTCAGGAGAGCGCACATGGAGCAGACGAACCCCACCCGGGCACTGGAAGGCATCGCGGCTGGTCCGGGTGGGGCCGTCGCTCCGGTGGCCAGGATGGCGGCCCCACCCTCACTCCCGGAGACCGAGCCCGAGGTGACCGACGTCGGGGCCGAGAAGGAGTCGGCGCGCGCCGCTCTGGAGAGTGTGGCGACCGACCTCGAAGGCCGGGCCGCCGGGCTCGACGGTGAGGCCGCGGCCGTGCTCAACGCGCAGGCGCTCATGGCCCGCGACCCGGAGCTGCGGCGCCAGGTCGAGGAGGGCATCACCGAGAACCGGGCCGCCGCCTGGGCGGTGCGGGACGCCTGTGGCCGTTACCAGGACCTGCTTCTGGCCGCGGGGGGCTACCTGGCCGAGCGCGCAGCTGACCTGGCCGACATCCGGGACCGTGCGGTCTCTGTCCTGCTCGGGCTGCCCATGCCCGGGCTGCCCGACCCCGGTCACCCGCACGTGCTGGTGGCCGAGGACCTCGCGCCCGCCGACACCGTGCGCCTGGACACCAGCCAGGTGAAGGCCATCGTCACCCGCCTCGGTGGTCCCACCAGCCACACCGTCATCCTCGCCCGTTCCCTGGGTCTGCCCGCCGTGGTGGGCTGTCCGGGAGCGGAGGAGCTGACCGACGGCACGCTCGTCGCCGTGGACGGGGACAAGGGAACCGTCGAGGTGGATCCGGACCCCGAGGTGGCCGAGCGGGTTCGCCTGCGGGCCGAGCGGCGTCGGGCCGTGCTGGCGGAGAGCTCCGGTCCCGGCCGCACGTCCGACGGTGTCCCGGTTTCGCTGCTCCTCAACGCGGGTGAGGGCGACCCGGACGAGGCCGGTGCGCACGACAGCGAGGGCATCGGTCTGTTGCGCACCGAGTTCCTGTTCCTCGACAGGGCTGAGCCGCCCACGGTCGCCGAGCAGACCGAGTCCTACACCAAGCTGTTCCGCGCCTTCGAGGGCCGTACCGTCACCGTGCGGACCCTGGACGCGGGTTCGGACAAGCCGCTGGCCTTCGCTGACACCGGCGAGGAGGACAACCCCGCGCTGGGGGTGCGTGGCTTCCGCACGACCCGCGTGCACCCGAATCTGCTCTCCGACCAGCTCACGGCCATCGCGGCCGCGACGAAGGCCTGCGAGAACACCCGGGTCCGGGTGATGGCGCCGATGGTGTCCACGCCCGCCGAGACCGAGGAGTTCGCCACCCTCGCCCGTGAAGCGGGGATCACCGAGGTCGGCGTGATGGTGGAGGTGCCCGCCGCGGCGCTGCTCGCTGACCGGCTGCTGTCCCGGGTGGACTTCGTGTCCATCGGCACGAACGACCTGGCCCAGTACACGATGGCGGCCGACCGCACCCTGGGTTCGCTGCCTGACCTGTTGGACCCCTGGCAGCCCGCGCTCCTGAGCCTGATCGGCCAGGTGGGGGCGGCAGGGAAGAGGGCGGAGCGTTCCGTGGGGGTGTGTGGTGAGGCCGCCGCAGACCCGCTGCTCGCGGTGGTTCTGGTGGGACTCGGCGTGACCAGCCTGTCCGCCGCGCCCCCGGCGCTGCCCGCCGTGCGCTACGCGCTGGCGCGGCACACCGAGGAGGAGTGCCGCGCGCTGGCCAACCTCGCCCTCAACGCGGAGACTCCGGCGCAGGGGCGGGAGGCCGTCAGGAAGGCCGCTCACGCGGAGGTCACCGACCTCTGATCGCGACAGGGTTCAGGAATGCGGCGTCCGGATTCCTGAACCGCTGTAGCCACCGAAGAGGCCCTGGGTTTTTCCCGGGGCCTTTTTGTGTTTCCAGCTCCCGGCGCGCACCCCGGTGAGGAGGGCTGACCATTCCTGACAGGGGAAGAGGAGGTGTCCGGCCTCGCGGTTCTGGGTGTCACGGACGGCAGCCCCGGTGGTCAGGTCAGCGACCTCGACACAGTCATTCGCAGTCGCACTGTAGGACGACTTCCGGAAGGTTAGCCCTTGGTCACGGCTCTGATGCATGGTTGGTTTCCTGCTCTTTTGTCTGAGGACATTCGGTGCTTAGGAGCGCGACCCACTCCGCCCCAGGGAAGGGCAGGTGAACGCGCTCCGGGTGCGTTGGAGTCGCGGACCATGGCGCCCCTTGGGGTGTCTGTGATGGCGACACAGTTGGTTCGGTCGCTGTAGCTGGAGATCCGGAAGCCGAGGACGTCAGAGTTGATCATGAGGTTCACGGGGGGCTCTTTCAGACTGTCTTGAGGACCTCGCGCAGGGGACCTGACGCTGGACCGCAGCGCTCTCAGAGAGCTACCCACAGGTGAGGCCGACCATTCCGAGGTCACCTGACTCTGATCCTCCTGGGAACGGGATTCCTCATTGGCGGGAGCGGAGTTCCGTGAATTCCTTTCATGGCAAAGGCCCCGCCCCGTAGCCTGACAGTGCGACCTGATCAGGAAGGGGAGGGGCCATGCCCACCGATTGTACCCCGACGGAAGTGCCCGATTTCGGAAAACGCCTACGGCACCACCGCACACGGAAAGGCCTGACCCGTGCGGTCCTGGGCGGGCTCGTCGGCCGCTCGGCCGAATGGGTCAAAGCGATCGAGACCGGCCGTCTACAGGTGCCCCGGCTACCGCTGCTGCTGCGGCTCGCCGAGGTGCTCCAAGTGAAGGACCTCGCGGACCTCACCGGAGAACAACGGTTGTCGGCCACCACTGTCACACGTGACGCTCACGAGAAGCTGCCCGCGATCCGCACCGCGTTGACCACCTATCACCTGACCTCCTCGGACACGGAACCTCTGACCTCTCGTCAGGTGGCCGACCGGGTGCGGCACGGATGGCAGCTGTGGCACGGCAACCGGAACCACCGCAGCGGGGTGGCCGAAGTGATCCCGGATCTGCTGGCCGACATCCAGCGGACCGTGCGCCAAGTCGAGGGAAACGAGCGGCGCCGGGCCCTCACCGCTCTGGCGCAGGTGTACCACCTGGCGCAGCTCTACGTGAGCTTCCAGCCCGCGCAGGAACTGGTGACCCTCACCGGGGACCGGGCGATGGCGGCGGCCCAGGACGCGGACGACCCCCACGCCATCGCAGTGGCCGCCTGGTACATGAACCACGTGTTCCGCGACGCCGGTGAACGGCATGAAGCCCGTGTCGACCTCGCCATGAGCGCGGCACGACTGGTCAAGCCCGCCCACGGCCCCGAGGATCTTGCTCGGTGGGGTCTGCTGCAACTCGGAGCTGCCCTGTCACACGCCAAAGTCGGCAAGTCCGGGGACGCCTGGCGCTACTGGGACCGGGCTGACGAAGCGGCCCGGCGGCTCGGGGATCAGTACGCGCACCCCTATCTGATCTTCGGTCGGGGGATGGTCGACGCCTACGCCGTCACCATGAACGCGGACCTTCTCCAGGGCGGGTCTGCCGTTCGGGCGGCGACCAGGATCGACCTCGCGTCGATGCCCTCGGCCACCCGGAGGAGCTTCCACCTGATCGAGTCGGCTCGTGCACACGATCTCCAGAACGAGGACATCGCGGTCGTCCACCTGCTCAACAAGGCCTACGAGGAGTCCCCCGAGACCGCGAGGTACAACCGGTTCGCGCGCTCAGCCGTGATCAGGCTCAGTGAGTCGAGGAACGGCATGATTCGCGACGACGTACGCTCGCTCGCTCGCAGGATCGGAGTACGGGTCGCCTGAGTGGCGCGGGTCCGGGGGTACGACTCGTACCCCTTGTCGAGGGGGTAGCGACGCTACCCCCTCCCTCGCGTTCGGAGACCTAGGGTCAGGGAGTCCAGACCCCGGCGAGCCGGTAGGAGGGCTCCCGGGGCACGGCCAACGCTGACTAGGAGCGCCGACATGCCCGACCTTATCCCCTGGCTCGCCCCGCGAATCATTGGCGCTGCCGGAGACCTCTCACACCGCCCCCGACGCCCGCGCAGGGCTGGGCGCGTGCGCGGCTACGCCGCGTCCCTCCGCCCGCCGCTCATCCCCTCGCCCCGGCGACCGCTGGAGACCGCACCCCTGGACGTCCTCCACGCCGTCCTGGCCGGACTGCGCCGACTGGGGGTGTCCCTCTGATGCTGGACACCTACACCGGGGACCTTCTCGCCGCAGTCGGGGACGCCCTCCTCCCTCCAGCCCGCCTCACCCCTCAGGAACTGGCCGAGTGGCACGCCCACACCCTGCGCAACCGGCTCCCACTGATCCACGAGGCCCTGCGCATGGCTCAGGAGGAAGACGACGCCGAGCTGGCCACCCAGATGATCGACCAGGCCATCACCGACCACCCCAACCTCCCGGCCGCTCCCCGGGCTGAGCGACGGGTCCCCCGGGAAGGCTCATCCGGCGGCGAACCGCCCGTTCCGGAGCACGTCCTCTGCGATCTGCTCTACCGGCACTGGGCGATGACCATCGAGGGAAAGCCACCCCACGAGAAGTACGTGGCGCGCCGCCCCCTTGGCTGGGCGGGCGAGGGCGACCCCTTCGAGCGGATTACCGCACCCACGCGAACGGAGCTGCTGAGGCTGCTCGCCCATCGCCACTTGGGCGTGGGAAAGCCGGACCCCGGGCCGT
>NZ_ANAE01000108.1 GCF_000341265.1 Nocardiopsis prasina DSM 43845 | reverse complement strand
GGGGGGGGGGGGGGCCGATCCTCCTCCCTCGGTCGCGTGAGGGAGCCCGAGGTTCGTCGGGCGACTTTCGCTCTTGGGGGGATCGCCTGGAGCTGGTCCATGGACAGCTCGGGCGGCACCCCACGAGCTTCTGATGAGTTCGCCGACGAGGCCATCTCGCAGGCGCCCACCGCACGCTTCGCCCCTGCTCCCACCCCGGGAGTCGCCGAGTGTCACGGGAAGCGAGTCGGGGTCGCGGTCGAACGTCAAACGTTGGATTCTCGCCGGTCCCGCCTCGGCCTCCGCGCCGAACATCTCGCCGTGTGCGCGGTACCAGCCCGAGTCGCCCCAGTGGTACCAGTGCATCAGCGGCTTCCAAGCCGACGATGCCCCGGGCAGGCCTCTGTGTAAGCCGCCCGGGGCATCGTGCATCCCGGGGCGTCCTTGCTCCGCCCCCACCAAGGGGGTGAACCAAGTACGCCCGAGAGGGCAACGGAGGTCGTCGTCCACGTCGAGGCGTGGAGCCCCGACCGTTCAGGAGCGCGCGGCCCCGGTGAGGGTGCAGTCCGGCTGTGCCAGGTCCAGCTCGGACCCGGCGGTCAGGCAGTTCGTGATCATGTGGACCTGCTGGCCGTAGGCGCGGCCCTGCTCGAAGGAGAGGTCGCCGTCCCCGTCCACCTCGCAGGGGTTGTTGTCGGTGCACTCCTCGCCGTTCCGGTTGTGGGTGTTGTGGACCCCCACCACCGTGGAGCCGTCGGGGGCCAGCAGCGCCGAACCGGACATGCCCGGCTGGACACCGCAGGCCTCGTCCGAGGCGTAGCGGATCGCGTCGTCCTGCTCGTAGCCGCCCTCGCGCAGGTGCGGGACCACGGCTTCGGCGGAGCACTCCAGGCGGGTGTGGGGGACGAGCATGCTGAGGGGGTCGCCCGCGCGCACGGGTTCGGAGGCCAGTTCGAGGACCTTGGCCCCCTCTGACTCCAGCTGCCCGTAGGTCGTGTCCAGGCGGTAGAGCGCGACGTCGGTACCGGTCATCGTCGCGTACACCAGACGCTCCAGTCGGGCGGTGGCCCGGGGGTAGCCCTGGGGGCCGCCGACGTGCACCTCGCCGTCGGCCGGGTGGTCGACCAGCGCGCTTCCCGGGGTGGGACGCTCCTCCTGCACGCAGTGGCCGTTGGTCAGTAGGAGCGCGGGGTCCTGCGGGCGCGAGGAGGCGGTGCGCACCACCGACCCCGCGCAGCTGCCCAGGCGCGCTGCCCCCTCCACGTCCGGGATCTCGTCGTCGGCGGGCACGTCGGTGCCGTCGATGATGCCCTCGATCCACTTGGTGTGCAGGGTGGCGTCGGTGAACCAGACCGGGGCGTCGTTCCCGCTCGGGCCGCTGACCACGCCAGCCACTGCCCACTCACCGTCCTCGCGGACCAGCGCGGGCCCGCCCGAGTCCATGTTGGCCGCGTTGACGCTGCCGTCGCGGCTACCGACGCACAGCTCGTCGGTGGGGCCCGAGGACCCGCACGCGGAGACCGGCTGGACCACGGTGTCGGCCTCGTGCAACCGGTTCGGGTAGCACGCCGGGTCGTCGCTGTCGTCGCAGGTCATGCCCCAGCCCAGGAGTCGGGCCGGTGAGCCCTCCGCCGGGGTGCTGCGGGCGATTCGCACGGGTTCGGCCTCGACCGGGGCCGCCAGGTGCATCAGGGCGAGGTCCCTGCCCCAGAAGCCGCCCTCGTCGTTGTTGGTCGCCAGCCGGTAGTAGTGGTCGACCTCGGCCACCTCGCCCCCGGAGGCGCTGTCCAGCGACCCGACCCGGACCTTCCAGCCCTGGGGGACCCCCACCTTCGCGTTGGTCGGGTTCTTGCCGGCGCAGTGGCTGGCGGTCAGCACCCACTGGGGGGCCAGGAGCAGGACGCCGCAGCCGTGGCCGTCCTCGCGCGGGGGCGCGGGGTAGGAGGGCTGGAACGAACCCATGAAGGAGTAGGTACTGGTGGACTCGGTGCCGCCCACGATCGCCTGCGCCGGGACCGCGGAGAACAAGGGAACGGCGAGCGCGCACGCGGCACCGAGCAGGAGGAGTTGTCTACGCATCTGCCGGAACCTACTCGGGCCCGTGTTGCGTAAATGTGTGGTGACCCGCGGCGGAGGCGTCCGCCGGAGCGCCCTCCGGCACCGCAGTAGCTCAGCTACCCGATGAGCAGGCCATTGCCCCTTTCGGGCCTACTTGGTTCGCCCCCGCACCAAGGACCTCTCCCCCTCCCGACACCCCAGCGGGCGGCTCGCCACGGTTCGAGGCGGCGGAACCGGACCTGAGTCTGCTCGGGCTACCTCTGAGGGGTCAGTCCTTCGGGGTGCCCACGCGCAGACGATTCCCATCGGGGTCGCGGAGTTCGATCTCGCGCGCCCAGGGCGCCTCCTCCACGGTGGTCCCGAACTCGGCCGCGATCGCGTCCACATCCCGCACCCGCAGGTACACCAGGGTGTCGGGGCGGGCATCACCCGTGTGCTCGGACAGGAACAGCCGGATCGTCCCCCGAACGATCTCCACGAAGGCCGGGAACCCCGGCTCGAAGCGGTGCTCCCACTCCTGAGCGAACCCGAGCCTTTCGTACCAGCGCACGGCCACGGAGGCGTCGGCCACGCGCAGGACGGGGACGACCTCCTCAGGCGCCATCAGCCCTGCTCCAGGTCCCACAGACGGCGTCGGGGACCAGGTCGAGCTGTTCCAGGAACGACCGCAGCAGCCCGTCGGTCTTGTCGCCGCACCCCGAGTCCGCCCAGACCTGGAATCCGTTGTTGAGCGTGGCGTAGAACACCGCCGCCACCAGGGCGGGCCGGTGGTCGGTCGGGTCCACTCCGGCGCGTTCGGCGATGACGCGGGCGAGCCGGGACTGGCGGCGGGCGCAGTAGCGCATGTTCACCTCGATGAGCTCGGGGCTCTGTGAGATGAAGTTGGCCGCACTGCCCTGGAGGTGCAGCTCCTCGCGCTCCAGGACCTCCCAGTGGTCCCGCATCGCGTTGCGCAGCGCGCGGAAGGGCGGTTCGTCGGCGGGACGCTCACGCACGAACGCGCACAGGAGAGCGTCGACCTCCTCGATCGCCTCCAGGACCACGTTCTCCTTGGAGGCGAAGTACCGGAAGAACGTCCGCTGGGAGACCCCCGCGCAGGCGGCGATCTCCTCGGTGGTGGTCGCCTCGTACCCCTTCTCGTGGAAGAGGCGCAGGCCGGACTCGATGAGGGTGTTGCGCAGTTCGGCCTTCTTGCGCTCGCGCAGTCCGACGTTCTCGGGGCTCGTCGTGCTCATGGACGTGCCTCCACTCCCGGGGTGACGCCTTCTTCCTGTCCCTGGAGGATACACGCGAGCAGAAGTGGCGTCAGTCACTGACAAAAGTCAGCGATTGTCAAATGTCAGCCGCTGACATAATGTCGCCTGGTACGGAAAGCCAGAGAAGACACGGGGCACACATGACCACCCAGGCCGAGCAGAGTCCACGAGACCCGAGAGATCAGCAGCACCCTCCGGCCGAGACCGAGACGAGCCCCCGGCCCCGCTTCACCGAGAGCCCCTGGGCCACGCTGGTCGCGATCGCCTTCGGCGTCATGATGGTCGCCCTCGACGGCACCATCGTGGCCGTGGCCAACCCCGCGATCGGCGCCAGCCTCGGCGCCTCCCTGGCCGAGCTCCAGTGGGTCACCCACGGCTACCTGCTCGGACTCGCGGTCTTCCTCATCACCGCGGGAAAGATCGGTGACCGCTTCGGCTACCGGAACACCTACCTCGTCGGCGTGGTCGGCTTCGTGCTGTCCTCGGTGGCGATCGCGCTGTCGTCCGGTGTCATCATGCTCATCGCCTTCCGGATCGTCCAGGGGATTTTCGGCGCCCTGCTGCTGCCCTCCGCCATGGGACTCCTGCGCGCCAGCTTCCCTCCCTCCAAGCTCGGCCGCGCCTTCGGCGTGTTCGGCAGCCTGATCGGCGCGGCCACGGCTGGCGGACCGATCCTCGGCGGACTCCTCGTCAGCGCGCTCAGCTGGGAGGCCGTGTTCTACATCAACGTCCCGGTCGGCGCCCTCGCCCTGGGTCTGGGCCTGTGGCTGCTGGCCGCCAACCGCGCCACCGACGCCGGGTCCCGCATGGACGTGCCCGGCATCGTCCTGGTGAGCGTCACGATCTTCGCGCTGGTCTGGGCGCTGGTCGAGGCGCCCAGCATCGGTTGGGCGCACCCGGTCACCCTGGCCTCCCTGGGTGTGGCCGTGCTCTTCGGTGCCGCCTTCCTCGTCTGGGAACGCCGCCCCGAACAGCCGCTCGTCCCGCTCGCCCTCTTCGCGCACCCCTCGCTGTCGATCGGCGTGGTCCTGACCGTGGCGATGGCGCTGGGCCTGATGGGCTCGCTGTTCTTCATCACCTTCTACCTCCAGGGCGTGCGCGGCCTGAGCCCCGCCCAGACCGGGCTCCAGCTCATCTCCATGACCGCGATGATGGCGATCACCTCACCCATCGCCGGACGCCTCCTGGACCGGGTCGGCGCACGCCTGCCCACCACGGCCGGGCTGCTCTCCGCCTCGGCGGGCATGTTCCTGCTCTCCCGGCTGGAGGCCGACACCGGAGTCCCGTACATCTCAGTCGCGTTCGTGCTGCTGGGCGTGGGCCTGAGCCTGGTGATGACCGGTGCCACCGCCGCGATCATCGGCAACGCCCCGGTGCGCTACGCGGGGGTCGCCTCCGCGCTCCAGCAGGCCGCCATGCAGCTCGGGGGTTCCCTGGGCACGGCGGTCCTGGGTGCGGTGATGTCCGCGACCATCGTCTCCACGCTGCCCGGGCACTACGCCGCCGCCGGTCTGGCCGAACCCTCCGCCGACGACCTCTCCGCCATGCAGAGCACCGTCGCGCAGGGCGGGGCGGTCCTGCCCGAGGGCGCGGACGCCGCCACCGCCGCCGCGATCACCCAGGCGAGCAACCTCGCCTTCCTGGACGGGCTCCAGCTGGCCTTCGGGATCGCCGCCGTAGTGATGCTGGTGGCGGCCGGACTCTCCCTCTTCATGAAGGCGGGACGGATGACGGACGGCCCCGCCGTGCACATCTGACCCCAACTGGCCCATGGAACGCGTGAAGGCCCTGGTGGTGCTCCCACCAGGGCCTTCACGCGTTCCCGAGTCGTCGTGGCTCAGGTCGTGTAGTCGGCGTTGATCCGGATGTAGCCCTCGGTCAGGTCGCAGCCGTAGACCGTGAAGGCGCCCTCGGCGATGCCCAGGTCGACGGTGATCACCACCTCGTCGCCCTTCATGTGCTGGGCGGCGCGCTCCAGCGTCTCGTCCGTCGCCTCGGTCGGGAAGGTCTCCACGTCCCCGAACACGATCCGCACGTTCTCGGGGAACACGTCGGTCTCGTCCGAGCACTTGCCCACGGCCATCGCGACCCGGCCCCAGTTCGGGTCGGCGCCGTGCACGGCCGTCTTGACCAGGGGCGAGTTCACTACGGCCTTGCCGATCCGCTTCGCCTGGGCGTCGTCGCGCGCGCCGGTGATCCGCACCTCGATGAGCTTGCCCGCGCCCTCGCCGTCGGAGGCGATCATCCGCACCAGGCTCAGCGCGACCTCGTACAGGGCGTCCTCGAACTCGGCGACGTCCACCGGTCCGGCCATCCCGTTCGCGAAGATCGCGGCGGAGTCGCTGGTGGAGGTGTCCGTGTCGATGCTCAGGGCGTTGAAGGTCCGGTCGACCACCCGCCGGAACACCACGTCCAGGACGGGCTGCTCCAGTTCGGCGTCGGTGAAGAACCAGGTCAGCATGGTCGCCATGTTGGGTTCGATCATGCCGACGCCCTTGGCGATCCCGGTCAGGGTCGCGTCGCCGACCTTCGCGGTGGCGACCTTGGGGTGGGTGTCGGTGGTCATCATGGCCGCCGCGGAGCGGTCCAGGTCGGCCGGGGGGAACTCGGCCGGGAGGTCCTCCAGGTAGGAGCGGACCCGGTCCATGGGGTAAGGGCGGCCGATGACCCCGGTGGAGGCGATCAGGATCTGGTCGGGGTCGACCCCGGCGGCGCGGGCCACGCCCTCCTGGACCTCGCGAGCGTCGGCCGTCCCGATCTGGCCGGTCGCCACGTTGGCGTTGCGGGCGATCACGGTGACGCCTCGGGCCCGGCCGTCGGCGGCCGCCTCACGGCTGAGCCGGACGCTGGGCCCGGCGAACCGCGACTGGGTGAACACGGCGGAGACCGCCGTGGGGACCTGGGAGACCACCGTGAAGAAGTCGTCCTGCGGGTCCTTGATCCCGATGTTGCCGGCCACACCGACGAAACCGGCGGGAACGGGGGTCTTGCTGCTCATCGTCCTCCTCGGAACTTCGTGGGCGCCAGCCTACTTCTCCCCACCTGCGGAGTCCGAGGCCGGAGTGGTGCTCAGGAGCCCCTGCTCAGCCCCGAGCCCACCCCTCCGCACACCCCTCCGCACACCCCTCCGTACGGTCCCGGGCAACGCCACGCCACAGCGGTGTGGTTACGGCCATGACCTGCGGGGGTTTCGTACTGTTCGGAGACGGCACGGGTGTGACAAGCCGGAGTGAACGGGGTATCCGCCGAGAAGTGGGGGAGACCGCTCGGGGGGAGGCGTGTTGTGCGTGATGGTGACTGGCTCACGGAGACTGGGGCGCGGATACGTGGCGTCCTGAAGGTGATGGTGGATGCGGACTGGTTGCCTGGCGGGGCCGCCGTGGTCGGCACCGGAGGAATGTGGGAGTTCGTGGCCGTGGGCCGGACCGACGGAGAGCACGACACCGCTCCCGATGTCTCCTACGACGTCGCGAGCCTGACGAAGGTGATGGCCACCTGGCCGCTCGTGGGAAGGGCGATCGCCGAGGGGGTTTTGGACATCAACGCCCCGATGTCCGAATACTTTCCTGGTGAGGACCTCCCCGGGGCCTGGGTGACCACCCGGCAGATCCTCACGCACACCAGCCGCCTCAACCCGGTGTCCTGGATGGAGCGGTACGTGGGCACCGACCAGGACCTCGCCGAGGCGATCCTGTCGGACCCGCTGGAGGAACCCGGCTACCAGTACATCGACCGCGGGTTCATCCTGCTCGGCCTGCTCCTGGAGCGCCTGTACGGCGGCACCCTGGACCGGCTGGCCGACGACCTGTGGACCGATCTCGGCCTGCGCTCCACCACCTACGGACCGTTGGCGAGGTCGCCCAGTGTGGCGCCGACCGAGCGGCGCCTCGTCGGCGCGGCGCCCTCCTGGGGTGTGGTGCACGACGAGGCGGCCGCGCTGATGGGCGGAGTGTCCGGGCACGCCGGCGTGTTCAGCAACGCCATCGACCTCGGGTCCTTCGCCCGGGAGATGCTGCGCCTGCACGACGGCGGGAGTGGGATCATCCCGTCGTCGTTCATCCGGGAGAGCTGGTCACCACACGTGGACGCGGGGGCCCGGCTGTCGAGGGGACTCGCCTGGCTGGTCACCCCGGAGGGCGTGGTCTACCACAACGGGTTCACCGGCACGAGCCTGTTCCTGCACCCCGAGAGCGGGCGCTACGTGGGTGTGCTCACCAACGCCGTGCACTACGGGCGCGACCGGACCGGTCTGGTGGACCTGCGCTCGGCCGCGCGTTCGGCGCTCACCCCGCAAGCCCACGAATCGTCGCCGTGAGCTGGCCGAGCAGCGTGGTCAGCCCGGCCGGTCCGGGGACGACGAGGTCGGCGGCGTCGGCGACCTCGGTCACCTCGTCGGAGGAGGAGCACACGGTGAGACCGGGGATCCCGTGTCCGCGCAGGGCCGCCACGGCGGAGAAGGCGGGCAGGTCGCCCAGGTCGTCACCGGCGAAGAGGACGCTCCGGGCCGCTCTCTCCTCCACCAGGGAGGTGAGGGCGGCACCCTTGTCCACACCCTGTGGACGGAGCTCGATCACCAGCCGACCGGGCTCCACCTGGAGGTCGGCCCGCTCGGCCAGCTCGGTCAGGGGACCGGCCAGCAGTTCCAGGGCCCGTTCGGGGTCGGTGGCCCGACGTGTGTGCACGGCCAGGGACCGGCCCTTGTCCTCGACCCACGTGCCCTCCGGCGCGCCGGAGGAGTCGATGAGGGCCGGGAGTTCCTCCCTGACCAGCGCCACTCCGGGCGGTGGGTCGGCGGCCACCACGCGGCCGTCCGTCCACCGTTCGGCGCCGTAGTGGCCGAGCACGACGATCCCGGGGACCCGCTCCAGGCCGCCCAGCCGCACGACGGTGTCCGCGGGGCGGCCGGTGATGACCGCGACGGTGCCCACCACGGACGCCAGTTCGGCCAGCGCGGCCACGATCCCCGGCTGCGGAGCGGAGTCACGCGGATCGGCGACGATGGGCGCCAGGGTGCCGTCGAAGTCGAAGGCGACCAGCGCCCGGTCGGGGTCCGAGACCAGTGCGTCGAGCGCGTTGCGACCGGCGTCGGTGGTGGGTACGGGACGGTCGTCTGCTGTGGACGGGGGCATACGGGGACCTTGTCGCTGTCGGGGGCGCTGTGGAGTTCCCAGGCGGGTGCGCTGCCCGGGTCGGTGGCCTGCTCCGCGGGTTCCCCGGAGCCCGTGGCCCGCTCGGTCGCCCTACAGGTGGATGCCCAACTGGCGGGCGTTGCGCTGACGTCTGCGGTCGGCGCGCAGGCGGCGCAGGCGCTTGACGGTCATGGGGTCGAAGGCGAGCGCCTCGGGGCGCTCGACCAGACCGTTGAGCAGTTGGTAGTAGCGGGTCGCGGAGAACCCGAACTCGTCACGGATCGCCTGTTCCTTGGATCCCTCGAACTTCCACCACTGGCGTTCGAAGGCGAGGATGCGCTGTTCGCGCTCGGCGAGGGCCGACTGACCGTCGTCGGACGGACCGATGTTCGGCATGGGACACCCCCTGGACGGGTCATTGGTTTGTCCGGATCGGCGCGACTCATGCTAGCGACTCGACATGCCGGATGAGGAGCGCGAAACCCAGGACTGGCACCAGGGATACAGTTACGTGTCCTACCCCCCGGGTCACTTGTCCAAGCCTGGATCCTGTGCGCATGACAGAATCGCGAGGGTCCGGGGAGGGCCCGGCGCAGCACCGACCGCAACGTTCGAGGGAGCCTGACGTGCTCGGGGGCAACAGCCGTAGCAGGACACACCAGCGCCACGTGTTGGGCGCCACGGCGGGCGCCTGCGCGGCGCTCACCGTACTGGGACTGACGGCGGTTCCAGCCGCCGCCGACGTACCCGACTTCCGCCCGGAGCAGTGGGCCCTGACCTCCATCGGAGCTCCGGAGGCCTGGGAGACCAGCCAGGGCCAGGGCGTCACCGTGGCCCTGCCGGGGGTCTCCGTGGACGAGGACCACCCCGACCTCCGGGACAACCTGGTGGTCGACACCGAGTTCGGCACGAACGGCAACGAGACCGATCCCGGCACGGCGGCGGGCGCGCTGGTCGTCGGACACGGCCACGGTATGGACGCGGACGGCGGGGTGCTGGGCGTGGCCCCGGCCGCGAGGCTGCTGGTCCTGCCCACCGACGACGGTCCCGCGGAGGTCATCGGCTACGCCGTGGAGCAGGGGGCCCAGGTCGTCCTGCTCCAGGACGAGGTCGAACAGGACGAGGACCTCCAGACGGCGACCGCCTCGGCCGCGCGGAGCGGGACGCTGGTCGTCGCCCCGGCGGGCGGCGAGGCGGACCCGAACGTCCTGGCGGTGGGCGGTGTGGACGAGGAGGGCGCCCTCCTGCCCGACTCGCCCCCGGCCGAGTCGATCGATCTCCTCGCGCCCGGAGCCGAGCTGTCCACGGCCGGCCCGGACATGGGCCAGACCGACGTGACCGGTACTCCGTACGCCGCCGCGGTGGCCGCGGGCGCGGCCGCGCTGCTCACCTCCGAGTACCCGCAGCTGGGCGCCGAGCAGCTCCGTGAGGCCCTGGTGGAGGGCTCCCAACAGGGCGGGCAGGGGCTGGCGTCCCTGTACCTGCCCTCGGCTGTCGCGCAGGCCTCGGGGAACGCCCAGGACATGCCGCTCGTCGACGACAACCTTGTGCAGGACGACTCCCCGACCGTTCCGGTGTGGATGTGGTTCGCGCTGGTCGGCGTGGTGCTGGCGCTGATCGTGATTCTGCTGGTGCTGTGGGTGCGCCGGACCAGCAAGGACCCCTACGGGGTGGCGGCCGAGCGGCAGGAGGAGGACCAGCGGATCGCCGCCGAGCGGGCCGAGCAGGCCAGGGCCGAGGAGCGTCCCTCCCGGCGCAAGGGCGGCCGCCGCCGCAAGAAGTAGGCGGGGCGTCGAGTCGGCTGAGGTCACACGCCCCCTGGCGGGGCGAGCCGTGGCGGATCGGGCGAAAAGCCCGTGACGCCACGGCTTTTCGTTGGTTAGGGTCCTTGCGGCACCACACACAGCTCGGTTCGGCGACACCTCGACGGTGGGAGACAGCATGGTTCGGATGCGGGACGGCAGCGCGGGCGACGCGGACTACGGGGTCATCGCCCGCACGTACACGGACCACCGGCAACCGGAACCGAGGATCGCCGAACTCCTCCACGCCGCCCTCGGAGACGCCCGGACGGTGCTCAACGTCGGGGCCGGGGCCGGGTCCTACGAACCCGCCGACCGCGACGTCACCCCCGTGGAGCCCTCGGCCAGCATGCGGGCCCGGCGCCCCGGGCACCTGCCCGCGGCGGTCGACGGCACCGCCGAGTCGCTGCCGTTCCCCGACGACTCCTTCGACGCCGCCATGACCACCTTCAGCGTCCACCAGTGGTCCGACCTCGCCAGGGGCCTGGCGGAGGTCCGGCGGGTGACCACCGGCCCCGTGGTGGTGCTGACCTGCGACCCCGCCCTGGTACGCGACTTCTGGCTGTACGGCTACTGCCCGGAGGTCCTGGACACCGAGGCGCGCCGCTACCCGGAGCCGTCGGTCCTGGCCGAGGGGCTGGGAGGAACGACCACCGTCACCCGGGTGCCGATCCCGCTCGACTGCTCGGACGGCTTCAACGAGGCCTACTACGGCCGCCCCGAGGCGCTGCTCGACCCCGGGGCCCGGCAGGCCTGTTCGGCGTGGAGCTTCGTCGACGAGGCCGCCCACACCCGCTTCCACGAGGATCTCTCCCGCGACCTCCGCGACGGCACGTGGGACGCGCGCCACGGCCGCCTGCGTGAACTCCCCGAGTGGGAGGGCTCGCTCGTCCTGGTGGTCTCCACCCCTGAGGGACGCCCCCAGGCCTGACCGTCGCGTTCGGTCATGCCCCTCGGACGTTCGGTAGTGCCACGAATGCGCGTGCATATGTAAGGCACGTCGAAAGCCTTGACGCGGGTACGCCGGACGGCAAGGCTTTGTGGAATGTCGCCTCTCGAAACGCCCTCTCTGCCCTCACGAGGAGACAGGCGGGTCGCCTCCGACCCCATGGCACGCAACCTGGTGAACGGTCGCGTGCGCCTCTCCGAACCCGACCCCAAGTGGCCCTACCTGTTCCGCCAGGAGGAATCCCGTATCCGGGGCGCACTGGGGGACCGCGTGCTGTCCCTGGACCACGTCGGCTCCACCGCGGTGTCCGGCCTGGCCGCCAAACCCTGCGTGGACCTGGTCATGGCGGTCACCGACTCCGCCGACGAGACCGCCTACCTGGACGACCTGGAGAAGGTGGGATACACCCTGGTCATCGCCGAACCCGACTGGTACGAACACCGGGTCCTCAAGGGCCCCAGCGTCAACCTCAACCTCCACGTGTTCAGCCGGGGGTGCGAGGAGATCGACCGCATGCGGCTCTTCCGCGACTACCTCATCGCGGACGCCGGGGCCCGGGAACGCTACACCGCGGTCAAGCGTGGACTCTCCGAACGCACCTGGAAGCGCATCCAGGACTACGCCGACGCCAAGTCCGGCATCGTCACCGAACTCCTCGCCGAGGCCGAGGCCTGGAAGGCGGCCGCCTCCCGGACCCACTGACCGGATACCGGTCGGGCGCCCGGTGACTTACCGGATGACCGGAGTCCGACCGAGAGCCAGCCGGTCGTGGGCCGGAACATGACCCCGCCGAAGGGCGTGTCCAGCACGGGACACGCCCTCGCGTTGTTCCTGGCGTCCCTGCCGTCTCCGGCGCCCGGCGCGTCCCGACGCCCTGCACCCGCCCGGCCCCGCCGCGGCCGAGCGGCTCACATCGAACCCCGTCAGCCGTCCAGGGAACGCAGCTGCTCCTGGAACCAGCGGCGCGGCGGCAGCGCCACGGCGGCCTCGGCCAGCCGTCCCCGGCGCTCCTTGCGCTCCCCCTCGGGCATCGACAGCGCCCGGTGCAGCGCCTCGGCGGTCTCCACGGTGTCGTAGGGGTTGACCAGCAGGGCGTCCGCGCCCAGCTCGTCCGCCGCCCCCGCCTCACGCGAGAGCACCAGCACCGAGTCCCGCTCGGAGAGCACCGGGCCCTCCTTGGCAACCAGGTTCATGCCGTCCCGGATCGGGTTCACCAGCAGCACGTCGGCCATCTGGAACGAGGCCAGCGACCGTGGGTAGTCGTCGTTGACCTCCAACACCAGCGGCGTCCACTCGGGGGTGGAGAACTCCTCGTTGATCTCCTTCGCGGTCCGCAGCACGGAGTCCGTGTACTCCCGGTACTCCGGCACGTCGCCCCTGCTCGGGTAGGCGAAGGCCAGGTGGGTGACCCGGCCCCGCCACTCCGGGTGCGCCGTCAGCAGCTCCCGGTACGCCTCCAGACCGCGCACGATGTTCTTGGACAGCTCCGTGCGGTCCACCCGGACGATCAGCCGGGTGTCGCCCACGGCCTCGCCCAGCGTCCGCCTGCGGTCCGCCACGGAGGGCTCCGAGGCGCTCTCCCGCAGCCCCTCCTCGTCCGCGCCCAGGGCGTGCACGCCCACCTCGACGATCCGGCCCCCGTGCTCCACGGTGCGCCGTTCGAGGTCGACGTCGGCGCGCAGGATCTCGGCGCAGCAGCGCAGGAACGCGTCGGCCCAGCGCGGGCTCAGGAACCCCAGCCGGTCGGCGCCGAGCATCCCCTCCAGCAGCTCGCGGGCCACCTGGGTGGGCAGCATCCGGAAGTACTCGGGCGGGGCCCACGGGGTGTGCGAGAAGTGCGCGATCCGCAGGTCCGGTCGGCGGGCGCGCAGGATGCGCGGCACCAGCGCCAGGTGGTAGTCCTGCACGGCCACGCGCGCGTTCTCGGCGGCACCGCTGACCAGCGCCTCCGCGAAGGCGTTGTTGTAGGCGGCGTAGTCCTCCCACTGGCTGCGGAACTCAGAGCCGAAGGAGGGCTTGTTCGGGGTGTCGTACAGCATGTGCTGCACGAACCACAGGGTCGAGTTGGCCACCCCGGTGTAGGCGCCGGAGAAGGTCGTCTCAGGGATGTCCAACATGTGGACTCGCATGCCGTCGAGGTCGTGCGCGAGGTCCAGACGGGCCCCCGGCGCCTCGGTGGCGGCGCGGCGGTCGGTGTCCGACAGGGCCGCGCACACCCACAGTCCGTCGATCTCGGTGGCCACGGAGATCATCCCCGAGACCAGTCCTCCGCCGCCCCGACGGTGCTCAAGCGAGCCGTCGTCGGCGGTGGAGAAGGAGACCGGGCCCCTGTTGGAGGCTATGAGGATCTGAGCCTTGTCCACGTGGTCGTCCTCTCGACGAAGGAAGCTCTGGGGATCACGCACTCCTCCTAGGTCTCGCCTACGGACAGTCGCCCCAAACCCCCTCGCGGGCAACGGTGGACACCGTCACAGGGGAGCCGGATCCGTACTCGGGTCGCGCCGCACGTGGACGGTGTCGTCTCAGCATTCGAGCCGCTTTGTGTAATCCGGATCACCCGGCATGGAAAATCGGTCAGCACCTCAGTTACAGTGACGGTGCGTTCTCGGAGAAGAACCGCCACAACTTCATATTGCTCATCCAGAGGGGTGGAGGGACCGGCCCTGCGAAGCCCCGGCAACCATCTCGACATGTGGACCCGCGATCAACGCGACCCGTCGAGGCAGGTGCCAACTCCGGCCTGGGGTCAAGGTGGCCACCAGGAAAGATGAGGGGAGACGCCTCGCCATGGCGATTGCCGCCGCTGAACCCACCTCCGTTCGCGCCTTCGGCCCCGGGACCGCGCTGTCCTGTCGGGAGTGCGGTGAGCGCTACGAACTCTCGCCGAGCTTCGCCTGCCAGTTCTGTTTCGGCCCCCTGGAGATCGCCTACGACTTCGGGCCCGTCACCCGCGAGCAGATCGAGAGCGGCCCCAAGAACATCTGGCGCTACCGCTCCCTCCTCCCGGTCCCCGACAACGTGGCCGACCTGCCCAACATGAACCCCGGCCTCACCCCCCTCGTCCGGGCCGACCGCCTCGCCGCCGAACTCGGCCTGCGCTCCCTGCACGTCAAGGACGACTCCGCCAACCCCACGCACTCCTTCAAGGACCGCGTGGTCGCGATCGCCGTCGAGGCCGCCCGCACCTTCGGGTTCACCACCCTCTCCTGCTCCTCCACCGGCAACCTCGCCGGTGCCGTGGGTGCCGCCGCCGCGCGTGCCGGATTCGACTCGTGCGTGTTCATTCCGGCCGGTCTGGAGGAGGGCAAGGTCGTGATGGCCGCCGTCTACGGCGGGAAGGTCGTGGCCATCGACGGCAACTACGACGACGTCAACCGCTTCTGCTCCGAGCTCATCGGCGACGAGGCGGGCGAGAGCTGGGGCTTCACCAACGTCAACCTGCGGCCGTACTACGCCGAGGGCTCCAAGACGCTGGCCTACGAGATCGCCGAGCAGCTCGGCTGGCGCCTGCCCGAGCAGATCGTCATCCCGATCGCCTCCGGCTCGCAGCTCACCAAGATCGACAAGGGCTTCCAGGAGCTGATCCGGGTCGGCCTCGTCGAGGACCGCCCCTACAAGGTGTTCGGCGCGCAGGCCACGGGCTGCTCGCCGGTCGCCCGCGCCTGGGCCGACGGGCACGACGTCATCCAGCCGGTCAAGCCGGACACCATCGCCAAGTCGCTGGCGATCGGCAACCCCGCGGACGGCCCGTACGTGCTGGACATCGCCAACCGCACCGGCGGGGCGATCGAACACGTGGGTGACGACGAGATCGTCGACGCCATCAAGCTGCTGGCCCGCACGGAGGGGATCTTCGCGGAGACCGCGGGCGGTGTGACCACCGGTGTCCTGCGCAAGCTGGTCCGCGAGGGCAGGCTCGACCCCGAGGCGGAGACGGTCATCGTCAACACCGGCGACGGGCTCAAGACCCTCAACGCCGTCGACTCGGGCGTCACCGCCACGATCAAGCCGTCCCTGGAGGCCTTCAAGGCCGAGGGCCTGGCCTGACCCGGACCCGCCCCACGTCCACCACCCACCCGGGAGTACGAACACCATGAGCGTCAGCGTCCGCGTGCCCACCATCCTGCGCACCTACACCAACGACGCGTCCGAGGTGACCGCCGAGGGCGGCACCCTGGCCGAGGTCCTCGACCACCTGGAGGCGAACCACCCGGGCATCCTCGCCCGCGTGCTCGACGACGGCGGCAAGGTCCGCCGCTTCGTCAACGTCTACGTCGGCGACGAGGACGTCCGCTTTGAGAAGGGCCTCCAGACCGAGGTCCGGGACGGCCAGCAGATCTCGATCATCCCCGCCGTCGCCGGGGGCTGCTGACCCGCACGAGCAGTGGGCGGACCACGGGGCGGGCACCGGTCGGTGCCCGCCCCGCCGCGTGTCCGGACCCTCGTAACCTGGGAGGGAGATTCTCCAGGGGACGAGGGTGGCGATGTCGGCGACGCGGTTGTTGGTGCTCGGTGTGGTGCGCGTCCACGGGCAGGCACACGGTTACCGGGTGGGCCGCGAACTGATGGACTGGGGCGCCGAGGAGTGGGCCAACGTCAAGTGGGGCTCGCTCTACCACGCGCTCCGCAAGCTCTCCGAACAGGGAAGACTCCGCGAGTTCGTGGCTGAGGGCGAGGTGACCGACCGCACCTCCTACGAGATCACGGAGGAGGGCGAGGCGGAGTTCGACCGGCTCCTGCGCAAGGCGCTGAGCATCACCGAGGACCACGCCCTCCTGTGCGCCGGGATCACCCTGATGACCAGCCTGCCGCGCGCCGACGTGATCGGTCTGCTGCGGGAGCGGCTGGAGTGGCTGGAGAAGAACGCGGACGGGGTCCGTGAAGCGACGGACCTCTCCGAGTCCGCGTGGGGCAAGCCGCCACACGTGCGCGAGCTCTACCGGCTCTGGGAGTCCTCGCTCGACTCCGGCGCGGAGTGGACGCGGCGGCTGATCTCCTCCCTGGAGGCGGGGGAGTACGTGATGGCCGACGACAGTCCGCACGCCTTCGGTCTGCCACCGGTCTGAGCCGCGTCGAACCTCTGCCGCACCAGGTTCCAGCAGCCCCGTATTAAAACTTGAATATTCCCGACCCATGGTGCAGTGTGGCCCGTGTATTCAAGTTTTAATACGGAGAGGCCGATGATCCACACACGCGAACTCACCCGGCACTTCCGGGTGGGCAAGGAGACCGTCGAGGCGGTCCGGGGCGTCGACATCGACGTCGCCGAGGGCGAGACCGTCGCGCTCCTCGGGCCGAACGGGGCGGGCAAGTCCACCACCCTGCGCATGCTCACCACCCTCCTCGAACCCACCTCCGGAACGGCCACCGTCGCCGGACGCGACGTACGCACCGAACCCGCCGAGGTCCGCCGCCGGATCGGGTTCGTCGGGCAGGGCCACGGGGCCTCGGACGACCAGCGCGTCCGCGACGAGCTGTACTCCCAGGGGCTCCTCTACGGGCTCGACCGGCGCACCGCCCGCCGCCGGGCCGACGACCTGCTGGAGATGCTCGACCTCACTGCCGCCGCCGGGCGCGACGTCACCACGCTCTCCGGCGGGCAGCGGCGCAGGCTCGACATCGCCATGGGCCTGGTGCACCGGCCCGGGCTGCTCTTCCTAGACGAACCCTCCACCGGCCTGGACCCGCACAGCCGGGCCAATCTGTGGGACCACGTCACGCGTCTGCGGGAGGAGTTCGGCACGACCGTGGTGCTCACCACCCACTACCTGGACGAGGCCGACTCCGCCGCCGAGCGGGTCCTGGTCATCGACCACGGACGGGTGATCGCGGACGGTGCTCCCGACGAGCTCAAGGGCCGCGTCTCCGGAGACCTGGTCAGCCTCGTCCTCGCGGACGAGAAGCAGGCCCGGGGCGCCGTCGAGGTGGCTGAGCGGGTCGCCCCGGACGGCGGCGCCCGGGTCCACGGGGGAGCCGACCACGAGGTGCGCTTCCGTGTGGCCCGGGGCGACTCCGTTCTGCCGGAGCTGCTACGCGCCCTCGACGCCGCCGACCTCGACCTGCGCACCGTCCAGGTGCAGCGACCCACTCTGGACGACGTGTTCCTGACCCTGACCGGCCGCAGCCTGCGCGAGGAGGACCAGTGACCACCACGACCGACGCCCCGGCTCGCCCGGCAGGGGTCGCGGGCGTGCTCCGCGACACCGGCACCGTGTTCGCCCGGCAGATGCGCCCCGTCTGGCACCGGCCGTTCATGATCGCCTTCGGGATGCTCCAGCCGCTGCTGTACCTGGTGCTGTTCGCGCCGCTGCTCACCGGCCTGGCGGGCGCTGAGGGGGAGAACCCGTGGCAATGGTTCGTGCCGGGCCTGTTCGTGATGCTCTCCCTGTTCACCGCGGGGTTCGCCGGGTTCGGGCTGCTGCCCGAGATGGCCTCGGGGGCGCACGAGCGGATGCTCGCCACCCCGACCAGCCGGGTGGCGCTGCTGCTCGGCCGGGTCCTGCGCGACCTCGTGATCGTGCTGGCGCAGATGCTGCTGATCCTGCTCCTGGTGCTGCCGTTCGGCTTCCGGACCACCCTGTCGGGGGCTCTGGTCGGCTTCGCGCTGCTGGGGGTGCTGGGGGTCGGGCTGGCCACGCTGTCCTACCTGGCGGCGATGCTCGCCAAGCAGACCTACGTGTTCGCTCCCATCATCCAGACGGTCATGATGCCGCTCATGCTGCTCTCCGGCGTGCTGCTGCCGATGGAGCTGGCCCCGGGGTGGCTGTACACGCTGTCGCGGTTCAACCCGGTGGCGCACGTGGTGGACGCCGCGCGCGTGCTGTTCGGGGGCGGGGCGTGGGATGGCACGGTCCTGGTCGGCTGGGGCGTGGCTGTGGTGATGACCGTGCTGGCCCTGGCCGTGGGCGCCCGGTCCATGCGCCGCCTCAACGGCTGAACCCGGGCGGACGAGGACCCCTGGTCACCGGGCTGGCGGAGTGCTTCGCGAAGACCTCGTGCGAGACCAACTCCAGGTAGCTATCGAGTCAGTGAGCAGGTCTTCCCTAGGACTCCAGGTAACCCCAGGAGGGGCAGGCGGCTGCGGGCGGTGCCCTGTGTCCAACTCGCACCGGTGCTCCATGTCGTGGTCGGCAAGCAGCGTGGTGAGGGTGTCGGCGTATCGCCCGCAGTTCTGCGGGTCCCACCTCGTAAGGGTTGGGGTCGGCTACCGACTACCCCTTCTCCAGGCGGGACAGGTCCTCCTGGGTGCGCAGGATGTGCTCCACCATCTGCTCCCGGGTGAGGGAGAAGTCGCCCTTGAGCTTCCAGGCCTGCCTCATTGAGGCCTTGTGCTTCTGTGCGGCTGCCGGGCTGGTGGCGGCACGGGCCGCGCGCATGTGGACCCCCGTCGCTCGGGCTGCGGTCTCGTCCAGGACCTCTCGGATCACCTCGTCGGAGGTGCTCGGGTCGTAGAGCACTGCCTGGTCGCGTCGCATGGGGTCTTCCTTTCGTTGGGGGGCGTCCACGTGGACGACCTTGCCGTCCGGCAGGGCGTAGGAGCCGGGGGCGACGGGCATGTCGTCGGCCAGCATGATGCCGTGGTCGGTCAAGGTGAGTTCGGCGAAGGTCAGCACCGGCAGTCGTCGTTCAAGCGCGGCCGCGGTCGGCTGGTCGACCAGAACGGCCGTGAGCACGCCTCGGTTGGTGAGCCCTTGGGGGCCGTGGGTGGTGGCCTCGCCTCGGGTGGCGCCCCAGCGGGCGCGCGCCAGACGAACGCCTTGGGTGTGGGCCACGATGAGCTCGGCTGCCGCCACCAACTCGGGGGGTACCAGGCGGCCGTCCGGGACTCCGTCATCGGTGATGACCACTGTGCCCTTCGTGCGTGTCACCCAGGCCATGTGGGTGCCGAGCTCGACGCGGACCTGGTCCGAGGGAAGGTATCGGATCTCTCGGCCCGCAGTGACGTGAGCCTTCACCTCAGCCTCCCTGTGTGTATGGCTTCCTACACGTGAAAGTGTAGGGACGCCCACACGGTTTGTCGAGAAGCCCCCTCCGCCACTCGGTAGCTGTTGGGTGCGGGAGGCCCGCCACCTCGGAGTGTTGCCGGTGTGCCGAGGCGGGCACGGACCCACTGATGTGGCTGGGTCGAGCGTGTCGAGCCGTCCGTGGAGTTGTGGCCATCGAAGGCTTTGGCCGGTGGACCCACGTGGTGGACGCCGCGCGCGTGCTGTTCGGGGGCGGGGCGTGGGATGGCACGGTCCTGGTCGGCTGGGGCGTGGCCGTGGTGATGACCGGCCCTGGCCGTGGGCGCCCGGTCGATGCGGCGCCTCAACGGCTGAACCCGGGCGGACGCGGACCCCTGGTCACCGGGCTGGCAGAACCTGGCCACCCGGTCACCAGGGGTTCGTCCGTTGTTCGCCGAGCGCTCAAACCGCCCTGTGGAGGGAAGTCCGCGCTGTTCAGGGCTGTTTCCGAAGCTGGGGAAATCGTGACCACATCGTTTGCACTCTCCTTGGTCGAGTGCTAAAAAAGGGAGTGGTTAGCACTCACCTTTACCGAGTGCTAACCGGATCGAGGCTGCGAGATCGCGGTCCTCCGGCAGCAGGGTTGCCGGTGCGAACGCGGTCGTCCGTCGCGGGCGCACGCCTCGTCCCATCGCGTATCAGCCCGGTCACGGGAGGACAAGAACTCAATGGCAGCCAAACTGATCGCGTTCGACGAGGAGGCCCGTCGCGGCCTCGAGCGCGGCATGAACCAGCTCGCTGACGCCGTGAAGGTCACGCTCGGCCCGAAGGGTCGCAACGTCGTCCTGGAGAAGAAGTGGGGCGCCCCCACTATCACCAACGACGGTGTCTCCATCGCCAAGGAGATCGAGCTCGAGGACCCCTGGGAGAAGATCGGGGCCGAGCTGGTCAAGGAGGTCGCCAAGAAGACGGACGACGTCGCCGGTGACGGTACGACCACCGCCACCGTCCTGGCCCAGGCTCTCGTCCGCGAGGGTCTGCGCAACGTCGCCGCCGGCGCCAACCCGATCGGCCTCAAGCGCGGCATCGAGGCCGCCGTGGCCCGCATCAACGAGGAGCTCGGCAACCTCTCGAAGGACGTCGAGACCAAGGAGCAGATCGCCTCCACCGCCTCCATCTCCGCTGGTGACACCCAGATCGGTGAGACCATCGCCGAGGCGATGGACAAGGTCGGCAAGGAAGGCGTCATCACCGTCGAGGAGGGGCAGACCTTCGGGCTCGAGCTTGAGCTCGCCGAGGGCATGCGCTTCGACAAGGGCTACATCTCGCCCTACTTCGCCACCGACCTTGAGCGCATGGAGACGGTCCTCGAGGACCCCTACATCCTCATCGTCAACTCGAAGATCTCCAACAACAACGAGTTCCTGCCCGTTGTCGAGAAGGTCCTCCAGTCCGGCCGTCCGCTGATGGTCATCGCCGAGGACGTCGCCGACGGCGCCCTCCAGACCCTCGTGGTCAACAAGATCCGCGGCACCTTCAAGTCCGTCGCCGTCAAGGCTCCGGGCTTCGGTGACCGCCGCAAGGCCCAGCTCGGCGACATCGCCGTGCTGACCGGCGGCCAGGTCATCACCGAGGAGGTCGGCCTCAAGCTCGAGAACACCGAGCTCGACCTGCTGGGCCGCGCCCGCAAGGTCGTCGTCACCAAGGACGAGACCACCATCGTCGACGGTGCCGGTGACGCCACCGCCATCGCCGGTCGCGTGAACGAGATCCGCAACGAGATCGAGCGCACCGACTCCGACTACGACCGCGAGAAGCTTCAGGAGCGCCTCGCGCGTCTGGCCGGCGGCGTGGCCGTCATCAAGGCCGGTGCCGCCACCGAGGTGGAGCTCAAGGAGCGCAAGCACCGCATCGAGGACGCCGTCCGCAACGCCAAGGCTGCGGTCGAGGAGGGCATCCTGCCCGGTGGTGGCGTCGCGCTGCTCCAGGCCAGCGTCCCCGCGTTCGAGAAGCTGGACCTCGACGGTGACGAGGCCATCGGCGCCGACATCGTGCGTCGCGCCATCGCCGAGCCGCTCAAGATGATCGCGGTCAACGCCGGCCTCGAAGGCGGCGTCGTGGCGGACAAGGTCAAGAACCTGGAGCCCGGGTTCGGCCTCAACGCCGCCACCGGCGAGTACACCGACCTGTTCAAGGACGGCGTCATCGACCCGACCAAGGTCACCCGTTCCGCTCTGCAGAACGCGTCGTCCATCGCTGGTCTGTTCCTGACCACCGAGGCCGTCATCGCCGACAAGCCGGAGAAGGCCTCGGCTCCCGCCGGCGACCCGACCGGTGGCATGGGCGGCATGGACTTCTAGCAGGTCCGTGACACCGGGCGCGAGCCCGTAGGCGCCTGAGGTCCGGATACGCGACCTCGCCCGCGACGACCGGGCGGTCCCCATGGGGGCCGCCCGGTTTCGCTCTTTCCGGGATCCCCGGGGGTCAACCCTGGGCGGGCCCGTGCGGACGGATCGCGTCGGCCAGTTGGTGCCAGCCCTGCGGACCCGGGAGCACCTGAGCGGACTCCGGTCCGTAGGAGCCCCGGGGATAGGGTTCGGGCTCCGTCGCCGAGTCCATCAGCGGGTCGACGATCCGCCACGACTCCTCAACCACGTCGAAGCGCACGAACTGCTCCGGGCTGCCCACCACGGCGCCGTGCAGCACGTGGTCGTAGGCCTCGTGCCCCCGGCCCAGCTGGCGTTCCACGTCGGCCCCGAGCACGAGGCGTGCCGCCGAATCGCTCTCCGCACCGGGTTCGTTGAGCAGCATCTCGAAGGTCACCCCGGACCACGGCTCCAACTGGAAGCGGACCAGGTTGGCGGGCCCCGGGTAGAGGTCGGCGGCGGGGCGCTTCAGCTCGGCCACCACCTCCCATGAGGTGAGGGGCATGTGCTTGCCCGAGCGAACGTAGAAGGGCACGCCCGCCCAGCGTCGGTTGTCCACCCACATGCGCAGCGCGAAGAAGGTCTCCGTGGTGGAGCCGGGGCCCACCCCCTCCGTGCCGAGGTAGCCGTCGTAGCGGCCCCGGATCGCTTCGGCCGGTTCGATGGTGCGCACGGCGCGCAGCAGGCGCAGCTTCTCGTCCTTGACCACCGAGGGGTCGGTGGAGACCGGCGCGTCCATGGTGAGCAGCGCGAACAGCTGGAGCAGGTGGTTCTGGAACACGTCCCGGACCGCCCCTGCGGCGTCGTAGAAGGACCCCCGGTCGTCCACCCCGAAGTCCTCGGCCATGGTGATCTGCACGTTGTCCACGTAGGCCCGGTTCCACACGGGCTCCAGCAGGGTGTTGCCGAACCGGGTCACCGGCAGCCCCCTGACGGGTTCCTCGCCCAGGAAGTGGTCGACGAGGTAGAGGCTCTCCGAGGGGAAGCACTCCAGGAGGGCGCGGTGGAGTTCGCGGGCCGAGGCGAGGTCATGGCCGAAGGGCTTCTCCACCACCAGGCGGGCGTCACGGTTGAGCCCGGCGTCCGCCAGGGCGCGGGCCACCGTGGTGAACAGCGCGGGCGGCACCGCCAGGTAGTGGGCGGTGTGGGAACCGTCGGGCAGGGTCGCGGCGAGGTCCGCGTAGGTGCCGGGGTCGTTGAGGTCGCCGGTGACCAGCGTCATCCGGTCGGTCAGGGACCGCAAGACGGACTCGTCCAGGGCGGTAGAGGCCTCGGAGCCGGTCTCGGCCAGGTGCTCGGTGACGGCCTCGCGAGTGCGCCGCCGCAACTCCCCGGTGTCCCAGTCGGACTTGGCCACCCCCACGATCCGGGTGCGCAGCTCCTCCCGTTCCGCCAGGTGGTACAGGGCGGGCATGAGGTACTTCCGGGCGAGGTCACCGGTCACTCCGAAGATCACCAGGGTGTCGGCGTTGGGTCCTGTGGTCATGCTGTCCCCTCGTCGGCGGCCGGTGCGCGGGCGGCGCACGTTGGCGGGGGTACCCGGTCCGGGCCGGTGACGTGCCCAAGGGAGGGCCAAGAAAGGGTGACCGGGCCGACCTGGGGCGTCCGCGCGGGGGCTCCTCCCAGCGTCCAGGAGCCCTGGGCGATCCGGTGCCAGGCGGGCCAGCTGATGCCGCACCCCTCGTCCAGCACGTCGCGCGCCCCGCGGGCCGCCGTCCGGCGCACCACCCAGGGGAAGGGGCGGTCGTCGTGGCTCCACGGATGCCGCAGGTGGGCGGTGCGGGTCCGTGCCGTGGGCGTCCTCGGACCGGCTAGAGAGGGGCTGATCCCGCGTCCCGGCCGTCGAGCCAGGCGTGGACCGCCGCCTTCACCTGCGGGGTGAGGTCGCTGTCCGCGTACTCCTCGGCCGGTATCCAGCGCAGGTCCGTGTGCTCCTCGGAGAGCACCACCTCCGCGCCGTCGTGGGGGAGGGCGAAGGTGAACTGGCGCTTGCGTGCCCCGTGCCGGGAGACGTAGTCGAACCAGGTCACGAACGGTTCGAGCGGCAGCGCGCCGGGTGCCCGGCCGATCTCCTCCCGCAGTTCCCGCGAGAGGCCCTCCAGGATCGTCTCCCCGGGGTCCACCCCGCCCGAGGGGAGGCTCTCCGCGCCGGGGAAGGAGGTGTCGTCGTCGCGGCGGCGCAGCAGCAGGATCTCCCGCCCTGAGTCCCGGTGGACGATCGCGCCCGCCGCGTACCGTTCGATGCCCGCCGCTCGGGCCTGGCCAGCCAGGTCATCGAAGGCCGGGGGTTCCGTGGTGTCCATGGGGTGACCGTACCGAGCGGCGGGGCGGGCCGTCGG
Source organism: Nocardiopsis prasina DSM 43845 (assembly GCF_000341265.1). GTDB lineage: Bacteria > Actinomycetota > Actinomycetes > Streptosporangiales > Streptosporangiaceae > Nocardiopsis > Nocardiopsis prasina. The sequence continues at coordinate 35,350 of NZ_ANAE01000108.1, read as the reverse complement.
TGTCCGGCTCCGGTCGGCACCGGAACCGGACACCCGCGCTCTACCGTGGGCCGGTGATGCGCAGGGCCACCAGGGTGGCGAGCATCCACGCGACCCCGGCCACGATCAGCGTGACGGCCGCAGGGGCTCCGACGACGTGGGCCAGGCCGCCGAGCGCGAGAGGGGGAAGGACGGTTCCGCTCAGGGCGAGGAACGAGGCCGAGGCCCGCTCGGCGGGGGAACCGGCTCGGGCTCTGCCCTTGAAGCGGGCCGAGAGCCCCTCCGAGCTGAGGCGCGCCTCCATCCCGTAGGTGAAGGGGGTCCGGTCGATGTCGACGTCCGCTCGCGAGCGCGGGGACTCGGCGTCCAGACGGAGTTCCCTCACGTGTGGTTCTTCCCGAGTCTCCCGCTGCTGCGGGGGCTGCCCCGGGGGATCTCCCATGAACGAACCTCCAGCCGTTGGCGTACAGGGGGGTGGTGCCGCTCTCTGGTTCGGTGGGGGCCAGGCCGACACCTGGTGACGCCGCAGCGCCGAGTGTCCACGCTCCGTAGCCTACCATGAGGGCGTCTTTTGGTGCATGTGATGTGATGACGAATGATGCCTTGACCGCATCTCATATCAGTCTGTTAAGCTTTTCCTAGCCTTACCAAAGTCGCGGAAGTGCTGGGGGGAGATGCCGATGGCCGGGATCAGCTCATGGAAGTGCCCCGGTCCGTGTCGCTGCCGGAGGGATCTCCGCGTCGAGGCGTTCGATCCTCCGTGCGAGCCCCGTCGTTTCCCCGTGCCGACCGCGCCGTCCCGCTTGCGGTGTCTCCGGCACGCTCCGAGTTCGTGTTTCCCGCGGCTCCTCGCGGATCGAGCCCACCGCAGTCAAGCCAGAGAACGAGGTCGCGCCATGTCACCCAAGGGCACAGGAACAGAACTGACCGACGCCTCCCAGGGGCGGGGGCGACCTGCCGGGAGAAGGGTCGCCGGATCCCCGGCGCGGGTCACCGTCAACCTCACCGCGCGTTCCACGAAGGCGATGGAGGAGGCCGTCGCCGCGACGGGCGACACTCAGACCGACGTCATCAACCGCGCCCTTCAGGTGTACGCCTACCTTGAGTCCGTCATGGCCGAGGGCGACCGCGTCTACGTCGAGAACGCCGAGACCCAGGAGCGGGAGCGCCTGCGCTTCTTCTGAACCCTCCCCTTCGGTGTGCCCGGGAAGCCCGGGTGCCGTGCCAGTGCCCCGACCGTGAGCGCCGAGTGTCCACACCACCGCCGCCCGGTCGGGCGCACGAACGCCGGGAGAAGCCGAACGTCCTCCCGGTGTCGTGCGCGGTCGTCTCGCCTCAGACCCGTAGCAGGGTGAGGTAGGCGAACCCCAGCGTCTCCCGCTGGGCGTGCACGCGCGCGTGGCGGTGCCGGTCGGCGCGGTCGCGGACCTCGTCGAAGTCGGGGGAGTCGGGATTCTCCCGCAGCCAGTCCTCCCAGCCCAGGCAGTGCCGGTTCTCGAACTCGTCCCACTCGTCCACGGTGGTCTCCGCCAGCGCGATCAGCCGGAAGCCGTGGGAGAGAGCGAAGTCCACCAGCTCCGGCATGGAACGGTACTGGTCGCGCGGGATGAACGGCATGGCCGCCATCTCGGCGTCGGTCGGCGGCCGCTTCCAGAAGCACTCGGCGAACGCCGCCCGGCCGCCCGGTCTGGTCAGGTCGGCCAGGGCCGCCAGGGCGTTGGCCGTGTGCACCACGGGGTCACCGCCCCACACGTGGCTGGCGCCGATGTTGAGCATGACGTCCGCGGGTTCGCCCCGCCACGCGCCGACGTCCCCGGCCACCAGTTCGACCCGGTCGGCCAGCCCGCGCTCCTCGGCGTTGGCCCGGCCGAGCCGGACGTAGTCCTCGCTGAGGTCGATGCCGAACCCGGTCGCGGTGGGTTCGGTCGCCAGTGTGCGGAGCAGCAGTTCGGCCCAGCCGCAGCCGACGTCCACCACGTGGCGATCCGTCAGGGGACCCAGTGAACGGATCAGCCGAACGGCCCGCTCGTCGTTGAGCGGGCCGTTGAAGTCGACGTCGCGGTACATCGGGGGAACCTCGGGGGTGGTCATCGGAGGAGGATCACCCGCGCGGGGGCGGTCTGTCAACGCTTTTCCGGCGCTCGCTTCCCGCGCCCCGTTTCCTACGCCCCGTTTCCGGCCCCCTGTCCCCGGGCTCAGCCCTCCCCGTGCCAGGCGTTCCACAGTGCCGCGTAGGAACCGCCCCGGGCGAGGAGTTCGTCGTGGGTGCCGAGCTCGACGATCCGGCCGCCGTCCACCACCGCCACGCGGTCCGCGTCGTGCGCGGTGTACAGGCGGTGGGCGATCGCGACGACAGTGCGGCCCGCGAGGACTCCGGCGAGCGACCCCTCCAGCCGGCGGGCCGACCGCGGGTCGATCATCGAGGTCGCCTCGTCCAGCACCAGGACCTGTGGGTCGGCCAGCACGACCCGGGCCAGCGCCAGCTGCTGCACGTGGGCGGGGTCCAGGGCGTCGCGCCCGGAGCCCACCAGGGTGTCCAGGCCGTCCGGCAGCGCGCGCACCCAGGCGTCGGCGTCCACCGCCTCCAACGCCCGCCACAGCCGGTCCCGGTCCACGCTCTCGTCGTCCAGCGCCAGGGCCAGGTTCTCGGCGATCGTGCCCCGGAACACGTGGCTCTCCTGGCTGAGCAGGATCGCCCGTTCCCGGCGCTCCTCGGGGGACAGCGAGGTCAGGTCCGCGCCGCCGACGCGCACGGTCCCGGTGCCGGGCAGGTACACCCCGGCGAGGAGCTTTCCGAGGGTGGACTTCCCGGCTCCGCTCGGGCCGACCATGGCGAGCCGTTCCCCGGGGCGCAGGTCGAGGTCCACCCCGCGCAGCACCTCCGTGCCGGGGGTGTAGCCGAACCGCACACCGTGGACGGCCACGGTGCCGGGCTCGCTTGCCTGACCCTCGGCTTCGTCGCCGGGGAGTGCGGGCCCGTCCGGGGCCGGGACCCCCAGAAGGCGCCGCATCGCGGTGAAGCCGACCATCACGTTGTCGATCTGGTCGATCATGCGCTCCAAGGGCCTGGACATCTGCACGGTCAGGAACACTGCCGTGGCGATCTGGCCCAGGGAGAGCTCGCCCTGGACGTGCAGCACCCCCGCGACCAGGAAGGTCGTGGCCGAGGCGAACATGTACGAGAACTCCAGTGGCGGATACCAGACGGTCCGCAGCCACAGCGTGTACCGCTCGGCCAGGTACGCGCGGCGCACGTCGGCGTCCGTGCGCAGGTCCTGCCACCGCTGGCGGCCCAGCGCCTCCAGTGTGTGCGCACCCTCCACCGTGTCGGACACACCCTGGGTGAGCCTGGAGTAGGTGCCCATCTCGGCCAGGTACCCGTCCGGGGCCCGCCGCGTGTACCACCGCGTGCTCACCCAGATGACCAGCACGGACGGCACCCACGCGAGCAGCAGCGCCGGGTGCAGGAAGGCCTGGGCCACCATGATGACCAGCACCGTCGCCATACCCGTGGCGAACACGGGCAGCGACTCACGCACCATCACACTGAGCGAGTTGATGTCGCGGCCGGTCCGCGAGACCAGGTCGCCGGTGCCCGCGCGCTCCACGGTGCCCAGGGGCAGCCGCAGCACCGACCGGACGAACTCCTCGCGCAGCTCGGCCAGCAGCCCCTCGCCGAAGCGGATGGACTGGGCCACGGCCGCCAGCAGAAGGGCGGCGTTGACCAGTAGGGACGCCACGATGACCAGGGCCATGGCGTCCACGCGCCCCGGCGCGGCGCCGTCACGGACGGCGTCGATGACCATCCCGAGTACCCACGGGGCGACCAGCGCCGACCCCGTGGCCAGCGCGTACAGCGCCACGACCTGGATCAGGAGCGGTCCGTGGTCGCGGCCCGCGCGACGCATCCGCCGCCACACCACGGGGGCGGGCGCCACCGGGAGGGCCGTCGGGTCGACCGCGACGGTGGGCGGACCGCCGGGAACGGAGGGCGGCGCGGGTTCCTCCGCAGGGGGCCGGGGGCCGGCTGTCTGGGTCATACCCTCTCCTCCTCCAGAGTCGTGCGCAGGACGGTGGCGGCGTAGGCGTCTTCGGTGCGGAGCAGGTCCCGGTGGGAACCCTCGGCGGCCACCCGGCCCTCCACCACGAACTGGACGTGGTCGGTGCGGTCCAGCAGCAGAGGGCTGGTGGTGACCACCCCGGTGGTGCGGTCGGTGCGGACCCCTCGGAGCCGTTCGGCGACGGCGGCCTCCGAGTGGGCGTCCACCGCCGAGGTGGGTTCGACGAGGACCAGCACGTCGGGGTCCCTGAGCAGGGCACGGGCCAGGCGCAGGCGCTGCTGCTGTCCGCCGGAGTACTCGCGGGCGCGTTCGGTGAGTTCGACCTCCAGCCCCAGGGGGGACTGGGCGAGCACGTCCTCGGCCGACGCGGCTCGGAGCATGGCGGTGACGTGCTCCTCCGTCCCGGTGCCGTCGGGGTCGAGCTCGTCGCGCAACCGGCCGGAGAACAGGTGGGCGTCGTTGCCCGCGACCAGCACGCGGCGGCGGACCTCCCGCAGTGGCAGATCGTCCAGGGGGACGGCGGACAGCTCGGCGGCGCCGTTCCGGTAGCGGCCCAGCCGCTCGACCAGTGGGCCCACGTCGGTCTGGTCGGCGCAGACCACGCCGGTCACCCTCCCGTGGTGCAGGAGCACCCCGCTCGTCGGGTCGTGCAGGTCGTGCGGCCCGGTGGGTGCCTGCGCCGGTGCGGCGGGTTCCGTGAGGTCGTGCTCCAATCCCAGCACACGCACCACGCGGCTGGCGGCCACCCGGGCGGTCACCAGGTCGGAGGAGAAGAGCATGAAGTAGCGGACGGAGCTGGCCAGCGCGCCCGTGTAGCCGTAGAAGGAGACCAGCTGGCCCACGGTGATCTCGCCGACCAGCGCCAGCCGCGCGCCGTACCAGACGATCCCCACCAGGAGCAGTCCCGGGTAGAGGGTGCGGACGGCCTCCAGCGCGGCGTCCATCCAGCCCACCCGGACGCCCGCGGCCCGCACCCGCTGGGACTCGGCGCGGTACCGTTCGCCGGTCGACCGCTCGCCGCCCACCCCGCGCAGGACCCGCAGTCCGGCCACGAGGTCGGTGGCGCGGGTGGTGAGCTCGGCCTGCCGGTCGCGGTGGGCGTGCGTGCGTCGGTTGAGCGGACGCAGCAGAGGGACCATGCCGACAACGATCAGCGGTACCGCCACCAGGACGATCAGACCGAAGGTGACGTGGGAGCTCAGCATCAGGACCGCGACCATCAGGACCGCGACCATGGAGGAGACGGCCAGGTTGGAGCGTTCGTAGAAAGCGCCGAGCCGGTCGATGTCGTCGGTGCCGACCGCCACGACCTCGCCGGTGGGCAGCCGCCGGGTGAGCGTCGGCCCCAGCCGTGAGGAGTGGCGGGTGATGAGCTGCATCGTCCGGTAGGCGGACGCGTACCAGTTGAAGCAGCTGGCCCGTTCGAACAGGGGGGTCAGGGCCGCGCCCGCCACGGCGCACAGACCGATGAGTGCGAACCAGTACAGCAGGGTGCCGTACCCGCCGCCGTCCAGTCCGGAGTCGAGCGCCGCGCCGAGCACGAACGACACCAGGATCGTGCTCAGGTAGTACGCGGAGGCGACCAGCGAGGCCCACAGCAGTGAGCGCCACTCCTTGCGGGCGAGCCAGAGGAGGTAGCGGTTGGCGGAGCGGTGGTCCGGAGTGCCCGGGGGCTGGGGAAGTACGCGCACAGTTACGGCACTCTAACCAGGTCCTCCGGAGGAGACCACTGGTTTTTCCGGCCGTCGGAGGGCCCGCCGGGCGGTCGTGCTCAGGGGGTTCTCCGGGTGTTCCCGGATGGTGCGCGGCGGCCCCGGAGCGGGAGGCTGGTGCCATGAACGACACAACCCTCCGTGAGGTCGGGCCCGCCCGGCCTGGTCTCCCCCTGCGGATCGCGGTCGTCACCGTCGGCGCCGTGCTGATCTGGGTCGCCATCACCCTGGCCAACGACCTGCTCTTCGCGGAACCCGGGGGCCGGGGCAACCTCGCCCACTGGACGAACGCCGGGATCGCCGTCGTCCTGGGGACGGCGTTGGTCTGGGCGGCCCGCCGCTACCTGGATCGCCGCCCGTGGTCCGGTCTGGGGCTGACCGGCCCGAGCGAGGCCTGGTGGCCGCTGCTCGTGGGCGCGCTCTCCTGGCTGCTCCCGGCCGCGCTCGGGCTGGGGTTCGCCCTCGCTCTCGGGGTCTCGATCACCCCGAGCGTTTCCGCGAGCCAGATCGTGCTCTCCCTGGTGCTGCTCACGGTGTTGGTGCTGCTCTACGAGGCCCTGCCGGAGGAGCTGATCTTCCGGGGCTACCTCTTCCGCAACCTCAACACCGCGATGTCCGCCTGGTTGGCGGTGTTCGCGCAGGCGGCGCTGTTCACTCTGTGGGGGACCGGCCTGTGGGTCCTCACCGGCGGGTGGGAGGTCGTCGCCGAGAGGATGCCGCTGTTCCTCGGTATGAGCGTGGTGCTGGGCTGCCTGCGGGTGGTCACCGGGAACCTCTGGGCCTGCGTGGGCTTCCACCTGGTCTTCCAGGTGGCGGCGCAGGCCCTGCTGAGCTGGGACCTGTTCGAGGTGAACGGGGTCGACACCGTCATGGCGACCGTGTTCCTGCTCCCGTTCGCACTCGGGGTCACCGTCGCCATGCTGTTCCTGCGCGACACCGGCAGCTGGGGCGGACGGGTCCCCGACCCGTCGTCCTGAACACGGTGCGGCGCATCGGGGAGGACGGAACGGCCGTGCCTCATTCACAGACGGAGGAACGCTGTCCGACGCGCACCACCCAGATGATGAGCCGATCGTTCTCCAGGGTGTGGATGACCCGGTAGCCCCCACACGGAGGCGCCGCACCTCGGGACCACCGACCGGGGCTGTGGTTCCGTCCCAGGGGGCCGCTCACATCGCTGGCGGCTCCGCCACCAGCGAAGCATCCAGGAAGCGCGTCCTAGGGGAGCTCGCCGCGCTGGTGGAGGAGCTCGACCAGCTCGCGCACGGCCGGGGCGCACAGGTCGCGCTGGGCGTGGGAGACCCACACCGCCTCCAGGATCTCGTTGTCCGGCACGATCTCCCCGTCGTGCTCGGCGGCGTAGCAGACCAACCGCACCCGGGTCCCCGGCGCCTGGGCGTGCGCCTCCTGGTCGATCTCCGCGACCGGGCGGAAGGTGCCGGGACGCAGGACCACGCTGACCTCCTCCAGGGTCTCGCGGGCCACCGCCTCCTCGTCGCTCTCGCCGGGCTCGCGCTTGCCGCCGGGGATGTACAGGAGGTCCCTGCCTTCGGGGCGCACGCACAGCAGGCGGCCGTCGCGCACGTGGACCCAGGCCAGGGCCTCGATGACGGCGGGGGGCGAGGGAAGTGAGTTCGCGGACATGTGGCCACTTTAGGTCGCGGTGCGCTGGGGTGAACGGCCGCCTCCGGGTGACCTGAGACACTAACCTCGTCGGGTAGGCGGTTGCGTACACCCACGGCCCCGCGCACCGGCCGGGCCACGGCGAGAGCGGACGAACATGGCACCCTCCCCCTCCGGAACCGGCCCCGGCATGGGCCCCGACCCCTCGGCCGAACACGTCGGGGCGGAGGTCATCCCCCTTCTCGCGGAGAGCTCCAGCGGCGGGGTCCCGCCCCAGACGACGGAGCAGCGCCAGGAGCGCGAACGCGCCTACAACCTGTACAGCGCGGCGATCGGCGCCTGTACGGCGCGTCTGGAGAAGGACCCCGAGCTGTCCGAACGCGCCGCGCGACTGCTCTCCGAGGAGGCGCGCCTGCCCTTCATGACCCCCGACGAGGTCGCCCGCGCGAACGCCGAACTGCCCCGGACCATCGGAGGACTCCGGGCGGACCCCGCGCAGCCGACGGCCGGTGCCACCCCCGGCGATCTGGGGCGCGAGCTCACCGACGCCGAACTGGACTCGCTCTTCGGCCTCGCCCTGCGGGACCGGCTCACCGGCACCCCGCGCGAACGCCCCCGTCTGCTGCTCCTCGGCGGCCAGCCCGGCTCCGGCAAGTCCACCCTCCAGCGCCTCCTGCTGCCGGTCCTGCCGCAGGGGACGGTCAGCTACGACGGCGACGACCTGCTGCGGCTCTCGCCCGACTACGAGTGGTCCATGACCGCCGACGACAGGGCCGCCTCCACCTCGGTGTCCATGCAGGTCGGCGGGTTGCACGGGCGGGTCATGGAACACGTGCGGCGGGGCCGCCACGACGTCGTGTGCAGCCACCCGCTGGGCCGCGCGGACTGGGCCGCCTCATGGGTGCTGGGTTTCAGGGAGGCCGGGTACCGGGTGGAGGTCGCCTTCGTGGCCACGCACACCTCCAACAGCCGGTTCTCGATCTTCGACCGCCACGAGCGCGCCACCCGGGACCAGGGGTTCGGCCGCTGGCTGCCGGAGATCCACCACGACCGCTTCTACCTGGGAGTGCCCAACACCGTCGAGTTCCTGGAGACCCACCACCTCGCGGATTCGGTGTACGTGCTCTCACGGGAGGGCGAGGTCCTGTACGCCAACCACCAGCGGGACGGGGTGTGGCGGTCCGAGCCCTTCGGCCGGATCGCGTTGGAGGCCGAGAGGGGCAGACGCGAGCTGTGGCGCCGCGAGGACACGCCCTAGGGTCGTGCCCCATGGACCTCCTCACCGCGAACCCCCTCCTGGTACGCCAACCCAGACGCTTCATGGCTGACGTCTCCGACTACGAGATCCACGACCAGTCCGGACGGCTGATCGCCCGGGCGCGTGAACAGGGCGCGAGTGGGGGCGTGCAGGTGCTGCGGCAACTGTCCAGCAGTACCGAGGGGTTCGAGAGACGGGTGCACGTCACCGACCCGAACGGGGCGCTCCGGCTCGTCATCCGCAAGCACTGGTCCTGGATGACCGCGACCACCAGCGTGAGCCTGCCCGACGGCCAGCCGGTGGGCACCATCGAGCAGGACCTGAAGTTCTTCCGGGCCAGCTTCACCCTGCTGGACGCGTGGAAGCGCCAGCTGGGCACGATCGAGGGCGACCTCGTCGGCCGGGACTTCCGGATCAGCGACCACGTCGGCCACGAGGTCGCCAGGGTCGACCGGCGCCTGCCCGACCTCGGGGAGTTCCTCACGGCGGCGGACAGCTACGCGCTGCACCACCGCTACCCCTCCCTCCCGGAACCGTTGCGTACCCTCGTGGTGGCCTCAGCGATCGCCATCGACCTCGTGCTGCGCGAGGGGAAGTGACCTACGGAGCGTGCCGGGCCGAGCGCTCAGGTCTCCAGCCGGGCCATGGCGGCGCGGTCCTCCTCACCGAACCGCTCCTCCAGCTCCTCGGGTGAGGCGTCCAGGTCGATCCGGGAGAGCGGCACCCCGCGCGCGGACTCGATGGCGCCCAGCCGCCGCAGCGCGCGGTCGCTCGCGTACTCCAGGAGTTGGCCCGGGGGGAGTTCGTAGCGCTGGACGGCCGGGTCCTTCGAGGGCACGTCGCCGTCCCTGACGGTGCCCATGACGTGGGGGAGGAGTTCGTCGAGGCGTTCGCTCACCACGTCCCAGTTGCGGTCGTCGGCGGCCACGTGGCGTCGGCAGGTGAAGGTGCCCCAGGCCATGTGGCGGCGTTCGTCGTCGCCGATCCGCCTGATGATCCGGCGCATGCCCGGGAAGATGTCCCGGACGGTGCACACGTGGTTCCAGGCGTAGTAGCCGGTCAGCGCGAGCGAGCCCTCGATGATGTGGTTGTAGGTGACCGAGGCGCGCACCTGGTTGCGGGGGCTGGGGTCGTCCAGGAGGGCCTCCATCGAGCGGGGGAGCTCGTCCTGGAACAGGGTCCGGTAGCCGGGGTTGGTGTCCACGTACTCGTGGAGGTCGTCCCGGACGCCGATCGCGTCCAGCCACAGACGGAAGGCCTGGACGTGCCTGGCCTCCTCGAAGGCGAACTGGGTCAGGTACATCTCGTCGCCCAGGCGGCCCTCGGCGGCCATGGCGCGCAGGAACGGCTGGAGGTCCTCGGTGACCGCCTCCTCGCCCGCCGCGAAGAGCGCGCACAGCCGCAGGACGCGGGTGCGCGCCTCATCGTCGAGCCCCTTCCAGTCCTCGGCGTCCTGGGAGAGGTCGATGTCGGCCGGGTTCCAGAACCTCGCGTTGCCCTTGACGAACAGCTTGAGGGGGAGTGAGTCCCAGTTGAGTCCGCCGCTGCGGAGCGAGTGGAAGCCGTCGCGGTGCTCGGTGGCCGGTGCCTCGGTCATGGGGGGTACCTCCGTCAGGTGTACTGCCCCTCATGATTGGACACGGTGCGGGTTCGTGTAAAGCCCTTCGGGTGTCCTGGGTCACTCGAATTCCGAGCGTGGTTCGGTTTGGCGGGAAGGCCCGGTCACGACCGGGATGCGGTCGTGACCCGGGGCGATCCGGCCCCGCCGAAACGGTACGGTCTTGGGAGTACGACCGCATGAACGATCGGATCGGGGGACGACGTGTTCTGTGGTGATCCCGGCAGTCCCGGCTACACCGCGTGCGCCGCCCAGTCCCAGCTGTTCGCGCTGGCCTCGGTGATCCCCGCGCTGCTCGGCCTCGCCCTGTTGGTGGCCGCCTTCACGGCGCCCTCGGTCCGGGGCGACCGGTTGCTGCGCACCCGGACCCTCAGCTACTCCCTCATCGCCTGGGGCATCGCCGCCGGGACCTACGTGATCGGCGTCCTGCCCTCGCTCTGACCGGCGTGGTGGCGCACCGCCCGGTCAGATCTCCTCACCGGCGAGCAGGTCGCCCGCGTCGGCGATGCGGTACGCGTAGCCCTGCTCGGCCAGGAACCGCTGCCGGTGCGCGGCGTAGTCCTGGTCCAGGGTGTCCCGGGCGACCACGGCGTAGAACCGCGCGGTGCGGCCGTCCGCCTTGGGCCGCAGCACACGGCCCAGCCGCTGCGCCTCCTCCTGCCGCGAACCGAAGGAACCCGACACCTGGACCGCCACCCCCGCCTCGGGGAGGTCGATCGAGAAGTTGGCGACCTTGGACACCACCAGGGTGCGCAGCTCACCCGAGCGGAAGGCGTCGAAGAGGCGCTCACGCTCCTTGTTGCGGGTCTCACCCTTGATCACGGGGGCGCCCAGCCGCTCGCCGAGTTCGTCGAGCTGGTCGATGTAGGAGCCGATCACCAGGACCTGCTCCTGCGGGTGACGCTCCACGATCCGCCGCACCACGTCGGTCTTGGTCTCCGAGGACGCGCAGAACCGGTACCGGTCCTCGGGCTCGGCGGTCGCGTACGCCAGCCGCTCGGAGTCGGTCAGGTCCACCCGGACCTCCACGCAGTCGGCCGGGGCGATCCACCCCTGGTTCTCCATGTCCTTCCACGGGGCGTCGTAGCGCTTCGGCCCGATCAGCGAGAACACGTCGCCCTCCCGGCCGTCCTCGCGGACCAGGGTGGCGGTCAGGCCGAGCCGACGGCGGGCCTGGAGGTCGGCGGTCATCCGGAAGATGGGCGCGGGCAGCAGGTGCACCTCGTCGTAGACGACCAGGCCCCAGTCCTTGGCGTCGAACAGTTCCAGGTGCGTGTAGACGCCCTTCCGGCGCGCCGCCATCACCTGGTAGGTCGCGATGGTGACCGGACGGATCTCCTTGCGGGTCCCCGAGTACTCGCCGATCTCGTCCTCGGTGAGGGAGGTCCGCTTCAGCAGCTCGGTCTTCCACTGGTGCACGGACACGGTGTTGGTCACCAGGATGAGGGTCGTCGCTCCGGTCATGGCCATCGCGGCCGCGCCGACGATGGTCTTCCCGGCGCCGCAGGGCAGCACGACCACGCCGGAGCCGCCCGCGTGGAAGCTCTCGGCGGCCTCCTGCTGGTAGCCGCGCAGCTCCCAGTCGCCGTCGGCGAGGTCGATGCTGTGCGCCTCGCCGTCCACGTACCCGGCCAGGTCCTCGGCGGGCCAGCCGATCTTCAGCAGGGCCTGCTTGAGGTTGCCGCGCTCGCTGGGGTGGACGGAGACCGAGTCCTCACTGATCCGCTCGCCCAGCATGCCCTTGACCTTCTTGGCCCGGACGACCTCCTCCAGGACGGCGCGGTCCGAGGACTCCAGGACCAGGCCGTGCCGGGGGTCGCCGACCAGCCGGAGCCGCCCGTAGCGGTCCATGGTCTCGGCGATGTCCACGAGCAGCGAGTGCGGCACCGGGAACTTCGAGAAGCGCAGGAGCGAGTCCACGACCTGCTCGGCGTCGTGCCCGGCCGCGCGCGCGTTCCACAGGGCCAGCGGCGTGATCCGGTAGGTGTGCACGTGTTCGGGGGCGCGTTCGAGCTCGGCGAACGGCGCGATGGATCGGCGGCACTCCGGGGCGAGTTCGTGGTCGATCTCTAGCAGGAGCGTCTTGTCGGACTGGACGATCAGGCAGGACACACGGGGCCTTCCGGCGGGTACGGGCACTGACACGGGGAAGAGGGTGGCCCCAGGTCCAACACGGGAACCCCTCTGATCATGCCCGCACCCGGGTGGGGTTCGTTACGGTCGCGGGTCAGACCCCCAGATAGAGGATCAGGGACGCGATCACCATCACCGGCAGCAGGAAGACCACCGAGAACGCCGTGTAGGCGAAGGTGGCCGTCCACGTGTAGCGGATGTACCGCTCCACGGCGTCCGTGTCCGGGACCTTCGTCAGGGCCAGGACGCCGAGGACGATCCCGGGAACGTTGGCGAACAGCACGACGAACCACAGGCCCAGGGAGACGCCGAGGACCTGGACCAGCAGGGTGCTCACGGCCACGATCAGAGCCGCGACCGCCCCGCCCACCCGGGGCGGGGGACCGGAGGGTGGTGGCGGTCCCGTCCAGGGGCGGTGGACCGGAGTGGCGGGCTGGTACGCCTGCGGCGCCGGTCCGGGAGGGGGCGCTGGCGCAGGGCGCGCGACGGGGGCTCGCGCGGGCACGCCGGACCCGGGGACGGAGGTCCGTCCCCGCTCCCAGAAGGCCCTGGGGTCGCTCCGGTCGCCGTTCACCGCTGGTCCGTGCCCCCTAATGCAGAACACCGTCTGTGGGTCGCATACCCGCCGCACCCGGGTGGGACGCGGACGGTGCCGTACTCGTTGCCCCAAACCGGGGTCAGAAGTTCACCACGGGGACGATCTGCTGGATCCAGTCTCCCGCCTGGGTGAACATCACGAAGGTCAGCACCAGCATCACGAAGAACATCACTCCCGCGGCGCCCAGGCAGTACCAGGAGTACCGGGTGAGGACCTCGGCCTGGTCCGGGCGCCCCCGGTCGCGGGCGTGCGCGGCCCGCACCGCGAAGGTGATCCCGGCGATCCCGAAGATCCAGTTCATGCAGCAGAGCGCGGTCACCGCGTGCAGGATGAGCGCCATGGTGGAGCTGTTGGCCCCGCCCGTCGACCCCGCGGGGCCGGGTGTGCGGCGGTCGTCGTCGAGATCCCGCTCGGGTGCCCGGTCCCGCCCCTCGACGGTGCGGTCCTCGCGCGCCCGGTCGCGGGGGGAGGAGGCTCCGGGGGGCAGCGGTGCGTTGCTCATGGGGTGTCTCTCGCCGTCGTTGATCGACCTACGCCACTCTAGCCCGCCCGCCCCGACGGTGTTCTCCGCGCCGGGCGTCAGCCGAGCCGCCAGACGAGGATGGCGCCGTTACGGCTCACGGTGGTCAGCGTGCTTCCTGCGGGTGAGTGGGCGGCGGAGAGCACATGGCCCCGGTGCCCCTCGAGGACGTGGAGTTGCATGCCGCCCTCGGGGTCCCAGACGCGTGCGGTCCGGTCGGTGCTTGTGGTGGTGATGGTGCTGCCATCGGGGGCGTAGACCACCGAGGTGACGGGGCCGGAGTGGCCCCGGAGGGTGCGGAGTTCCTCGCCGCTCTCAAGGTCCCAGACACGTGCGGTGTTGTCGTTGCTGCTGGTAACGACGGTGCTGCCGTCGGGCGCGTAGACCGCCGAAGTGACGAAGTGATCATGTCCCTGGAGCACGTGGAGTTCCCTACCGCTCTGCGTGTCCCAGACACGTGCCGTGTTGTCGTGGCTGGTAGTAGTGAGCGTCGTGCCGTCCGGGGAGAAGACCGCGGAAACGACGGCCGCGTCGTGTCCTTCCAGGACGATCCGCTCCGCTCCGGTGACCGAGTTCCACAGGCGCGTGGTGGCGTCGCGGCTGGTGGTGGCGAGTGTCCTGCTGTCCGGGGAGTAGGTCACTGATGTCACGACGTTGCTGTGTGCTTCGAGGACGTGGGGTTCGTCGTCGGTTGGGGAGGACCAGATTCGCGCGGTCTGATCCGCGCTGCCGGTGGCGAGTCCACCGCGGTTTGGTGCGTACGCGACTGCGGTAACAACCCTCGTGTGTCCTTCGAGGAGACCGATCTCCTGGCCACTCCGGGCGTCCCAGATCCGAACGGAGTGGTCCGCACTGGCGGTGGCGAGGATCCCGCCGTGGGGTGCGTAGGCGACCGCGGTAACGGCCTGGCGGTGTCCTTGGAGGACGTGGAGCTCTTCACCGTTCGAGGCGTCCCAGACCCTCGTAATGGCGTCGTCACCGGCGGTTACCAGGGTGGCCGCGTCCGGGGCGAAGCCCGCGGTCTCGACCTGGCCTGGGTGTCCGTCGAAGGTCATCGGCTCAGGCCCGCTTTCGAACCGTCGGGCCGCCATCGGACCGAGGACCGCAACCGTGATCGCCAAGAGCGCGGCCGCCGAGGCGCTCAGGACCCGAAGCGCGGGGCGACCACGGACGAGGTTGGGGTTCGGGACTGTCATTTCGGGTTCGAGGGACGGCGACGACGTGGTTTCGGTTCCCGGCCCCTTCTCGTCTACGGAGTCGACTGCCGGCTCGGGGACCGTCGACTGTTCGAGACGGGGGACTGCTTCGGTGGTTTGCTCTGCCTCCCCTCCTTGCTCGGGCCCTGGCTCCGGATCGGCGTCCGGCATTGGTTCGAGTTCTGTTTCGAACTCGAACCCCACCTTGGACGTGAACACCACCTCAGGTCTGGGCTTTGCCACCGCTTCGGGCTCAGGTCCTGACTCGGCCTCTGCCTCCGGCGCTGTCTCGGAATCAGGCCCCACCTCGGACACAGCTCCTACCTCGGGCCCCGGCTCCGGCACAGATTCGGTGGTCGGTTCCGGTGGTGTCCGCGGTCCGCCTTCGGAGGCCGGTTCGCTTCTCCGTTCCAGCGTTTCCGTTGGTGGCGAGACCTGCGGGACCATCGAGTGCCGCATTGCTGTGGACTCGGTCTCCGCTTCGGGCTCCGGCCCCACCTCGGGCTCCGCCTCCGCTTCGAGCTTGGGCGCGGCCCCCGGTACCGGCTCTGCTTCCGGTACTGGTTCGGTCGTCCTCTCCAGCGTGTTGAGTGTTGCTGGTGAGGGGGAGCTCTGCGGCACCGTCGGCTGGGGCTCAGCGTCTCCGGCTTCGGCATCCTCCTCGTAGAGCAGGGTGATGATGTCGTCCGGGGCGGGACGTTCCTCGGGCGTGTGGCTCCAACAGGCGGTGACCGCGTCCCTGAGATCCGGCGACAGCTCCTCCAGGGCGTGCAGGGGCGGGGCGGCGACCACCCGCAGCAGGGTCGCGGGCGCACTGTCGGTCCTGAACGGGTTGACGCCGGTGGACGCGAAGGCGAGCACCGTGCCGAGGCTGAACACGTCAGACGCCGGGGTGAGTTCCAGGCCCCTGGCCTGTTCCGGGGACATGAACGACAGCGTTCCGAAGACGCGTCCGGTACTGCTGATGGCCGTGTTGTCCAGCGGACGGGCGATGCCGAAATCGATGATCTTGGGTCCGTCGTCGGCCAGGATGATGTTCCCCGGCTTGAGGTCGCGGTGGATCAGCCCGTGGGCGTGGATGGCCAACAGACCCTCGGCCAGGCGCGCTGCCAACCGACGGGCGGCGGGTGAGGACATCGGACCCTGGTCACGCACCGCCCGCGACAGTGTGGGCCCCGGGATGTACGCGGTGGCGATCCACGGCTGCTCCGCGTGCGGGTCGGCGTCCAGGACGTGGGCGGTGTAGAAGCCGCCGACGCTGCGGGCGGCCTGCGCCTCACGCGCGAACCGGGCGCGGTACTCGGGGCTCCTGGAGTCGCTGCCGTTCAGCCGGTCGGGCCGGATGATCTTGACGACCACGTCCCAGCCGCCCCTGGTACGGCCGAGGAAAACCTGTCCCATGCCGCCCTGGCCGAGCAGGTGGGTGAGTCGGTACGGCCCGATCTGCCGGGGGTCGTTCGGACCGACGGGTCGCACTCGTCCTCTCCCCTTCCGCGGCAGGGGGTGGCTCCGGCCGCCCCAACCATCCCATCTTTCCCACTTCGGGGCGGCGAAGTTGCCCGTGGTGTGGCCGATGGCGGCCAATCGGCCACCGTCCCCTGTCGGGCGGGTCAGTCGGAGGGGGCCAGCTCGGCGACACCGGTGATGCGGTGGATGGCGAAGCGGTGCACGGCGTCGCGGGTGGTGTCGTAGGCGGTGAGGAAGCCGCCGTCCACACGGGAGGGCTCGACGATCCTGCTGACCTGGCGGCCGTCGGTGTCGGTGTACCCGATCCACACCCTGCGCTCGGCCACGGCGGCCTCCGAGAGGACCTCCATGACGGCGGAGGCGCGGGACCCGGCGGTGCCTCCCTCCGGCAGCGACACCGGCACACGGGCCACCGTGGCGGCCTCGTCCCCGGCCCGCAGCGCGCGTACGGCGGCCCGGGTGAGCTCCGGGGTCGGCGCACCCTCGACGGCCGTGGAGGGCTCCGGGTCGGCGCGGCGCACCTCGGGGCGGCCCAGCCGCATCGTGCCGTCACCGCTCTCGGGCACCGGGTGGTACCCCAGCTGGCGCAGACGCTCGGTGAGCGCCGCACGGTTCAGCCCGCTCACCACCACGGTGGGAGCCAGGAGCAGGAGTTCGAGGTCGGCGGCGCGGCGGTCGGAGACCAGCTCGGTGAGCAGCGCGGGTTCGTCGCAGCGCAGGTAGCTGGAGGCCGTTCCGGTGCGCAGCCTGCCGTGTCTGCGACCCGCGTCCGACACGAGGTAGCGCAGAGCCTGCGGCAGAGGGGTCCGCGAGTGGCGCTCCAACAGCCCGGTGATGTCGGCGACCCCGCGTCCGGCGTCCAGCGCCCGGCGCACGGAGTCCTCGGTGAAGCGGTACACGGTGGCGCCGCCGGTGGACTCCACGTCCGCGACCAGCGCGAGCTCCCGGGCGAGGTCGGTGACGAGCGGACCCGGCGCGACGGCGGTCAGGTCGCCCTGCACGAGGACGTAGTCCAGCGGTTGCGGGAGTTCGGCGGACAGCACGCGGGCGGCGGCCTCGTCGGCGTCCTCGTCGAGCGTGAGCAGGGGACGGGTGTGCTCGGCCAGCGCCCCCATCCCGGTGAGCCCGAGCGCGGCGGCCTCGGTCACGGCCGCCCCGACCAGCTCCGAGTACACGGGGGACTGGCGGCGGGGGCGGCGCCAGGCCAGCCGTGCCAGGAGTGATTCCTCGTCGGGAGCCAGGCCGGGTTCGGCCTCGCCCAGCTCGGCGAGGAGGTCGCGGCGTGACTGCGGGGCGGCGGGCCGCACCAGCCCGGGGCCGAGCACGTTGCGCACGCGTCCGCCCGCGTCGCGCGAACCGGTCAGCGCGGCCACGCGGTCCGAGCCGAGCCAGGCCCGGGCCAGGAGCAGCCACCGGCGTTCCGGCGGGCGCTCGCGCCACAGGTCGTACTCGCGGGTCGGCAGCCACTCACCGGCGACCCGGTGGTCGGTCCCGATCAGCCCGGCGGCCCGGACCACCTCCAGGTACAGGGCGGCGGTGTCCTCGTCGGTGTCCATCGCCTGCGCGGCCCGGCGCAGGTCGCGCACGCCCACGCCGCCGTTGCGCAGCACGGCGGCGGGCTCCTGGGCCCAGCGCTCCAGCAGCTCCTCCACCGCGCGCAGCACGGTGAAGGCCTGCCCGGCGGCGGCGCGGGCGACGGCCTCAGGAGGGACCGGGCGCCCCTCGAAGGCGGGCGGCGCGGTGTCGACCTCGCGGAACAGCACGCCGGAGCGCAGATGCAGGCCGACCTCGCGGGGCATGGTCAGGGTGTCGTCGCTCGTGGCCACCAGCAGACCCCGGGCGATGAGCTCCTCGACCGGTGAGGCCGCCGTGGCCAGGCTGACCTCCCGGCGGGCGTCGGTGACGGTGCCGTTGGGCGGCCCCCAGGCGAGGTTGTCCAACAGACGCCGCGCGGGCGCCTCCACCTGAGCGGTCAGGGTGGCGAGCCGCGCGGGATCGGACAGCGCGGTCGCGACCGTCTCCACCGGGGTGCTGGCGGTGCTGTGCGGGACGAGGTCGCGGGCCAGTCGGCGGACGGCCTCGTGCGGGAGTGCCGCCAGGAGGGCCCGGGCGGGCGGTCCCAGCTGTGCCGGGTGGGGCAGGAGTTCGCGCAGGACCTGGACGGGGCGCAACCGCCCGTGATCCGGCCAGACCAGCGCGAGGGAGAGCAGGGTGTCCACGGCCGCGTCCAGTGGTTCCGTGCCCCGACCACCGGAGGGGGTCAGGCCCAGTCCGCGGGCGAGATCCGCGGGCTGGGCGCCCACCGGTTCCGAGAGCCGGTCGTCGCCCAGCGCGACCACGGCCTCCAGGACCTGGAGGGTGAACCGGTCGAGCCGTTCCAGGGCGCGCAGCGCGGCGTTGCGCGAGGTCGCGCGGTGGGCCAGGGCCCCGATGTCGGCCGGGACCGGCTGCGCCAGGTCCGGGCGCGCGTCCAAGAGGGCGGTGAGCTCCTCGTCGGAGCGCGAGCGCAGCCAGGAGGTGAACGTGGGGGGCCGCCCCGGCGGGTCGCCGGGGTCGCCCGTGCCCCGGCCGGACCCGGGTGGCGCGTAGTCGGTCATCGGATCAACGCTAAGTGATGGCGCGGGGCGGAGCACACCCGCTCCCGGTGCCTCCCCCTTCACGGCGAGCCGAACCGTATCGGCGGAGAAGTCTGCGACCGAAAAGGAGGGGGAGGGGTTAAAAGGCAGGTCAATGTGGGCCAATATGGGGCCATGAACCAGCGCTCCGAACAATTGGTACTCGACTATCTCTCCGAGGTCGGACTCGCGCTGTACGGACGTGTGACGGCCAGGGAACGGACCGCCTATCTCACCAGCCTGCGGGCGCGCATCGACGAGCGCCGCGAGGCCGAGGGCGACGACGTCGACACCGTGCGGCGGGTTCTCCGTGGCTTCGGCTCCCCCGAGCACATCGTTCAGGAGGAGCTCACCGGCCGGGCGGTCGACCTCGAGGACGACGAGATGATCCCGCCCAAGCCGCGTCACGCCGACCGTCCGGCACCGCCCTGGCGCGGCGGCCCCAACCAGGGGTTCATGTCCCTGCTAGAGGGCCCCAGCCAGACCGACCTGCGCATGGACGGCAGGGTCGCCCGCAAGCCCGGGGTGACCCGCAACAGCCTCATGCTGGTCCGGCACCACCCGCCCGAGGCCGTGGCCCTGGTCATGCTCGTCCTGACCGGAGTGTGGTGGGACGTGGCCTTCCTGTGGGTGCTCGGAGCCGCCCTCGTCGTGCTCAGCCAGGTGTGGAGCACCCTGGACAAGTGGGTCGGCGCGGGGCTCCCCCTGCTGGCCTGCGTCGTCGGGACGGCCCTGTGGACCGGCGAGGCGAAGTTCGTCGACCAGTACATCCAGCAGGCACTGCCGGCCACCGGGGTCCCCGCCCTCGCGCTCACGTCGCTGGCGTGCGTGGTGTACCTCTTCCCGAAGGCCGCACGCGCGGCCCGGGTCGCGGACCGGGCGGCGAGGAGCTGACCTCGCCGGGGTGCCCGATCACCCCGAACCGGTCCGTTTCGTCACTGGTTGGCAAACCCTGGGGAATAACCTCTTCCGGCCCGCCCGTTGCCGCGTATCCGCGTGGGGTGCGTCGGGTATTCATGTCGGTACACCGCCGCTGTCGCTTCGAGGCGGTGCACGATGGGTGGTCCGGCCTCCAGCCCGGGCACCGACTCGTCGACGGCGTCCCTGACTCCGCCGAGTCCCGTCCCACACTCCGCACCCAGCGGTGACGGGGACGACGTCGACATCGCGAGGCCCGGGTGAGCCGTATCCGGGCCTCGTTCCGTGCCCGCGGCCCTCAGATGGAGCGCGCGAATTCGGTCCCGCCCATAACCTCTCGCCTTGGCCAGCCCTCGGGCACTAACCTGGGGCCACCCATGGAAACCAGGGGCCGCCCGGGGCGGGGGAACAGGTGGACGGCACCGTTTCCGACGCCGCGTGCGCCCGTCAGTGAAAGCATGAGGTCTCTACGTGCCCACCGGCAAGGTCAAGTGGTACGACGGCGACAAGGGTTTCGGCTTTCTCACCCAGGACGACGGGGGTGAGGTCTTCGTGCACTCCACCTCGCTGCCGACCGGAACCACCACCCTGAAGCCCGGCCAACGGGTCGAGTTCGGCGTGGCCGACGGGCGCAAGGGCGCCCAGGCGCTCCAGGTCAGGCTCCTGGACACGCAGCACTCGGTGGCCAGGGCGCGGCGCAAGAAGCCCGACGAGATGGTGCTCATCACCGAGGACCTCATCAAACTCCTGGAGAACGTCTCCAACGGCTACCGCCGGGGCCACCACCCCGACAAGCGCGAGGCGGCCAGGGTCGCCGCCGTGCTGCGCGTGGTCGCCGACGACCTGGAGGCCTGACGCTCCGGGGCCCGTGAGACCTGGTCAGGGCCGTGGTGTACGTGCTCGGCGTCCGCCACGGCCTTCCCTCCGTCTCGGAACCCTTCGTTCGCGTTGGGGATGGGCTGGCCGAAAAAACGTGTGACTTCCTGTCCTGAACCCCCGGAATCACGGCGGGTGAGCGCCCAGATCGCCCGTATCCGCCGTCTCCGGTGGCACAAGACTCCGTCAAGAGGTCGTATCGGGCGAACCTTGACCCGCGTTATGGTCAAATCGGTGCCCGCGATCAGTGAGAATGGTGAACGTGAGCCCTTCTCGACGTTCTCCTGTACCGGACAAAGCATGTGTCGACGCGGTGGATCTGGCCCGCTCGGTGGCGGCGGAGGTCGGGCGACCCGAATGGGTCGGTGAGCACCTCACCGCCCAGGTCGAGGACACGCGCCTGGTCACCCACTACTTCCAGTGCCTGGACCCCTCCTACCCGGGATGGACCTACTCGGTCACCGTGGTCCGCGCCTCGCGCGCCAAGGACGTCACGGTCAACGAGGTCGTCCTGCTGCCCGGCGAGGGTGCCCTGGTCGCTCCCAACTGGGTGCCCTGGAAGGAAAGGCTGCGCCCCGGCGACGTCGGTGTGGGGGACCTGCTCCCCACCGAAGAGGACGACGAACGTCTCGTCCCCGGCTACGCGCAGGTGCCCGACAGCGAACTCGACGCCGAGGGCATGGACAAACAGATGGTGTGGGAGCTGGGCCTCGGCCGACGCCAGGTGCTCTCCGAGGTCGGCCGCGAGCAGGCCGCGGAGCGCTGGTACAACGGCGATCCCGGACCGCGCAGCCCCATCGCCACGGCCGCCCCGGCGGCCTGCGCCACCTGTGGGTTCCTGACCCCGCTCGCGGGTGAGCTGCGCCAGATGTTCGGCGTGTGCACCAACGAGTACGCCCCCGACGACGGCAGGGTCGTGTCACTCGACCACGGTTGCGGAGCCCACTCCGAGGTCCGTCGCCCCGGCCCGCAGAACGAGCCGGTCGCACCGGTCGTCGACGAGATGGGGTACGACCACATCGTCTTCGACGACACCACGGAACTGGAACTGGTCTCCAGCGACTCCTGACGACACCCGTCGCGGAGCCCGCCACACGGGCCGATCCACCTGATCAACGGGTCCCGTCGCACACGCGGCGGGGCCCGTTCCCGTGCGTGCCCCCACGCCCGCGCCACGCGAGCCGCCCGGACCCGAACCGCCGCGCTCGTGGGCTAGGGTCGACCTACCATCAAGCTCGCCCTGTCGCTCCCGTCCCGTGGCCGCGTACACGTGTCGGGCTGATCGGACCGCGCGCAGCGCAGGAGGAGACCCACCATGGCCGATCCGGTGACCGCTTCGGTGGCTGACACCTTCGACACGGCCGAACTGCGCCGTCGCGTGCTGTCGGCGTGGGCCGACGCGCCCGCCCGGTTCCGTGAGGACGCCAACGCGGAGGAGGACTTCGCACTCGGCGGCTACCGCGACCGGGTGGTGGTCGAACTCGCGCAGAACGCCGCTGACGCCGCCCGCCGCGCGGGGGTGCCCGGCCGTCTGCTCCTGGCCCTGGAGGGTGACCGCCTCACCGCCGCCAACACCGGTGCGCCGCTGACCTCGGACGGCGTGGAGTCGCTGGCCACGCTGAGGGCCTCCAGCAAACGCGACGACCACGGTTCCGCGGGCCGGTTCGGGGTCGGATTCTCCGCCGTGGTGGCGCTCAGCGACGACGTCACCGTGGACTCCGGCGGCACGGCCGTGCACTTCTCCGCCGAGCGGGCCCGCGCCGTGGTGACGGACCTGCTCGACGCCGACGGCACCCACGCCGACCTCGCCGACGAGGTGGGCCGCCGCGCCGGGCACGTGCCCATGCTGCGCCTGCCCTTCCCCGCCGACGTCGTGCCGGACCGCCCCGAGGGCGACTACGACACCTTCGTCACGCTGTCCCTGCGCGACGGGTCGCGTGAGCGGGTCCTGGAGCTGCTGGACCGCACCGGCGAGGCGCTGCTCCTGGCCCTGGACGGGCTCTCCGAGGTGCGGGTTGTCGTCGACGGCGAGGAGCGCACGCTCACCCGCGAGGGCGGTGACGAGGAGGCCGGGACCGACCTGGTCACCACCCACTCCGACGCCGGTGGCAGCAGGGTCACGCCCTGGCGCGTCCTGCGCCGCTCCGGTGAGTTCGCCCCGCACCTGCTCGCGGACCGTCCCACGGAGGAACGCGAACGCTCCGCGTGGTCGCTCACCTGGGCCGCGCCGGTGTCCCCCGACGGCGGAGTGGGCGCGCTGCCCGCCGACGTCGAACACGTCGTTCACGCCCCCACCCCCACCGACACCGAACTCGACCTGCCCGCCGTGCTCATCGGCACGTTCCCGCTGGGGGCGGACCGGCGCTCCGTACAGCCGGGCGCCGCCACGGACCTCCTGCTCATGGAGGCGGCCGACGCCTACTGCGCGCTCCTGCGCCGCTTCACACCGGGGGCCGCCCTCGACCTCGTGCCCGCCACACGGGTGGGCGGCGGCGCCGTGGACGCGGTCTT
Organism: Nocardiopsis prasina DSM 43845; assembly: GCF_000341265.1. Lineage (GTDB taxonomy): Bacteria > Actinomycetota > Actinomycetes > Streptosporangiales > Streptosporangiaceae > Nocardiopsis > Nocardiopsis prasina. The sequence goes on along the minus strand of NZ_ANAE01000108.1, from coordinate 12,265 downwards.
CCGCACCCGGGTCGCCGAACCGCTCCAGGACACCCCGTTCCTGGTCACGGCGGCCGGTCACCCCCTCGCCCCGCGTGACGCCGTCCTCCTGGACACCGGGGGAGCCAGCGGCGCGGCCGACCTCGTCGACCTGCTCGCCGAACTCGTCCCGCCGCTCCTGCCCGGCTCCTGGAGCCCACGGCACCCCGCCCTGGCGGCCCTGCGCGTGCGCCGTCTGGGCCTGGCCGATCTCGCCGACCTGCTCGGGGACACGCAGCGCCCGCCGGAGTGGTGGCGCGGGCTGTACGCGGCCCTGGGCTCCGCCGGGAGCGGCGGCGCCGACCTCGATGAACTCGGCGCCCTTCCGGTGCCCCTGGCCGACGACCGGCTGGTCCGGGGACCGCGCTCGCTGCTGGTGCCCACCGAGGACTGGGCGAGGGTCACCGACGCCGACGGCCACCGGCTCGACCCCGCCGCCCTGGCCACCCTGGGTGTGCGCGTGGTGCACCCCGAGGCGGCCCACCCNGCGTGGTGCCCCCCGAGGCGGCCCCCCCGCTGCTGCTGCGGCTGGGTGCCGTGGAGGCCGGGGCCGCCACGGTCCTGGCCGACCCCAACACCGAGGCGGCGGTCCGGGAGTCGTTGGACGCCGAGGACCCCGAACCCGTCGCCGAGGCGGTCCTGGACCTGGTCGCGGCCTCCGGCACGACGGTCCGGGACGCTCCCTGGCTGGCGGAACTCGCCCTGCGCGACGACGAGGACGGCTACTCGATCGCCGCCGAACTCCTCGTGCCCGGAGCGCCTCTGGCCGACCTGCTGGTGGACGACGCTCCTTTCGGCACCGTGCACGACGACCTCGTCCGACGCCACGGCACCGACGCCCTGCGTGCCGTAGGAGCCCTGTGGGAGCTCACCGTGGTGCGCACGGAGGAGGCAGCCCTCGGAGAGGCGCCGCTGGCCTTCGACGGCGCCGGTGACGAGGGACCGGACGGTCTGGACGATTGGGCCGACGAGGTCCTGGAGCGTGTGGGCGACCCCGAACTCCCGCCAGTGGTCCCCGAGCTGGTGTGCGTCGCCGACCTCGACTACGTCGCCGACGACGCCTGGCCGCAGGCCCTGGCGATGCTCTCCCGGGAGCCGCTGCGCGAGGCCGTCACCGAACCCGCCCGGTTGGTCATGCCGGACGGCCGGGTGGTCGACGTCCCCTCCTACACCGCCTGGTGGCTGCGCACCCGGGCGCTCCTGGACGGCCGCGCCCCGGTCGAGCTGCGCACGGCCGACGCCGATCCCGCGCTGGCCGGGCTCTACGACGAGGTACCCGCCGACGTCGACCCCGAGTTCGCCCGGGCCCTCGGTGTGCGCACGACCCTCGCCGACCTGCTGGCGGACCCGGACGGCGCGGACGACCTGCTCAACCGTTTGGCCGACCCGGCCCGGCACGTGAGCCGCTCCTCCCTGCGCCGCCTGTGGACCGTGCTGGCCGACGCCGACGCCGACCTCGTCACCCCGCCCTCACTGGTGCGAGCGGTCAACGAGGGCGCGATCGTGGTCGCCGACGCGGAGGACGCCGTGGTGGTGGACTCGCCGGACCTGTTGCCCCTGGTGGCGGACCGGCCGCTGGTGCTGGCCGAGACGGCGTCGGCCGAACGGTTGGCCGACGTGCTGGACCTGGACCTGGCGTCGGAGAGCGTCACCGGGAAGGTCAACTCGGCCGGCCGCATCCGCGCGGTCCCGGACGAGGCCGCCCTGTTCCTCGCCGGTGACCGTGAGCCGGACCGCACCTATCTGCACCACCAGAAACTCACCGTGGACGGTGTGGAGGTGGACTGGTACACGGGCGACGGCTCGGTGCACGCCTCCGGCACCGAGGGGCTGGCCCGGGCCCTGTGCTGGCGGTCCGGCCAGTGGTCCCGCCGCCACCTGCTCGCGGCCGTGCTGCGGGACCCGTCCTCCGCCGCGCACCTGCTGGCCGAGGCCGACCTGGAGTAACCCCCGCACCAGGCCCGCGCCCGGAGGGGCGAAGGGCCACAGGCGCACAGGCCGCCGCACACCCAGGGGTTCGGGAACCCCGCCGTGCGCTGTAGTGTCCTGCGCACCCGGGGCTCAACCACACGCTGTTGTGAGGCAGTGGCGTGCAGCGTCCCGCACCCCTTGGGGGTTTGGAGCGCAACCACGTGCTGTTGTGACCCGCACGGCGCGGTTCCCCGCACATCCGGGGGGCGAAGCCCAACCACGAGAAGCGCTCGGGAGGGGTGAAGGGGCACGGGCGTGCAGGTTGCTGCGCCCCTTGGGGGTTTGAACCGTAACCACGTGTTGTTGTGAGCTGCACGGCGCTGTTCCCCTCAGACTCTGGGGGTCTAGAGACGGGCACGTGTGTGCGCTCGTTGGTGTGTGCGGGTTGGCGGGAGTGCGGTGGGCGGCGCTGGGGCGGCGGGGGTTTTTGCCAGTGCTGGGGACACGTTCTTCTAGAGCACGTCGGTTGTCCTGGGGGGTGGGCCGGCTGCGTTCCTCGCGCTTTTTCATACTGCCAGTGGTAGAGGTCGAGGGCACGTCCAGCGAGGTGCGTAGCGGCCACTGATGGCTGCCACATCAGCCTCCACCTGGCTCAGTTGGATGAACACCGGGCTCCCGTCAGCACCGGGGGGTGGCCCGAACCTCCACCACAGACGCCCGAACGGAAAACCCACGCAGATCCCTGCACCACCCACCACCCACCCACCCGCCTGCCCTAAGCCCACCCCCCAGGCTCAGCCCTAGGTCGCGTTCCGGGATCGATCCTTCCTCCCAGCCCTGGCCCGCCACCTCAACTGACCCCTGCGGCACGATGTCCTCGCGTCGCGACCAGGCTGTATCTCACCGCGCCGATCAAGCTCCCACAGCCAACCCCAACCCCAACCCCGGGCGCCCGCTGCGCGACACTACGAAGCTCGCGTAGCCGGACACAGCAGTGAGGTAGCCGTACACAGCGGGGAAGGTAGCCAGACACAGGGAAGACGGGCCCGCTCGCCTCGATCGCCGCTCCGCCCCCACCGGCGAAAGCACCCAGAACACGCCCTACGCCTCCGGTGCCTCGGCCCACTCCACAACGTCCAGCGCGTCGCCCACCGACACCACGCCTGTACCCGTCACCGCGAACTTGGTGCAGAAGGCAACGCCCCCGTCGGCGACGCGGCGGTAGGCGGCCAGGGCGCGCAGCGGCTCGGGGCCGCACCGGTCCCCGGTCTCCTGGTCGACGGTGGTGACCGCGCATCGGGTGCACATCTTCGCGTAACCCAGCTCGGTGGTGCCCACGCGGACCCGGCGGATCAGGTCCTCCGTGTGCGGCTCGGTCCAACCGGTGACGACGACGTTCGGCCGGAACCGGGCCATCGGCACGGGCTGGGCGCCGTTGGCGACGATGCGCTCGTTGAGCTGCTCCAACGAGCGAGTCGACCCGATCACGGCAGCGTGGCCGTCTGCGAACCCGGCGGTGCCGGGCGTGACTCCGGTGGTCACCCGCCTGTTGTCGTCGGGGACCCGCACCAGACGGCTGGTGCGGCCGAACAGCTCGCTCAGCCACCCGGCCACCTCGTCGCCTTGGTCCACTCCGACGAGCGGGTTGTTGTGCACCGTCACGTCCAGGCGGGGACCCTCGGGGTCCACGTCGACCTTGACGGGTGAGAGGCCCTCGGTGCTCAGGACCAGCCGGGAGCCGTCCGCGGTGAGGTCGGGCACGATCCGAGCCATGCGCGGGTCCCTGCGCTGGCTGCGGAAGTCACCGGAGTCGTCGACCACCATGAACGAGCGGTCGTGGGTGATCCCGGCGGCGGTGAACTCTGCGGTGCGCAGGGCCAGACCGGCGCATCCCTTGACGGGGTAGACGACGAGGGAGGAGACACGGGCGGTCGGAGTAGGGCTCATGTCGAAGACGCTACCGGGCGCCGCCGCACTCGTCCGACGGGACCCGACCGCCGTCCCGGTCTCACTGTGCCCCTCCGACCGCACCCACTGTGCCCGCCCCCCGCACCCATGCGACGGGGCCCCTTGGTCAGGCCCACCCGACCGACCCGAGCGACGCGCGCATGCGACGGGGCTCACCCGAAGGACATCTGAGGGGAAACCGACCTCCGGAACCATCCAATGGCCCCCTCCGACAGGACCGATCACCGCACCCGTCCGACGGGGCCCGCCCGAAGGACGCATCTGCGGGGAGACCGGCCGCTGGGATTGACCGTCGCCACCGGCCGCCTCTGGGACCCACCCCAGCCCACGGCAGTCATAGGTCAGACCCACCCGACCGGCCCACTGACGGACCCGAGCGGTGCACCCGCCCCCCGCACCCTTCCACAAGCTTGGGTCCCCGAGACGCGACGTGGTTCCTCTCCCACGCAGTAACTGTACCTTCCAGAAGGTACAGTTACTGCCATGCGACCCAGTTCGAGAACCCTCATCCTCGATGCCGCCGTCCGGGTGACCGACCGGCAGGGCATCACCGCGCTGACCCTCGAAGCCACCGCGGAGGAGGCCGGGCTGACCAAGGGAGGCCTCCTCTACCACTTCCGGACCAGGGAGGACCTGCTCCTGGCGATCCAGCGCCACCTCGTCCAAGGCTGGGAGGAACGGCTCCTCGCCGAACTCGGCCGGCCCTGGACGCAGGCCAGCCCCACCGAGCGCGGCGCCGCCTACGTGCGCGTCATGATGCGCGGGGAGGTCCGCCACGCCGACCTCGCCTTCATGGTGGAGGCCGAGTCCAACCCTGACCTGGCCCAGATTTGGAACGAGCTGATGGAGCGCTGGGCCCCCACCCCGCAGTCGCCCAATCCGCGGGGGCTCGATCTCTTCCTCGCCCGCCTGGCCGTCGACGGGCTCTGGCTCTTCAACGCCACCTCGGGCAACGCACTCCCCGAGGAGGTGGCGCGAGCCCTGCGGGCGCGCGTTGCCGAACTGACAGTCGGAGGGCCGCAGGCTCCCGAGGCCAAGGGGGCGAACTCTCCCGTGACTGTGACCAAGGGCGAGAACTCTCCCGTGACCGAGACCGAGGGAGAGAACTCTCCCGTGACCGAGGCCAAGGGGGAGAACCGATGAGCGGCGTGCACGATGACGCGCACGAAGACCCGCACGAGCGCACGCACCAGGACGCCCACACCCCCAGAACCCCTGGAACCACCGAAACCACCGGATCCCCCGGCACCCAGCCGGTCTCCCGGGCCAGACGCTGGCTGGTGCTGGCCGCCGTCTCCGCCGGGCTGCTCCTCATCTCGGTGGACATGACCGTGCTGTACACGGCGCTGCCCACCCTCAGCTCCGAGCTCCAGGCCACCGCCTCGGAACGCCTCTGGATCATCAACGCGTACCCGCTGGTGATGGCGGGCCTGCTACTGGGCGCCGGAACCCTCGGGGACCGGGTCGGCCACAAGCGGATGTACCTGGTGGGGCTCGTGCTGTTCGGAGCGGCCTCGCTGGTCGCCGCCTACGCGGTCAACCCCGCCATGCTGATCGCCGGGCGGGCCTTCCTCGCGGTGGGCGCCGCGGCGATGATGCCCGCCACGCTGTCTCTGATCCGCATCACGTTCGTGGACGAGCGGGAACGCGGGATCGCGATCGGTGTCTGGGGCACCATGGCGATGGTGGGCGCGGCGGTCGGGCCCATCGTCGGCGGAGCGCTGCTGGAGTTCTTCTGGTGGGGCTCGGTGTTCCTGGTGAACGTGCCGATCGTCCTGGTGGCGCTAGTCCTGGCCGCCGTGGTCGCGCCGGGCGGTTCGGGCAGCTCGGACCGCCCCTGGGACCTGCTGGCCTCCGTGCAGGTCATGGTCGGCCTGGTGGGGACCGTCTACGCGATCAAGGAGCTCACCAGCCCCGATCCCTCCGTCCTGGCCGTCGGGGCGGCCTTGGTCGCCGCCGCGCTGGGCTTCTGGAGCTTCGTCCGGCGCCAGCGCGGCCAGACCTACCCCCTGATCGACTTCTCGCTCTTCCGCGACCCGCGCATCCTCGTCGGCGTGCTCGCGGCCGGGATGGCGATGTTCGCGCTGGCCGGGGTACAGCTGGTCCTCACCCAGCGCCTCCAGCTGGTCCTGGGGTTCACCCCGTTGCAGGCGGGGACGACTGTTGCCGCCATGGCACTGGGCGCCCTGCCCGTGGGCGTGGCCGTGGGAGCTCTGCTCTACCGGGTGGGCACGCGACCGATGATCGTCGCCGGGCTGCTGACCTCCGCCGTCGGGACCGTGGTGGTGCTGCTGTCCGCCTCCGCTCCGCTGCCCTGGACCGTCGCCGGACTGCTGGTGCTCGGCGCGGGCACCGGTGCCGCGATGACCGCCGCCTCCGCCGCGATCGTCGGCAACGCCCCCGCGCACCGCGCGGGCATGGCCGCCTCCGTGGAGGAGGTTTCCTACGAGCTGGGCAGCCTCACCGGGGTCGCGGTGCTGGGCAGCCTGATGGCCGCCGTGTTCACACGGACCGTCACTCTGCCCGACGGGGCACCCGCCTCGGCGGCCGAGGGCATGGACGAGGCCCTCGCCGCGGCCCGTGACCTGGACGCCGCGAACGCCGCCGAGCTGGTGTCCGCAGCCGCCCGGGCCTTCGACAACGGCTTCCTGGTCACGCTGGTCATCGCCGCCGTCGTCCTGCTCGCCTCCGCCGCGTTCGCCTTCTTCCACAAGCGCGGCTGGAACGGCGAGGCCACTGGGAAGGCCCCCGGTCAGAGAAGGAACGGCGAGGCCACTGGTAGGGCCCCGGTCAGAAGAGGAAGGGCGAGGTGAACAGCAAGCTCAGGTCGACGGAGTAGACCAGCGGGAAGACGACGGAGACCAGGGCGGCGACCGCTGCCGCGCCCAGCGTGGGGAGAAAGCGGGGGAAACGGCGGACCACGGCCCAGACGAGCAGGGCCGCGCCGACCGTGACCGACCCCCACCAGTACTCGGCGGGCGTGGTGGCGGCGATGACCGTGAGGCCGTACAGGCCCTCCCCGACGAGAAGCCCGCTCACCGCGCCCACCGCGAGGGGAGAGTACCGGGAGCGCGTTCTGAGGGCGTGGGCGCCCCACCCGAGGAAGGGGCCGACGACGACCGCGGTCGTGCACCAGAAGAGTGACGAGCCCAGGGAGGGGGAGAAGCCCCTCAGAACCGAGGCCAGGTCGTACCCGGCGACCATGGCGAACAGGGTGAGCACGCCGGTCGCGATCGCGAATCCCCGCCGACGGGACGGGTACGCGAGGAGGAAGGCGGCCACGCTCCAGGACCCCGATGAGTTGGCCAGGGGCGCCAGGACCTCGGGGAGCAGTCCCTGCGCGTACGAGGTGAGGACCCCCACCAGCAGCCCGACTCCGACGGCGACGGCCAGTGAGAACCACGGAGACCGGCCCGAAGCGGGCGCGGACCGCGCCCCGGGCCCGGGCCCGTGCTCGGGCCCGGATCCCGGTGCGGATCCCAGTTCGGATCTGGGATCGGATTCGGGAGAGGGCTGGTCGCTGCCGGTGCCGGTGCCGGGTGTGGTCACGGTGGGGTCCTCGGGGCATGGTCGACGGGACACGTCGGCCCCTGCGGAGTGTCCGGGGGCCGTTCCCTGTGTCCTATCGCCGGGGTCCGCCCCACCTGTTCGCCCCGGCGGTTTGTCCCGCCGGCTCGCCCCACCGGCTCGTCCCACCTGTTCGCCCCGGCGGTTTGTCCCGCCGGTTCGTCCCAGCGTTCGTCTCGCCGGTTCGCCCCACCGGCTCGCCCCCGCTCCACCGCCCCCGCCCCACCGCCCCACTGCCCCCGCTCCACCGGTTCGTCAGCGGGCGACGCGGAAGAACCCCTCGGAGATCAGCGTGCGCAGCGCCTCCGGGGTGCGCTCGCGGATCATCACCGGGTCCTCGCCCATGAGGTCGGCGATCGCGTCCAGCAGCGGACCGACCGGCATCGTGCCGTCACAGACACTGGCCAGCGCCGCCTCCACGGTGCCGATCCGCGCCACGCGGCGCAGGCCGTCGCGCTGGCGCAGCAGGATCTTCTCCGGGTCGGGAGCCCCGGGCACGGCCACGCGCTCCTCCACCACGTTCGGCGCCAACGCCACGTGCGCGGCCAGGAGCGCCGCGTCGGTGAGGCGGTGCGCGGTCATCGCGCCGTCCACCACGTCCGGCAGGTAGGGCCCCACCGGCTGCTGGACGTCGTGCCGCAGCTCCTCCACCCGCACGGTGGCGTCCTGGGCGACGTCGTTGCGCAGGCTGATCCAGCCGAAGCCGATGCCCTTGATGCCCTCGCGGTCGAAGTAGTCCAACCAGGCGTCGTAGCGGCGCGTGTACTCGGGGGTGCCGTGCTCGCAGGAGTCGCGCAGCCACAGCTCCACGTACTCGGCGGGGTCCTGGACGTCGCGCTGGACGACCCAGCCGGAACAGCCGGTGCCGGTGATCCAGCCGCCCACCCGGTCCTGCCAGTCGTCGGTGTCCGTGTGCGTCCAGTTGGCGAGGAACTGTCCCCAGCCCCCCTCGGTGAGGTGGGCGGGGGCCTGCCGGACCAGCTCCGCGCAGACCGTGTCGCCGGGCAGGTCCGACTCTCGGTAGGTGTAGCGGGCCGCCTCGGGGGTGATCACGAACGGCGGGTTGGACACGATCAGGTCGAAGCGCTCGTCGCGGACCGGCTCGAACAGCGAACCCTGGGCCAGCCGGGCGCCGGTGATCCCGGACAGGGCGAGGCTGATCCCGGCCAGCCGCACCGCGCGGGGGTTGAGGTCGGTGGCCACCACCTCGCGGGCCCGGGAGGCCAGGTGCAGGGCCTGCACGCCGCAGCCCGTGCCCAGGTCCAGGGCGCGTTCGTAGGGGCCGTCGACGATCAGTCGGGAGAGGTTGGCGGAGGCGCCGCCCGCCCCGACCACGTGGTCGGGGCGCGGGACGTCCCCGCTGCCCGGGCGGACCTTGGGATCGGAGACGACGAAGCCGGGGCGGCCGTCCTCCAGTTCCCAGGGGCCCAGGTGGACGAGGGCGCGCACGACCGCGCCGTCGGCCCCCTCCTCGACGGTGACCAGTCCGGCGTCGGCGAGCTCGTCGACGGGGAGGATGGCACGGGCCGCGCGCGCCGGGATGGGGGTTTGGAGCCACCACAGGCGCAGGAGCAGTCCGAGGCGTTCCTCCCCGCCCGTGGCGCGGAGTGCGGGCACGAGCTGCTCGCGGGCCAGGGCCTTGGCGGCGGCGTCGCCGAGGCGGTCGCGGACCCCGGACACCGTGTAGTCGGCGTCGATCAGGATGCCACGGAGCCGGTCGGCGAGTCCTCGCGGGAATTCTGTCTCAGACACCCGCCCATTATCGGTCAGGTGACGAGGTGCCCCGGTGGGGTGGTGGCGCAGTTCAGGGGGTCCCGGGTTCGCGGGTGCCCGGTTCCGTGAACCGTTCGGCCGCCCGATCCACCGCTTCGTCGCGTCTGCGGAGCAGGCGGGGGATGTAGAGGAACCCGAAGACGCCCAGGGCGATCCCGGTCACACAGACGCCGATCCACCACTGCTCCGAGGCGGGCAGGCCGTCCCCCATGGCGAGGAGCACGACGAGCGCGATCGTCCAGGCGCCCGTGCCGATGGCGGCCGGGACGCGGTAGTCGCTCTCGTGGACTTCGGGATCGGGCTGGCGAGGTTTGGGCACGGCCCCAGGCTATCCGCTGGTGTCCGGAGCGCGGGGGAGCGGTGCGGTCGGTCGAGGTCAGCGCGGAGATGCCTTGGTCACACCCAAAGATCCGATGTCCCCATCATGTGGCGGTTTCTATGAAATTCGTGTGAATCAGGAGTCTGGTGTTGTACGAATATGCAACTAACCTGGCGCAGAATCCTTGTTGTCCAGTAACACGACCAGGTCAGGCTGACGACGTGAACGCACCGACACCATCCCCCACTGACGAGCACAGACAACCCAGGAACGCGCTGGACCGCTACTTTCGCGTCACGGAACGCGGCTCCACCATCGGCACCGAGATCCGCGGTGGCATGGCGACCTTCTTCGCCATGGCGTACATCGTCGTCCTCAACCCGCTGATCATCGGCACCGCCGAGGACGTCAACGGCGACACCCTGGGCATCCCCGGCGTCGCCGCGATGACGGCCCTGGTCGCCGCCCTCTCCTGCGTCCTCATGGGCGTGGTGAGCCGCTACCCGTTCGCCATCGCGGCGGGCATGGGCCTGAACGCCGTGGTCGCCTACGGCATCGCGCCGCTCATGTCGTGGGCCGACGTCTTCCTGCTGATCATCATCGAGGGCGTCCTGCTCCTCATCCTGGTGCTCACCGGGTTCCGTACCGCGGTCTTCGTCGCGATCCCGCCCGGTCTCAAGGTGGCCATCGCGGTCGGTGTGGGTCTGTTCCTGGCGTTCATCGGCCTGGTCAACGCCGGGTTCGTGCAGGCGGGCGAGGGCACCCCGGTGCAGCTCGGCGACGGCGGCCTCAACGGCTGGCCGATCCTGATCTTCGTCATCGGCCTGCTGCTGAGCATCGCCCTCTACGTGCGCAACGTGCGCGGCGCGCTGCTCATCGGCATCGTGGCCACCACGTTCGTCGCCATCGGGGTCGAGACGCTCCTCGGGGACGGTGCCGACGGCCTCGGGTGGGGTCTGACCGTCCCGAGCCTGCCCAGCAGCCCTGCCGACCTGGTCGCGCTCCCCGACATCTCGCTCCTGGGCCTGTTCCTCGACGGTGGGCTCGCCGGTCGCTTCTCCGACGTGGGCGTCGCCACCGTCATCATGCTGATCTTCACGCTGCTGCTGGCCGACTTCTTCGACACCATGGGCACCATGGTCGGCGTCGCGCACCAGGGCGGCCTGGCCGACGAGGACGGCAACATCGAGGGCACCCGTGAGGTGCTGGTCGCCGACTCCCTCGGCACGGTCCTGGGCGGCCTCGGCTCCGCGTCGGTCGCCACGCTCTACGCGGAGTCCGCCGCCGGTGTCGGTGAGGGCGCCCGCACGGGTATCGCCCCGATCGTCACCGGTGCGATGTTCCTGGTCGCGACCCTGTTCACGCCGCTGGTCACCCTGGTGCCGTTCGAGGCGGCCACCCCGGTCCTGGTGATCGTCGGCTTCATGATGATGACCCAGGTGACCAACATCGACTTCAGGGACCCGGCCATCGGCATCGGTTCCTTCCTGGCGATCATCATGATGCCGTTCACCTACTCGATCGCCAACGGGATCGGGTTCGGCCTGCTCGCCTTCGCCTTCGTCATGCTGGTCACGGGCCGCGGCCGCCGGGTGCACCCGCTCCTGTGGCTGATCTCGGTGATCTTCCTGATCCACTTCGCGGAGGCGCCGATCTACGCCCTGATCGGGTGACCTCCTGACGCGGTGAACCGCTTCCGACACGGGCCGACCTCCCCTTTGCGGGGACGTCGGCCCCTGTCGTGCGCGGGTCGGCCCCTGTCATGGGCGGGTCGTGGGGAATGCGCGGCGGGGTGGACGGCGTTGCGTCAGTTGATGAGTCAACGCCGTTTACTTCTCCGCCCCCGAAACCACGTACCAGTGGTCGTCTCCGTCCCTTCCCGCCGTCCGACGGGGAGGGACTGATGCGCCGCATCGCGATGTTCCGTTCGCTGGCCGTCCGCAACTACCGCATCTACGCCCTCGGCCAGCTGGTCTCCAACCCCGGCACCTGGATGCAGCGCATCGCCCAGGACTGGCTGGTCCTCCAACTCAGCGGAGGCAGCGGGATCGCGCTGGGGATGACCACCGCGCTCCAGTTCCTGCCCATGCTCTTCCTCGGGCTCTGGGGCGGCGCCATGGTCGACCGGTTCGACAAGCGCAAGCTCCTGGTCATCACGCAGGCCAGCATGGGCGTGCTCGCGGTCGGCCTGGGCATCCTGGCCACGCTCGGCGCCGCCGAGGTATGGCACGTCTACCTGTTCGCCTTCGGCCTCGGCATGATCACCGTGCTCGACAACCCGGGACGCCAGGCCTTCGTCCCGGAGATCGTCGACCGCGAGCTGCTGCCCAACGCCATCGCCCTGAACAGCGCCAGCTTCCAGCTCGGCCGCGTCACCGGCCCCGCCATCGCCGGTGTGCTGATCGGCCTGGTCGGCAGCGGACCGGTGTTCATGATCAACGGGCTGTCGTTCGCCTTCACGATCGTGGCGCTGCTGCTGATCCGGACCGCCGACCTCAACCCCACCGAACGCGTGCCGCGCGGCAAGGGGCAGATCCGCGAGGGCCTGCGCTACATCGGGAGCAGACGCGACCTGGTCCTGCTGCTGGTCCTCGCCGGTTCCGTGCAGTTCTTCGGCGCCAACGCGCAGAACCAGATCGCCCTCATGGTCAACAACGTCTTCGAGGCCGGTGCCACCGCCTTCGGCGTGGCCGCCGCCTCGCTCGCGGT
>NZ_ANAE01000107.1 GCF_000341265.1 Nocardiopsis prasina DSM 43845 | reverse complement strand
GCGATGGGGTTCGGCGTCACCCAGCTCGTGGCGGGACTCATGCCCGGCTACGTGGCCTTCGTGGTGATCCTGGTCCCGATGGGCGTGCTCTTCATGACCTTCGTGACCACGCTCAACGCCACCTTCCAGCTGAGCGTCGACCCCCAGATGCGCGGCCGGGTCATGAGCATGTTCCTGCTGGTGTTCATGGGTGTGGCTCCGATCGGCGCGCCCGTCGTGGGCCTGATCGCCGACGCCTTCGGACCGCAGGCCAGCCTGTTGACGGGCGGAGCCGTGACGACCGTGGTGGTCGGCGTGCTCACCCTGCTGCTGATGCGCACCAGGGGCGTGGCCGTCCGCGACCTGCTGACCCGACGCGGGCGCGGGCCCGAGCCGGTGGCCTCAGGCGGTGACCACCCGGGTGACCATGGAGACCGAGCTGACCGCGAGCAGCACCAGGACGGTGCGGCGGAAGAGCTCGGCGTCCAACCTGCGGAAGAGGTTCTCACCCACGAGGGTGCCGATCAGCAGGGCCGGGGCCCCGACCACCAGCAGGCCGCCGACCTGCGGCGTTAGCTGGCCCCCGAACCCGAACCCCACCAGCGTCGCCACGCTCGTCGCGGAGAACGTCACGGCGAGTGTGGCCCGCTGGACCCGCGGTTCGAGCTCGGCCAGCCGCGAGCCCTGGAGCCCGGCCACCATGAGCGGGCCGTCGATCGCGGTCGAGGCGAACGCCGCGCCCGAGAGCGCGCTCATCCCGGCCACCGCCCCCATCCCGCCGGGGATGCGCACCCGGCGCCACACCAGGACCGTGCCGAGGACGACCGTCGCCGCGATCAGCACCAGCAGCACCTGCTCTGACAGCACGTTGAGCGCCCACAGACCGAACGGCACCCCCGCCAGGGCGCACACGAGCAGCAGCAGCGCGGAGCGCCGGTCCACGTGCGCGCGGTCGCGCAGCGCGACCCACAGGTTCAGCGGGACCGCCAGGGTCGCTGCCACCACCACCGCCGTCACCGGGTCCAGGAGCAGGGCCAGCGGTGGCACCGCCGCCAGGGCGAACCCGAACCCTGCGGTGATGCGGATCAGGGCCGCGAGGGTCAGGACCACGAAAACACAGGCGAGGACGTACACGGAGGCGACTCACAGGACGAGGGCGGGTGGACCGGGCCCGGCGCCGGAGGGTGGCGGGCGGCGGGTGTCGAAGGGAAGATGATGTCATGACCCTGTTCGTCGCGCTGTGGCCGTCCGACCAGGTGCGGGAGCGTCTGGACGGGGCCGTGCGAGCCGCACGTCCCACCGCGCCTGAGCTGCGCTGGAGCCCGCCGGAGAGATGGCACCTCACCCTGGTCTTCCTGGGGGAGCCCGCCGTGCCGCTCCCCGGCCTGGCCGCCGCGCTGGAGCGCGCCCTGGAGGGACGCCCGCCCCTGGACCTGGCACTCGACGGCTGGGGCGTCTTCCCCCAGACGGACCAGCCGGCTTCGGGTGCCTCCGTCGTGTGGGCCGGGGTGACGGGCGACGGACTCCCCGAGCTCGCCGACGCCCTGGCCGACGCCGCCCGGGACGCCGGGGTGCCCGTCTCGTCACGCCCCTTCGTGCCGCACGTCACCCTCGCCCGCGCCCGCCGACGCCACGACGTCTCCCGGACCCTGCGTGCCCTGGGCCCGGCGCTCGCCACCGGCTGGCGGGCCGACCGGGTCGACCTCGTCGAGAGCCTCCCGTCGGGACCGGACCGCTACCGGACCGTCCGGAGCTGGGGACTACCCTGGGGTAGCGAATCCCAACGAGCACCGGAGCGGGGCACGTCATGAGCATGCTCACCAACAACCGCAAGCAGCGCTGGCTCCTGCCGGTGGTGCTCGGTTCGATCATGCTCATCGTGATCCTCGGTGCCCTCGTGGGCTGAGCCCGCCGGGCTTGACCCTGACGCCGGTGTCAGGGTCCTAGCGTGCGGCGCATGTCCACTCACACGCTCCGTTCCGGCTGGCTGGCCTGCCTGGCCCTGACCGCCTTCGCGGTCGGCACCGACGACCTCGTCATCGCCGGGCTCCTGCCTGCCATCGCTCTGGACCTCGACGTCAGCGTCGCCGCGGCCGGGCAGCTCGTGACCGTCTTCTCCCTCACCTACGCCCTGGCCGCCCCGCCGTTGGCCGTGGCCACCGCGCGGGTGCCCCGCCGCCCCCTTCTCCTCGGCGGACTCGCGGCGTTCGCCCTCGCCAACCTGGTCACCTCCCTCGCGCCGACGTACGCCAGCCTCATGGCGATGCGGGTGGTCGCGGCGCTGGTCGCGGCGGCCCTCACCCCGGCGGCCTTCTCCATGGCCGCCCGCCTCGCCCCGCCCGGACACACCGGGCGGGCGGTGGGCGCGGTCGCCGCGGGGCTGACCGTCGCCCTCTTCCTCGGTGTGCCCATCGGCGCGCTCCTGGGATCAGCCCTCGGCTGGCGCTGGGCCTTCGTCGCCGTCGCCCTGCTCACCTGCGGGGTCCTCGCCGCCTCGGCCCGGTACCTCCCCCCACTCCCCGGAGCGGCCCAGAGCAGTGTGCGGGAACAACTGCGACACCTGGGCCGACCGGCCATCCTCACCTGCGTCGCCGGGACCGTCGCCGGGGCCACCTGCGGCTTCATGACCTACACCTACGTCGCCCCGCTCACCCGCGACCTCACCGGAGCGGGCGGCGCCCATCTGGCGCCACTGATCGCCGTGGTGGGCGCGGCGGGGGCGGTCGGTACCTTCCTCTGCGGGCGGGCCACCGACCGCTGGGGCTCCGACCGGGTCCTGCTCGGCACCTTCACGGGGATGGTCGGGACCAGCCTGTTCCTGGCCGCGTTCGCGCTCCCCGCCAGCGTCCCGGTATGGGCCCTGGCCTGTGTGCTGGCTCTGTGGGGCTTCGCCGCCTGGGGGTTCGCCGCGCCGATGAGCGCCCGGCTCCTGTACCTGGCCGGGAACGCGGGCACCGAGGCCCTGGCACTCAACACGGGCGGGCTGTACGTGGGCACCGCCCTGGCCGGGGCCCTGGGCGGCGTGGTCGTCGCCGGACACGGGGGAGCGGCCGTGCCGGTGGTCGCCGCCGCCGTGGGAGTCGCCGCCCTGGGGTTCATGGCGTTCTCCGTCCGCTGGTTCCCCGCCACCGCACCCGTGGCCGCCACGGAGCGGTCTTCGTAGGCTGTGGGGTGGCCGCGTACCGGCGCGGCCACCCCACAGAGGTCGGAGACGGCATGCGCATCGGAGAACTCGCCGAACGCACGGGCGCCAGTCCGCGCTCCCTGCGGTACTACGAGCAACGCGGGCTGCTCGTCTCGGAGAGGACGGCCAACGGCTACCGCGAGTACGGGCCCGGGGCGGTGGAGCGGGTGCGCAACATCCGCCTGCTCCTCGATTCCGGGCTGGCCTCGGAGGACGTCCAGGAACTCCAGGACTGCCTGGAGATCGATCTGGTCCGTGAACCCGCCTGTGCCGAGGCCGTGGCCCTCTACGAGCACCGGCTCCGGGCGGTCAGGAAGCGGATCGAGGCGCTCACCGCCACCGAACGGCGGATCGAACGCCAGTTGTCCGACGGACCCTAGGGCCCGGCCTGCTTGCCTGGATGCTTTCGCTCGTGTCGGCGGAGCCGGCATCGCGAGCGGCCGTCTCCCTTACTATGCGCTGCTACGCAAGCTCCCCGCCGCCTCGCACAGCGGGGCCCGGCCATCTCCCGCCAGACGATGAGCGAGGTCAGCCTGGGGTCGGCTGTCCGAGTGGTATCGGCGCAGCGAGAGGCCGCCTGGCGGTAACGCGAGGACACCGCGCCGCGGGCCGTCCGTTGAGGGGGTTGTGGCGGACGACGGGTGGGAGGAAAGGTCCATGCAGCAGGGCCTAGGCCGAGGCACCGGCCAGCGAGACCGCGTGCGCCACGAGGGCCGCGTTGTCGTGCGCCTCCGCGCCGTCGGGCAGGCGCATGGTGTCCTCCAAACCGATCCGGACGTCCAGACCGTCCTCCAGCGCCTGTCCCAGCATCGGCCAGGCCGTCGCGTCCACACCGTGCAGCATCCGGGGGACGTTCACCCGGCCGCGGTCCAGCACCCGGGTGATCGCCTCCGTGTTGCGGCGGGCGTCCTCCACCGCCACCTGGGTCGGCTCCACCAGCACCGCCGCCACCTCCACCCTGGTCGCGACCAGGATGCGCGCCGCGTCCACCGTCCACACACCCGCCTCCACCGCCACCCGGCGGTCGCCCAGGAGCTGGATCAGGTCCACCGAGCCCGGCTCGTGGAGGTTCACCGACACGGAGTCGGGCAACGCGAGGGAGGCCCACCTGTGCACGAGGTCGTAGCGGCGCCAGGGGTCGGACTCCGCAGACAGGGACGTGGTCAGCGACACCGGAACGTCGGGCCCCTCTTCGCGCATCCGCTCCATCAACGTCCCCACCACCTGCGGTTCCAGGGACTCCGCGCCCTGGGAGTCACGCGGATGGACGTGCAGTTCGGTGGCGCCCGCCGCCACCACGGCGTGCGCGTCGGCGACGAGTTGGTCCACGGAGACGGGCAGCGCCGGGTGCGCACCCGGACGGCGGTCACCGTTGAGACAGGCGACGATCCTCATGAGGTCTCTCCTTGCGGCGCTCTCTATGCCGAATGTTCCCGCTCGCACCCGGGTGCAAGCCCCCGGCGGCCCGCCCTGGCAGGATGGCGGGCATGAGAAGATCCCTGCCCTTCGTCGCGGCCGCCCTGTTCGCGTTGGCCCCGACGGTCCCCGCCGCGGCCGCCCCCGTGGACCCGGGGGAGGGGTCGGGCGGGATCGACCACCCGCGCGGAGGCGAGGGGCCGGAGGGTTCGGAGATCGCCTTCGAGTTCCAGGACGACCGCATCTCCGAGTCCAGCGGGCTGGCCCCCTCACTGCTGCACGAGGGTGTGTGGTGGACGCACAACGACAGCGGCGACCACCCCTCGGAGGTCTACGCGGTCGACGAGGACGGCGAGACGCTCGCGACCGTCACCCTGAACGTGGAGCGCCGCGACTGGGAGGCGATCAGCCTCGCCCAGGGCCCCGAGGGGGTGCCCACGGTCTTCGTGGGGGACATCGGCGACAACTTCGGCGGAGGGTGGCCGAACATCCGCGTCTACCACTTCACCGAACCCGAGGTCCTCGGTGACTCCGCCCTGGACCCGTCGGTGTTCACCTTCACCTACGAGGACGGCGGGCGCGACGCGGAGGGGATGATGATCGACCCGCGCGACGGCCGCCTCTACGTGGTGTCGAAGGAGTTCGCGGGCAGTGTCTACGCCGCACCCGAGAACCTCGACCCCCTCGGGGAGAACGTCCTGACCAGGGTGGACTCCGCGCCGCTCTTCGCCACTGACGCCGCCTTCAGCCCGGACGGGACCCGCTACGCCGTCCGCACCTACTGGGGGGTGAGCGTGTACGACGGGACCAACGGGGTGCCGGGCCGGTCGGTGGGCTCCTTCGACCTGCCGGAGACGGAACAGGGCGAGTCCGTGGCCTTCACCCCGGACGGAACCGCGCTGATGGCGGGGACCGAGGGGGCCAACTCCCCGGTCTGGCGCGTTCCGTTGTCGGGGGAGCAGTTGCCCGACATGGCGGCCGAGGCTGAGGCCGAGGCCTCCCCGGCCTCCGACGAGGACGAGGACGAGGGCGAGGACGAGGGTGAGGAGCCCCAGGAGTCGGGTGCCAGCGGCGCCCTCCCGCTCATCCTCGGCGGCGCCGTCGTGGCCGTGGTCCTGATCGGCGCCATCGTCCTCCTGGTCCGGCGCACCTGAGCCCCTTGCGGGACCTCCCGGGCCCGAGGCGCCAACACTCCGGCCCGGCCCGTTCCGGTGGAATGTCGCAGCCAGGCAGTAGAACTGGCATCACGGAACCGGGCCCCTTCAGGAGGACGACCGATGGCACTCGACTACCAGATCACCATGGACTGCGCCGAGCCCCTGGAACTCTCCAGGTTCTGGGCGTCCGCGCTCGGCTACCTGGCCGAGGACAACAGCGCCCTCATCGAACAGGTGGCCGCCCAGGGACTGGCGACGGAGGACGACTCCACTGTCGTGGACGGGCGCCGGGCCTGGATCACGCTCGCGGCCATCCGCCACCCCGACGACCCGGTGCACGCCTTCACCGGCGCGGGGCTGGGCCGCCGGATGCTCTTCCAGCAGGTGCCCGAGCCCAAGACGGTCAAGAACCGCGTCCACCTCGACCTGCGCTCCGGCCCCGAGGGCCGCGACGCCGAGGTGGCCCGCCTGGAGGCGCTGGGCGCGACGGTGGTCACGGTCATCGAGGAACCCGGCGCCTCACACGAGTGCATGCTCGACCCGGAGGGCAACGAGTTCGACGTCCAGTGACCCGACGGGCGCGGAGGGGCCCTGAGGCCAGGCGGTTAGGGTGGTGTTCGCGGCTGCCGCCCTTCTCCGCCCTCACGGCCATCGATGTTCGAGCGGTGGCCGTTCGTGTGTTCGGCCCGTGTGACCGGCCCGCGAGAGAAGACCACCCTCGAACCGCACGGGAATGACTGATGAGCGACACCAGCACCGGCACCCCCGAACCCCAGGGGCCCCACGTCGAACGGACCGTGGCGTTCATCGCCGACCCAAGGGCGACGACGTTCCTCATGCGTGAGACCGTCTCCCGGCTGGTGGGAAGCCTTGGCATCCAACGCGGCCTCGTGGACCCGACCACGCTGTCGGGGGTCGCCGTCGCCCTGACCCTGGAGGCGGAGGGGGTGCCCTACGACCTGATCGATTTCGGCCAGGGCCTTCCCGACGACGACCCGAACATGGAACCCGCACCGGTACCCGGTGAGGACGTCACCATGGCCGAGGCCCCCCGGCTGCGTGAGGCCGCGGCGGGAACCGTACGGGTCGAACTCGACCGAATCGGTTCGATGGACGCCAACCTCATGCTCATCCCGGCCGTTCGTGAGGGCGGTTCGGCGCACGCCGAGTTCGCCGTCGAGACGCTCCCCGGTCTGGTCCTCTCCCAGGCCGAGCAGCTCGGCCTGCGGATCCTCGTGATGTGCCCCCCCGAACAGGGGGTGAGGCGTTACCAGGACGGCCCGTGGGTGCGTCAGATCATGCACGTGACCACCGAGAAGGAGGCCGCCGAGGCCAACCGCGCCAGGGGATAGGGTTTCCCCCGATTTCCGACCGAGCGACGACAGGACACGGTGACGGGTGTGAGTGAGCGCAGTGGGCGGTCGTCCTCCTGGTGGGCGATCACCGGTCAGTGTCTTGGT
Source organism: Nocardiopsis prasina DSM 43845 (assembly GCF_000341265.1). Lineage (GTDB taxonomy): Bacteria > Actinomycetota > Actinomycetes > Streptosporangiales > Streptosporangiaceae > Nocardiopsis > Nocardiopsis prasina. The sequence continues at coordinate 106,269 of NZ_ANAE01000107.1, read as the reverse complement.
GGGCTCGCCCTCTATGTAGCCGTGTCCCTTTCGGTTGGGCTGCTCACGGGTTCGGCTGTGCTGGGCGCGCTCGTCTCCGGTCTCGTCATCCTGGGCGCCGTGGTGGTCTGGCGCCGGTGGGCACGGGGCGTCCCCTCTGCGAGGCCCGTCTCCGCGCGGGCGAACGAGCCCCTGTTCTGGGTCCTCGTCGCCGCGGGCCTGATGTTGAGCTTCCTCGGCGGCCAGACCCTCGCGGTGTGGCTCCACGCCGAGTTCGGTTCACCGGCCTTCGACTCGTCCCAGGCGGCGCGGAGCGCGGTTCCCGTGGTGGTACTGCTGTTCGCCATGGTGGTCGCCGCTCCGGCGGGTGAGGAAGCGCTGATGCGTGGCCTCGTCTATCCGCTGCTCCGCCGCCGCTGGTCGGTGCTCGCGTCGGCGCTGGTCAGTTCGCTGGCCTTCGCCGCGCTGCACGGCAACCTCGTTCAGATAGCGGTTGCGCTCCCGCTGGGCATACTGCTCGCCTTCGTGTATGAGCACATGGACAGGCTCTGGCCGGTCATCGTGTTGCACGCGCTGTTCAACGTCGGCTCGGTTCTGGTGCCTGTGTTCCTGATCGAGTCCATGGCTGAACCCATGGTCTTCTCGGTCGCTCTTGTGGGTGTGGCCCTCGTTCTGTTGGCGCTGTACCCGAGGACCAGCATCACGTCTCGCGGGTCTGACCCCGTGTCAGTCCCGCGTGTTCGCGGCGACCAGATGGCGGAGGCCCCGTTCGGCGGGCCCCGGAATCCCGTACCGCTCCGCGAGAGAACAGGCCAGGACCGAAACCGCCCAGACGGTGACCGCGACCAGCAACTGCCAGGCCAGCGCGACGGAGTCGACCCCGAACAGGCGTAATGCCCCGGCCGTGAGGGCAACCAACACGGTCTGGGCGAGGTAGACGCTCAGGGTTCGCCTGCCAGTGGCCGCCAGCGCCCGCCCCAGCACACCCGTCCCCGCCGCGCGGCGTGAGGCCACCAGAGCGATGACGGCAAGGTAGCCCACCCCTGCCAAGACCCCGGCCAACCCCTGGTGCCAGGCCACGAAGGCGCGCTCCAGCGCGGCCTGACCGCCCACCCCCGCCCTGAGCACCGGAGTGACGACGACGGGCAGGAGGAGCCCGACCAGGAACACGACGGTCAGCCCGCGTCGGTACCGCCGCGGTCGTTCGATCCATCCCCGTCCCGCCAGCCACGCGCCCAGGAGCGCGCTGGGCAGTGCCATGGACGTCAGGACTGTTGCCGGTACCACCACGATCCACATCGCGAGGTTGGTGGCCCACCCGACGGGGCCCTGCTCGAACAGGATCTGCGCGGCAGAGCCGTGGTTGCGCGCCAGGGCGGCGTCCGCTCCCACCGCCAGGAGGAACAGCGTGGACGACACACAGACCGCGCCCGCGAGAACCAGTGCCGCCCACCAGCGGCGAGCAGTGACGACCCCGGCGATCATGATCGTGATGAGCCCGTAGACGCCCAGGATGTCCTGGGCGAAGACCAGGGCGTGCACGGCACCGAAGGCGATCAGCCACAGGCCCCGTATGCGAAGCAGGGCCCGGGCCCGCGTCTCAGCCTGCCCGCGGTCAAGGCCCGAGGCCAGGCCCTCGTGGACGGACCTGCTCGAGAGGGTGGCCAGGCCGAAGCCGAGCAGGAGCGCGAAGAGCGGGTAGGCCCGTGCGTCGACCAGCAGGCCCAGCGTGCCGGAGACGAGACCCTCGACCGCCCCGGATGCGTCGAGATCCTGTCGGAACCAGTAGTGGGTGTTGGCGATGGCGATGAGGGAGAGCATCGCGCCGCGGGCAAGGTCAGGGACGAGCACGCGTTCACCAGGGTAGGACGCCGTGCCCGGGGCCGGGGTCTCCGCTTGTCCGCCAGTGCGCATGGCTGAAAACTAGCAGTGGCGAATGAGACCCACGACTGTCACGGTTTCGGGAGAAACCGCCTCACCAGCGGGTTTGTGTTCTTGGGGGTCGATGTTCCAGGTCTGGGATGTCGGGGTTCATCGTGATGCGGTAGAACAGGGTTCGTCCATTTCGGTTCGCGGCCCCTGTCTGAGGAGACCTTCACCGTGATCACCAAGTCCCCTGCCCGCCTGGCGGCCGCAAGCCTGGCGTCTCTGCTCACCTTGACCGCGTGTTCTTCCTCTGATTCCCCCGAGTCCTCCTCGTCCGGTTCCTCTGAAGGGTCGGGCGCTACGGGGCCCTCCACGGTGGAGTTCGATTTCGTCAGTCCTCCGTCGGAGGGTGTGTCGAGTATTGAGTTCCGTGTTCCTGAGGAGGTCATCGATCAGGAGGAGAGATATCGTGAGGACCGCTACCATGATGTCATCACTCTGACCGCGATTGAATCTGACGACCCCTCGATGTGTGCCGTGGAATATCAGTATATTTATTCCGACGGTGGCCTGGATCGCCTCCTCCAGGACGCTGAGGCTTGGCTTGATGCTCCCGACCTCACAGTGGACCGCGGAATGGCCCGAGCACTGACCGATGAGAGCATCGATTCAGTCGAGTTGAGCGATGACTACGCCTCGGCAGTCCTTCCGATCAATTGCTCATCCTCTCCGAGTGATGACGACAACGTCGCAATGGTCAGGTTCAAGCGCACCATGGATTCCAGGTTTGCTTATGCCGAGGTCTCGGTGATGAAAAGTGGCGACCTCTTCATTCATGAGTTCGAGATCCAGTCCTGGCAGGCGGACAGTAATGGAAACTGGATCAGGGATTGAGGTCCCGCGACGATCTGCGGCGGTTGCTGGATCTCCAGGAAGAACCTCCACCCGATGACTGCCGCGCTCTGCTCTCGGATGTGTGACGCTCCGGGGTGGCCCTGGCTCCAAGGATTCATGGCGAAGATGGAGGCAGGGCCGAGCTCAACGGACGCCGGAGTCGCGCGCTTGCTAAGGAAGCAGAAAAGTTGGCCGCTTTCGGCCAGGATCTTTGTGACAGGCAGGCGCGATCGCGGAACCAGCCCTGACCTCCTCAGATACGGAGTCGGGCGCAAAGGGAGCACTTTGGAGTAGTAAAACGGACAGACCCCGTGCGAGATCAATCCTGTCAGGATGAGAACCAGGGACACGCGCCGCGCAACTCACACCACGCGAAGTCATCCAGTCGTGCGGTACGAGGAGTGGAGAGGCGGACCCGTGACGTTCGAGTCGACCCCACCAGCGGAGTGGGTCTCATCCCCGTCCAGGACCCAGGCCGGGAGAACGCGCCACCCCATCCCCACCGCGCACGCTGAATCTCCCGGCTCCCCAGCGGGGGCGTCCCTCAACCGCCCGAACGTTCGACTGAACCCAGGGCTCCACGCACCTGAAGCCCTCTCGATCCCGAATCGCCCCACACCACCCATGGGTCTGAGTGGGTGGTGTGCTCCCGCGCCGGGAGGTTCCCGGAAGTGTCCCTGGGTGATGGAAGCATCGTCTCTCCGGGAGCGGTGAGCTGACCCGGACCCCAAGCCACAGAGCCGATCAACGAAGATTCATCCCCAGATCCCCGACAGGTACTGAGTCAGCAGGTGGCTTGCCGACTCGCCGGGGGCGAAGCGAGCGGTCGGACGCTCGCTGCACAGCGTCAAGGTGATGCTCCCTTGCGAGCGGAAACGGAGTGAGTGGCATGGCCAAGAGCATCTTCAAGATCCCCACCAGCCTGGACCGGTCGTTCCTGGACCACGAGATCGCGCTGGCCGGTGGCGGATGGCAGATGCGACCGCTGCCGGTGAAGGTGATCCTGTTCTGGGTCGCCTCCGTGATGCTGCTCTTCTGGGTGTGCACGTCCACGTTCGTCTCCAGCGCCGACTGGTGGCTCATCGGTCTGGTGATCGTCTGGTGGTTGGCCGCCACCGCGTTCTTCGGTCAGTACTCCAAGACGAAGGAACTGCGGCTCACGTCGCTCCCCGCGCTCGTGGAGTACGTTCCCCAGCCCGCTCGCCGCATCATCACCCGCCGGGGGGCCAACCCCAGTTCCTTCTCCTCGGTCGTGGGCATCCAGAACATCGACCAGACCGGCTACATCGAATGGTGGGACGGCACGGTCGGGCAGGCCTACCTCGTGGTCGGCTCCGCTTCGGTGCTGGTCTTCGACGAGGACAAGAAGGCCATCCTCAACCGTGTCGACGGCTTCTGGCGCAAGACCGACACCAACGTCGAGTACATCTGGATCACCACCAAGGAACCGCAGCGGGTCTACCGCCAGCTTGGCAACCTCGAGCTGCTCAACCAGGGCCTGGAAGTCCGTGACCCGGAACTGTTCGAGCTGCTCGACGAGCGCTACTCGATCCTCAAGAACTACGTGGGTGGCCAGTTCAACTCCATCCACCAGTACCTGGTCATCAAGGCCGACAACCTGGAGGCGCTGCGTCGGGCGCATGCCCTCGTGCGAGCCGAAGTGGAGGGCTCCAGCCTCATGATCAAGCAGGCCACCATGCTGGGGGCCGACGACCTCCACGACATGCTGCGAACCCTCTACACCACTGCTCGATGAATCAGTCTCTGTCTTCGCAAGGTTGTGGTCGGGTCACAACCGGGGGTGAGCCCTGGGGGCAGGATACGGATCTCGTTATGCTGAATCACTCGGTAATGGCCGAAACAAGCGGAGAAAGCGAAGGGCGCGAATGAGTTCCGGCGCACAGTTCTCGGGTAGCGCGGCCGGGACCTCGCACGGGCAGTTGCCTGGCGTACTCTCGGGCAACGGACACGGCACGTCGCATGGCGACCAGTCCGCTCCGGAGCAGTGGGAGAACACCGGCGGTCCGACGTTCGAGAATCCGTTCACCGATTCGCAGGAACCGGAGGTCACTCCCGAGCGCGACGGTGACCAGGAGGAACAAGGCGAGGACGACCCATACGCGGGAATGAGCGCCAAGGAGCGACGCGAGGCGAAGAAGAAGGCTCGTCAGCTGGTCGGCACCTTCGACGACTATCCGCATCTGCTCGCGATCAAGCCCAAGGAGCGTTACGTCTTCCGTAGCGACTACTTCCACGTGGACGATCGCTACTCGTGTGTGCTCGGCTTCTTCCATGACGACGGTTCGCGCGACGATTTCAGTGCGTTCTGGGGCATCAACCGGATCCCCAGCGGATTGCCGGACGACGTCACCGTGGTGGTGCTGGAGCAGGTCCGCCGCAAGGGCGAGAAATGGATCGAGGAGAAGATCAAGACGGTCGAGAAACTCGACCGTCTTGAGGACAGTGAGCAGGCACAGTCGGGGACCATGACCTCAAGGCGCAAGGCCGCGAAGGTCAGCGACGATATGGAGATCGTCGCCGGTGAGCTCCAGGACGGCGCCAGCTACCTGCACGTGCACAACCGTCTGCTGGTGAGAGCCCCCAGCCTGGAGACGCTCGACGATGCCGTCGAACGTATCGGCCGACTCTACATTGACCGGTTCGGCACCCTCACCGTCGCCGCCTACCCCGGTGAGCAGCGCCAGGAGCTGACCAACCTCTTCGGCCAGAACGAACGCAAGCGCGGTAAGGGCTTCCACTTCACGAGCGTGGAGTTCGCCGGGTCCCACTCCCTGGTGACCAACGGCCTGAATGACGCCGCGGGCGAGTACGTCGGATCCATGGTCGGCGACGTCAACAACTCCGCGGTGCTTTTTGACGTGAACGGCTACGACCACCACGTGGTCATCGCCGACAACTCCGTCAACCCCGTGCTGAATCGGGCACACGTGCCCGACATGTGGGGATCGAAGATCTCCCAGGCGGCCCTGCTGTCGAACGCTCGTACCGTGCACATCGTCCTGGACGGGGCGCGCATGGACGAGTTGGGTCCGCGTCTGGACTCGCTCACCGCGCGACTGGACATGAACTCCGGCGACATCAACATGTTCGAGATGTTCGGAGAGTCCGAGGACGAGCTCGGGATCTTCCCCGCTCACCTGGAGAAGGTCGTCCTCATGGCCGAACAGGCCTACGAGACCACCGACTCGGACCGTTCCATCATCCGCGGGTCCCTGAAGGAGACACTCAGCCAGTTCTACATCGACAAGGGCATGTGGGCGCGGAACGCGAAGCAGAACCGGGACCGACTGCGCGTGGTGGGGATCCCGCACACCCAGGTTCCGCGGCTCCAGGACATCGTCACCTACTTCGACACCCAGTACCGGGCGCTGGCCAACTCCACCGCCCGCGACGACGAGGCCCTGCACGCCTACAACATCCTGCGCCTGGTCTTCAAGGACCTGCTGGACAACAACGGCGACCTCTTCAACACCCACACCAACGACGAGATCGACGGGGTGGCCGACGCCCGGCGGGTGCTGTACGACTTCTCGCGGCTGCTCAAGCGCGGCAAGGGTGTGGCCATGGCCCAGCTCGTCAACGTCATCGGGTTCGCCGTCGACAACCTCGGTTTGGGCGACACGGTGATCATCCACGGTGCCGAGAACATCGACGATCGGATCAAGGAGTACCTCAGCGAACAGTTCTCGCACCTGTTCCTGCGTGGTGGCCGTGTGGCCTACCTGTACAACGACATCGACATGATGCTCGCCGACTCGAAGTTCAACCGCTTCGACGCCGCGGACTGGACGGTGCTCGGTCCGATGCGCGACGCGACCGTCACCGAGTACCAGCGCCAGCTCCACCAGGACATTCCGCCTGACCTCGAGCGTCTGGTGACCACGCGTGGAGAGAACCTGGCCTACCTGCGTCGCGGCCACACCAACGTCGTCTTCCACCTGGACCTGCCGCTGGGCGTCAACCCGGCACGGGCGGAACGGCGAGCCCGAATTCTGGGAGCGATACAGCGCCAACAGGACGAGCGCGCGAAGCCGGACCAGTCCTCGGCTGTGGTGGCCGCTCAGGGAGAGCGCGCCGAGGAGAGGTCCCAGCGGGTGGCCAGGGACGGGGCCGAGGCGCGGTTGGACGCCGAGAGCGCGGAGCGGATGAAGCCGGCCAGGAGACCACGCCCGCGATCCCAGAAGCGACGGATCGAGAACCCGACCCCGCCCGTCCAGGACAACCGTGAGAAGCGGGGGCACTAGATGGGCGTGAGAGGGGCGACAGAGGAGATGGAGCAGGGCGTGATCGCGCCCGCCGAACCGGACCCGACCCCCCGGGGGGAGAGGGTCGGCACCTTCATGCGGCTGGCCGTGTGGGTGCTGGTGCTGGCGTTCCCATTGACGCTGCTGATGAGCGCGTTGGGTGGGTCCGCACTCGCCGACCAGGCCGATCAGCCCGATCAGCAGCAGGACGACGAGATCGCCGCCCTGTCGTTCTACCGGCTCTCCTCCTCGATGACCGCGCTGTTCTCCACCGCGCAGGAACCAGGAGAGGACGTCAGCTTCGAAGACAGTGACGAGGAGACCGGCTGGATCACGGTCCTGGATTCCCCAGCCAATGCGGGCGCCATGTTGGGCTACGCCGACCAGGACTACAACCCCATCGCGGGCTGGTTCAACTCCAGCACGGCCCAGTCCTCGGACAGCGTCGGCTACAACACGCTGCTCGGCAGCTCGGACGCGGGTTCCTCGGGGGCGCACGGAGCGCGTGACTTCGCGCTGTTCGGAGCCACCCTGAACGGTCTGGGGCTCGACAACACGAGCACCGGGCTCTCGATCGGCTTCTTCAACGCCTTTCTCGGCGGCATCATCTTCCTCCTGTACACCGCCTCGGCCGCCGTCGACGCCCTCTGGCGCATCATCATCGAGGTGCTGGTCTTCCTCAACCCCTTCAAGTTGTTCTACGGGGCGATCAGCCGAATCAACCCCGCATGGGCGGACGGGATGACGGGTGGGGAGGGCCCACCGGAGTTCCTGGGGTCGCTGTTCCAATGGGTCAATTCCTGGTACCTGGCCCTGATCCACATGTCGTGGACCGTCATGGTGCCGTTGTTCGTCGGCACGTTCCTCATGGGCGCACTGATGTTCCAGAGGTTCAAGGGACCCGGGCTGAAGAAGCTGCTCATACGCCTGTTCTTCATCGTGCTTGGCGTGCCGTTGTTGGGCTCCATGTACACCGGGATGCTGGAGTCCATGCAGTTCGCAACGAAGGAGGGGAACACCGGGTCCACACGCGTGGTGCTCTCCACGTATGTGGACTTTGAGGGGTGGGCGACCCAGCAACGCCTGCGTGTGCCGGACCAGTCCCATGACGTGTACATCGAATGGGACCAGGACAGGCAGTCCCCCACTGGACGCTCCCAGGCGAGTGTGCGGGACCTCGCTTTGCTCATCAACGCCCAGGTCCTGGGGCTGGAGAGGCAGATGGCGCCCACGGCGACCGACGACGACCAGCGATGGAATGACAGCGCACTGGCGAGCGACGGCATCTCGTACTCCCAGACCCAGTACGGCGAGATCACGGACATCCTGTTTCGCTACATGGGCAACTCCCACGTGAGCGCCTCCTCCTTCGAGACCCAGGCCAAGTCGACTCTGAGCGGTGACGCCAAGCAGGACGCACGAGACTGGTTCGAGGACTACACCGGTAAGCCCAAGGACCTCGTCGGCTTGGACGAGGTGAAGCACAACCCCCTGCTCACGGTCGCGGACGGTACCGGCCTGCAGGCCGAGTCGAGTGGTAGCGGGTGGGGCACCAAGTTCTTCGACTGGCTCTGGCAACGGGAGAACCAGAACGATTCGGAGGAGTCGACCCGCACCCTCGCTTTCTCGACCGAGGGGAGTTCTCGCGACTGCGGCCTGGAAATCGCCGACAATTCTGGTAGACCAATCGCCTGTAACCTTTCGCCGCTGGCGATGTACAACTACCTGAACACTGATTTCGGGCCGACTTCCTACACCTCCTATTCCTCTGGTAGGACCACCAGCGAGGCGACCAGGTCCATTCACAATTCCGTGAACCTCGTGGGCACGGGCACGATGAGTTTCGTGTACTGGATCAACGCCGTGGTTCTGCTTGGTGCTTTCATCACGATCGGTTTCGGTTACGCCATCGCGATGATCGTCGGGAACATCCGCCGGAGTTTCCAGCTGATCATGGCGATCCCCTTCGCGACACTGGGTGTGATATCGGGAATCGCCAAGGTCATCGTCTACACGATCGCTCTGATCATGGAGGTCGTGGTCACCCTGTTCCTGTACAAGTTCGTACAGGAGTTCCTGTTGAGCCTTCCCCGGATCATCGAGGCCCCTTTGTCGGGAGCGCTAGACGGAGGGGCCGACGAAGTCGGTGCCTTCCTTCTGTTCCTGCAGGCGGGGGGCTTCCTCACCATGGTCATCGCCCTGATCTCAATCATCATGATCGTCCTTTTCACGGTCATGGCGATGCGTCTGCGCAAGACCATGGTCAAGGCGGTCGAGGACGCCAGCAGCAAGCTGGTGGAGAAGTTCACCGACTCCTCGGCACAGCCCGGTGGAGGCAAGATGCCCAGCACTGCTGGTGCCGGAGGGAAGGGGTCGGGGGCGACGGCCTCCAACCGGATGGGCGGTGCCAGCAGCGCCAAGGGTGGCGCCGGTATGAACGCCGGCGGCGCCAGCGGGGGTGCGGCGGGTGGGACCGCCGCCGCGAGCGGCGGCACCGACAGCACGGTCAGCGGGGACGTGGACACCGACGGCAAGTTGGAGGGCCCGGCGGGAATGTTCGGGGACGACCGGTCGGGATCGGGCCTGGGAACCAGTGAACAGGACCAGAACGCCGCGGAACAGGCCAGGCTGGGTCGTCAGGTGGAGACCGACGGTCTGTCCGATGACCCGTTGGAGACCATGGCCGGTTCGGCCCAGCAGTCTGCGGCGGGCTACATGGAGTCCGACAAGCACCGCATAGGAGCGGCCGGAGACGCCGCCAAGGCGACCGGGCACGCGGCGATCGCCGTGGGGCGCGGTGTCGCTGGAGACGGAGCCGGCGCCGCGAAGTCAGCTGGAGACGCCACTGCGGCTGCTGGATCCGCAGTGTCGAGGAACGCGGAGGCCAGCAAGGCTTCGCAACAGGCTTCGCAGTCAACGCTCGACGCCCCGAAGTCCACGGCCAGGCAGGACAGGCAGATCCAACAGGGTCAGCAGATGCAGCAGGCCGGGAAGACCGTCTCCAACGTCGCCGGAATGGCCGGTACCGGCACGGGCGGCGGAAGCGGTGGGGGCGGCGGCACCCCGAAGACCCCGAAGCCCGCTCCCAAACAGCAGCCGCGACCCCAGAAGCAGCCTCCCAAGCCGCCGAAGCAGCCGAAGCCACGTAAGGGCAAGTAGTTCTGTCCAGCGATAGGAAAACCTTGAAGGACTCATATGGAAAGAAGCGCTGTTGACCTTGGTCACAGTGGCCACGGAGCAGTGATTGTGCCCAGGGTCAACGTTGAGTTAGCGATGCGGAACGAACTTGCTGCTGGCGACAGCCGACAGTTAGAATTGACTGCTGACAAACCCTCCGGAAAGCGCACGACCCCCCGGTGTCGAACATGCCGCCCCAAACCTGTTGAACCTCCTGCCGCGAGGGGCCTACTGTGCCGCCATCGGCCAGGAGCAGACGACTAAGGAAAACCGATAATGAATTTGACCAACCTCCCTTTCGCGTCATGGGACCTCCTCTCGTTCTTTGAGAACGCCACCAACTACGTACGCATGGCGGGCGGATCCCTCCTCGCCCTGATGGGCACGGTCGGTGTCGTGTGGGGCGGCGTTCTCCTCGTCAAGAAGCTGATGGCCTCGCAGCAGGACCAGACCAGCTGGGTGAAGATCATCGGTCTGATCTTCATCGGCGGCGCCCTGATGGTCGGTGGTTTCAGTCTCATCTCGACCATCGCCGCCGGTGGTCGGACCACCATCGAAGACCTGGGCGGCGGAATGATCCTCCTCGGTCTCGACCAATTCAGATAAGGCGCCACCGCACCGGAGTCCTGGGACATGGTTGTGCAACGGTAGGTACTGATGAGGGTCGGCGGCCAACGGAGCTGTCGGCCCTTTGTTCGTTCCACAGGTCGGCTTGTGCTCGATCGTCAAGTCAGGAGCAGGACCTTTGAGCTTGAAAGAGAATTTCTCGTCCTTTACGGCGAAGATGAAACTGGGACCCCACCATGCCATCGAGCGGTTCGGGGTCATCACCACGTGTTTCACCGTCACCTTCGCCATGCTCCTGATGGGAACGATCTCTTCCGCGGCCTCGAACAACCGGGCCCGGCTGGACGAGACCGCTCTGTACACCACTTCGTTCACCACTTCGAGGACCGAACTGTCGGGCGGCGTCGAGGGGATCTACACCAACGACGACAACACCCGGGCCCTGGTCCTCATGCGCTTCCGTGACGCCGACGCGGGAAGCTTCTCCGCTGACGCCGCCAACTACCAGGCCTTCCTCACTGGTTCCAACGAGCAACTGGACACGATGGCGCTCCAGTCGAACATCACCGGTTCGATCCTCGTCTTCGGTTCCACCGGCTACCTGGGAGTGGTGCTGGACTCCGACGTGCCCTTCGCGCAGCAGATCCTGAGCCTGACCCTCCGGGCCAACAGCGAACTGGTCTACAACGCGGACTCGGGTCGTGAGCTGCGGGAGGACCTCCAGGACGACGGCAGTTTCGCGGAGTTCGACCAGTGGCGGGTCTTCCTCAACCCGGGAGCCTCGGGCACGCGGGAAGCGACTTCCCTGGAGGGGACCCGTGTGGACCCCGCCGCCCTCTACTACGAGTTGGTGCTCTCCGAACAGGAGCAGGAGATCCGTGACGCGATGGATCAACAACTCCTGGAAATGCGCTCCTACCTCACCCGTATCTCCGAATACGAGGCGGAGATGAACCGGGTCAACGTCGACGGGGTCTTTATCGAACCACCTGAGGTTCCGGCACAGATCGACGGGGATTCCATCGCGGGCCAGGCTGCCGAAGAGGAGACCGAGGCCACGTTGGATCTCGAAACGGACTGGGTGCATCCGCGCGGTTACGACTTCGACTGGCGTTCGGGTTCGATCGACCAGGGATACCTGGACTCGATCATGCCCGTGGGAGAGACGTCCTACATCACGTTTCTCGGGGAAAAGGCTCAGGCCGACGACGGGGAGAACTCCCAGTTCTCCGCCAACGACATCGAATGGCTCCTGACGGACGGCAACGACCTGAAGGACTACGGGCAGTCGCAGCAGGCCATGAAACCCCTGACCGACATCATGAACAACACCACCCAGGCCTACCAGGAGTACTACCGCATCAAGAACGCCTACCAGGTCGATTCCCACAGCGATCTGTTGGAGCTGGAGGTACTGCTGCGCGGCGTTGATTCGTCTGGCTCGATCAATTCGGACGAAGAGGTTCTGCTCACCTACTGAACCGGAGCATGACGCTCGGCAGTCTGAAAGTCCAGGCGATACGCAAAGGGAACAGGAGAGGACACCGTGTCGGGAATCGGTGGTGGAGCCGGGGGCCTGCAGCCCCCCGGCCCCGGGGATTCGGGTGAGATAGGCAAGGCCGCGCAGAAGGGTGTTCCCGGCCTGGGCGACGCCGCGAAGGGCGGACCCGGCGAAGGTTCTGAGAAGGGCGCGGAATCAGGGGCGGGCCCGGAGAAGGCCTCGGAGGGAGCGCCCAGCGGTCCGGGCGGGCCCGGCGGAGGTCCTCCCGGTCTGGGAGCCGGCGGTACGTCCAAGGCCGCCAAGGACGGGGCCGAGGGCACCAAGGGCGTGGCCAAGGGAGTGGGGGCGGCGGCAGCGATCCCCGCCATCGGGCTCGGCGCCCAACTCCTGGTCATCATGATGTTCCTCAAGTGGCTCAAGGGCCTGATGTCCGCGCTGGCGGCCATGCTGCTGAACTTGTTGAACCTCCTGTGGTCCATCGTCGTCGCGGTGGCGAAGACGGTGGTGGGCGCGGTTCTGGCGGTCGGCGCCGCGGTGGCAGCGGCCGTCGGCGGAGCCATCTCCGTGGTCACAGGCGCCGCGATGTCGGTCGGGGCGGGGTTTCTGGCGATCGTCGCGATCGTCGCGACGGCGGTACAGGCGACGAACGAGAACAACGCGACCGCTCAGCGCGACGCCATGCCGGAGGACTGCCGTCCGGAGACCGAGGCGACCGTGAACGAGATCGACGCCAAGGCCGCGGCTCAGCTCAACGACGAGTCGATGGAGGACATGGCCGAGAAGGTCTACTCCATTCTTGGCGGTATGGGGATGCAGGACGAGAACATCGCGGGCGTGCTGGGCAACTTCCAGCAGGAGTCGATGATCGACCCGACGACCGTGGAGACGATCTACACCGAGCCCTACGAGTACGGACCACGCACTGAGGCCGCGGAGAAGAACGGCTTCAAGGTCGAGCTGATCGACGCCGACTACGCGGCGAGGTACCCGGCCATCGATCTGGTGGGCATTGGCCTTGGTCAGTGGACCAACGGTCGTAACACCATGCTCACTGACTACGCGGAGGAGACCGGTGGTGAGTGGTGGGAACTCGAGACCCAGTTCGCTTTCATGCTCTCGGAGGACGACCCCGCGCGGGTGAATTTCGCCAAGGAACTCATTGAGTCCCCGGACGGCTCGATCGAGGAATCCACCCAGGAGTGGATGGTGAAGTGGGAGGGATTGACACTCGGCGTCGAGGAGAACCGTGCCAAGCTCGCCACGCGCCTGGACCACGCCGATGTGTGGTTCGCGAAGTTGGACTCCTGGAAGGCCGACAAGAGTCTGGCCGACTCCGTTCTCGAGCAGGCCGAGACGACTCTGAGTGCGGCCAATCAGAATCGCCGGGCCGCGGTGGTGCAGGACTGCCAGACCGCCAACGTCAGCGGTGGAGGTGTGGTTCAGGCCGGAGAAATGATCCCCTGCGCGTCGCTGGGAACGATGGACTCTCAGGCCTGTGACCTGCACGAACACCTCCAGGACGAGTTCGGTGGATTCTTCATCAGCGCGGGTGGTTACCGCGACGAGGCGACGAGTAACCACGGTGAGGGCAAGGCGATCGACTACATGATGGCCGAGCTGGGCGAGGTTCCGACCGAGGAGATGAAGAATTCGGGAACGGAGGTCGTGAACTATCTTGTCGCGAACCACGAGGAACTGAACATTCTCGGCATCCTCTGGTACGAACGTGTCTGGAACCCTCTGCGGGACCCGGTGGGAAAGTGGAGCAACGAGATCACCCGGGACGCGGAGCGAGGGGACATTACCCAGAGTCACATCGACCACATTCATGTCAGTGTGGGAAAGCCGGGAACGTTCAAATGACCGAGCGCACAACGGCTCCCTGACGGGAACAGGGCGCGGTCTGCGTCCTCCTCCGGAGTGGTTCGGATGCCGGTGGAGTTCTTGTGTCCGGCTCGACAGGAAAGGAGCGCCAGGGAGTGTCCGGCGAAGGGAACAACGAGCGCGACGGCGGCGACGAGCGGTCGTCGGGCACCGGTGCTTCGGATGAGGAGCAGGGGGCCGCGAAGAAGTCCTGGCGCCACATGAGCCGCGAGGAGGTGATGCAACGCTTCGACGGCTACCAGGCCAAGCAGAGGGCCAATCGTAGAAGGCTGACCGGGGACGACGTCCAGGAGATGCTGCGGGAGCGCCGCGCCGAACGCCAGCAGCGCAGACGCGAGCGGTCCGAGCGGGGCGTCAGCGGCCGAGGACGCCCGCGGGACGTGGGTCGGTCGGTGCGGTTGAGCCTGGGCTCGGCCCTGATGCTCGGAGCTCTGGCGGCCGGGTACCTGGCCGCCGCCAGCACTGACACGACGGAGGCGCAGTCCGAGGCGAACGAGCAGAGCATCGCCTCGCTCAAAGGGGACATCCGCTTGTTGGAGGCCCAGACGCAGGAGGAGCCGGACGTCGCCGACCTTGAGGAGCGACTCGGTCAGGCGCTGGAGGACGCCCAGACGAAGGGCGAGCAGGTCGCCCGGGCGCAGAACGAGTACCAGGAGATCCTCGTCGACCTCGACGACGAGGACCTGGCGGAGGGCCGGGAGACGGATGACGCGCACGAACAGCGCAAGGAGCTCGTCGATCTCTTCGACGAGTCGGCCCGCGTCATCAAGGACGAGGACTCCCACCACCCCGGCGCGCACGTGATCCACGGCCCCCGCGAGATCGACGTGCTCGACCCTTGGTATTCGCGGCACGCGGACGAGACGCGAACGGACTACGCCGACCCGACGCTGAACTCCTGGGAGCTGGTGTCGACCACCCCGCGTACGGGCTCCGCCAGCGTGGTCGACGTGGCGTGGCTCAATCGGGACGCCTCCACGGGTGACGTGCTGGCCTGGGCCAGGGGGACGTTCAGCGGCGACACGGGGAGGTTTCACAGCCTCCAGGTAGGCAGGACCTCGATCGGGGAACGTCCGGCGGACGCGGCGCGGGAGGAGGACTGATGAGCTTTCTCCAGCGGAACGCCTTCCCGTTGGTCGCGGCCGGGCTCCTGGTCGTGTCCAGTGCCTCGTTCGCGGCCACCCAGGGAGCGAGGGAATCCGTTCTGGCGGAGCAGGAAGCGCAGATCCGTGAACTGGACGAGCGCAAGGCCGAGTTGGAGGCCGACCAAGCGGAGCGCGGACGCCAGGTCGCCGAGGATGTGGTGGGCACCAACGTCGCACGGTTGGACGCCGACGAGGAACTCATCCGTCAGGTGCTGGACACCGCCCTGACTTGGGAGACCCACGCCGAGTACGTGAGCGCTCGCACGGCCATGACGACCGCGTGGGAGGTTCCGGAGGATTCTGCGTTCATGACCGAGTTCCTGCCGGAGGCGCCGATGAACGTCGACAGCGAGGGCAAGGAGTACCCGCTCATCGATCTGCTTGGTCTCGATTCACGGGTGCACAGTTTCGACACCCAGCTGATGTCGGTCCTGGGCACCGAGTACACCTATCTGGTGTTGGTCAATGTGCGGACCACGTCCGACGACGGTGAGGCCAGTGCGTTCAACACTTCCACGGTGTTGTTGACCACTGACGGTGATGGTGGGGTGCACGACGTCGAGGGGTATGCCGCCACGTCACAGGTCCGTTCCTCCGGCCCCGAGTGACCCGTCATGCGGCCATGGAAGGCCGACCGGTCACTAGTGTGTGTTGATGGAACTGTTCTGATATCCGAGGAAATATTCCTCGTGGTGACATGAGGGAGGAGGTCAACGTGGCCGATGGCGAGCACGGGCCCGAAAGGCCCCCGACTCCGCCCTCGTTCTCCAACTACGAGCCCGGAAGCCTGGCCGAACGACTGGGGGCCACTCGTGCGGGGCAGGAGGAGGAACCCCCACCCCCGAAGGGCCCCTCCCTCCTTCCGAGGATCGCGTACTGGTCGGCCACCGGTCTGGGGATCCTGGGCGCTCTGACCCTGTTGCTCGCGGCAGGGCTGATCAGCGCTCAGCACCAGGCCCGACTGCAGGAAGAGGCCCAGCCCGGGTTCGACGCACAGGGCAGGACCACCACCGCCCAACAGAGCCTGGAGGACCTGCCGGGCAGGGACGAGGCCGATCGGTGGCTGAGCCAGGCGACCTCCGTGGGCGAGAGGGTCGCCGAGGCCCAGAACACCTTCCTCGAACACAGCGGGCCGCTTCCCCTGGACGAGCTGCCCGAGCAGACCCCCGACGCGGGAGAGCGCGACGAGTGCGTCTCCTACCTCGAGGAGGTTCCGACCACCCCGCGCGACTACACCGACGAGGAGCTCACCGCCTGCGCGGAGGGATTGCGCGAGGAGGCGATCGGTGGCCTGGAGCGGAGTCTGACCCCGCACTTCGCGGCGCAGGTGCGTGACCCGGACGGTTTCGACGCGGTGACCCAGTGGCACACGTGGGTGTCGACCGTGGAGGAGGACGTCTCCCTGGCCGACCACACCTGGACCGCGCACGAGGCACTCGTCTTCGAACGTGACTCTTCGATCCCCCTGGTTTGGACCCTCACCGAGGACGAGTCCGGAAGGGCGGTCGCATGGATGCGAGGCACCTTCGACCCACTGTCGAAGAAGTTCGACCAGATGGCGTTCGGGACGGTCGGCGTCGACGACGGTGAGGAGGGCGCCGACGAAGCCGAGGCTGAGGGGGACTCCGAGACCGAGGGCGATCCCGACGAGGACACGCGTGACAGTGGGGCCGACGTCCCGACGGACGAGGATGGGCACGAGGGGGAGGGTGAGCGCGGATGAGCCTTGCCGAGATGGAAGCCTACGAGCGTGAGCGGAAACTCCGCCGCGAGCGGATCCGGCTCGTCGTGTCCTGGGTGCCTCTGGGGGTGGCCGTCCTGACGCTGGCCGTGGGCGGACTGGCCGTCTGGTCGGCGTCATCGGGGCGGGAGGCCGACCACGCCGCGGTCGCTGCCCTCGCGGAGGAACACGAGAACGAGGCCGAGGAGGCCGAAGCCGAGTTCCAGAGCGCCTGGACCGAGGCACTGGAGCGTGCCACTCCGGTGCGCGTCGAACGGCTGGACGGTGACCGGGAGGCCATGCACGCGCTGTTGCGTGACGCGGTGGAGGCGGGTGGAAGCGTTGCGAGCGAACCCGACACCTCTGACGACGGGACCCTGGATTCGCTGGGGAACCTGTCCACCGACGGCGTGCCCGCACTCCGTGAGGGCTCACAGGCGGAGCTGGGAGAGTTCGACGCGGTCCTGGTCGACAAGGTGGGTTCGACCTACTCCTACTTCGTCGATGTCGACGTGTTCGACGCTGACGACCTCGCGAGCAACGACGGTGACGAGGAGGACGAAGCCTCCGCGGTCGCCTCCCTGTCCGTGATGTGGTCAACGAACAACAGGGGCGAGATCACCGAGATCGACGCCCACTGGCTCGACGAAACCCCCGCACGCTCCTAACACCCCACGCCCCGCCAGGAGAACAGCCGATGAGTCCCGCTTCGCCGACGGCCAGGAAGAAGTCGAAGGGAGCCCAGTCCGCCTCGGACAGGCGCGCAAGGAAACGTCAGGTCGAGGAGAACGATGGACAGGAGCCCGCTGCGGCCGACCAGGCGGACCAGAACGGCGTGAAGCCCTCGATCAGGGCTCGCACCCGCGCCCGCCTGGGCGAGAAAGGAATGCAGTCGTTGGTGGTGGCCGCGCGCGCCGGTCTGATCTTCTCCACCTGCTTCGCCGTCTATGTTCTGGCGATGTTCATCGCGGTGACCGTCGTCCCCAACGTCTTCCTCATGGTGGCGACCGGAACGGGCATCGGCCCCGCCGCCCCTCTGGAGATGCAACTGGCGCACTGGCTCGCACCCAGCCTGTTCCTCATCGGGCTGATCTTCGTCCTGGTGCTCGTCTTGGCGCGCTGGTTGTGGCGCGTCCAGCGGCGGCTGGGGGAGAAGGCCCGGCGTGCCCTGCTGGGCGAGGAAACCGGTCGCTGACCCCCGAAACCGAAGAAAGGCGATCCGTGTGAAAATCGCACCCCTGCAGATCTCCGACCCCTGGTCCCATCGTCTGGCTCGAAACAGCGGGGTCGGTACGCAGACCCTGAGCGCGGTGCACTGCGAACTCGCCGTGCGCATGGAGGCGGTGTCGATCCTCCACCACGGCGCCGACCAGAACTACCGCCCCTACCTGCACCTGCGAGGGCAGATCCTCCAGGTGCAGCCGGAGGTCGCGCTGCCGTTCGGCATCACGGAACTGCCCTACCGTTCCGGCTCGGAACCGAGCATCGACGCCTTCTACGAGTTCGACACCGCGCAGCTGAACGAGCTGATCAACAAGGGATACTTCAGCCCCCGTTTCCAGGTGCCCAACACGATGGTCGGCATCGTGTGGGAGCTTCCCGCCCGAGTCGACTTCCTCGTGGTCTCCCCGGAGACCATGGACCAGCCGCCGTTGGTGTTCGTGGGAGTGCGCGACCAGAACAGCGCCGTGCTCACCGAGGAGAGCAGCGGATACACCCTCGCCGAGTACTTCCCCGACTACTCCGCCGAGGAATCCGAGTTCGAGGACGGGGGCCAGTTCGCGGTGCCCACGCACTCGGACGAGATCGATGATCTCTTCGCTGACGAGGAACTCGACGAGTCGGTCCACCGGGGGGCGGGATCGCCGCCTCGGGGGGCGCCCTCGGAGAGGGGCGGGCCGGGGGAGGTCCCCAAGGGCGTGTTCGACCTCCTTCTGGACCAGGTCGAGTCCCAGCGCCGTGCCGAGGACGGCGCCAAACGGCCCGGGGTGGACTACGTTCCCGGCAGCCCCGAGGGCCTGTTGCGGGAGAGGATCACGCCGGGTGTGGAGGAGGCCTTGGCGGATTCGACCGAGGAGCTCCCGTCCGACGTACCGCAGACCGGCCCTCAGCAGAGGGGAGAAAGCGAGTTCGACGCCTTCCTGGACTGGGACGAGGACACCGTCGAGACGGACGGGGCGAGCGCGTCCGCCTCGGACACCGGTCACACGCGAGCCCCGGAGTCCTCCCCGGACCAGGCGAGGGGCGAGGGACGGGGTGACCACCTGCCGGGTGCCTGACTCGGACGGCTTCGTCGGCCCGCGGGGTTTCGGGCCGCGCGGGCAGGCGGAGGCCGCCGCGGTCCTCGTGCGCCCCTGCTTTCGGCGGGATCCCGCGAACAAAGTGTGTTCGGTGCGCGTCGTAATGGTGGGAGGCCAGCGCTCATCCTGACGGACGAAGGGACACGTTTCC
This sequence comes from Nocardiopsis prasina DSM 43845, assembly GCF_000341265.1. Lineage (GTDB taxonomy): Bacteria > Actinomycetota > Actinomycetes > Streptosporangiales > Streptosporangiaceae > Nocardiopsis > Nocardiopsis prasina. The sequence continues at coordinate 86,820 of NZ_ANAE01000107.1, read as the reverse complement.
CCATTCGCCTTTCCGGGCGGGCGGTGTCTTCCCACTGTTTGCCGCGATGTCCATCGCGGTATTTTCGGCCATCATCAAACAAGGCATCTAGCTTGTCCTAGTTGCGTTGTTTCGTGCTAGAATAATGCTGCTTTATGGGTAAAAACGTGAGTGGAACTGAGATGGACTCGTAACCTTCTCATCCACAGAAGGTGGTAAGGGTTGTTCACCAGGTCCGATGGCTCCTCCGGCGAAGAGCTCGACTCGCTCTATCCGAAGTTGGCCAAGTTCAGCGACCCTCTCAAGGCTCCCGAGCGGGAGATCGTGGGGCGTGAATACGAGATCTCCCAGCTCATGGCCGCCATGTCCCGGCCCGAGCTGTGCAACGCCCTCTTGCTGGCCCCTCCCGGGTCGGGCAAGACCGCTCTGGTGCAGGCTGCCATGTTGGCGGACGCCAAACGGGTCTACCTGGAAGTGGATCTGGCCCGGATGATCGCGGGCCTGAACAGCTCCGACGAAATGGCGGCGCTGATCAAGGGACTGTTCGACGAGGCCGAGCGGTTCAGTACCGAACAGCAGGCGGAGCTGGTGCTGTTCATCGACGAGTTCCACCAGGTGGTGCAGTTGAGCGCTGCCTCCGTCGAGGCTCTCAAGCCGGTGCTGGCTGCCTCCGGTGCGCGTGGGATCCGTGTGATCGCGGCGACGACGTTCGACGAATTCCATAAGTACGTGGCGCCGAACCAGCCGCTTATGGAGCGACTCCAACGCATCAACGTGAACCCGCCGGACCAGAGGACCACGGTCCAAATTCTCAAGGGGATGGCCAAACGGTACAAGGTGGACGACCAGTTCTACGACGACCACCTCTTCGAGATGATCTACGAGTACACCAACCGATACGTTCCGGCGTCGACCCAGCCGCGCAAGTCGATTCTGGTCCTCGACTCGATGGTGGGCTGGCACCGCCACACCGGACGTCCGATGGACCGTGCCCTGCTGGCGGATGTCCTTATGGAGTCGACCAACGTCAACGTGGCCTTCAACGTTGACGCGGTGAGCATCAAGAAGCAGCTCGACAGCGCGGTCTTCTCCCAGAACTTCGCGACCACGGTGGTCTCCAAGAGGCTGCAACTGTGCGTCGCGGATCTGAACGACAAGACGAAGCCCATGTCCTCCTTCCTGCTCACCGGTTCCACGGGCACGGGCAAGACCGAGCTCACCAAACAGCTCGCGAAACTGCTGTTCGGCGACGACCAGCGCCACCTCGTCCGGTTCGACATGTCCGAGTTCGCGCGCGAGGAGTCGCTGGACCTGTTCCGCTCGGAACTGACCAAACGCGTGTGGGACATGGGGCACGCGGTCCTGCTCTTCGACGAGATCGAGAAGGCGGCCTCGGCGATCACCCGTGTGCTGCTCCAGGTGCTCGACGACGGCAGGCTCTCTGACGACAACGGCCGCCAGGTCTCGTTCCTCAACACCTACATCGTCCTCACCACCAACGCGGGCTCGGAGATCTACGAGACCATCGCCCAGTACAACGTCGACGACACCGGTTCCGGCAAGGAGCTGGTGGAGAAGATGAAGGAGATCCGCCGTTCGATCTCCACCACGCAGGGCGACAACAAGTTCCCGCCCGAACTGCTCGGGCGTATCGACGCGATCGTTCCCTTCCAACCCCTCTCGCGGGAGACCCAGCGCAAGATCGTCATGAACAAGCTGCGCCAGATGCGCCGCGAGGTCATGGTCAAGCACGGGGTCCGGGTCGAGATTGCCGAGCGTGTCCTCCAGTACCTCATCGACGACCACGGGGACACCGACTCCAACGCGGGCGGTGCGCGTGCGGCGATCGCGAAGATGACCGACGAGGTCACCATCTCCATCGCCGCCTTCATCAATGCCCACCCCCACGAGCGGGTCCTTCGGGTGGACGTGCGCGGCATGATGCGCAGCGAGGACAAGGGCCTGCTGAAGAGCGACTCCTACGTCGAGGTCTCCGCGGCCCGTTAGGAACCCCCCGAGCTCCACCGGGTTCGCTCGGCCGAAAGAAGCCCGCGCGGGCTCACGAAAAGCCAGTACGACAAGTCATGGTTCGAACCGGAGAGGGTTGTGCCGATGGGATTCATCGACAACATGCGGCAGAAGGGGGCGGGCGACGGCACGTCCTCTGACAATCCGGAAGCCGCGGCCCCGCCCAACGGCGACGGCAAGAAGCGCGCCAAGCGGCGGAAGCCGGAGGAGATGCTGGCCAGTGTGGTGCGCGAGAGCACCGTCAACGCCGTCATCGACCTGCTCAAGCAGAACGAACCCTTCGTCCTGCCGGGTGCCAACTCGTGGGCTGCTCTGGCCCTGCCGGTGGACTACATCGGTGGTCTGAGCAAGAAGCACCAGAAGGACGAGGCCAAGGGCTCGCTCATCGAGCTCATCAACCATGACCACATCCAGGCCATCACCACCCGCTATCTCCTGGATGAGGAGGTACTGGGGATCATCCCCACCCCCCAGACCCTGGAGCGGATGGAGGAGTACTCGCTGCTCACCAACACCACCTATCACTGGATGGTGCTGAGCCCGAGTCCGGACGGTCAGGAACTGCTGGTCAACCCGGTCAATGGCAAGGAGGCGAGTTTCGCCGACGTCGTGGCCATCGCCAACGGCAGCCGCAGCCTTGCCGACCACCTGCCGCACGTGTGGGCATGGACCCAGGCCATCGACACTCCCAGCCCCCCGGTGAACACCCCACCCGCCGGAACACCCCCGTTGCCGCACACCGTCCCCGGCGGCCCCGCCCAGCGCGCGGGGCACGACGCCCCCACGGTCTTCGGTCACGGTGCCCCGACAGCGGCGACCCGACAGCCCGAGGCCGACGCGGACGACCACTTCGAGTCGAACGTCGCCGCCGAGCCCCTGGTGTTCGGTGAGGGGGTCGAGGAGGCGTTCAGCGCGGGGACGGACCTGGACGCGGAGCCGGACCTCGAGGACCACGGCCACGACGACCTCGTCGCCTACGACGACGAGGATGACGAGGACTACGACACGGAGGTCGATGACGAGGCGGGGTCCGAGGACTGGGAACAGTACGCGCAGCACCACCGGGACCGAGAGTTCACCGAGGAGCAGGTGCGCGCGAGCATCGCGCGGCGCTTCCTCTCCGGAGACCTCGAACTTGAGATCGCCCTCGACGAGTTCGAGGCCACGTTCGACACCCGGGCACCGGCGGTGCGCCTCGAACTGGGTGACAGGGGCACGGAGAAGCCCACCGACTGGCTCGGTGAGCAGGTCTCCTTGCTGGCCAACCAGGCCAACTCCGAACTGGCGAAGCTCCACCGCAACCACCGCAGGGAACTGCGCGGCCTCTTCGTCGAGACCATGAGCCTGCATGTGGAGTCGGTCATGCGTGCGGTGGACGAACAGCGCGAGGGCTCTGTTTACCAGTCGCTGATGGTCGCCGCGGACACAGAGTACGGCGAGCTCAGGTCCAAGGCGCCCGAGGACGTCAGCGCCCAGCGCAGCGAGATCACCCGGCGCTACGAGGAGGACGCCGACAACCGGGCCGAGACCGCCGCGGCCCAGGCCAGACAGGCGTTCTGGGACCGCGCTCGCCCCGAGTTTGAGCGTCGGATCGCCGATGTGGCCCTGGAGGTTGAACGGCGCAACGAGGAGCGTCACACCCACCGGCGCCAGCTGGTGCTCGAGATGCGGCGCAAGGACGCGCAGACCCGGATGCAGTTGGGCACCACGCGCGCCTTCCAACTGCTGTCGGAGCGTGAGGCCATCCAGCGCCAGGCCGAGATGGACCTGCTCAGCCAGTGGAACGCGAAGCTCACGCGCTACATCGACGACAACCGCAAGCAGGACATCGCACGGGCCGAGGCGTTGGCTGTGCAGCTGCAACTGGATACCAGCGTGGAGAAGTTGAAGGCCGAGCACGCCCGGCGCTCGGAGGAGCTCAGGGCCGGGCACGAGAACCAGATGCTGCGGTTGAAGGCCGATCTCAACAGGTTGACCTCCGACCTGGAACGCAGCCGCGAGCAGGCGGAGGTGCGGATGCGCGAGCGCGAGGGCGAATGGCATCACAAGGCCCAGATCAACAACCAGATGTATTCCGACCTGGTCGAGAAGACCCGCAACATGACCGACACGATGCACCAGGAGTACCAGGGCCAGTTGATGGCGCTGAACCGCACCAACCACGCCAGCATCGAAGAGCTGAACCGTGCCAACAATGTCCAGCGGCGCGCCAACAAGATCCTCTTCGTGCTCATGGCCGTCTTCGCGTTGGCGGCCGTCGGCGTGGGCGTGATCATCGGTTGGTGGTTCGGCTACAACACGTTCGGTGCCAGCGCGATGGCCCTCCCGGTGTGGTCCGACTAGGCCCTTGATGGCCATGACGCGCAGCGGTGACCGCGCGCGGGGCATCACCTCCGACCAACGAGGGTGGTGCCCTGTTCGCGTCGTTCGGACGTCCCGTCGTGAGATCTGGCGAAGCAGGAAAGTGAGCGCTTCCGAGCGCATGCACCAACGAAAGGCGCACCATGGCCAGGAGGAGTTCTAGCCCCAAAGCGGGTGCCTGGGACAAGCTCTCCTCTCGTAGCACCGAGGAGACGAACGCCAACCGCGACGTCTACGAATCCCAGCAGCTCGATCGCTCCAGGATCGAACGCAAACGGACTCGGACCTCGCGAACCGTCCTCGCCGTCGTGGTGAGCGTTCTGGTCACCCTGCTGGTGTGGGCGGTGTGGTCGGCGGGCCAGCTCACGGTCAGCACCGTGTCCGCGTCGTTCAGCAGCCCCACCGCCCCCGAGTTCGTGGAACGAGAGAGCCTCTCTCCGACCCGCTACTGCTTCCGGGCCCTCGACGAGAGCGGCGAGGTGATGGCCGACCGGCCTTGCTACGACTCCGAGGCAGAGGCCCTGGAGGACCCGCCGCAGTGGGTGCTGGACGACATGGCGGCCCAGCAGGCCGAGCTCGACGCCGAGCGCGCGGGCCAACCCGATGGACTGGTGGGCTGGCTCCTCCACATGAGCTGGCTCAAGCTGGCCGTGAGCTTCGGGGCAGGCCTGGTCACGTTCGGCGTGGTCCACACACTGCTCATGCGCAACCGGGACGCTCAGAACCTGCTGCACGACACCAGTGACATCAACCAGTACGACGGAGACCAGCACATCGCCCTGCCGCAGGAGATCGTGCGCAAGTTTGACTGGTTCCCCGACGCCGGTGCGCACTCGGGCGTACAGCCCAACTCGATGATCAGCCACGTCATGATGACCAACAAGGGCCTCAAACAGGTCCAGGCTGCCCAGCGCGCGGAGGAGGACGTCCTCGACTCTGACGGCGACATCGAGTACCTCAAGGGCGAGATCCTGCTCGACGAGGACGATCGGGCGATCACCAGGAAGAAGCCGCTGATCGACGAGAGGTTCGGGGAAGAGCTCTTCGAGGCCTCCGGCCTGCCGAAGGACAAGTCCCTGCGCAAGAGGTTCGACACCACCAGGGTCCCCTACAACCCCGACGGCAAGGACCGGGAGAAGCTCGGCAGGTACAAGACCGTCGCGGACATGGTCAATGACGACTGGACCTTCCCCGAGTACGAGGTTCAGCGGCCGGCTGGCGCCTACATCGTCGACACCGCCCCCGTGAACACCATGGTGCTGGCCATCACGCGGGCCGGTAAGGGGCAGACCTACATCGAGCCGATGATCGACATGTGGTTGCGCGAGAAGCGCCCCAACAACATGGTCATCAATGACCCCAAGGGCGAACTGCTGGTCAAACACTACGTACGGGCCACCATGCGTGGATTCCAGGTGGTGCAGTTCAACCTGATCAACGCCATGAAGACCGACATCTACAACCCGCTCGGCATGGCTGCGGAGGCCGCCCGTGAGGGTGACTCCACCAAGTGTGCGATGTACATCGAGAACATCGCCGACGTCTTCTTCCCTCTCGATGGCGGTGAGGACCCGGTCTGGCCCAACGCCGCCAACAACGCCTTCAAACGAGCCGCCTACGGTCTCATCGACTACTACCTGGAGGAGGAGCGCGAGCTGCGCGCCTACGCCAGCCGGGTGGACATGGACCCCAGGGTCCTGGAGACCAAGCTCGACGAGCGGTGGGGCAAGGTCACGCTCTACAACTGCTACCAGCTGTTCGTGCAGCTCTCCGCGAAGAAGGTCAAGAACCCGGTCCAGCTGGTCGAGGAGAAGGCCCAGAGGGGCGAGTACGGGAACCCGGATGACGGGACGTTCCGTGACGCGGAGGCCGAGGCGGAGTACGCGGAGGCCGAGCGCAAGGCCTTCCTGTGGGAGAACAAGGAGGAGCTGGACATGCTCACCCTGTTCTTCAACGCCACCAACGCGCTCCCGGTCAACTCGATGCGGACCCTGGTGGGCAACGCCGACAACGCCCTGCGTGCCATGGGCGCGGCCGAGAAGATGCTCGCCTCCGTGTACGGCATCGCGATCACGGCGATGAGTTTCTTCACCGACCCGACCATCTCCACGCTCACCTCGGGTACGCCGAGCCAGAACACGGACCTGGGGGGCCTGAGCTTCCCGCGGCGCATGGGTGTGCGGTTCACCATGAACTACCTCAAGCGCGATCACCTGATCGGTTCCCAGGCCAGGTGGGACGCCTTCGCCGACCCCGCGTTCACCCAGGACCTGGGTGCGGACTTCCAGCACGAGGACATCGTCTCCCGCGAGGGCTGGGCCCGCTTCTACTTCAGCGGCAAGTTCACGGGTGACGTCGCCTACGTCCGACTGCGGCTGCTGAACCCGCAGTCCGGCATGCTGATCCGCACCTTCTACTTCAGGTTCACGAAGGACTACCAGACCTCGCTCAACGGCCGGTTCTTCATCACCGACCCGGTGACCAACAGGAAGATCGTACGCAACGGCATCCTGTTGGAGCTGAAGAGGAACGACGACGGTTCGTTCGCGCCGGGCCACACCACCTATCCGCAGGTGCGCCTGACCAACATCACCGGGGACCAGCCACAGAAGGAGATGGGGCAGGCGAGCGCCATCACGCAGACGATGGTGCGCTACTCGGAACAGCCCAAGGCGGTCTTCCTGGTGACGCCACCGCACCTGATGAAGTACGCCAAGCTGATCCTGATCCTGATCAAGCAGCTGGTCGACCTGAACTTCGACAAGTCGTACATGACCAAGGAGAACCAGAAGCCGCTGTACAAGACCCGGTTCATGCTCGACGAGCTCGGCAACCTCCAGTCCGAGGGGCACGGCATCTCCGGGTTCGAGACGATGCTCTCCATCGGTCTGGGACAGGACCAGCAGTTCACACTGATCCTCCAGACCCTGCAGCAGCTGCGAGAGGTGTACGGCGAGAGCGTCGACAAGATCGTGCAGGGCAACACCTCCAACATCGTCTTCCTGAAGAGCACGGACGACTCGATGCTCGAGACGCTGGAGAAGATGTCGGGCAAGCGTCACACCACCTACATGGACTCCAAGACCGTGACTCAGGACAAGGGTCAGCTGGTCAAGGGCATGAGCGTGGAGAGCAAGGTCTCCTACACCATGGCGACCAAGGAAGAACCGGTCATCAGCTACAACGACCTGGCCTTCATCTCCGAACGCAACTCGATCGTCTTCCGGGCGGGCGACTCCCCGGTGTGGAACCGCAACGAGATGATCCTCCCGATGAGCTGGCGGCTGTTCAGGGACTCGATCGTGCACCCCGGCCACGACTACACGCTCCAGACCATCCCCACACTGTCCAGCGCGCTCGACTTCGACGTGCGCATGAACCAGCCCGACTTCGAGGCGATGCTGGCCAAGCGCATGCAGCAGGCCGAACTGGCTGTGGCCTGCCGTGAGAAGTACCGGACGGCACACGGCCTCTCCGCGGTCGACGTCTCTCGGCGGGACCCCGACACCTACGCCAACGACGTGATGGAGCTGGTGGACGCCGCCCGGGGCGAGGAGTACGCGGAGGAGAAGGGCCTGAGCGGTTCCGACGACGTGGACCCCGAGGACATCCAGGGCGACGTGGACATGGACGACATGGACTGGGAGTTCGACGAGGCCCTGCAACAGCTCGTCGACATCCAGCAGTCGCGGATGGACGAGTTCAGGGTGATGCGCTACGCCGACAGGCAGATCAGTCGGGACATGCTGGTCAACTTCTCGTCGGACCCCGAGCGGCCGCACGCTGGTGCGTTGGACGGCCCGTTGGACGGACAGATCGTCGAGGCGTACAAGACGGCTCGGACCGCACTGGAACAGGATGGCGCCCACTTCTCGACGGGCCGTGACGGTTCCCTGCGCAGCGCTGACGGCACGAGGGTCTTCATCTCCCGTCAGGACGAGTCGGAGGCGATGCGCAGACTCCAGCAGGCCAGCGCCAGCAGCGAGGAGCGGGTGTTCGCTGAGGACCCCGGCCAATGGGCGGACCTGCACGGGTTCAGCGTCCATGGAGCGTTCTACGAGTTCCTGGCCGAGAAGGACAGCTGGTTGGACGTGGCGCGCGGTGAGTTCGACCGGGCGATGGCGAGCGTGATGCGTTCTCAGGAGTAGTGACCGGGTGGAACACGGAGGAAGGGCGCGAGAACCAAAGGCTCGACCTTTCGAGCCAGGTCAGGGAAGTCGTCCGAGAAGGGGCTGTTCCATCGTCGACCTCGACCCGGTGGGGATCGGGATCCAGTGATGGTAAACCGTAGGAAAGTGAGCGCGACGGCTCGCTGAGGAGGAGGAATTCATGTCCGGAAACGGAGCCGGTCGGCGCTCGATCAGCGTGCGCCGTCTCCTCGGTGCGTGCATCGCGGCGGCAATGCTGTGGGGTCTGTTCTGGCTGTTGTTCCTGTCCGGCCTGACTGATCCCCTGTTGGAGATTGCACGCCCCGGATTCGACCGCCTGATCGCCATGATCAACGAGCCGCTGGGAATCGACTGGGGCGGCTATCTCGTGGCCATCGCCGCAGTGGTCATCCCTCACCTGGTTCTGCTTCTCTTCATCTTCGACGGGAACTCGTAGGAGCGTGTATGCGACAAGGACGCGCTGGAGGAAATCCCTCCAGCGCGTCCTCGTCGGTCTTCCGCTCTTTGCCGGGTTCCTCGCCGTTCCCTCCCGTGGGGGCGATCAGCCCATTTCCGGGCCGTCTGACGGGGCCGGTCCCAGGGCGGGCAGCCTCGACTGGGCGCCCATGTACGTACCCGTGTTCCCCTGGTTCACCGCGACGCGCTGCCGTGCGGCCAGGGTCCTCGCGCGGCTCGGGCCGGTCATCGTGTCGTCACTGCCGGACGCGAGGTCCCGCAGGTCCTCCGGTCCGGACTGCGCCTGCTCGACGGCGGAAGAGGGACCCGGAGGCTTCGGGACGGCCTGGCTGACGGAGGACGCCGGGCCCTGGTCACCGACGGCGTCCTGGTCCTCGTCGACGATCTCGGCATCGACGATCTCCGCTTCGACGGTGACGACGTCCTCCGGGTCCGGCTGCGCGCCCGGACCGGGCTCCGCCCAGGTCCGGGGTCCTCGTGGATTCTCGCGTGCTTGGTTCACCCTGTCGTCGAGGTCACGCAGGCGCCTCTCCCACTGGGGGTCCACGTGCTGGAGGGTTTCCACGAGTGCCTGCCTGTGCAACTTGCCCTGCTCATCGATACTGAGTCCGTCGTCGCTCATGGACGCGAACATCGACTGCGAGCGTTTGAGCCGGGCGCGTTCCGCGGGATCCCTGCCCTCCTTTGCCAGGTCCGGGTGCTCGCGGGTGAAGGACCCCACGTAGTACTGCTTCACGACCTCGTCGAACTCGGCCAGTCCGTGCGCGTTGCTGAGGTCCTCGTGCATGGTCCGGGCGGCAGCCGCGCGGTGTTCGGCGGCGTTCATCGGCTCGCGCACCGTGAAGGCTTCATCGGTGGTCATCTCACCCCCCGAGGGGCCGCTGGTCCCCGGATCGCCGCCATGCGCGAATCCGGAGAAGACGGAGGCCTTCGAGGGATCGCGCTCGATCATCTGGCCCACTACGGCGCGCATGTTGCCCCGTATCGCCTCACGGCTCAACCCGTCGGCTTCCGCGGAGCGGTACAGGCCGTCCAGGGCGCTTCGGTAGTTCTGCCTGATCAGATCCTGGTCCGCGCCGGGCCTGCGCATCTCGTCGTAGGCGTTCTGGGCGATCCCCACGTGTGCCAGAGCCGCGCTCTCCTCGGTGTACGGCTCGCGGTCACTCTGCTCGTTCGACCGGGGGCCCTGACCGCTGTCGTTCGAGGCTTCCCGGGGCTGCTCGTTCCGGCCCCAGGGCGGGCTCCCGTTCGCGCCGAGCGGTCCGTCCGGGGTGAAGGGAGCTGGAGCGGTCTGCGCCCGTCCACCGCGTCCGACGCCCAGGGCATCGGCCACCCGTGCTGCCTGTTCGCCCACGTGGGAGCGGAACCTGGGCGACAGCATCCACATCGCCGCAGCCACGCCGACGGTGGCGATCACCCTCTTCGGGGTGACCTTGTTCCGGAGGGGCCTCAGGCACAGGTCCACCATCGTCGAGACGTGGCGTTGATGCAGGTTGTTGAGCATCATGTGCTGGTCCTGGGGGGTCTGACCCGGTGCGGTGATGCGCGAGGCCCGCACGTCCTCGACGAACCGTTCCTGCTCTCTCTGCCTCCTCTGCCTGAGTTCGGTGAGCGGGTCCTTCTCGGGGGGCTTTCGCTGACGTTTTCTCCTCGGCGTCCTGTCAACGGAGGGTTCGGCCGGCTCGGCGTCCCTCTTGTCGCTGCGCTGATCGGGTGCGCTCGGGGCTTCGTGTGTGTCGATGCCCAGTGTTTTCGACTTCACCCTGACCACGTCCGCCACGGCTACTCCTTTTCTGGTCCATCAACTCTGCGCTGCGGAGCTGAACCATTTGATTGGACGCTCATGTTCGGGGTGCGGGGCCGACGATTTCCGTCGGCGAATCCGGGCGAGCGCCCGTGTCGGTACGGCTCCACCGGGATCACGGGGTGAAGAAGGGCGCCCTTTCGCTCATTTCTGCATCGTCGATTGGACGTCTGCTCATGCGCGATCGGTTCCTCGTCTGTCAGCAATTTCGGCAAATGCCATATTATGCTGGATTCGGCGCGGGTGTTCAATGCTGGCGGCATGCGGGCAGGTCAGGGGCGCACCGAAACTCGGGGCCGGCGGAGGCGACCCCCTGACGAGACCCGCGGGGGATTCGGGTCGTGGACACGGAACAGGACCGGCAGGGTCGGCGGTCCTGTTCGGGGCCGACCCCCGCCGGTCCTGGATACGGGGGGTGGGAGGCGGGCGACGGCCGTGGCCGCCTCTCCGCTACTTCTCGGGCTGGGGGTCCAGGTAGTGCTCGCGGCACAGGAACGCGTGGCGCGAGAAGTCCGTGAAGACGCCGTCCACTCCCGCGTCGAAAAAGGCCTCGTACTCGGCGGCGAAGCCGCCGTAGTCCTTGGGGTCGCCGTCCGAGCGCAGGTCGGTGGGCAGGAAGTGGTTCTCGCTGCGGAACGTGAAGGGGTGCACGACCAGGCCGGCCTCGTGGGCGTCCTTCACCAGGTCGGTGGGCTCCCCCAGGGAACCGTCCTCGTTGGTGGGGATCACCAGGCTCTTGTGCGGGCCGATGGCGTGCGCGAAGGTCGCCACCTCGGCCAGGCCGTCCGGGGTGGTGTGGTGCAGCCAGTGCTCCTCGGTGCCCATCAGGTAGACGAGGGGCAGCCCGGTCTCGGCGAGCTTGCGCAGGCTCTCGGCCTCGAAGGACTGGAGGAACACCGGGACCGCGGGTTCCTCGCCGACCAGGTCGGCCTCGCGCAGCGCGGCGATCAGCGGAGGTTCGAGGTCCAGCCCCTGCTCCACGTGGTGGGCGGGGTGCTTGGTCTCCGGGTAGATCCCGATCGGGCGGCCCAGCTCCTTGGTCAGGGACAGGGCCAGCTCGATGACCTCCTGGAGGGTCGGGATCCCGTAGGTCCCGTCCATCACCGCGTTGTCCGGGCGGACCTCGGCCATACGCTCGCGGGCCCGGAGCGTCCTGATCTCGGCGAGGGTGAAGTCCTGCGCGTAGAACCCCTCGGCGGTGCGGCCGTCGATGGTCCGCTTGGTGCGCCGGTCCGCGAACTCCGGGCGGTCGGCCACGTCGGTGGTCTCGCCGATCTCCTGCTCGTGGCGGCAGATCAGGTGACCGTCCTTGGTGGCGACCAGGTCCATCTCGATGAAGTCGCCGCCGTGCCGGGCGCCCAGTTCGTAGGAGGCCAGCGTGTGCTCGGGTCGGTGACCGGAGGCCCCCCGGTGGGAGATGATCTTGATGGGGAGTTCAGTCTTCTTGTTCCTGCGCACAGTGGGACCGTCCTGGGAAACGATGAGCGGAAGTAGGAGAAGGAGGCCGACCCACGCGCGGCGGGTCGGCCTCCATTCTCCAGTGTCCGTGGACCGATTCAGGACGGTCCCCGGGTGATCCCCGTCAGGACAGCTGGCTCACGATGTGGTCGACGCACTCGGTGAGCGCGTTGACGTCGCTGGGCTCCACGGCCGGGAACATCGCCACGCGCAGCTGGTTGCGGCCCAGCTTGCGGTAGGGCTCGGTGTCCACCACGCCGTTGGCGCGCAGCACCTGCGCGATCCGGGCGGCGTCGACCTCCTCGGAGAAGTCGATGGTGCCGACCACCTGGGAGCGCTGCGCCGGGTCGACGACGAACGGCGACGCGACGGGGGAGTGGTCAGCCCAGTTGTAGAGGATCGAGCTGGACTCGTGCGTGCGGGCCACGGCCCACTTGAGACCGCCCTGGCCGTTGATCCACTCCAGCTGCTCGGCGAGGAGCAGCAGTGTGGCCACGGCCGGGGTGTTGTACGTCTGGTCCTTCGCGGAGTTGGCGACCGCCGTGGGCAGCGAGAAGAACTCGGGAACGTAGCGGCCGCTCGCGGCGATCTCCTCCACGCGGGCCAGGGCCCTGGGCGACATGACCGCGATCCACAGGCCGCCGTCGGCGGCGAAGCTCTTCTGCGGCGCGAAGTAGTAGACATCGGTCTCGGAGATGTCGACGTGCAGGCCGCCCGCACCGCTGGTGGCGTCGACCAGGACGAGCGCGTCCTCGTCGGCCCCGGCGACCCGGCGGATCGGCGCTGCCACTCCGGTGGAGGTCTCGTTCTGGGTGAGGGCGTACACGTCCACACCGGCCTCGGCGACGGCCTCGCCATGGGTGCCGGGGTCCGTGGTGATGACCGTCGGGTCGTCCAGCCAGGGGGCGCCCTTGGCGACCTTCGCGAACTTGCTGGAGAACTCGCCGAACGCCAGGTGCTGCGACTTGGAGCGCAGCAGGCCGTGGGCGGCGATGTCCCAGAAGGCGGTGGTCCCGCCGTTGCCCAGAACCACTTCGTAGCCCTCGGGCAGGGACAGGAGCTCACTCACACCGGAGCGGACCCGGCCGACCAGGGACTTGACCGGCTTCTGCCGGTGGGAGGTCCCCAGGTAGCGGGAGCCGGAGGCGGCGAGGGCGTCGAGCTGGGCGGCGCGGACTTTGGAGGGGCCGCTCCCGAATCGGCCGTCGGCGGGCAGCAGGTTCGCGGGAATCTGAATCTCGGTCACGCCGACCAGCGTAGTGGTGGAGAACGTGGCGGCGCCGGTCAGGTCGGCAATTGGTGCAAGTGAAACCGCGTGACCCGCGCAACGAATCATCACAGGTCGGTGGTTCTGGCCGGTATGGGCCAGTCCCAATTCGGGGAAAAGGGATGTCGGCCGGCCTTCTCCTGCTGTCTAATGGGGCAGCTGCCGGGGGCCGACCCTTACAACAAGACCGTGGAGGGATGCTTCGAGTGTCCGATCAGACACCCGACACCCAGGACGACCAGCCGAGCAGACCCGCCTTCGTCCGGGTCTTCGAGAACCTGCGCCGACGCCCCTCGCGCTCCGAACACTTCACCGTCCGTAACCTGGAACACACGGTGGCGCGACGTCGACCCGCTCGGAGGGGCAAGCGGCAGCGCGGTGACATCGCCGAACCCCCTCCCGTCCTGGACCTGGTGACCGATCGCCGCGAGGACCGCCCCGCCGTGCTGCGCGCCCTGGTGAGGGCGAGCGCGCTCGGCCCCGTGTGGCTGCTCCCGGAAGGCATCCCCGAGAAGGAGCGCCAGGAGGCCGGGGAGGTCCCGGCCCGGAAGACCGGGGAGGCCCACCGACCACCGGCGCGGCGCACCACCGGTTGGAGCCGCCGCTGGCCGTGGCCCGGGGACACCGACGCTCCGCCCCCTGGTGCCGAACCCGTCCGGGAACCGCGCGAGGGCACGTCCTCCGGGGACGCCGACGGCGACGTCACCACCCAGGAGCTGTACGAACTCCTGGAACGCCTGGTGGACGGCGGGTTCGCGTGGAGGGACGATCAGCCCGCGGCGCCCCGCGGACGAAAGCCGCCACCTCCGCCGCGCTTCTCCCAGGTCCGCTCCCTGCTGTGGCTCCGGCGCTGCAACTTCCAGGTCATCAGGGGCAAGTTCTCCGAGGGCACGGGCGTCTCCGAGCACGGCACCCTGCTCAACACCAGCAGCACCCAGGTCGAGGTGATCAGGGCCCTGCGGGAGACGCGACTCGACAGCGCGCTCAAGCGCAGGGACGAGCTCCTGGAACGCGCGGAGCGCGCCGCCGAGGATCCGGGCGCCGTGACGGCCCCCAGCCGCTGGGAGCTGCTGCGCAGCAGGTGCACGGTCTACTGGCGCGGGCTCGCCCGCGGCGCGGCCGGGTTCTCCCGGTTCGTCAACGCGGCCTCCAGGGTGATCACCTTCGGCGCCGCGGACGAGAAGATCCTCACCCCGCTGTCGTTCGTGTTCTCGCTGGTACTCGCGGCGACCCCCTTCGGTGTCGCCTACCTCGGTCTGCTCGCGCAGCAGGCCGACGAACTCGTCTCCCTGCTGGTCGGCACGCTCCTGGTCACCGTCTACATGCTGACGGTGTTCTTCTTCCTGCTCCCGTGGCGCCCCTACCTGTGGCTGAACCGGCACCGCTACGTCATGGACCTGGACGGGCGCGGTCCCGAGCAGGGCGCCTCCCCGGGCGGCCGGGGCCGTCACCGCGCGCACGGCGTGCACCTGCTCAACCAGCTCAACAACCTCGCCATGGACCGGGCCCGGATCAACGGGCCGATCCGCCCGCCCGGCACTCACCAGATCGCGGTCAACGCGCTCCTGGACGACCTCCACCGGGAGTACGGCGCGGGCAGCTACCGCCTCCGGCGCGGCAGCGGCGCCCGGCCGGTGCTCGTCTACGACCAGCGACGCCTGGACCGGGTCGGCCGGTACTTCGTGTGGCTGATCGAGCAGGAGCGCCTGCGCCGGGCCTTCCCGGACCCCCTGCTGCTCGTCCAGGTGCGCGACGCCGGGCTCGGTCCTCTGGTGGAGGGCACCGTCGACTCCACACGCAACGAGGCGATGCCCGAGTTCATCGAGGGCGGGGAGGAGAACGAGGAGGAGGAAGAGAAGAGGGCGCTCGAACCGGTGCGGTCGTGGACCCGGCGCCGCTACCTGGCCGGTGTGCTCGGTGTGGAACGCGTCATCACGAGACACATCGCGCCGCTGCCCGAGGGCGGTGGTGAGCTCACGCGGCGCGGCACCCCCGAGTGGGTCCTCAGCGGACCCGTCCTCGCCGGGCTGTGGACCGGCGGGGTCGCGGGTGCCACCGCTGTCCTGGTGCTGTTCGGAATGGTGTTCCTGCCCTCGCTGGCGCAGGCCAGCAACCCGTGTGTCCAGGACGGGGTCTGGCAGCCGAAGGGCATCACGCGGAAGGGCGACCAGTGCGTCGGCGTCACCGACGGCGCGTTCGTCTTCAACGAGCGGCTGACCGAGGTCACCGAACTGGTCCATGAGCAGAACAAGGAGGTGGAGGCCAGCGGCCAGCCCTACGTCACCATCGCCCACCTCGCGGAGTTCGACGTGGTCGACCCCGACGACCCCTCGCTCTCCGGCAGCCAGGGCGAACTCCTCGGCCTGGCGTACCAGCAGGGCCAGCACAACCGGATCAAGGACTCCAGGTACCCCAGGATCAAGCTGCTCATCGCCAACGCGGGCCGGAACTGGGAGCACTCACTGGTGGCCGCGAAGGAGATCGTGGACCGCGCCGAGGACGAGCGGCTCGGGATGGACCGCCCCATCGCCGCGGTCGGCTTCGGCCACAGCGTCGTGCCCAACAGCAACGCCATCAAGGAGGTCGGGGACGCCTCGATCACCATGGTGGGCACCACCGCCACCTTCGACGACGTCGCCCAGTCCGGCGCGCGCGAGCACAGCGAGTTCTACTTCCCGGTCTCCCCGGCCAACACCAGGATCGCCGAGCAGTCGGCGCACTGGGCCCGGTACGGGGTGTCCTGGCGTGACGCCGACGGCGCGGAGCGCGGGCTGAGGCCGCACCAGACCGCCGTGGCCATCGCCAGCGGGGAGACGGACGCCGAGGGCGGGCCGCACGAACAGTACGGGCCGCACCTGGCGCGAGAGTTCATCGCCGCCTTCAAGGACCGCGGCGGCCGGGTGTGGGAAGGCGCCGAGGGGCTGGAGCGGGACGAGTACGACGGCCAGGGCGTGCTGCTCTACCAGAACGGTGAGTCGGAGACCGACACCACCTACGAGCAGCAGCTCGAGCGCCTGTGCACCGACGAGGATCCGCCGGACCTGCTCTACTACGCGGGCCGCTCCGACGACTTCACCGAGTTCTACCGCCGGTTCACCCGGACCGGCGGTGAGGACTGCGTGGACGGACGCATGACCATCCTGGGCGGGGACGACGTCTCCAAGTTCGTCTCGGACGAGGAGGAGCTCATCGGCAACAACGCCGCCTACCACTCGGTGTTCTACACGCCCCTGGCGCCCAGCGGGCCCTGGGGCGGTCCGGGTGGTCGCCCCGGAGGCGGTGACCAGGGCTTCTACCGCGACATGGCGACGCTCCAGGAGGAGTTGTTCAGGGAGGACGGCCAGGAGGAGCGGTCGGCGCCCAAGACGGAGTTCCCCTCCATCGCGCACGCGGCCGTGGCCAGCGACGCCCTGCTGGTGGTCTCCGAGGCGCTGCCCACCACCGGGCTCACCCAGGAGCAGCTCGCGGAGAAGAGTCCACTGCGCTGGGTCGGCCTGGACCGGCCGCCCTTCCTCCGCACCCAGGAACAGTACGAGGAACAGCGGGACGACCTGCACAGCGGGATCAAGGGCATCCGGAACCTGACCGGGGTCTCCGGGTACATCGAGTTCGACGCCGGGAACGACGGGAACTGGTACGACGGTCGTATGGTGCAGCTGGTGCTGGTGGGCCCGGAGGTGGTCAACCCGGAGACCGGCCATGAGCAGCGCCAGCACGTCGTGCAGCGGTGCGGAATGCGCAACGCCAACACCATCGAACCAGGTGAGGAGTGCCTGCCCCTGGGCCCGGGGATCGGGGGACGACCGGCGTGAGAGTATGCGTCGTGTGGACCACCTGAACCCCGCGGAACTGCGGAAACCGTACCTGGGTGAACCCCTGCGCCGCCGCGACCTGGCAGAGCGGCCGATGGCCCAGTTCCACGTGTGGTTCGGCGAGGCCCACGAGTCCGGCCTCGCCGAACCCAACGCGATGGTGCTCTCGTCCGTGGAGCCCTCCGGGATGCCCAGGTCGCGGACGGTCCTGATGAAGGGCTACGACAGCACCGGCCTGCGCTTCTTCACCAACTACACCTCGCGCAAGGGCAGGGCCCTGGAGGCCGACCCCCGCGCGAGCGTGGTGTTCCCCTGGCACGCGATCCGGCGCCAGGTCCTGGTGGCCGGGCGCGTGGAGCCGCTCGGGGACGAGGAGAACGACCTCTACTTCGCCTCCCGCCCCCGGGGCTCGCAGCTGGGCGCCTGGGCGAGCGAGCGACAGTCGCAGCCGGTGGCCGACCGTCCCGAGCTGGACCGGCTGTTCCACGAGTTCGACGTGGTCTGGGGCGCGGACGAGGCGATCCCGCGGCCCTCCTACTGGGGCGGCTACCGGTTGATCCCCAGCGAGGTGGAGTTCTGGCAGGGCGGCGAGGACCGCATGCACGACCGGTTCCGCTACCTGTGGACCGGGCGGGCCTGGGAGATCGAACGCCTGGCTCCCTAGCGTCCCCGGGACCTCCGGGCACCGCGAGGCCGCGCCCCTGTTCGATCGGCCATCGGAGGGCTCGGACGGGCGCTCCCGTGGATCCTGGCCCCGAGGTGACGTTGGTCGCGTCGAACGCGGGTTCGGGCGGGAGCGGGGTGCGTGAGAGGGTTTGGCAAGGGTCTTCCGGATACTTCTTGTATCGACCGGATCACCTGCACGCCTGTGACCTTGGACCCTTGCGCGGTCGGGGCCACAGGGACCCATGGTGTCCGGATCGTGAGACAGTGTCGAAATCCACGCCCGTCGCGTCGCGATATGCTGGACGCATCGGTGGTCGCTCCCGCGGTCCTGCGGACGCCCCGGTCCCCACTTGGCCCCAGGGAATCACGTGGTCCCGGCCTGTGTTGTGAGAGACCTGCCGTGCCCGCACGTGACCGCGCGTCGGGCGCAGAGCCTTGGGAGGGGAGTCTTGACCGCACACGGGCTGATCGACACCACGGAGATGTACCTCCGTACGGTCTTCGAGCTCGAAGAGGAGGGCATCGTCCCGCTTCGGGCCCGGATCGCCGAGCGCCTGCACCAGAGCGGCCCCACGGTGAGCCAGACCGTCGCCCGCATGGAGCGCGACGGCCTGCTGAAGGTCGAGAACGACCGCCACCTGGTGATGACCGCCGAGGGCCGCAGACTGGCCACCCACGTCATGCGCAAGCACCGGCTCGCCGAGCGCCTGCTCGTCGACGTCATCGGGCTGCCGTGGGAGGACGTCCACATCGAGGCATGCCGCTGGGAGCACGTCATCTCCGAGGCCGTCGAGGAGCGTCTGGTGACGCTGCTCAACGCCCCCTCGGTGTGCCCGCACGGCAACCCGATCCCGGGGCTGGAGGAGCTGGGCCTGGAGGGATACTCCCCCGAGCCGTTCACCGACGACTCCATCGTGCCGATGATCGACGCCGCCTCCAAGACGGAGACCACCGTGACAGTGCGGCGCATCAGTGAACAACTCCAACCGGACGCGGACATCATGCTCACCTTGCGCGAATCCGGGGTACAACCGGGACAGGAAGTCGTGCTTCAGGCTTCCGACGACGGTGTGCGCGTCATCGGCGAGATCGAGAACACCGAGCTCCCGGCGGACGTCGCCGGGCACATCTTCGTCGCCAAGCCGTGAAGCGTTCGTCCACGTTGATTGGTTGCTCATCGGGATTGTCTCATTGCGCTGCGGGAACGTTGACTGTGTTGCTACGCTCGCCCCAAGGTGCGGTCGTTCGGGGTACCCGGAGCGGGCATGTGTGCAGCTCATGACGGCGAGGTGGCGGCTAGATGACACGGTGGGGTGAGCCCTTCCGGGAGAGCGACGCGCTCGCCACGGCCGAGGTCGTCGACCAGGCCCAGATCGCCATCGTCGTCATCGACCGGTTCAGCCTCCTTCGTTACTGGAACCCGTACGCCCGCGAGCTGTTCGGGTTCGTCGGCGGGCGCGACTACGTCGGCCTGTCGCTGCTCGACATCGGCATCCACGAGTCCGACCGCGAACACGCCTCGCAACTGGCGCGGCGTGTGCTGCGCGGCGAGCCGTGGGAGGGCACGTTCGCCGTGCTCAAGGGCGACTCCACGTGGATCCACGTGCGCGCCCAGGCGGTGCCCATGCGCGACGAGTCCGGCGAGATCGACGGGATCACGCTCATCGCCCGCGAGGCGCTGCGCAGCGGCCGGGTCGAGGAGCAGTACGGCCTGCTCGAACGCATCGGCAGCCGTCTGGCCAGCTCCCTGGAGTTCGACTCCACGGTCAGGGGCGTGGCCGGAATCCTGGTGCCGCAGTTCGCCGACCACTGCTTCATCGACCTCTACGACCGCGACCGCCTGGTCAGACAGGTCTCCGTGCACGCCGAGGGCTGGACGCCCCCGGCCAACTCGTGGTTCGACGTCGGGGACGAGGTCCGCTACCCCGAACGCCACTTCGTCACCCAGGCGATGCGTCGTCTGGAGACAGTGGTCACCAGCGACTACCTCTTCGAGAACTCACCCAGCGACCGTTCCGACCGGGTCTCCCGGCAGGTCGGGGTCACCTCCGCCATCGCCGCCCCGCTCCGGGCCCGAGGCGAGATTCTCGGCGTGCTCACCCTGGCCCTGTCCGGGCTCTCACCTCGGCAGAAGAGCAGCTACGGCGGCTTCGACCGCGACCTCGTCGGCGCCATCGCCTCCCGGGTCGCCCTGGCCATCGACAACGCCCGGCTCTTCGAGGAGCAGCGCAGCACCGCGGTGGCCTTCCAACGGAGCCTGCTGCCCACCGACTTCCCCGCCCTGGACGGTCTGACCGTCGCGCACCGCTACCTTCCGGCCGGCCCCCTCCAGGGCCACGGCCACGGCATACAGACCCAGGTCGGCGGCGACTTCTACGACGCGATCCCGCTCTCCGCCGGACGCGTCGGGCTCGTCATCGGCGACGTCGAGGGACGGGGGCCGCACGCGGCCGCCGTCATGGGCCAGCTGCGCGCCGCGCTGCGCGCCTTCGCGCAGGCCGACCGGGAGCCCGCCGACATCCTGCGCGAGCTCGACGAGTGGGTCCGACAGCTCGGCATCCCCGACAACGGGGGCGGCGTGTGGATTCCCAGCGTCAGCTGCCTGTACATGGTCTACGACGCCTGGTCCCGCGAGCTGTCCTACGCCAACGCCGGGCACGCTCCGCCGCTGCTCATCACCTCGGAGTCGGTCGAGACCCTCGACCTGGAGGTCACCGACCGCATGCTGGGCGTGCGCGCCAAGGGCGGCTCGGGCGAGGACATCGTCTACCACCAGGCCAACCTGCGCCTTCCCCTGGGCGCCACCCTGGTCATGTACACCGACGGGCTGGTGGACCGCCGGCCCGTGGGCGGCAAGGCCGACCCGGAGCGCGCGCTGGCCCGGATGACCGAGCGCGTCGCCGAGGTCGCCGACAAGGACGTCGACCAGATCGCCGAGGCCGCCGTGCACAGCGTGCCCGGCGTGCTGGACGACGACACCGCGCTGATGGTGGTGCGCACCCACTCCGAGGAGCTGGCGCTGCGGGAGGGCTGGTTCCCCTCGGAGGCCTCCACCGTGGGCGCCGCCCGGCACCTGGCGGCCGACACCTTCAAGGAGTGGGGGGTCGACCGCGACCAGGCCGAACTCGCCTGCCTGCTGGTCTCGGAGATCGTCACCAACGTGGTCATCCACGCCACCCCGCACCCGGTGCACCGCGAGTTCACCGGCAGTGGGGTCCTGGACTCGGAGACCCCGATCGACGCCGCCGGTGGTGGGGCCGACGAGTTCGACGAGGACTGGAGCGACCTCCTGGAAGCGGTCGCGGAGGAGGACGAGTCCGCCGAGGACCCCGCCGACAAGGAGTTCCTCCTCCGGTTGCGCCGTGGCGCCAACGCGGTGTGGGTGGAGGTCTTCGACCACGACCTGCGCCTGCCGCGCATCCGCAGCGCCGCCGCCGACGACGAGGGCGGACGCGGCCTCTACCTGGTGGAGCAGCTGGCCAGTCGCTGGGGATCGCGCCCCACCCCGGACGGCAAGGCGGTCTGGTTCGAGATGCCTATGCAGGCCGAGGTCCGAGAGGCCGAGAAGGACGACGACGAGTAGCCGGGCCGCTCTGGGAGCGCCCGGCCCACCGCGCGGCTGCCGACCGGTGCCCCGTCCCCAGGGGCCCGGTGGAGGACGCCTCGTGGCCGAGGCGGATCGGGGACGGATCGTGGGACGAGGCGACCGCGGCCCGACGGTCCGCAGGGCCGTCGCCCTCCCGGGGAGCGTGACGCAGAAGACCTGGTTGTCCACTGCTTTGGTCGCTAATGTGGGGAAATCATCGTCCCCCGCCTGAGCCTCCGGAGCACCCCATGCCCCTGCGACCCCGCACCCGTGGTCCCCTCACCGCCTCACCCTTCGTCCGGCTCGGGGCGGTCGCGGCCTCGGCCGTGCTGCTGGCCACCGCCTGCTCCCCGGAGGAGGCCCCGGGCCCGGTCGCCGAGGGCGACGCCGCCGCCTGCGAGCCCGGTGCCCTGCCCACGCTGACCGACGGCACCCTCACCGTCGGCACGGACAGCCCCGCCTACCCGCCGTGGTTCGTCGGAGACGACCCCGCCAACGGTGAGGGATTCGAGTCCGCGGTGGCGTACGCGGTGGCCGAGGAGCTGGGATACCCCGCCGAGCAGGTCGAGTGGACCGTGGTGACCTTCAACAACGCCATCGCCCCCGGTCCCAAGGACTACGACTTCGACGTCAACCAGTTCTCCATCACCGACGAGCGGCGGGCGGCCGTCGACTTCTCCTCGCCCTACTACGACGTCCGACAGGCCGTGGTGGCGCTCTCGGACGGCGAAGCGGCCGGGGCCGAGGGCCTGGACGACCTCCGGGAGCTGGTGATCGGCGCCCAGGTGGGCACCACCAGCTACGACGCGCTGATCGCGAGCATCGCCCCGGAGCAGGAGCCCCTCGTCTTCAACAACAACGACGACGCGAAGCAGGCCCTGGAGAACGGTCAGGTGGACGCGGTCGTCCTCGACCTCCCCACCGCCTTCTACGTCACCTCCGCCGAACTGGAGGACGCCGAGATCGTCGGGCAGCTGCCGAAGGCGGAGTCGGCGTCCGGGGACGAGTCGTTCGGGCTGGTCCTGGACCTCGACTCACCCCTGACGGACTGCGTCACCCGGGCCGTGGACAGCCTGCGGGAGGACGGCACGCTCGCCGAACTCGAACAGGAGTGGCTCGCCGACGCCGCCGACGCCCCCGAACTGTCGTGACCGGACCCAGGGAACCGCACGTCCCGAGCCTGCTGGAGACGGAGCGCGGCACGTTCCGCCGCCGCCAGGGCGTGCGCTCGGTCCTGGTCGGTGCGCTCTCCACGGCACTGCTCGGCGCGGTGCTGGTCACCGTGGTGGTTGGCTCGCCCGGATGGGAGCGGGTCCGGGAGACCTTCTTCGACCTCGGCGTGGCCCGCGAGGCCCTCCCGGCCGTCCTGACCGGGCTCTGGCTGAACCTGCGCGTCCTGGTGTTCTGCGCGCTCGGCGCGCTGGCTCTGGGCCTGCTCGTGGCGATCATGCGGACCCTGCGCGGGCCCGTGTTCTTCCCCCTGCGCGCCCTGGCCGCCTCGTACACGTACGGCTTCCGGGGCGCCCCGCTGATCATCGTGCTGTACCTGATGACCTTCGGCGTGCCCGGGCTCCGCCTGGAGGGAACGCCGAGCGTGCTCGTGCTCGGCGGGATCGCGCTGGTGGTCACCTACGGCGCCTACATCGCCGAGGTGTTCCGGGCGGGGATCGAGTCCGTCCACCCCAGCCAGATCGCCGCCGCCCGCTCGCTCGGGCTCACCTACACACAGGCCATGCGCTGGGTGGTGCTGCCGCAGGCGGTCCGCCGGGTGTCGCCGCCGCTGCTCAACGACATGGTGGCCCTCCAGAAGGACGTGGGCCTGATCTCCCTGGCCGGGCCGATCGACGCCATCCGCGCGGCGCAGATCGCCACCGCGCAGACCTACAACTTCACCCCCTACGTGGTGGCCGGGGTGCTGTTCGTGCTCATGGCGATCCCGTTGGTGGCGGTGACCGACTGGGTGACCGTACGGGCCGCCCGCAGACAGTCCTCGGAGGGCGCAAGGTGAGCGAGCTCGAACGGCTCTCCCGACTGGAGGGCGACGTCCCCGTGCTGCGGGCGCGCGGGGTCCGCAAGGAGTTCCGGGGCGACGTGGTACTGGACGGGCTCGACCTCGACGTGCCCGAACACGGTGTGGTGGTGCTCATCGGCGCCTCCGGTTCCGGCAAGTCCACGCTCCTGCGCTGCGCCAACCTGCTGGAGCCGATCAGCGACGGCTCCATCCACCTGGACGGCGAGCACGTCACCGACCCGAGGGTGGACCAAGACAGCGTGCGCCGCCGGATCGGGATGGTCTTCCAGGCGTTCAACCTGTTCCCGCACATGTCCGTGCTGGACAACGTCACACTGGCCCCGCGCCGCGTGCACCGCAGGCGGCGGGCGGAGGCCGAGGAACGGGGGCGTGCCCTCCTGGACCGGGTCGGCCTGCTGGACAAGGCGGATGAGTACCCGGACCGGCTGTCCGGCGGGCAGCAGCAGCGGGTCGCGATCGTGCGGGCCCTGGTCAACTCCCCGCGCCTGCTCCTGCTGGACGAGGTGACCAGCGCCCTGGACCCGGAACTGGTCGGTGAGGTGCTGGACCTCGTACGCGGGCTGCGTGAGGACGGGATGACCATGCTCCTGGCCACGCACGAGATGGGGTTCGCCCGCCAGGTGGCCGACACGGTGTGCTTCCTCGACGGCGGGCGCATCCTCGAACAGGGGCCGCCGGAGCGCGTCCTGGGAGATCCGACCGAGCCGCGCACCCGTCGGTTCCTCCAACGCATCATCGACGCCGGACGGCTGTGACCGCCCTCCGACGCCTTTTTCGCTGGTCGGGGACAGTGTCGCGGTAAACCTGTTCCCGGCCACGGAAAAAATGCGGAGAACCCGTCTTGTTTGTCTGTAGTCGACTGGTTACTTTATTCAGTGGTAAAGGGACTGGTCGGTTCGGAGAATGGCGGTGTGCGCATTGCGGGAAGACGGCGCGAAAGTGGCTCCGGGTTCCTCATGGGGTTTCATGGAACAAAGTCCCAAGAGGTTCCCGGGGCCGCTTCGCCTCCCGAAGAGGTCCGCTCTGCGCGGCGGAGTCTCGCTCGTGGGAGCCCTGGCCCTGGTGGTCGCGATGGCCACGCCGGCCTTCGCGGAACCGCCTCCCGCGCTCCCCGCCCATTCCTCCGAGGCCGAGGCCAAATGGCAGCCCGCCTTCGACTACGACACGGACGGTTGCTATTCCACCCCCGCCATCGGGCCGGACGGAACTGTCGCCGAGGGGCTCAACACCTCGGGTGCGCTGAACGGAAACTGCCGGGACCAGTCGGACCTGGACAACACCAATTCCTATTCCCGGTCCAGCTGTGACGGTAGCGGGTGGTGCGCGTACATGTACGCGCTCTACTTCGAGAAGGACCAGATCATGCACGGCTGCTGTGGGCACCGGCACGACCTGGAGCACGTCGTCGTCTGGGTGTTCGAGGACGAGGCCCGCTACGTGTCGGCCTCCGCGCACGGCGACTACGACACCCGCGCGGCGGAGGACCTCCTGTGGGAGGGCACGCACGCCAAGATCGTCTACCACAAGGACGGCGCCTCGACCCACGCCTTCCGGTTCGCCGCCGACCACGACGACCCGCCCGAGAACCACTACGGCGAGTGGCAGTACCCGGACCTGGTCGGCTGGGACGGCTACCCCGAGGGGATCCGGGAGATCTTCGTGACCGCCGACTACGGTGCGGCCCAGCTCGACCTCAAGGACGAGCGGTTCGCCGACTCCCTGGCCAAGGCCCTGCCCGACGGGATCGACTTCGACCCGTACGCCCCCTGACCCGACCACGAGAACCGGCCCGCCCCCGACCCGTCAGACCATCACGGCCGGGTCCGCCCGCACGGTCCTCACCCGCCTTTGGATCGTGCGCCGTGCCCGTCCCTCCTCCCGGACGCCGGAAGGCCCGCCGCCCCAGTCGAGGAGCTGGGATGGCGGGCCTTCGGTGTGCGTCGGGGCTCCGGTGTCGCGGCGCGGGCGCGCTCAGCGGTAGGAGTTGGCCCACAGGAGCAGGCAGACGAAGACGAAGAAGACCACGATGCCGCTGGTCGCCCAGGGAATGTGGATCTTCGGTCGGAGCTTGCGCACGGCGATGACCAACAGCACCGCCAGCAGGCCCATCACGATGAGGCCGTCCCACGATCCGCTCACGACCGGTCCCTTCGGGGTTCGGGGGGTCCTACAGGCCCAGGCCCCTGCCGACGATCTCCTTCATGATCTCGGTGGTGCCACCGTAGATCGTCTGGACGCGGGAGTCCTGCCAGGCCCGTGCCACGGGGTATTCCATCATGTACCCGTACCCGCCGTGAAGCTGGAGGCAACGGTCCATCACCCGGTTGCACATCTCGGTGGTCCACCACTTGGCCTTCGCCGCGTCCTCCACGGTGAGCTCACCCTTGTTGAGCAGCTCGACCCCGCGATCCACGTAGGTCCGGGCGATGTCGACCTCGGTCGCCAACTCGGCCAGGACGAAACGGGTGTTCTGGAACCGCCCGATCGGCCGTCCGAAGGCGGTCCGCTCCCGGCAGTACTCGATGGTGTGCTGGAGGACGTGGTCCGCCGAGGCCACGGCGCAGGTGGCGATGGACAGCCGCTCCTGCGGCAGGTTCTGGAGCAGGTGGATGAACCCCTGGCCCTCGGTGCCGATGAGGTTGGCGGCCGGCACGCGGACGTCGTCGAAGAACAGCTCCGCGGTGTCCTGCGCCTTCATGCCGACCTTGTCGAGGTTGCGGCCGCGCTCGAACCCGGTGGTGCCGCGTTCCACGGCGATCAGGGAGAAGCCCTGCGCCCCGGCGTCGGGGTCGGTCTGGCACACCACGATGACGAGGTCGGCGTTGACGCCGTTGGTGATGAAGGTCTTGCCGCCGTTGACGACGAACTCGTCGCCGTCGCGCACGGCGGAGGTCCGGATCCCCTGGAGGTCGCTGCCGGTGCCGGGCTCGGTCATGGCGATCGCGGTGATCAGCTCGCCGCTGGCGAAGCCGGGCAGCCAGCGCCGCTTCTGCTCGTCGGTGGTCAGGCCCACCATGTAGGGCGCCATGACGTCGTTCTGGAGGGTGATGCCCAGGCCGCTGGCGTGCGCCCGGCAGATCTCCTCGTTGACGATCTGGTTGTACCGGTAGTCGTCGAGGCCGGTGCCGCCGAACTCCTCGGGCACCCCGTGGCCGAGCAGGCCGACGGTTCCCGCTTTGACCCACACCTCCCGGGGCACGATCCCGTCCTTCTCCCACTGGGCGTGGAAGGGGACGACGTCCCGCTTGAGGAACTCGGCCACCGATTCGCGGAAGAGGTCGTGGTCGGCGTCGAAGAGTTCCCGCTTCATGCTCTGCTCCGAGGGTGTCGGGGATCACTGTGCTCCCACACGGTAACCGAACCGCGTTCGGTTTTGAAGTACGGGGGGCAAGCCGGAGCAAAGTTCCGGGTGGCCTGGGCGGTTCCCGGGAGTGGCGCGGTCCCCGGTTCCTAGGGTGGACCAGCAGCCGGGCCGTGGAGAGTCGGGCGGCCCGACCCCGGGAGGCGATTCGATGTCACACAGCCCCGCCGACCAGCGCGAGTCCCACGGAGGGCGGATCGCGCTGATCATGACCGCCCTCATGCTGGCCGTCCTGCTCTCGGCGCTGGACCAGACCATCGTCTCCACCGCGCTGCCGACGATCGTCTCCGACCTCGGCGGGCTCAACCACCTCTCCTGGGTGATCACCGCCTACCTGCTGGCCGTGACCGCCAGCACCCCGCTCTGGGGCAAGCTCGGCGACCAGTTCGGACGCAAGCGGCTGTTCCTGGGGTGCATCGCGATCTTCCTCCTGGGCTCCGTCCTGTGCGGTCTGGCCCAGGACATGCTCCAACTGGTGCTGGCCCGCGGACTCCAGGGCGTGGGCGGCGGCGGCCTCATGGTGCTGGCCTCGGCGATCATCGGCGACGTCGTCTCGCCGAGGGAGCGCGGCAAGTACCAGGGCCTCTTCGGCGCCGTCTTCGGGGTCTCCAGCGTGGCGGGGCCCCTGCTGGGCGGGCTCTTCGTGGACCACCTGTCCTGGCGGTGGGTGTTCTACGTGAACCTCCCGCTGGGGCTGATCGCCTTCCTCACGGTCCTGGCCGTGCTGCCGCGGCAGGATCCGGTGGGCCGCCGCGACATCGACTACGCGGGCATCGTGCTGCTGGCCGCCACCGCCGTCTGTCTCACGCTGGTGGCCTCCTGGGGCGGCGGGGTCTACGGCTGGCTGTCGTGGCAGATCCTCACCCTGGGCGCGGCGGGGCTGGTCCTCGGAGTGGGCTGGTGGCTCACCGCGCGCCGCGCCCCGGACCCGGTGATGCCGCTCAGTCTGTTCCACAACCCGACCATCGTGGTCGCCATGGCCATCGGCTTCTGCGTGGGCTTCGCGATGATGGGCTCGATGGCCTTCCTGCCGCTCTTCCTCCAGATCGTGCACGGGCTCTCCCCGACGGCGTCCGGGCTCCACCTGCTCCCGATGGTCATGGGGATGCTGATCACCTCGATCACCAGTGGCCGCCTGGTCACCCGGACCGGCCGTTACAAGGTGTTCCCCGTCGCGGGCATGGCCCTGACCGCGATCGGCCTCTTCCTGATGTCCGGCATGGGGCCCGACAGTTCCCTGTGGGAGATGGGTGTCTACTTCTTCGTCCTGGGCTCCGGACTGGGCCTGGTGATGCAGGTGGTGGTCCTGGTGGTGCAGAACGCCTCCTCCTACGACGACCTGGGAGTCTCGACCTCGTCCGCGACCTTCTTCCGTTCCATCGGCGGCTCCTTCGGCACGGCGGTGTTCGGGTCGGTCTTCGCCGGACAGCTCGCCTCGAACCTGGCCGCGCGGGCCGGGAGCCTCGACCTCCCCGCGGGGGTCGACGCGACCTCGCTGGAGAGTGACCCGAGCGCCATCGACCGCCTGCCGCCACAGGTCCAGGCGGGTTTCCTGGAGGTCTACGCCGACGCCATCGACACCGTGTTCCTGTGCGCCGTACCGGTCGCCCTCGTGGGACTGGTGCTCGCCCTCTTCCTGCGGCAGGACGTACTGCGCACCACCATCAGGACCCCGGACCTGGACGAGACGGTGTCCCCGGTGGTCACCCCCAGTCGCAGCGCCATGGAGCAGGTGGAGCGCGAGATCTACGAGGCCTGCGGGGCCGAGGGCGCCGAGACCATGTACCAGCGGCTGCGGGAGGCCTCCGGCCTGGAGGTGTCGACGGAGGCCTGCTGGGCGCTGAGCCACATCGGGGTCCAGGGGCCGCTCGGCGTGATCGACCTGGTCCGGTTGTCGGGCCTGAGCGCCGCCCGTTGGGAGGATGCCCACCAGGAGCTGCTGGAGGCGGGCTACCTGGCCGACGACAGCGACCCCTGGGAGCTGAACTGGCGCGGGGAGGACGCCGTGCGGCGGTTGTACGAGGCCCAGCGGACGGCGCTGCGCTCGTTGCTCTCCGACTTCGGTCCCGACGAGCACCCGGACGTGTTCGACGTCCTGGAGCGGGTCACGGGCAGCACGCTCGGCGACGGGGAGGGCGGGCGCTGGGGCGACCGCACGGACTGACCCCCGGCGACCAGTGCGGCCGTCCGGAAGGCGGGGCCGGGGACTTGCCAGGGAATTCAAACCGAATACAGTTCGGTTCTATAGGACGTCACATCCCACGCCCCTTGGAGGACCCAGTGGCTGAGGCCTACATTGTCGGTGCGGTGCGCACCCCCGTCGGCACGAAGAAGGGTGCCCTGGCCGCCGTGCACCCGGCGGACCTGGGCGCACACGTCCTCAAGGAGCTCGTCGAGCGCACCGGGGTCGATCCGGCCGCCGTCGAGGACGTCATCATGGGCGTTGTCAGCCAGGCCGGTCCGCAGGCCCTGGACCTGGCCCGCACCGCGTGGCTGTCCGCCGGCCTGCCCGAGTCGGTCCCCGCCGTCACCATCGACCGCCAGTGCGGCTCCTCGCAGCAGTCCATCCACTTCGCCGCCCAGGGCGTCATGTCCGGTACCCAGGACCTGGTCGTGGCGGCGGGTGTGGAGAACATGGGCATGGTCCCCATGGGAGCCAACGTCCAGTTCGCCCTCGACAACGACCTCCCGCTGTACGGCGAGGGGTGGGTCGAGCGGTACGGCTTCCAGGAGATCTCCCAGTTCCGGGGCGCCCAGCTCATGTGCGAGAAGTGGGGCTACAAGCGCGAACAGTTGGAGGAGTTCGCGCTGGAGAGCCACAAACGGGCCGCCGCCGCGCAGGAGGCCGGGCACTTCGACGCGCAGATCGCCCCCATCGCCGGGGTGGCCAGGGACGAGGGCGTGCGCCCGGACACCACCCTGGAGAAGATGGCCGGGCTCAAGCCGTTGCGTGAGGGCTGGGAGCTCACCGCCGCGGTCGCCAGCCAGATCTCGGTGGGCGCCGGCGCGCTGCTGATCGCCTCCGAGCGCGCCGTGGAGCGGCACGGCCTGACCCCGCTCGCCCGTGTCGTGCAGCTGTCGCTGGTGGGCGACGACCCGGTCTACATGCTCACGGCCCCGATCCCGGCGACCCGGATCGCGCTGGACAAGGCGGGTCTGGGCATCGACGACATCGACGTCACCGAGATCAACGAGGCCTTCGCCCCGGTCCCGATGTCGTGGACCGAGGAGCTCGGCGCCGACCCCGCCAGGGTCAACCCCAACGGCGGCGCCATCGCCCTGGGACACCCGCTCGGCGCAACGGGCGCGATCCTGATGACCAAGCTGGTCAACGAGCTCCACCGGACCGGGGGCCGTTACGGTCTCCAGACCATGTGCGAGGGCGGCGGCCAGGCCAACGTCACCATCGTCGAACGCGTCTGATCCCCCGACCTCGACGGGCCGCGCACCACGGGTGCGCGGCCGTCCGTCAGCGGACGGGGTGGGTGAGCCCCTCGCCGCCCACGCCGTTCTCCAGGCCGAGCCAGGCCGCCATCTCCTCCAGCTGGTCCACCAGCTCGGGCATGGTGTCGGCGGGTGCGTCCTCCTCCAGGGTGACCTGGCGGGCGAGCAGCGTGCCCGAGGCGCGGTCCGCCTTCAGGTCCACCCGGGCCACCAGGTCCTCGCCCAGCAGGAAGGGCAGCACGTAGTAGCCGTGCACCCGCTTGGCGGCGGGCACGTAGATCTCCAGGCGGTAGCGGAACCCGAACAGCTCCTCGGCGCGGTCGCGGGTCCACACCAGGGAGTCGAACGGGCTCAGCAGCGCTCGGGCGTCGACCCTGCGGGGAACGCGGGCATCCCGGTGCAGGTAGGCGGGGCGTTCCCAGCCGCGCACGGTGACCGGCAGCAGTTCGCCGGAGTCCACGAGGTCGGCCAGGGCGGCACGGGACTCGACGCCCTTGAGCCGGAAGTAGTCGCGCAGGTCGGGCTCGGTGGCGATCCCGTGGGCGCGGGCGGCGATGGCGACCAGCTCCCGGTGTGCCTCCTCCGGGGTGGGGTGCGGGAGGGCGTGCACCTCGGCGGGCAGGACGCGTTCGGGCAGGTCGTAGCGGCGCTCGAACTGGGTGTTGCGGCCGTTGGCGGTGAGGTCGCCGATCCAGAACAGGTACTCCAGGCACCGCTTGACCTCGGACCAGTTCCAGCCCCAGTGGTCCTTGGCGCGCGGCACGTCGTGGGCCAGGGCGGCCTCGACCTCGCGGGCGGTGGCCGGGCCGATCCGTGCCACCTCCTCGTGCACGGCCTTGACCAGCTCGGGTTTGTCCTCGCGGATGCCGTTCATCCACCCCACGTTCGGCTGGGCGCGGTTGTGCTCCATCCGGTACCGCATGAGGCGGTGCGTGGCGGGCGGCACCAGGCTCGCCTCGTGCGCCCAGCACTCGACCAGCCGGGCCGGGCTGTCGCCCACGCTCGTGGTGGTGGCCCGGTCCAGGAGGGCGGGGGAGTAGGCGCCCAGCCGCGCGAACACCGGCAGGTACTGGCTGCGGGCGAGCACGTTCACGCTGTCGATCTGGAGCAGGCCCACCCGGCGGACCACGCGAGCCAGGTGGGCGAGCGTGGGTGCGGAGCCGGGTCTGGGGTCGTGGAAGCCCTGGGCGGCCAGGGCGATCCGGCGGGCCTGCGGCAGTGAGAACTCCGCGTCGCGGCGCGGGTGCGGTGCAGCCATGTGATCACCGTATCCGCGGCCGACGACAGTTCAGGGGGGCGATCAGCCCATCCGGCGGTGCAGGTCCTCGTGCGGGGACGGCCCGGGGGCGGTCGGGGCGATCCACGGCCCGGGCACGGAGGGGTCGAGCACGCCCTCCTCCAGCCAGGTGTAGGAGTCGGCCATCAGACGCCGGGCCAGTCTGCCGTCGAGTTCGTCGGTGTTGGACCACAGCCCCTCGAAGAGGGCGTCGACCCGCAGCCGGGACTGGCGGCAGAACACGTCGGCCACCTGAAGCGGCGACGCTCCGCGCTCGGGGCGGGCGTCCGCGTCGGCGCGGGCCCGAACGACCACGGCGCTCGCCGCGAAGAGCTCGGCGCCGATGTCCACCACGCGGCCGAGGAAGCCCTGCCGGGCCTCCAGCCCTCCCTGCCAGCGGGACATCGCGTAGAACGTGGAGCGAGCCAGGCGACGCGAGGCGCGCTCCGCGAAGCGCAGGTGCGCGGCGAGCGGCCCGAACTCCTGGAAGGCCGACGGCACCTGCCCCCGGCCGACCACCAGGGTCGGCAGCCACCGGGCGTAGAAGCCGCTCGCCCTGACGGCGGCTCGCGCCTTCTCGGAGCGGCTGGTGTCGGGGTCGACGAGGTCCCCGGCCACGGACAGGTGGGCGTCCACGGCCTCACGGGCGATCAGGAGCCTCATGATCTCCGTGCTGCCCTCGAAGATCCGGTTGATCCTCAGGTCGCGTAGCACCTGCTCGGCGGGCACCCCGCGCTCACCGCGCGCGGCCAGGGAACCGGCGGTCTCGTACCCGCGCCCGCCCCGCACCTGGACCAGTTCGTCGGCGACCCGGTGGGCCATCTCGGAGGTCCAGAGCTTGGCGAGGGCCGCCTCGATCCGGATGTCGTGGCGGTCGTCGTCGGCCATCCGTCCGGTCAGGTCGAGCACGGCCTCCATGGCGTAGGAGGTCGCGGTGATGAAGGACAGCTTCCGGGCGACCTCCTCGTGCCGGCCCACCGGCCGACCCCACTGGACGCGCTCGCGGGACCACTCACGGGCGATCCCGGTCGCCCACTTGCCCGCGCCCGCACAGAGGGCGGGCAGGGAGAGGCGGCCGGTATTGAGGGTGGACAGCGCGATGCGCAGGCCCTGCCCCTCCTCGCCGATCCGCTGGTCGGCGGGCACCCGTACCCGGTGCAGGCGAGTGACCCCGTTCTCCAGTCCCTTCAGCCCCATGAACCGGTTGCGGTGCTCCACGGTGACACCGGGGGAGTCGCCCTCCACCACGAACGCCGTGATCCCGCCCCGGCGTCCGGGCCCCTCGGGCACCCGCGCCATCACCAGGAGGAGTTCGGCGACCACGCCGTTGGTCGTCCACAGCTTCACCCCGTCCAGCAGGTACGCGGACCCGTCGTCCGTGGGCGTGGCCGTGGCGCTCAGCCGCGCGGGGTCACTGCCCACGTCGGGTTCGGTGAGCAGGAAGGCGCTGACCGCGCCCCGGGCGCAGCGCGGCAGCAGGCTCCGCCGCTGTTCCTCGGTGCCGAACACGGCCACGGGCTGGGGGACGCCGATGGACTGGTGGGCGGAGAGCAGGGCGGCGATCGCGGGGCACACCGAGCCGACCAGCATCAGGGCGCGGTTGTAGTGGTACTGGGTGAGGCCGAGCCCGCCGTACTCGGTGGGGATCTTCATCCCGAAGGCACCGATCCCGCGCAGCGCCGCGACGGTCTCGTCGGGGACGCGCTCCTCCAGTTCGACGCGCGGGGCGTCGACGCCCTCGCACACCTCCCGCAGCAGGGCGAGGAAGGCCTCCCCGCGCCGCGTCTCGGACTCACCCGGGTACGGGGGCTGGAGCAGGTCCAGGCGCAGGCGGCCCAGGTACAGCTCCTTGGCGAAGCTGGGCCGGGTCCATCCGCTCTCCCTGGCCTGTTCGGCCACCCGTCGCGCCTCGCGGGGATCGACCGTCGACATGACACGTTCACCTCACCGGGGAGGGTCTGTGTGGCCTCTCCCACAGGCCTACCCGAACGGTGTGCGTCTGATACCCATGAGGCCCCTGGTGGGCGGGGGGAGAGCCGACACACCCCCCGGTTCGCGACAAAAACCTTGCGCACAATGCGAACCGTTCGAGGGGCCTGGCCGTCCAACGAAGCGCGACTGAAACCAACCGCGCATGTGCCGGGAGTCGCCGAACCCCGGTGCGGAGGACGGCCGCACCGGGGTTCCTCGTGTCCGCACCCCCTCACCCCGCGTGTCCGGCCAGGTCGGGGCGGTCCGTCGGCGCGATCCTCTAGCCTTTGGCTGTGCGTATCGCGACATGGAATGTGAACAGTGCCCGGGCCAGGGCCGAGCGGATCGGCGACTGGCTGGACCGGAGCGACATCGACGTCCTCGCCATCCAGGAGACCAAGGCGCGCGACGACCAGTTCCCCGAGTCGGTCCTCACGGACCGCGGGTACGAGGTCGCCCACCACGGCCTCTCCCAGTGGAACGGGGTCGCGATCGCCTCGCGGGTGGGGCTGGAGGACGTCCGGATCGGCTTCCCCGGCCAGCCCGGCTACGGCGACCCCGAGGAGCGTGAGGCCCGCGCCATCGCCGCCACCTGCGGCGGCGTCCAGGTGTGGAGCCTGTACGTGCCCAACGGCCGCGAGATCGACCACCCCCACTACGCGTACAAGCTGCGCTGGCTGGAGGCCCTTCGCGCGGCGGGCGCCGCGAGCCTGGCGGAGGACCCCGAGGCGCAGATCGCCTACGTCGGC
Source organism: Nocardiopsis prasina DSM 43845 (assembly GCF_000341265.1). Lineage (GTDB taxonomy): Bacteria > Actinomycetota > Actinomycetes > Streptosporangiales > Streptosporangiaceae > Nocardiopsis > Nocardiopsis prasina. Next base: position 52,401 of record NZ_ANAE01000107.1, on the reverse strand, counting down.
GACTTCAACATCGCCCCCCAGGACGACGACGTGTGGGACATGGCCGCCTTCGAGGGCCTCACCCACGTCACCGAACCCGAGCGCACCGCCTTCGGCGCGCTGGTCGACGCCGGGTTCTCGGAGGTCGTGCGCGAGTACACGCCCGGCCCCGGCGTCTACACGTACTGGGACTACAAGGCCCTGGCCTTCCCCAAGCGCAGGGGTATGCGCATCGACTTCGTGCTCGCCTCGCCCGCGCTGAGGGCCCGGGTGACCGGTGCGAGCATCGACCGCGAGGAGCGCAAGGGCAAGGGCGCCTCCGACCACGCCCCCGTCATCGTCGCCCTCGACAGTGCGGACAGCCAGCCGGTCGACCGGCCCAAGAAGTGACCTGGGGAATGAACAGAGAAGTGGACAACGAAGTGGGATCCGCGCCGCGCGTCGCCGTGCTCGGCAGCGTCAACATGGACCTGGTGGCCTACGTGGACGCGGTTCCGGGCGGCGGCGAGACCGTCACCGGAACTGACTTCCGGCAGATTCCGGGCGGCAAGGGCGCCAACCAGGCGGTCGCGGCGGCGCGGGCGGGTGCCGACGTGGCCTTCCTCGGCGCTGTCGGCGACGACGCCTTCGGTGCCGAACTGCGCGCCAACCTGGTGTCGGGCGGGATCGACGTCTCCGGTCTGCGCACGGTCCCGGGGGTGTCCGGGGTCGCGCACATCGTCGTGGACGGCCGGGGCGGCAACCGGATCATCGTGGTCCCGGGTGCCAACGCCGAGGCAGGGGCGGTCGACGGTGACGAGGCGCGGGTGGCCGACGCCGCCGCGCTGCTGCTCCAGCTGGAGCTGCCCATGGCGGCCGTGGTCGCCGGGGCGCGGCTGGGCCGCGGGTTGGGCGTGCCGGTCTACCTGACCCCGGCCCCCGCTCGTGAGCTCCCGGACGAGCTCCTGACCAACGTGGACGTGCTCGTGCCCAACCAGCACGAGGCCGCCGCCATCACCGGGCACACCGAACCGCGCGCCGCGCTGGCGGCGCTGCTGGAGAGGGTGCCGGAGGTGCTGCTGACGCTGGGCGAGGACGGGTCGCTGTTCGGTCGCCGGGGCGAGGAGCCGGTGCACGTTCCGGCCCGGAGGGTGGAGGCCGTGGACACCACCGCGGCCGGTGACACGTTCTGTGGCTCGTTCGCGGTGGCCAGGGCCGAGGGCCGCTCGGCGCGTGAGGCGATGGAGTTCGCCGCGGCCGCCGCCGCGATCTCCGTGGGACGGCACGGAGCCAGCTCGTCGATGGCCTCGCGGGACGAGGTCGAGGCCCTACTCAGGGCCTGATCGGGCGCGGTCGGACGGGATCGGGCGCGCACCCCGGCCACGAGGTCAGCGGGTGTGCCCGATCTGCTTGAGGAACGGCGCGGGGTCCTGGTCCTGGAGGCGGACCTCCAGCACGATGTCCACGGTGTCCCCGACGAGACGGCCGCCCCAGGGCACGGGCCCGCCGTCGCCGACCCCGAAGTCGGACAGGCTGATCTGGGTCGTGGCGGAGAAGAAGTGGCCGTACGTGTCGTCGGGCGAGGCGTAGTCGGGGGCCTCGCCCACCCAATCGCCGTTGAGGGCGACGGGGAGCGCCGTGCCGTGGATGGTGAGGTCGCCGTGCAGGCGGAAGGAGTTCCGCTTCCTGCCGGGCTCCAGGCGGGTGGAGGTGAAGCGGATCTCCGGGTAACGCTCCACGTCGAGGAAGTCGGCGGAGCGCAGGTGCGCGTCTCGGGCGTTGACACCGGTGTTGACGCTGTCCGCGTCGATCACGACCTCCACCGAGGACCGTGCGGGGTCCTCCGTCACGTGGACCCGCCCGTCGGCCCCGCCGAAGGTGCCCTGGACCCGGCCGAAGCGCAGGTAGTGCGCGACGAAGATCAGGCTGGAGTGCAACGGGTCGAGGTGCCAGGTGCCGGGGCCCGGGCCGTACTCGGTGGGGATGGATGCCATGGGTGTTAACTCCCTTTGTGTCCGTTATGGGACATTAGTCCACACACTGTAGGTCCGATGCTCGACCAGAACCCCTGGTTCGCCTCTGACCTGCGGCGAGACTTTCGACTCGCCCCACACGGGAAGCTTCGTGACCGCGCTGAAACGGCACGGCACAGGTCGGCACCGCACACACGAAGGGAGGGCCGGAGCCCGTGGCCCCGACCCTCCCGTCGTGCGGGTGCCGACGCGCCACGGGGGCGCGCCGGGCACACGGCTACATGTGCTCGGGCGACTCCACTCCGAGCAGGTCCAGACCCTGGACCAGCACGCGCAGCGCCACGGACACCAGCGCCAGACGCGACTCGCGCTCGGCGTCGGTCTCCGCTGTCAGCACCGGACAGTGCTCGTAGAACGCGGTGAGGTTCTGCGCCAGCTCGAACAGGTACGTGGACAGGCGGTGCGGCTGGAGGTGGTCGCCCACCTGCTCCACCACGGCGCCGAAGCCCAGCAGCTTGAGCGCGAGTTCGCGCTCGGAGCCCTCGGAGACGGTGATCCGCCCATCGACGGTCCGGGGGTCCACTCCGCCCTTGCGGAAGATGGACCGGATCCGGGCCTGCGCGTACTGGATGTAGGGGCCGGTGTTCCCGGTCAGCGCCAGCATGCGGTCGAAGTCGAACACGTACTCGGTGTCGTGCGAGACCGACAGGTCCGCGTACTTCACCGCGCCGATGCCGACCTTGCGGGCGATCTCCGCCTGGCTCTCGGCGTCCAGGTCGGGGCGGTTCTCCGCCACCACGGCCGCCGCCCGCTGGATCGCCTCGTCCAGCAGCTGCACGAGCCGGACCGGGGCGCCGCTGCGGGTACGCAGGATCTTGCCGTCCGAGCCCAGTACGTTGCCGATCTGCACGTGCGTGGTCTCGACGCTCTCCGGCAGCCACCCCGCGGCGCGCGCGGTGGCCCACACCATCTTGAAGTGCATGGCCTGCGGGGCGCCGACCACGTACAGGATGCGGTCGGCCTTGAGGTCGTCCACCCGGTACCGGACGGTGGCCAGGTCCGTGGTGGCGTAGCCGTAGCCGCCGTCGCTCTTGCGGACGATCAGCGGGACCGGCTTGTCCTCGCGGCCGGTGAACCCCTCGAGGAACACGCACAGGGCGCCGTCGCTGATCTCGGCGATGCCCTTGGTCTCCAGCTCGTCGCACACGTCGGCGAGCATCGCGTTGTAGCTGCTCTCACCGGCGAGGTGTTCGTCGGTGAGGGTGACGCCCAGCTTGGCGTAGACCTTGTTGAAGTAGACCCGGGACAGGCCCACCAGCTTGCGCCACAGGCGCAGGGTCTCCTCGTCGCCGCTCTGGAGGGCCACCACGCGGCGGCGCGCGCGGGCGGCGAAGTCGTCCGTGCCCTCGCCGGAGGAGTCGAACTTGGTTCGGGCCGCCTGGTAGAAGGCGTTGGGGTCCGTGGTGAGGAGGTCGGCCTCCTCGGACTCCTCGCCGACCTCCAGCAGGTGCTCGATGAGCATGCCGAAGGGGGTGCCCCAGTCACCGATGTGGTTCTGCCGGATGACGTTGTGGCCCAGGAACTCCAGGGTGCGGGCCAGGGAGTCGCCCACCACCGTGGTGCGCAGGTGCCCGACGTGCATCTCCTTGGCCACGTTGGGCGCGGAGTAGTCGAGCGGGATGTTCAGGCGCTCCTGGACCGGAACGCCCACGCGCGGGTCGTCGAGGAGCTGGCGCGCCTGGTCGGCGATCCAGTCCTCGCGGAGCGTGAGGTTGATGAAGCCCGGCCCGCTGACCTCGACGTCTCTGCACACGTCGGCGACGTCCAGGTGCTCCATGATCGCCGCGGAGACCTCGCGGGGCTTGCGGCCCAGGCGCTTGGCGAGCGCGAGTGCGGCGTTCGCCTGGTAGTCGGCGAACTGGGACGGGCGGACGACGGGATCGGTGTCGGCGAACTCGGGGCCGAAGGCGGCACCGAGGGCGGACTGGACCCGTCGCGAGAGTACTTCCTGCGGGTCGACCATGCCCCTAAGACTACCGACCGCCTCTCCCCCTCCCGACAGGTTTCAAACGGACCCCCGGGGCGCCGATTCGCCGGGGGCCGGCCGGATACCCTCCCTCCATGAAGCAACCGTGGAACCCCGAAGCCCCCGGTGTGTTAAGGCTCCCCTCCGGTCGCGTGGTCCGGGGCCGCGGCCTGGGCTACCCGTTGCCGGAGGGCCCGGTGCCCGTGTTCGGGCTGTACCTGCTGGACCACGAACCGCCGACCTTCACCTGGTCCGGTCGCTGGGTGCACTGGCCGGACTTCGGTCTGCCCGCCGATGACGCGGACGCCCTGGCCGCGCTCCGTGAGGCCCTGGACCGAGCGGACCGGGAGCGGGTGGAGCTGGCCTGTCTGGGCGGGCGGGGCCGGACCGGGACCGCGCTCTCCTGCCTGGCGGTGCTGGACGGGGTGCCCGCGTCCGAGGCCGTGGCCTACGTGCGCGAGCACTACTCGCCGCACGCGGTGGAGACCCCCGAACAGGAGGCCTACGTGCGGGCCTTCGGCGGTTCCGAGGGCTGAGCCGCGGGGAGACCGGGCCGGGTCCGGGTCAGCGCTCCTCGGAACGGCGGTGGAGCCAGTGCGGGGAGCGCTGGGGTACCCGGCGGCGGATCTGGTCGCCTATCCGGCCGCCCGNNGGGGGGGGCCGGCAGGCCTGCGCGATGCCCTCGGGGTGGCTGTCGCCGTGCGCGATGACCACGGTGCCGTTCAGGCCCAGCAGGGCGGCACCCCCGTAGGTCTCGCTGTCGAACCGCTCCCGCACCCCGCGCAGGGCACCGCGCTGGAGCAGGGCGCCGGTCCGGGCCAGGGCGGACGAGGTGAGCGCCTCCTTGAGGGCGTTCATCGTGAAGGCGGCGGTCCCCTCGATGGTCTTGAGCGCCACGTTGCCGGTGTGGCCGTCGGTCACCACCACGTCGACCCTTCCCCGCAGCAGGTCGTGGCCCTCGATGTTGCCCCGGAAGTCCATGGACTCGGAGTTCTCCGGGGCGGCCAGCAGCTCGCTGGCCCTGCGGATCAGCCTGTTGCCCTTGCCGGGCTCCGAACCGATGTTGAGCACGCCCACGCGGGGGCGTTCCACCCCGAAGGCGGTCTGGGCGTAGGCGCACCCCAGGTGCGCGAACTGGACCAGCATCTCCGGTTTGGCGTCGGCGTTGGCCCCGGCGTCCACCATGATCGTCGGGACCGGACCGGTCGGCAGGGTCACCGCCAGAGCCGGGCGCAGCACCCCCGGCTGGGTGCGCAGCCGCACGGTGGAGGTGGCCACTATCCCGCCGGTCGAGCCCGCCGAGACCAGCGCGTCCGCGTCCCCCCGGCGGATCAGCCGACAGCCCACCGCCGCGCTGGACCGGGGACGACGCCAGCTGGCCAGGGCCCCCTCGTCCATGGCGATGTTGTCCTCGGCGTGCACCACCGGGATGTCGCGCAGGGCGCCCTCCTCGGCGAGCTGGGCGGCGATCTCGGTGCGGCGCCCCACGAGCAGGACCCGCAGGCCCAGCTCACGGAAGGCCATGACGGCGCCGCGTACGACCTCACGGGGGGCGTTGTCGCCGCCCATGGCGTCCACCGCGATGATCGGCGGTGACGTACGCGGTACCGGTGCGTCCGCGTCGGGTGTGCCAGTCACAGCTTCCTCACACGGTCGGTTGGTGCTGACGGACGGGTGTGGCGTGCCGTTGGCGCAGCTGGGCGCGGGCACACGGCACGGATGAACACGCCTCTTCGGGGCCGCACGGGGTGATGTGGTGACACGCTATCGGGTCGCCCTCCCGCTGACTGCGGACGGCACCTTCGTGTAGTCATGCGAGGATACTTCCTGTATGTCCAGGTCAGGGCTGGATATTACGCAGAGCGGGTACAAAGCCCCTAGACGGGGTATATCCGCTCGCTGGCCGTGTCGCTGGAAACACTCTGGTCACAGCCGATAACTGATTTTTCATCCCCAGGTGGTCGCCCGGCACCCGTATGCCGGAGCCACCGGCTCAGGGCTGCCCTGCTCCACGCGGGCGGGCCCCTGTCCAACCGCAGGAGAGGAGAGGCGTGAGCGTAACGCCAGACGTGGCACAGTCCCCGTCCGCCGGACGTCGGTTTCGTGCCTACACGACGAAACACCTTGACGAGCTCACGGCGAGAGCCGGTCTCGCGGCTGACGAGCAGCTCGCGGTCAAGGCGGTCGCCCATGTGCTGCCGTTCCGGGTCAACAGCTACGTCATCGACGAGCTGATCGACTGGGACGCCGCTCCCGACGATCCGATCTACCGACTGGTCTTCCCGCAGGCCGACATGCTCCCCGCGGCCGACGTCTCCCGGATCGCCGACCTCATCAGTTCCGGAGCGGGCCGCAAGGAGCTCAACGAGGCCGCCAACGGCGTCCGCGCCAAGCTGAACCCGCACCCGGCCGGGCAGATGGACCTCAACGTGCCCACCACGGGTAACGAGGAGCCCATCCCGGGCATCCAGCACAAGTACAAGGAAACGGTCCTCTTCTTCCCGAAGCAGGGCCAGACCTGTCACGCGTACTGCACCTACTGCTTCCGCTGGGCGCAGTTCGTCGGCGACGCCGACCTCAAGTTCGCGTCCGGCGAGATCGACCAGATGGTCGACTACGTGCGCAACCACCCCGAGGTCACCAGCGTCCTGTTCACCGGTGGCGACCCGATGATCATGGGTGAGGGGGTCATCTCCCGCTACATCGAGCCGCTGCTGGAGATCGAGCACCTCGAGGCCATCCGGATCGGGACCAAGGCGCTGGCCTACTGGCCGCAGCGCTTCACCACCGACCCGGACGCGGACGACACGCTCCGTCTGTTCGAGAAGGTCGTGGCCTCGGGCAAGAACCTCGCGTTCATGGCCCACTTCTCGCACCCGAACGAGATGAAGTCCGGGCTCGTGCAGGAGGCCGTGCGCCGCATCCGCGAGACCGGGGCGGTCATCCGTACCCAGGCGCCGCTGATCCGCACGATCAACGACGACTCGGCCACGTGGGAGGACATGTGGCGGACGCACCTGCGTCACGGCATGGTGCCCTACTACATGTTCGTCGAGCGTGACACCGGCCCGCAGGACTACTTCGCGGTGCCGCTGGCGGAGGCCTACGACATCTTCCGGGGTGCCTACCAGAAGGTCTCGGGCCTGGCCCGGACCGTGCGCGGCCCGTCGATGTCGGCGACCCCGGGCAAGGTGTGCGTGGACGGGGTGACGGAGATCTTGGGAGAGAAGGTCTTCGTCCTGCACTTCATCCAGGCACGCGACCCGGAGCTGGTCGGCCAGCCCTTCTTCGCCAAGTACGACGAGAAGGCCGCCTGGCTGTTCGACCTCAAGCCCGCCCTCGGTGCCACCCACTTCCCGTGGGAGAACGCCCCGATCGGCGCCAACGGCCTGGTCGACCCNGCCCCCCCCCCCCAGCCTGTAGCGGGAGGCCGCGTCCGCCCCGGTGGACGCGGCGGTGAACAGCGGAGCCCGGCACCCTGGTGGGTGCCGGGCTCCGTCCGTGTCCGTGCCGTGGACGGATGCAGGCCGCCGTGGGACGGGTGTCGACCACGGGGCCGACGACGCGGACACGGTCCCGGGAAGGTCTGCCTGTGGGGGAGGAGGGCCCGGGGCCGGATGGTTCGTGGGGGTGCGGTGCGCGGGTCCGGCACCGCCCCGGTCAGTCGAGGAGGGCGTCGAAGTCGCCGGTCTTGGCGCCTCGGACGAAGGCCCTGATCTCGGCGGGCGTGTAGACCAGCGCGGGCCCTTCCGGATCGCGGGAGTTGCGCACGGCGATGTCACCGCCGGGCAGGGTCGCGACCTCCACGCAGTTGCCGTCCGGGTTGCTCCAACTGCTCTTGGTCCATGCGACCTCCAACCGGTCCGCGGGGACGCCGTTGTAGATCGGTTGCATCCTCAACCTCCTGGAAGTTCGGGGACTGGTGAGCGGGGTGTCCGCGAACGGCTCAAGCACGCCGTGCGTGTCGGACCTGACCACCCGGACGTCCGCCTTGTCCAGGGGCGATCGGTTTCTTGGCGGGTGATCCATTTGTCCCCATACGAGCCCAAAGCGTAGTCCATGCACGTGCATCGGTGATTGCATCGGTAATCAACCCCCCGTGTGCGCGCAGGGGGAAGCCGAAGGAACCGCATGTCAGACCTAACGTGCCAGGGCCGCAGAAGGTTCGGCTTTCCGCGATTGTTTCCCAGTCGTGGCCGAAGCCGGACACGAAAGCGACCCCGTGGGTACGCAGGGCGTTCACGGGGTCGCGGGGGGTACGGGTCCGGGCACGGTCAGCTCGGGTGGGGGATCGGGACGCGGAGGGCTGGTGTGGGGGATCGGCGGGGCCGAGGGCGGCCGGTCGCGGGTGGCTGTGCGCGGACGGGTGCCCGGCGGACCGGCTCGGAACCTCAGCCCCCGTAGCGCTTGAGGAAGTCCTGGAGGATGTCCGGGGTCTGGCCCGGAAGGGGAGCCTGGGTCGCCAGGTGGTCCATGGTCTGGGCGTAGCGGCTGGTGTCGTCGAACTTGTCGAAGTACAGGGCGCTGCTCAGCTGCTCCAGGTAGACCACGTCGGGCAGCTGGGGCGTGGGGAACCGCAGGATGCTGAACGGGCCGCCGGCCGCCGGGTGGCCGCCCATGGCGAACGTGGCGATCTGGATGGTGATGTTGGGGCGGCGGGCCATCTCCAGCAGGTGCTCGACCTGCTCGCGCATGACCTCGGCGTCGCCGAAGGGGCGGTGCAGGACCGCCTCGTCGATGACGGCCCACAGGCGCGGCGGATCGCCCTCGGCGGACGAGAAACGCCGTTGCCGATGCATACGCATGTTCACACGGCTGTTGACGTCCTCCTCCGAGGTGGCCGTGCGCGAGAGCCTGATCACCGAGCGGGCGTACCCCTCGGTCTGGAGCAGCCCGGGTACGAACTGGACCTCGAAGGTACGGATGACCGACGCGGCCTCCTCGAGGCCGACGTAGACGCCGAACCACTGCGGCAGCACGTCGCCGTACTTGTGCCACCAGCCCTGGGCGTTGGCGCTGGAGATCATCCCGACCAGGGCCTCGCGCTGCTCGGGCTCCTTCACTCCGTACAGCTTCAGCAGGTCGTCGACGTCCCGGTGTTTGAAACTGACCTGGCCGAGCTCCATACGGCTGATCTTGGCGTGGGACGCCCGGATGGCGTATCCGGCGTCCTCCCGGGAAATGCCCTTCTCCTGGCGCAGGCGCCGCAGCTGGGTACCGAGCAGAATGCGCAGCACGGTGGGACCACCACTGGAATTGGCCAGGAAATCCTGTGTGACCTGGTGGTTCGGCGTCGGGTCTGCTACCACTTCGCCTCCCTATGGAGTGGTATTGGCGGGAGCGACCGCTCAGTATACCGATGTCGTTCTTCCGGGACAGGGGATCGAGAACCGAATCGAACCCCAGTGAAGGGTACCGGCGAGAATCACGGAAGAGGGGCGGACGAATTCTTCGTGAGAGGGCCTACCGAAAGGGGGAGGGCTTCCTATAGTGTTGCCCAACGTTGGGCTGCACGTGCATCTGTGGTTTGCGTATGTAAGGAACACGTACGCGGGGCAGGGAGCGGCGCAGGACGGACGCGCGAACCGACATCATCCGTGAGGACCGTGATGAACACAGAGCTGGTGCCTTCGGAGCTGCACGCCGGGGCATCCTGGGGCGGCCCCTCCCGGACGCGCACGCCCGAGTCGACGCGCGGCGGGTGGTGGGACCCGTCGCTCGGTCGCTTGGGTATCGGGGAGAGCCGGTGCGCGCCTGGTGGCGCCGCCGCCTCCTTCGGCGCGGTGCCGGACTCGGTCCGGTCGGCGCGGGAGTTCGGGGCCGAGAACCTGGCCGCGTGGGGGCTCACGCGGCTGGCCGAGGACGTCCGGCTCATCATCTCCGAACTGGTCGGCAACGCCTGTCGGCACGCGGTGACCGACGAGCCCCCCGAGCGCACCCGGGTCACCCTCCAGCTGCGGCCGTTCCCCAGGGACGGTGCGGTGGTGTGCATGGTCGCCGACCCCGAGCCGCGCGGACCGGTCCGGGTCGAGGCGCACCATTTCGCCGAGTCGGGACGCGGACTCGGGCTCGTGGCCGCATTCAGTCGCGAATGGGGCTGGAATCCCGTGGACGGTCACGGAAAGATCGTTTGGGCGATTTGCGATTCTGATCCGTTCTGACGGCACGCCGATATCCACGGGAAACGGACGGCGACCGTGTTCCGGGACAGGTGTGGAGTCCGCCGGGCCGAGTAGGCTGTCAAGGCATGTCGGCATTTGACCGACGGCGGCACAGACCCCACCGACCCCCACCACGGGAGTAAGGCGTGGACGTACTGGACCCGGACCAGGAGCGCTTCCGCTGCGACGGCATGACCGTCATCCACCTCGAGGGCGAGATCGACATCGCCACGGCCGAGGGCGTCTTCGCCCGCCTGGCCTCCTCCGTGATCGAGAACTGTACGATCGTCGACCTGTCCGGGGTGGGCTTCATCGACGCCTCGGGGGTCAACGCGCTGGTCGGGGCCATGCGGATCGCCTCCGGCTCCCAGCGCCACCTGCTGGTGTCGAGCCCGCCGCGGCAGCTGAGCCGCATCCTGGACGTCCTGGACCTGCACGGGATGCTGCCCACCCACGCCGACGTCATCGCCGCTCGGGCCAGCCACACCGCCCACGTCCCGCACTGACCCCCGGAGTCCGCGCGGCAGCCGCCCGCCGACGCGAGCGGGGTGCGCCGCCGGGGGAGGACCCCCGAGCGACGCACCCCGAACCGCCCGGGTACGCGTCCCGGCCTACTCCACGGTCACGCTCTTGGCGAGGTTGCGGGGCTGGTCGACGTCGTTGCCCTTGGCCAGGGCGAGTTCGCACGCGAACACCTGCATGGGGATCGTCGCGACGATCGGCTGGAGCAGGGTCGGCACCGCCGGGATCTCGATGAGCGAGTCCGCGTACGGACGCACCGACTCGTCGCCCTCCTCGGCGATCACGATGGTGCGGGCGCCACGGGCGCGCACCTCCTGGATGTTCGACACGATCTTGTCGTGCAGCACGCTGCGCCCCTTGGGCGAGGGCACCACGACGACCACCGGCAGACCGTCCTCGATCAGCGCGATCGAGCCGTGCTTGAGCTCGCCGGCGGCGAACGCCTCGGCGTGCATGTACGCCAGCTCCTTGAGCTTGAGCGCGCCCTCCATCGCCACCGGGAAGCCCACGTGGCGGCCCAGGAACAGGACGGTGTTCTCGTCGGCCAGGGAACGGGCCAGTTCGCGGACCGGCTCCACCGAGTCCAGGACCCTCTCGATCTGCTCCGGCATGGTGGCCAGCTGCGCGATCACGGCGTTGATCTCGTCGCCGAACTTCAGCCCGCGCACCTGTGCCAGGTACAGGCCGATCAGGTAGCAGGCGGCCAGCTGGGTGAGGAAGGTCTTGGTGGCGGCCACCCCGACCTCCGGGCCGGCGTGCGTGTACAGCACGCCGTCGGACTCGCGCGGGATCGTCGAACCGTTGACGTTGCAGATCGCCAGTACGCGTGCGCGCTGCTCGCGGGCGTAGCGGACCGCCATCAGGGTGTCCATGCTCTCGCCGGACTGCGAGATGGCGATGACCAGGGTCTGCTGGTCCAGGATCGGGTCGCGGTAGCGGAACTCGCTGGCGACCTCCACCTCGCAGGGGATCCGGCACCAGTGCTCGATCGCGTACTTGGCGATCAAACCCGCGTGGTACGACGTGCCGCACGCGATGATGACGATCTTCTCGACCGACCGCAGCTCGGCGGGGGTCAGCCGCATCTCGTCCAGGGTGAGCTGGCCGTCGACCGAGACCCGGCCCAGGAGGGTGTCGGCGACAGCCTTGGGCTGCTCGACGATCTCCTTGAGCATGAAGTAGTCGAAGCCGTCCTTCTCCGCCGCCGAGGCGTCCCAGTCCACGTGGTACTCACGCACGTCCACCGGGTTGCCGTCGTAGTCGGTGACGACCACGGAGTCGGCGCGCAGCTCCACGACCTGGTCCTGGCCGAGCTCGACCGCCTCACGGGTGTGGGCGATGAACGCCGCCACGTCGCTCGCCAGGAAGTTCTCGCCCTGGCCGCGACCCACGACCAGCGGGGAGTTGCGGCGCGCCGCGACGACCAGGTCCGGGTCGTCGACGGAGACGGCGACCAGGGTGAAGGCACCCTCCAGGCGCTTGCACACCTCGCGCATGGCTCCGGGGAGGTCCCCGTCGCCGCGCCGCTCCAGCTCCTTGCTGAGCAGGTGGGAGGAGACCTCGGTGTCGGTCTCGGACAGGAACTTGCAGCCCTGCTCCTCCAGCTCCAGGCGAAGGGCGGCGAAGTTCTCGATGATGCCGTTGTGGACGACGGCCACCCGGTTGTCGTTGTCGACGTGGGGGTGGGCGTTCACGTCGTTGGGCGCGCCGTGCGTGGCCCAACGGGTGTGACCGATCCCGGCGCCCTCACCCGAGACCGGGTTCTCCTCCAGGGCCTGACGCAGGTTGGCGAGCTTGCCCGCCCGCTTCTGGGAGCGCAGGGTCCCTTCACCCAGCACAGCGACACCCGCGGAGTCATATCCGCGGTACTCCAACCTCGCGAGGCCGTTCACGACGACCTCTAGCGCCGGTTGCGGCCCGACGTAGCCAACGATTCCGCACATGGGCGCCAGCGTAAGCCAAAAGATGTCCGGAATCGACCAACCAGTGGTTCATACCACTTGTTGTTTTCCCAGGTGGCGGTATAGACCATTTGGTGCATGCTGAGTAGACCACGCAGGTGGGAGGGTGGGAGCGGTCGTCGAGTGGAACCGGTTCCCACTCCGACGAACCCACCCAAAAAACCTTGCGTGTCGGGCGTGTGAACGTGTGGTGTCCCGCACGTTCCGCCTCGGCGCCGGACAATCGGGGGACCGGCTGCCCGGAGTGGGGGAGCGCCTCGTCTAAGGTGGTCAACCGTGTCTCACGCGACGAAGAACGGCATCTCCTCGCCGTACGTGGAACTGGACCGCGCGGCCTGGGCCGCCCTCCGGGCCTCCACGCCCCTGTCCCTGACCGAGGCCGACCTCAGCGACCTGCGAGGTACCAACGACCCCACCTCCCTCGACGAGGTCCGCGACATCTACCTGCCGCTGTCGCGGCTGCTCAACCTTTACGTGGGCGCCACGCAGCAGCGGCACGCCGCCGTGCGCGCCTTCCTCGGGGAGTCCGACCGGCCGTCGCCGTTCATCATCGGCGTGGCGGGCAGCGTCGCCGTGGGCAAGTCCACCACGGCGCGACTGCTGCGCTCCCTGCTCGCCCAGTGGCCCAACCACCCGGACGTCGAGCTCGTCAGCACCGACAACTTCCTCCACCCCAACTCCGTCCTCCAGTCGCGCGGACTCATGCGCCGCAAGGGGTTCCCGGAGAGCTACGACCGGCGCGCGCTGGTCCGGTTCGTCTCGGAGATGAAGGCCGGGGCCGACCGCCTCGACATCCCCGTCTACTCCCACCTGCACTACGACGTCGTTCCCGACGAACGCCAGACCGTGCACCGTCCCGACATCCTCATCGTCGAGGGCATCAACGTGCTCCAGCCCGCGACCGCCGGACGCCTGGCCGTCGCCGACTTCTTCGACTACTCCATCTACGTGGACGCCAAGGTGGACAACGTCCGCAGCTGGTACCTGGACCGGTTCCGGGAGCTGCGGCGCACCGCCTTCTCCGATCCCCGCTCCTACTTCCACCACATGGCCACCACCATCGAGGAGAACGAGGCCCTGGAGTTCGCCGCCAACACCTGGCAGACCATCAACGAGGTCAACCTCGTGGAGAACATCCGGCCGACCCGGGGCAGGGCCACCCTCGTCCTGTTCAAGGGAGACGACCACCGCGTCAGCCGGGTGCGCCTGCGCAAGACCTGACCGGCCCGCCCCGCCACGGGGCGGGCGGTCCCGCAATCCGGCGAACGGCCCCGTGCTCCCCGCCTCATGACTACCGTGACCCTATGGCCACTCCCAACGAGTACGTCCCCACCCCCACCGAGGTCATCGCATCATGGATCCCGCATGATGCCCGCTGGGACAAGCAGGCCCGCGCCGCCGCCCGCAGAGGCGTCACCGACCTGCGCCAGTACGTGATCGGACTGGTCTCCGACTACCGCGACGGCGGCGTCGAACTCACCGACGAGTACGACCGGCGGACCATCGACGCCGTCGTCGAGGACGTGGAGCTCGGGGGCGGGCTCGGGCGTGTGCGCTGGGACACCGTCCAGGACGCGATGCTCGTCCCGGACCGCTCCGGCGTCTGGTAGTTCCCCTGGGAACCTGGTCCCGGTCCACCGGGCTCGGGTAGGCTCACAGGTTCGGCATCACCGCCCCGCCGGGGCGTGGTGCGCGCTCATGGATCGGAACGAACCGGGCCCCTCGTGGCGACCGGGGCGGGACCGCGCGCACGCGTGAGGTCGCGTCCTGTCCCGCCGAACCACGAGGTTCCCCATGACCACGAACGATCCCTCAGCCGTGTCCGCTGACCCCGAGATCATCGCCGAACGGCGGGCGCTCAGCGCCGCCCGCGCCGCACTGCGGGGCATGCGGGAGACGGTCGACGCCACCGAGATCCTCTTCGGTGACGCCGCCAAGGACAAGGTCACCGACGCCGCCCTGCGCCGCGGGCGCGAACGCCGGCTGGCAGCCCTGGCCGACATCCCGGGCGCCCCCCTGTACTTCGGGCGCATGGACTTCGAGCCGGGAACCGTCTTCCTCGACGACACCCCCTCCGAACGCCCCGACCGCGTCCACATCGGCCGCCGCCACGTCCACGACGGCCGCGGCCGCCCCGTGGTCCTGGACTGGCGCGCGCCCATCAGCGTCGCCTACTACCAGGCCTCGCCCAGCGACCGGATGGACGTGCGGATCCGCCGACGCTACGGGTTCGGTACCGTCACCGGCGAGGACGGCGAGCCCGAGTCGGTCCTCACCGCCTTCGAGGACGAGGACCTCGTGCTCGGCCCCCGGGCCCCCGAGGCCTCGCTGGGCAGCGACCTCCTCAACTCCGAGATCGAGCGCCCCCGCACCGGCCCCATGCGCGACATCGTCGCCACCATCCAACCGGAACAGGACGCGCTGGTCCGCGCCCCGCTGGAGACCACCCTCTGCGTCCAGGGCGCCCCCGGTACCGGCAAGACCGCCGTGGGCCTGCACCGCATCGCCTTCCTGCTCTACAGCGAACGCGAACGCCTCTCCCGATCCGGTGTGGCGATCATCGGGCCCAACCGTTCGTTCCTCTCCTACATCCAGGACGTGCTCCCGGCGCTGGGCGAGGTGGACGTCCACCAGACCACCGTCAACGAGCTCCTCACCCGGGACCTGCCCGCGCGCCTGCGTCCGGCCCGGGGATGGGTCCGCCGCGCGGAGACCCCCGAGGCCGCGCGCACCAAGGGCTCCGCGGTCATGGCCGAGGTGCTCCGCCGCGACCTGTGGGCGCACCTGCGGGCCCCGGAGGAGACCGTGATGGTCCGCCAGGGTTCGCGCCGCTGGCGGCTGTACCCGGAGGACCTGCGCCCCCTGCTCGACGAACTCGCCGAGCGCGGGGTGGCCTACGGGTCCGGCCGCGAACTCCTGTCCCACCGCATGGCGCACATGATCCTCTCCCTCATGGAGGCCGAGGGCCAGGTCTGCGACGACCGGACCCACACCCGGGTGCGCCGGGACCCTGCGGTGCGCGCCGCCGTCACCGCGCTGTGGCCCAAGGTGGACCCGCTCAGGATGGTGCTCGGTCTGCTCACCGATCCCGAGCGCCTGGCCCGCGCCGCCGAGGGCCTGCTCAGCGCGGAGGAACAGCGGGCCGTGCTCCTGCCGGGGCGGCCGCGCGGCCCCAAGTCGGCGCTGTGGTCGGAGGAGGACCTGGCCCTGGTGGACGAGGCCGCGGCGCTGATCGAACGGGTCCCGGGGCTGGGGCACGTGGTCGTGGACGAGGCCCAGGACCTGAGCCCCATGCAGTGCCGGGCGATCGGCCGCCGCGCCGGTGCGGGGTCGCTCACGGTGCTCGGCGACATCGCCCAGGGCACCAGCCCCTCCGCGGCCCGCAACTGGACGACGCTGCTGGAACACCTCGGCAAGCCCACCGGCCACCTGCACGCACTGAACCGGGGCTACCGCGTCCCGGCGCAGATCATCGACTTCGCCGCCCGGCTGCTGCCCTCGATCGCCCCGGGGCTGGGCGCCCCGGTCGCGGTCCGGCGTTCTCCGGGCGCGCTCCGGCTGGTCCCGGCCGCCGAGGGCATGGCCCGGGCGCTGGCCGAGTCCTGTCGCGGGGCGCTGGAGGGGGAGGGGTCAGTGGGTCTGATCGCCGCGGACCACCGTCTGCCCGAGCTGTGCGAGGCGCTGGCCGCCGAAGGGGTGAGCGCCCCGCTGTTGGGTGAGGCCGGGATGGACGGCTCCCGGCTGGTGGCGGTCCCCGCCAGCCTGGCCAAGGGGCTGGAGTTCGACACCGTGGTGGTCGCCGAACCCGCCGAGATCGTCGAGGCCGAGGAACGGGGAGTGAACCGCCTCTACGTGGTCCTGACCCGCGCGGTGAGCTCCCTGCACGTCGTCCACACCCGCCCGCTGCCCGACACGCTCGCCTGACCTGCGCCTCCGGAGCCCGGCCGTTCTTCGGAAAGGCGCGTGCAACCCCACGGGCGATTCGGCCGTCGGACCTGGTGCGGGCGGACGTACGAAGGGGGAACAGCATGAGGGGTGTCGTCCTCGACGAACTGAGGGAAGCGGTGGGAACCGGGGCTCCGCGGTTCGACCGACGGGTGCGGGGGGCCATCGCACGCCGTGACGCCGTCGCGCTCGGGGCGCTGCACGAGGAGGCCCACACCGGGTGGCGGGGCCGCGTGCCCGGGGCAGAGGAGCGCCGTTCCGCGTGAGGGCCCAAGAAGGCGGACGCGCCCCGGAACCCCGGGACCCGGACCCGCGCGGCCCCGGCCCCCGGACCCCCGAACCGAGAAGGCCCGGTCCCGGGGTTCCCCAACCCCGCAGGCCGCACCCCGACAGCAGTCGGTGCCGCGCTCCCGGATCAGCTGACGGCGTGCCTGGTGCGCGCGCGCTTCCACTGCCCGGGTACGACACCGGTGGCCAGCAGCCACAGGGCCACGGTCACCAGGTGGGCGCGTTCGGCCAGGCCGAGGGCGACCCCGGGCGAACCGTCCCCGGAGGACGCGAACACCAGCGCGGCCAGCACCAGGACCACCGCGGCGGCCACGGCCTGGGCCAGCGTGATCACCGCGAGGACCACCCAGGCGCGCTCCCCGGCCCTGCGGCGGTCCCAGGTCAGGGCAGCCGACGCCAGCAGGGCGGCCAGGGTGGCGACCACGGCCAGCACCGGTTGGACGGCCGTCGCCCCACGGACCCCCTCCACCACGGACTCCACCGTGCAGGCGGCGTCCGTGGCCACCACGCACCGGCCGGGCAGCAGGGACGCCGCCAGGGAGGCGGCACCGAACACGGCCATCGACCACCAGGAGACCGTCAGCCAGCGGCGGGGGCGCCGTGCCCCCAGGGCCAGCCCCAGGCCGGCGGCGAGGACCACCAGGATCGCGGCCGTCCGGTACGCGCTGTCGAGGAACTGCCCGAAGCCGGAGTCGGGGTCGGCGAGCGCACCCGCAGCGACGCCCGGGCCGACCGGAAGGATGATCTCGACGGCCCACAGGCTGTAGACCACGGCGGCGACCACGGCGGCCACACGGCCGTCGCGGTAGTCCCAGTGCGGTGTCGTGGTGTTCGAGTAAGGCATCGCGCCCCCAGTCTCCCCAGCTGACTCGTGTATGTCTCTCGGACGCGGCGAGGCGCCCGCACGTTCCGTCGTCGCGGGGACACGGGCCGTTCTGGGACCCTACGTCAGCCAACTCGCGGCGGCACCGTTATCCACGGGTGCGTGTTCGAGCGGCATCATCGTGGAACACCACGGGACACCGGCCGGTAGGTCCGGGAGCCGCGAGGGTATCGACGACCTACGGAAGGGCGCACGTGATGAACGGCGCAACCACGACACGATGGCTGATCGTGGGGGTGGACGGCACCGACTCCAGCAGGCACGCCCTGGAGTGGTCCGCGCACCAGGCCACGCTCCGTGGCCTGGGGGTGCGGATCGTCGCCGCGGCGAACCCCCTGGCCACCGAGGACTTCGGGGTCTGGGGCGACGAGGGGGGACGCATCGAGGAGGGACCGGGCGCGGGCGCGCGACGGCTGCTCGACCGCGCCAGCGACTGGACGTCCCGGCTGTTCCCCGAGCTCTCCGTCCAGACCCGACTCTCCTACTCCCGCCCGACGGAGGCCCTGCTCACCGAGGCGGCCGCCCCCGGAGCGGTGGCCGTGGTGGTGGGGTCGCGCGGGCTGAGCGGGATCGCCGCCGCGTTCGTGGGGTCGGTGGGCATAGAACTGGCTGCCCGCTCACCGCTGCCGGTCATCGTGCTGCCCCGGGACCACGCGTCCGCGCACGGGGTGCGCAGCCGGGTGATCGTGGGGGTGGACGGCTCCGGACCCAGCCGCCACGCCCTGGAGTTCGCCTTCTCCCAGGCGGAGTTCGCCGACACCGACCTGGTGGCGGTGAGCGCCTGGCAGCCGCTGGTCGCCTTCGCGGCGGCCACGGGACCGATCCCGCCCGAGCTCTTCGACGACGCGACCGCCGCCGAGGCCGCGCGGCACGCCCTGGAGGAGGAGCTCACCGACCTGCGCCTGCTCCGCCCGGACGTCCGCGTCCACACGCGGGTGGTGCGCGCGCACCCGGTCGTCGCGCTCCTGGAGGAGGCCACCCCGGCCGACCTCATCGTGGTGGGCTCGCGTGGGCGCGGCGGCTTCCGAGGCCTGCTGCTGGGCTCCGTGAGCCACTCGGTCCTGCATGGTGCCCGGGGCCCCGTCGCCATACTCCGCTGAGCCCGCGGATCCGGGCAGAGGTCTATTCCGCGTGAACCCACCCCTCGTCCGTTGTGTGACGAACAGCACCGTGTGTCGCTCTGGAGGGCCGTCCGGCCCGTGACACAGGGGAAACCGGCTCCGAGCAGTACCGGAGCACGGCCCGTGCGGACACGTTCCGGCACGTACCCGAACCACCCGAATCCCCTGCTGTGCAGTGGAATCGGCTTCGTCGACCCCGGGCGTATAGACCATTGGCCTAGTCCAATTGGTCAGCTTCGGCACTCGTCGTTCATGATGCGAGGGATCTCGTAAGTTCGATGAGGAGCCGTTGTGACTGCTGACGTGGGTACCGATGTGGGCGCCGCCCCGACCAAGAACGAGGAACTCGTCTCCTGGGTTCGTGAGGTCGCCGAGCTCACCCAGCCGGACGAGGTCGTCTGGTGTGACGGCTCCGAGGAGGAGTGGACGCGCCTGACCGACCAGCTGGTCGAGCAGGGCACCTTCACCCGCCTCAACTCCGAGAAGCGGCCGAACAGCTTCTACTGCAAGTCGGACCCCACGGACGTCGCCCGGGTCGAGGACCGCACCTTCATCTGCTCCGAGCGTCCCGAGGACGCCGGGCCCACCAACAACTGGATCGCCCCCGACGAGATGCGCGCCACCTTCGGCGAGGTCTTCCGGGGCTCCATGCGCGGTCGCACCATGTACGTCGTGCCCTTCTGCATGGGCCCGCTGGGCGGCGACATCTCCCAGCTCGGCGTCGAGATCACCGACTCCGCCTACGTCGTCGTCTCCATGCGCATCATGGCCCGCATGGGCGACGCCGCCCTGCGCCTGATCGAGGAGCGCGGCGAGTTCGTCAAGGCCGTCCACTCCGTGGGCGCTCCCCTGGAGCCCGGCCAGGAGGACGTCGCCTGGCCCTGCAACTCCACCAAGTACATCTCGCACTTCCCCGAGACCCGCGAGATCTGGTCCTACGGCTCCGGCTACGGCGGCAACGCCCTGCTCGGCAAGAAGTGCTACGCGCTGCGCATCGCCTCGGTGATGGCCCGCGACGAGGGCTGGCTGGCCGAGCACATGCTCATCCTCAAGGTGACCTCGCCCGCCGGGAAGTCCCACTACGTCGCCGCCGCCTTCCCGAGCGCCTGCGGCAAGACCAACCTCGCCATGCTCCAGCCGACCATCCCCGGCTGGAAGGTCGAGACCGTCGGTGACGACATCGCCTGGATGCGCTTCGGCGCCGACGGCCAGCTGCGCGCCATCAACCCCGAGGCGGGCTTCTTCGGCGTCGCTCCCGGCACCGGCGCCAAGACCAACGCCAACGCGGTGGAGACCCTCTGGGGCAACAGCATCTTCACCAACGTCGCGCTCACCGAGGACGGCGACGTGTGGTGGGAGGGCCTGACCGAGGAGGCCCCGGCCAACCTCACCGACTGGAAGGGCCGTCCGTGGACGCCCGAGTCCGGTGAGCCCGCCGCCCACCCGAACTCCCGCTTCACCACTCCGGCCGGGCAGGCCCCGACCATCGCCGACGAGTGGGAGGACCCCGCGGGAGTCCCGATCTCCGCGATCCTCTTCGGCGGCCGCCGCGCCACCGCCGTGCCGCTGGTGTCGGAGTCCTTCAGCTGGCAGCACGGCGTGTACCTGGGTGCCAACGTCTCCTCCGAGAAGACCGCCGCCCAGGAGGGCTCCGTCGGCGAGCTGCGCCGCGACCCGTTCGCGATGCTGCCGTTCTGCGGCTACAACATGGGCGACTACTTCGCGCACTGGATCAGGATCGGCAAGCAGGCCGACGCGTCCAAGCTGCCGAAGATCTTCTACGTCAACTGGTTCAAGAAGAACGCCGACGGCAAGATCGTGTGGCCGGGCTTCGGTGAGAACAGCCGCGTCATCAAGTGGATCGTGGACCGCCTGGAGGGTGGGGCCGCCGCCGTCGAGACCCCGATCGGCTACCTGCCGACCGCCGACGGCATCGACACCGAGGGCCTGGACGTCTCCGCCGAGGACATGGAGTTCGTCCTCGACGTCGACACCGACGTCTGGAAAAAGGAGGCCGCCCTGGTCCCCGAGTTCTTCGGGACCTTCGGGGACGACCTGCCCGGCGAGCTCTGGGACGAGTACCACGCGCTGCTGAGCCGCCTGGAGAAGTAGGGCCTCCCCGACTGTCCGTCCACACGTACGGACGGTCGACTCCCGAGAGGGTGCGGGCACCACACGGTGCCCGCACCCTCTCGTCTTTGCTGTGTCCGGGCAGGTCATGACATGGGGGGACAGGTCCCGGTGGGTGCGGGCACGTCGCGGTGACGCTTTGCGCTTTCCACGCGAATGGTGCGGTGCCGCGTGCTAAGGATGGTCCGTCCTTAGCCGAGAATCGGGGAGCCTCCTTGGTCACGTTGTTCGTCGTCCTCGCCGTCCTGGTCGCCATGGTCGGCGGCGCAGCGCTCGCCGCCTGGCGCTACCGGATCAACGGCGCCTTCGCCGACGGTGCCCTGGGGGTCGTCATCGCCCCCTGCGTGCTGTCCCTGTACCTGGTGTCGGCGGCGATGGCCGTGGTCATCGGCTGGGAGGACTTCAAGTCGGCCGAGGACGACATGATCGCCGAGGCCGGGGCGGCCCAGGCCCTGTACTGGAGCAGCACCGCGTTCCCCGGCGAGGAGGGCGAGGCCGTGCGCGGCCACCTGCGCGCCTACATGGCGACGGTGGTGGAGGACGACTGGCCGCTGATGGAGTCGCGGGGAGAGCTGAGCCCCGGTGGCGACGACGACCTCGCCCTGTTGGCGGGGTCGGTGCGGGGCCTGTCCGTGTCCGACACCGGCGACGGGCTGGACCGGCTGACAGCGCGCCAGGAGGTCACCAAGCTCAGCGACGCCCGTAGCCAGCGCGCCGACGCGGCGGGGGACCAGATCCCCCTGGCCCTGCTGGTCGTCTCGGCGCTGTCGGCCGTCGCCATCGCGGTGCTGCCCTACGCGATGATCAAGAAGGGTGCCAGGACGGCCTACTTCTGGGCCGGGGTGAACCTGGTGTTCGTGTTCGGCACCATCGTGCTGCTGCTGTTCATGGGGAACCCGTACAACGGAGTGCTGGCCAACGACGCTGGCGCCATGGAGGACGCGGTGGCGGCGTTCGACCGCGCCGACCTCACGGTGGACCGCCCGTAGGCGGTCCCGGACCGTCCCGCCGGAACCCGGCGGGACGGGACCGCGTCAGTCGGCGGTGCTCGCCACCACGGCACGGCCCCCGACGACCGAGGCACCGGCCGCGACGATCGCGACGACGACCATCGTGCGCAGCGGGGTGAACGCCGAGGAGGACGTGGACGGAGCGGGCGGGCCCGCGTCCACCAGGAGCGCTTGGGCGGGCGGCGAGGGTTCGGCGGGCGGTTCGGGAACCGGGGTCGGGGACGCGGGCGGGGCGGGGGTCGAAACGGACGTCGATGGCTCCGGGGAGGCCTCCGGTTCGGGGCGGACCAACTCGGGGCGGACCGGTTCGGGTTCGGCGGGGACCACCCGTACCTCCCGCTCGTGCGGCGCGGGTTCCTCCTGGGGCGGCGGTTCCGCCGGTGGTGGTGCCGGGGGCCGCGGCTCGGGCGGTACCGGCGGAGGCGGAGGCTGGGGGCACGACGGAGCCTGACCCGTGTGGACGACCACGCGGACACCGTTGGCGCACACCAGGACATGGGACCCGGGCCGGACGTCGACGTGGGCGCCCGGGGTGTCCACCTGGGTTCCGTTCGGTCCCACGTCCACCTGGGAGGTGCCGTCGCCGACACGCACCCCCGACGGCCCGACCCGCACGGAGGGGTCGGCCGGTTCCGCGAGGGCCGGAGCGGGCCCGCAGGTGAGCACGAGCGCGCCCGCCGCGAGGGCGAGGAGCGCCCAGGCCCGCCGGTGGGCGCCGAGGGCCCTTCTCCGGGCGTGCCGGTGCCGGGGAGGTGACGGGGGTGGGGGCGGCGGCGAGAGGTTCCGTGACCGCCCGTGGTGTGGTCTGTTCACACCGTGATGCTACGGGGCGGGGCGGTTCCCCAGGGTGGATTCGGGGCGCACGCCACGCTAGCGGCAGCTGATGTACTTGTTGACGAAGGTCTTGTTCTGCTCGTCGACCTTCATGCGGCCCTGGACGTTGCCAATGGGGGAGAGGTTGGCGGTGAAGCTGCGGGTCTGGCCCGCGTTGATGTTCAGGGTGGGGCCGTTGCGGGTGAGGCTGCCCAGTTGCGCGACGGAGAACCTGATGGTCAGCCTTGAGCCGGTGGTCTTCTTGTAGGTGACCGTCGCGCTGTTGCAGCCGGTGGTGCGCGTGGTCAGTGTGCCGTGCGTGATGGGGAGCGACTCGGTGGTGCGGGCACCGACGCGGTCAGGGTCCTCGACCGCCGGAGCGTACTCGGGGTTCTCCTCCAGGAAGGCGTCCAGGCTCTCCACGTCCTCACCGACCTCGAAGACCCCCTCGTCGGTGATGATGATTTCCTGGCTCTCCGTGCGGACCTGACCCATCTCGGCGCTGGCGGTGCCGGGAACGAGCAGGACGGTGGCCGTGACCAGGGCGGACAGCGCGGTGAGACGGGACGTGTGCTTCTGGCGGGGGGAAGCGTGGGGCACTTTGTCCTCCGGTGGTGGGTTCGCGCGGGGGTGCTGTGAACCTACCAACCGCCGACTCGACGGCCCAAGGGCCTTTCGGTCCCGGGACCATCCGTACCCCTACGTGGGAGGGGATGGCCGGGGCCCGGTGGCGAGGTCGTCACCGGGCCCCGTTCTCTCGTCGGGTCAGCTCGGGATGCTGAGGTTGTGGGGGAGGGTCCGGCCCAGGGCTTCCAGGGTGGTCAGTCCCAGGAGGAGGGTGGAGCTGATGGCGGTGGCGGGCCACCCCCACCACCGGCGCGGCGCCCGGTGACGGCCCCGGGGAAGCACGGGTTCCGGCTCGACCCGGGAAACGGCCTGTTGGGCTTCCCGGGCCTCCCGCGCCGCGCGTTCGCGCTGTTGGCGGGCGACGTGCACCCAGTGCGGCACCGGACCGTGTTCGAGCATGTGGGCCACCCGGGGGTTGCCCTGCATCTGGCGGAGCAGTCGTTCCTGACGGGCTTGGAGCGATTCCGGCTCCTGGGGCGCCGCTGACGGAACCGGGACGCCCCAGGAGGGGGCGGACCTCGACCTCCGCTGCGGGCGTGCGGCGGGCCGGGGGAAGCGGTGGCCTCGGGGTGCGGCCAGGACCGACCGCACTTCCGTGCTGACCTGAGCGCTGCCGGTCACCGGGCACCACCACGGGCGGAGCCCGTCCCGAGCGTGATGGTTCCACCGGTGGTCAGGGTGGGGAGGGTGAACTCGGCCCAGATGACGGTGCCGAGCCCGGCGCAGAACGGGAAGTCCAGTACTGGGCGGAACCCCCACCGAGTGGCCAGATCACCGAGCATGAGCAGGCCCCGGCCACGTTCGGCCTGGTCCCACTCCCTCCTGGTGCGCCTGCTCGGAACCCTGGGGGCGCTGTTGGTGGTGGCGTCGGTGCGGGTGCCGTCGTCGATGATCGAGATCCGGACGGTTCCCGGACGAGGCAGGTCCAGGGTGCGGACGACTCGTCCGTCGGGGTCTTCTCCGGAGCGGGAGTGGTCGCAGGCGTTGGCGAACATCTCGCTCACGCACAAGGCCATCTCCTCCCGCACCTCGATCGTAGGGCCGGTCATCCGGCCGAGGTCGGTGTTCAGGTCCGCGCGGACCCGGCTGGTCTGCGACAACTGCCCCGGGTAGACGCGGTACTCCCACCGCCGTCCGGCGGGTGGGGTGATCGAGTAGTCGAGGGCATGCGTGTGCGGCACAATGGCCATGTCGGCAATCGCTTTCTCTTGAACGGGTGGTTGTTGTCGGCCTGCTCTGGGGGTGTTGGTGCACCCGCCAGAGCTTTTTCGTGGAAGGGCTTCGGGGTCTCTCAGGCTGCGGGCGGAGGTTCCGGATCGCTGCGGTGAACACCGAGGTGGCGGTGGGCGAGCAGCCGTAGGAGTTCGGTGCGGTTGGGTGCGGTGATGCGTTCGTAGGGGTCGCCGTCCCCGGTCCAGCCCAGGGGGCGGCGGGCCACGTAGACCTCGTTTGGGGGCTGGCCTTCGACGGTCATGTTCCAGTGCTTGTGCAGCAGGGTGCAGAGCACGTGTTCGGGGACCGGCAGCGACTCTGTCTGGGGGTTGTGCTGCTTCGGGACCGTGCCCGCCACCGGCCTGTTGCCGGGTACCCGTGTGGGTGCGGGGTGGTCGTGGATGGCCTGGTCGATCAGCTGCATCGCTTGTTGCGCGTCGCTCTCTTCTCGGGCGATCCGCAGGGCCTCCAGGACCAGGGGGAGGCGGTTGCGCAGGGTGTGGTTGTGCCACACGTCCACCTGCGCGGGAGTGAGATGAGTAGGGGCAGTCAGGGCGTCTTCGGCCACGGCCAGCAGGTCCCGGGTATCGACGTCCAACATCAGCGCTCTCCCTCGATCTGGTTCCAGGGGTTGTTGGTCAGGTTGTAGGAGAGGTGGGACCAGACCTGCCGCAGCTTCGGGTTGCCGTTGTCGCCCCACCGGTCCGCCAACGCGTTGACCAGACCCATGCCCAGTCCCTTGCGCTTACGGAACGGGGTGCCCACCGTGCGGGAGAAGTAGTGGGCGTGGAACGGCTTGATGAAGCTGGCCAGCGGGACCGTCGCCTCGCGGTCGGTCAGTTCGGGAGAGAACACGCTCACGAGGTCACCGCCAAACGCCGCAACCCGGCCAGGACGGTCCCCAGGACCTGCATGGGCATGGCGTCGATCGGCCTCCTGGGCGAGGGGATCAACGGACCACGAGAACGAGACGTGGTGCGGCGGGGGTTCGTGGCGAAGGCCCGCACCCGCGCGGCCTGCCTGGGACGACGGCGGTGGAACGCCACGGACGCGAGATGGCACACACATGCCAGCGCGGACAGATTCAGGGAACGGGGCGCCACGGCGCACACCTCCGGTACGGAGAGTGCCGGGATGGGGACCCCGGCGGAGTTGGGTACGCAACCATATTGACTCTGTCAGACTGACGCGTCAATAGGACCTCGTCAGACTGACCGTAATGCCCGTTTCTGGGTAGGAGCTTTATGATCCAGATGTCACCACCCGATCCAGCAAAGGCAGACGTGGCACAGAAAGACCGACCCAGTATTGAGCGGAGACGGTTCGCAGCGGAGCTGCGAAGGATGCGTGAAGCCGTCAGCATGACCGTGGAAGAGGCTCGCCTTGCACTGGCGTGGTCGTCCGGGCGCCTCAACCACATGGAGGGTGGGCGGCACAGCATCCCCGATGTATCGGCGCTCAGTGCCCTCATGGATCTCTACAAGGTGACGGATCCAGCTAGACGTGAAGCCTTGCTGGCACTTCGTCGTGAAGCGAGAACACGACCGTGGTGGCATGATTTCGAGGACGTACTGGACGATGGCTACGTGGGGTTCGAAGCTCAAGCACGCCGTATCTCAGCGTTCCATCCGATCGTGGTGCACGGTCTACTCCAAACACCGGCTTACGCAGCTGCTTCTGCACGCGCATCCCTAGCGCGCACTGAGGCTGAGATTGAACGCATCGTTGCTGCCCGCATTGAACGCCAGAAGCTGCTCAAGAGCCCTGGCGCCCCGGAGTTTCGATGTGTTCTCGACGAGGCCGTTCTTCTTCGGTTGGCAGTCAACTCTGAACTCGCACGTGACCAGTTGCAGCACTTGGTGGACATCGCGGAAGCCATCAACACCGTGGCGCTGCAAGTCCTCCCTATCGGGGCAGGGTTGCACGGTTGCATGCACGGCTCAACCGTCATTCTCGATTACGAGGACGAGCGGGATCCCAGCCTGGTCTACCTCGAAACGCGAGGGCGAGGCACCTACTTGGACGCTCCTGCGCAGGTATCTGACTACCGCCTCGCGCTGGATGACGTCGCCTCAGATGCTCTGTCCAAGATGGCAACGATCGAGCTCATCAAGAGCTTGATGAACGATTAAAAGAGGTACACCATGTATTCATCCCAGGCGTTTCACAAGAGTAGTTACAGCGCTAACGAGGCTGCCTGTGTTGAGGTCGCAGAGGGGCGGAGTGTGTTGGTTCGCGATACCCAGAACCGAGAGGCTGGGGCTCTGCGGTTTCCGCCCACCGAGTGGCAGGCCCTGATTGGCTCTACTCAAGACGAAGCATAGGCAAGCAAGCAGAAGCCCCCACCGGCAAGAGTGGGGGCTTCTGTGTATTCATCCCGCGAGCACTCTACTTCCCGAAGTGAGATCGGCTGTCCGCAGCTGGACAGGGATTTGGGACGTTGCCTCTGAACACGAGGTGTAGAAGCGGGCAGGACTGTGTATGAGTCAGTCAGTGCCCCCACCCGCAGCGGAGGTTCCCACGATGCACCCCCACACCACCGAACTCACATTCCGCAAGTCGAGCTACAGCAACCCGTCAAACTGCGTCGAGGTAGCCGACACCCCTGGCATGTCTGCTGTCCGCGACACCCAGAACCGGGAGCTCGGCGCGTTGGCCTTCCCCTCCACCGAGTGGACAGCGCTTCTTCGCGTCACTCAGTAGATCGAACGCAGAAGGCCCTGACCGCAGGGTCGAGACCTTACCCGATGCCTCACCAGAGGCACACCCGTTTCCCCGCATCCCCGGCCCCTAGAGCAGGAAGCAGGCTCCACTGTCCGCAGGTGGGCAGGGTCTCGGGGGTTTCCTGAACACGGGGCGTGGAAGCGGGCAGGACTGTGTATGAGTCAGTCAGTACCCCCATCTCCCGCGGAGGTCCCCAAGATGTACACCCACACCGACGAACTCACCTTCCACAAGTCCAGTTACAGCAACCGCAACAACTGCGTCGAGGTCGCCCGCTACCGCAAGTCCTCCTACAGCGGCTCCACCACCCAGAACTGTGTGGAGGTTGCCGATCTGCCTGGTGAGCACCTGGTTCGCGACACCCAGAATCGCGATCTCGGCGCTCTGGGGTTCGCCGGGGCAGAGTGGGCCGCTGCCCTCGGCGTTATCCGTGCCGACCAGGTGTAGCCCCCTGTCACCTCTAGGCCCTGACTGATCGCAGTCGGAGCCTGTCCGTTCGTCTAGCTGCCGGGAACTGGGTTCGCACCACCTTGTCGCTCCACGGGTCATGGGCTCCGCCGTCCGCAGTTGGACAGGATCGGAGCTTCCACCGGTACCTGACCAGACGGCTCGCCAATCCGCTGTGGGACGCCAAACAGCTCGTGCTCTTCCGTAACATCCCGGTGTCGGGTTCCCGGATGCTGGCCGAGGCACTGGCCAGTGTTCGAGAGTCGTTCAGCAAACACAACCTCGCTCGCGGGTACGCGGCCCTGGCCCCTGGAAGGGTATGACCCTCGATGCCACTGATGGAGATTGAGCGCAAACGTAAGTTGGAGAATCGCGAGCTCCTGGAACAGCGGCTGGAACAGTCGGGGTTCGTCGCGATGAAGCCGACGGTGGAGGTCGATACCTACTACAGCAGGCCCGACGTCGACTTTCTGGTCACGGTCGAGTGCCTGCGGGTCCGTGAACGTGACGGCGGGTGCGAGGTCACCTACAAGCCCGCCTCCGATTCCACCACCCACAGCACCACGGGTGTCATCGCCAAGCAGGAGACGAACGTGGCGCTGGCGGACACTGCCCAGGTCGCACACGCCCATGCTCTGCTGGAGGCGTTGGGCATGGTCCGGCTGGCCCGGGTGGAGAAGTCGCGCACCTGCTACCGCGACTCGGGGCAACCGGAGCTCTCGGTGGTGGTGGACACGGTCGCGGGCCTGGGATCGTTCGTCGAGACCGAGATCGTCTCCGAAGGCTCTCGCCAGGAAGCCGTGCGGCAACTCGAAGAAATCGAACAGCTCCTGGAGCTGGGTCCCCACCCGGTGGTGACCTCGCCATACCGGGACCTGCTGTTGAGCGCCCAAGCGAACGAGGACGCGGTGCGCACCTCTGTGTCCTGATCCGTCATTGATGGCGTGGCCGGGTGGGGAGATGGGCTGGGCCATCCGCAGGAAGCCCAGAGGCATGACCACGATCTCACTCGTCTCATGCCGGGGCGCCGGACTAGGGAGAGTGCAGGCGGAGCACCGCGTGCTCGGCCCACTCCGGTGGCCGGGTGAACCGCGAGACCACCATCATCGTGAGGAAGGCCAACGGGATGGTCCAGGCCGCCGGTTGCGCCAGCAGCACGCTCACCCAGCCCTCGGGCGTGCTGAACAGGATCGACCAGCCGACCGCGCCGGTCGCGGTGACCCCGCCGACGATCAGCCCCGCGGCCGCCCCGGGCAGGGTGAGCCGCCGCCACCAGATGCCCAGCACCAGCAGGGGGCAGAAGGTGGACGCCGCCACCGTGAACGCCCACACGACCAGCACGTTGATGTCGATCATCTGGGCGGGCAGGGCCAGGAGCACGGCCACGCACGCGCCGACCGCCACCGCCAGCCGCAGTCGGGGCACGCTCCCCTGGAACAGGTCGTGGGACAACCCTCCAGCCAAAGCCAGCAGGAGGCCCGAGGACGTGGACAGGAACGCGCCGAAGGCCCCCGCCGCTACCAGGGCGGTCAGAACCGTGCCCACCGAACCGGGGACCGCCTCGGCGGGCAGCACCACCGCCACGGTGTCGGTGCCCTGGAGCATCACCAGCTGTGGTGTGAGCACCCGGCCCAGCAGGCCGTAGACCGTGGGGAACAGGTAGAACAACCCCAGCAGGGCGATCACACCGACCGCGACCCGGCGGGCGATCCGCGCGGTCGGACTCGTGTGGAACCGCATGATCACGTGCGGCAGGCCCATACAGCCGAGCGTGATGGCGAGCAGGGTCGACCAGGTCTCGAACAGCGGGTACCCGCCCACATCCAGCAGCGGAGTGCTCCACCGCTCACTGCCCAGCTCCGGCAGGCCCGCGGGGTGCGGGATGGTGGCGCCCTCCGGGAACACGTACTCCGTGCCCTCGGACACCGAGTGCCCTCCGGCGGCCAGCTCCAGTTCCTCGCCGTCGGGGGTGGTCACGGTGACCGCGTCGTCCAGGCTGAAGTCCGTGGCCACGGTGAACTCCACCGGCGTGGTCCGGGGGAAGTGCGTGCCCCACTCCGGGTGCAGCGCGTCCGCGCGGGTGTCCGCGCCCGCGTGCACCACGAGGAAGATCGCGGGGACGGCGAGGAAGGCCAGCTTGACGACGTAGTGGAAGGCCTGCACGTAGGTGGCCGAGCGCATCCCGCCCGCAGCGATCGACCCGCTCACCACCAGGCCCGCCAGCAGCACTCCCACCCAGTAGGGGGTCCCGCTGACCAGGCTCAACACCACCCCGGCGCCCTTGAACTGCGGCACCAGGTACAGCAGCATGATCACCAGCACCACGCACCCGCAGAGCTTGCGCAGCCGGGGTGCGCCCAGCCGGTACTCCGCGAAGTCCGGCACGGTGAAGGCTCCGGACCGCCGCATCGGCCCGGCCACCAGCGCCACGACGGCGACGTAGCCCGCGGTGAACCCCACCGCGTACCACATGGTGCCCAGCCCGTTCTTGAGTAGGAGCCCGGCCAGACCCAGCACCGAGGCGGCTGAAAGGTACTCACCGGCGATGGCGAGGGCGTTCCAGTTCGGCGACACGCGCCGGGATGCCACCAGGAAATCCGAGGTGGAGCGGGCCGCCCGCACCCCGTACAGGCCGATCACCAGGCTGGTGACCAGGACCAGGCCGATCGCCAGCACGGCCGTGGTCATGGTGTTCCGTCGGGATCGGCGCCGTCCGCCTCGGCCCGTTCCGACGCTCGGGCCTCGGCCCGGTCCTCCAGGCGTTCGGCCGCGCGCACGTGCCACAGGGCCAGACCGAACAGCAGCGGGTAGACCGCCACCGTCAGCAGCAGCCAGGAGACCGGGACCTCGGCCAGCCGCGTCCGCCCCAGTTCGGGGAAGGCGGCGAAGGCCCCGCTCAGACCGAAGAGCACCCCCGCCAGCAGCAGGACCGTGCGCACCGCCGTGCGCCGCTGGGCCCGGAAGAGCCGCCGCCCCGCCTCGGTGTCCACCGGGGCGGGCACCGGGATGAGGTGGTGCGCGGGTCGGTTGCCCCTGGCCAGCGCGATGCGGGTCTGCGGGCTGGTGAGCTTTTCGCGGCGAGGGCTCATCCGCGCCCCCGTCCGGCGTTCACTGCTGCTCCTTGACCGCTCCGGGCGGGCGGGCCGAACGGCCCAGCTGGTCGCGCTTGGCCGCCTCCATGAGCTGGCTCCGCAGGTGGCGGCTGTGGCGTCGGCTCACCGGCACGTCACCGGCGGGGGTCCCGGCCACCAGACCGGACGAGGAGGTCACCCGCAGGTCCCGCACCCAGGGGATGGCGATCAGGAACCCCCGGTGCACCCGGATGAACCCGGCCGAGGCCCACACCTCCTCCAGGTACGACAGCGACAGGCGGATCAGGTGCGTGCCGTCGGCCGTGTGCAGCCGCACGTAGTCGCCCTGCGCCTCCACGAACTGCACGTCGTCGCGCTTGACGAAGACGGTCCGGCGCCCGGAGTCGATCTGCACCACGTGCAGGTCCTCCGCGGGGGGCGCGGTGCCGCCGGACCCGCGCAGCTNCCCCCCCCCCCCGCCTCGCCCAGCCGCTCCGGCCGGATCGGCTTGAGCAGGTAGTCCACGGCCCCGATCCCGAAGGCCTCCACGGCGTGCGCCTCGGAGGCCGTCACGAACACGATGGACGGCGGCTCCGACATCACGCTCAGCACGCGTGCCACGTCCATGCCGTCCAGCCCGGGCATGAGGATGTCGAGGAAGGCCGCGTCGATGCTGGTCGTACCGAGCAGGCGGACGGCGGTGGCGCCGTTCGACGCGACCAGGACCTCCGAGACCTCGGGCATGTCCGCCAGAAGGGAGGCCATCTCCTGCCGGGTGGAGGACTCGTCCTCCACCACCAGCACACGGAGTTCGGGCTTCACCGGACCACCACCCCGGGTGCGAATCTCGGTACGCGCACGGTCACCTTCGTCCCTTCTCCCAGCGCGGTCTCGATCACCAGACCGTACTCGGGCCCGTAGACCGCCCGCAGCCTCTGGTCGACGTTGGCGAGACCGACGCCCCGGGACTCGGGGCCGGTGCCCGCCAGCAGCGCCCGGGCCAGCTCCGGGTACATGCCCACACCGTCGTCCTCGATCTCGATGACGCACAGCGGCCCCTCGCCGAACCCGGACACGCTGATGTGCCCGGTGCCCTCCTTGCGTTCCAGCCCGTGCCGGATCGCGTTCTCCACGATCGGCTGTACGACCAGGAAGGGGATGGCCACGGGGAGCACCTCGGGAGCCATCCGCACGGTGATGTCGAGACGGTCGTGGAACCGGGCCCGCTGGAGTTCGAGGTAGGTCTGGGTGGCTTCCAGTTCGTCGGACACCGTGGCGTAGTCGCCCTTCTCCGAGAACCCGTACCGGAGGTAGTCGGCGAAGTCCGAGAGCAGGTGGCGGGCCCGGTCCGGGTCCGTGCGCACCAGCGCGGCGATCACGGCGAGCGCGTTGTGGACGAAGTGCGGGGAGATCTGCGCGCGCAGGGTCCGCAGGTCGGCGGCGGCGATCCGGGCGCGGGCCCTGCGCAGGGCGGCGTGGTCCAGGCAGTCCGAGACCAGCGCGGCCGCCGCCTCCACGTCCGCCTCCACAGGGTGGCCCGAGGCCACCAGCGCGCCGGAGAGCTCGTCGGCGACGGTCAGGGGCACCGCGCACACCGAGGAGCCGTCGGGCAGACGGGTGCGGGCACCGCCCCCGTACTCGAAGACCTGGGACAGCAGGGCTTCGACCTCGGCGGGGTCCGGGCACCTCCCATGGGAGGCGACCGTTCCGTCGAGGTCGGCTAGCAGCACCCCGTCCACCGCCAGGACCTGGCGCAGGCGGCGGGCGGCGGAGTGCGCGCCGCGCCCGTGCAGGCCGTCCCGGAGGTCGACCCCCAGGGCGTGGACCTGGCGCATCAACTCGACGCTCGCCCGGCGTTCCGAGGACGTGGGGCGCCGGGAGGGGGAAAGCCACGACAGCCACCGATAGGACACGGACCGATCTTATCCCCGCAAAATGTGTCGGCGCTCACGTGCTGACGTCGCCTTTCCTCTTCGTGTCGGGGCGCGCACCGTCGGTGCGGACGGTGAACGGGGACGGGCCCGTCGCCCGGGGAGGCGACGGGCCCGTCAGCGGGGGACCGTTCGGCTAGGGAGTGTTCTTTTGGATGCTTTCGCCGGTGGCGGCGGAGCCGCCATCGATACGAGCGGCCGTCCAGGCAATCTCTCGCAAGACGATGAGCGAAGCTGCCCCTACTGTGCGCTGCTACGCAAGCTCCGCAGCCTCGCACAGCGGGGGCCCGCCCGGGGTTGGCTGTCCGAGCTTCATCGGCACAGCGAGAGGCAGCCTGGTGGACGCGAGCGCGGAATGATCCAAAAGAGCACGACCTAGTGGCTGCTGGCCTTCTCCGCACCCGCGCCGGTCAGGGCACGGACCTGGAGCATCGCGAACTTCTCGTAGTCGCGCTCCTTGGACATCAGGGTGCCGACCACGGCGCAGAGCAGACCCAGCGGCACAGAGACCAGCGCCGGGTTGGGCATCGGGAACCACGCGAAGTCGGCGCCCGGGATGAGCGCGGTCTCCGAACCCGAGACCACCGGCGAGAAGAACACCAGGCCGACCGCGCTGATCAGACCACCGTAGATACCCGCGAGGGCACCGGCGGTGTTGAAGCGCTTCCAGAACAGGCTGAGCAGGAGGGTCGGCAGGTTCGCGGAGGCCGCGATCGCGAACGCCAGCGAGACCAGGAAGGCCACGTTGAGGTTCTGCGCGAACACCGCGAGGACGATGGCCACGAGGCCGACGAACCAGGTGACGACCCGGGCGACCTTCACCTCCTCGGCTCCGGTCGCCTTGCCCTTGCGGATCACGGAGTTGTAGAAGTCGTGGGCCAGGGACGAGGACGAGGCGATGGTCAGACCGGCGACCGTGGTGAGGATGGTCGCGAAGGCCACCGAGGCGATGACCGCCAGCATGATCGACGCGAAGATCGGACCGCCGATGTTGGCGCCGACCGCCTCCGCGAGCATCGGGGCCGCGGTGTTGCCCGCCGGGTTCTGGTCCTGGATGGTCTCGTAGCCGACCAGCGCGGCGGCGCCGAAGCCCAGCACCAGGGTCATCAGGTAGAAGACGCCGATGAGGCCGATGCCCCAGTTGACGGACTTACGGGCCGTGGTGGAGTCCGGAACCGTGTAGAAGCGGATCAGGACGTGCGGCAGACCGGCGGTACCCAGCACCAGGGCCATACCGAGGCTGATCAGGTCCAGCTTGTTCCACATGGTCTGGACGGCGCTGTCGACCTCCTGGCCGTACAGCAGGCCGGGCTGGAGGAAGGTCTCGTCTCCGACCTGGCTCGAGTTGGCCGCCTGGGTCATCAGCTCGGGCAGGCTGAACCCGTAGATGGACAGGGTCAGCACCACCAGGAAGGCGACGCTGATCATGAGGAACGCGGCCTGGACGATCTGGACCCAGGTGGTGCCCTTCATGCCGCCGAAGGTCACGTAGATGACCATGAGCAGGCCGACCACCACGATGCCCATGATCTTGGCGACGTCACCGGACATGCCGAGATAGGTCTGGTCGCCCTGGATGCCGAGCAGCAGGGCGATGAGTGCGCCCGCGCCGACCATCTGCGCGATCAGGTAGAAGATCGACACGGTCAGGGTGGACACGGCCGCCGCCGTGCGGACGGGGCGCTGCTGCATCCGGTAGGACAGCACGTCGCCCATGGTGAAGCGGCCGGAGTTGCGCAGCATCTCGGCGACCAGCAGGAGCGCGATCAGCCAGGCGACGAGGAACCCGATGGAGTAGAGGAAGCCGTCGTAGCCGGACAGCGCGATCATGCCCGCGATGCCGAGGAAGGACGCGGCCGACATGTAGTCGCCCGCGATGGCGAAGCCGTTCTGGGTGGCGGTGAAGCCGCGGCCGCCGGAGTGGAAGTCGGTGGCCGTGTGTGTGCGCTTGTTGGCCCAGGCGGTGATGGCGAGGGTGCCCGCGATGGTGAGCAGGAACAGGACCATGGTGATGGTCCGGCTGGCGCCGGTGACGGCGCCCTCCTGTGCGAGGAGGAGTCCGGTCGAGAGGATCACTTGCCGTCCTCCTCCTTCTTGTCGTTGACACCCATGAGCTCGTCACGCAGTTCGTAGGAGAGCGGGTCGAACTTCTTGCGGGCGTACCAGGAGTAGAGGATCGCGATCCCGAAGGTCGAGACGAACTGGAGCAGCCCCAGGAGCAGCGCGACGTTGAAACCGGCGGCGACCTCGATCGCCATGATGTCGCGCGCGAACCCGGACATCGCGACGTAGACGGCGTACCAGATCAGGAACAGCACGGTCATCGGGAAGACGAAGACGTACAGGGTGCGCCTGAGGTGGAGGAACCGGGGGTCGCTGTGCATCGCGACGATGGTCTCTGACGGGATCGGCTCCGCTCCGTGAGCCTCGTCCGGGTTCGGCCCGGGCGTCGGGTCCTTGGCCGATGGTTGGCTTGCCATGCTGTTCGTAACCTCCGGGGGGATGGCGGGGAAGGTGCCGCGTCTGGCCGCGTTCCCGCTGTCGCGCGGGTTCGCCTCGAATGACCAGGTCGTGTGACGTGCGTTACCCCGCACTGTAAGGAGGGACACGTGGCCTGAGCAGGGGGCGTGCCGGGGCGCGCGCCGAACGCGGACGAGGAGCGTCGAGCGGTCGCCCACCGTGCGACGAACGGTCCGCTGGTGCGACGAACGGTCGACGGGCGGCCGGAGGGCCTCTCCGCCTGGGTGACACGGGTCCCGGAGGGCACTTCCCGCACAGCCGACGGCCCCGGCGGGTGGGGGCCCGCCGGGGCCGTCAGCTCGGTTCCCGTTCCGTGGACGGGGGTGGATCAGTCCGGGCGCCCGCGGCCGCCCGGTGACCGACGCGCCCTGCGCCCCTCGCGTCGGCGGTTGAGGTGGGCCGCGTGCACCAGGTAGCGCTGGAACAGCGCCTCCGCCACCGGGTTGTGGCCGCGCACGCGGATCAGCCAGTGCGGCATGGTCCGCTCGTGCAGCCACAGGAAGCCGATGGTGAAGCCGAAGCTCAGCATGGCCTGCAACGCGAGGAACGACATCAGCGGTTCGCGCAGGGCGGGGCCGTCACCGATCACCCACGCCACCATGTGGGCGTCGAACAGTTGGGCCGCGGGGAACCCGACCAGCCAGTACAGGGCCAGCGGGGCCACCGCCCCGATGGGGAAGACCCCGCGTGCCAGCAGCACGCTGTACACGGCGCCGAGCACGGCGAGGAGGAGGCCCAGCGCCAGCCCGGCGGTGCCGGTCATGGCCAGCGGCAGCCCCGCCACCATCCCCACACCCATGGCGAACAGGCCGGCGACCAGGCCGATGGCCGCCCCCGGAAGCGCGACCTCCAGGTGGTTGGGCGGGGTGCCCCCGGTACGGAGGGCGGACGAGACGGGCATCAGTCGACCACCACCCCGAAGGCGAACAGCGAGTAGAAGAGCGCGCCGAGGTAGAACACGGCGGCCAGGGCGATGATCGCGTTGGAGACGATCCCGGGACGGATCGGTTTGGGCAGCGCGATGTTGTTCACCAGCAGCAGCACCACGCAGTACGCCCCCATCGCGAAAGCCGACAGGAAGGCCAGCACGTCCAGGATGGCCGCCGGCCCGTCCGCCGGGCCGAACAGCAGGATGACGGTGCCGAAGGCGATCAGCCCCCACAGGAACATCCCGTACAGCTTCGACATCCCGAGCCGTTTGGCACCCGGCACGAAGTTGTACGTCATGTCGGCCTGGCCGCGAGAGAAGGAGTCGAACAGACCCAGGGTCGCGTTGATGCCGATGAGCGCGATGAAGAGGAAGAAGACCGTGCCGAGCACGGGGCTCCCGGCCGCCGAGAAGGCACCGGCCATCGCGTCCAGCGACGCCTCCCGGTCGCCGTCCCGGATCAGCTGCGCCACCTGCGGGTCGAACCGGGCCGCGGACTGGGCCAGCACGGTGAAGGAGATCGTCACCAGCATGGTGATGCCCCAGAAGAGCACCAGGGCGTCGAAGGTCACCCAGCGGCGCCACCCCCTCCACTTCTCCATCTCCCTCGGGTCCGAGGTGTCGAACATGAAGCCGCGCGAGGGTATGGCCTCCTGCTCGCCCGCGTGCCGCAGGCCCCGGATCTGGGGGATGTGCGCGCCCATGCCCGCGCCCTTGTCACGCAGGTGCAGGGTGTACCACATCTGCTGCATCCCGGAGGGCCCGGCGAAGGCGATGGCGCCGACGACGATCGGGAACCAGGCCGCGGACATGGCCTCCTCGGGGAAGTACCCGAACGCGAACATCCCGCTGATGGTGGAGGTGAGGTCGGACAGGTTGCCGACCATCGCGGCGACCACGGACGTGCCGACCACCAGCAGGCCGATGCAGATGGAGAGCACGTTCTCCAGCAGGTCGTAGATGACCTTGGCGAGGGTGAACACCACGCCGACCAGGATCATCCCGGCCACCGCCGTGACCTGCCAGGGAACACCGGTCACCCGCTCGAACGCGGAGGCGCCCGCCGAGAGGTGCCCCGGCCAGATGTACACGAGGATCGCTGTGAGGAAGAAGAACCACATCAGCGGCTTGAACACGCGTGCCGCGCCGTAGAAGATGCTCTCCCCGGTGGCCATCGCGTAGCGCGACATCTCCAGCATGACCACGGCCTGGAGGGAGACGCCGATCAGGAACAGCCAGCGGATCTCGGGGCCGAAGACGAGGACCAGGCGCGGCCACATGTAGGACTCGCCCATGCCCACGCCGAGCGCGACGAGGAACACCGTGGGGCCGAGGATGTGGATGGAGGGGGGAGCCTTCGGCAGGCTCCGGATGGGCATCGGTTCCAGCTTGCCCGCCTTCCAGAACCGCTCCTCCTGCGGGGGTGCGGCCACGTCGTCCGGGGTGTCGGAGGACGCGCCGTCGGAGGCGGTGACCGGTTCGGTGGCGGGGCCGGTCTCTGAGGGGTGGGGCTGGCGCTGGGCCGGGACGTGGGGTCGTCGGGTCCCGGACGGCGCCGGGGGTTCTGAGGAGTCGGGGTCGGGGCGTGAGGAATCCAAGGCGGTACTCCGTATGTGCGCGAATGCGATTCGGTGGTTCGCATGTCGCCCCCGGGTGGTGCGGCACCTCCCTGCTTGTGGTGGACACGTGGCTGGGGGTCACCGTGTCTGGACGTGGCTGTCCCTTGCGGTGGCCAGTGGCCCGGCGGCCTTGCGGCGGCGGCTCCAGGACTGCCGGGCTGGTGTGGCTCGTGTGCTCAGTGTGTGGCGCGTGGCTGTTGTCGGTTCTGGGTCGTGACGGCCCGGCCGGGCACTCGGTCAGAGTAGTCCGGCCGCGCGGGCCCAGCGATACTTCGCGCCCAGAACCTTCACCGGCATCTCGGTCGTGTAGGGGTAGGCGACGATCCCGTGCTCGAACAGCTTCTGGCTGGCCGCCTCGACCTCGGTGTCACCCGAGAGGGAGGCCACCACCGGCTTGTCGATCCCGGCGGCGCGGGCCTTGCTCACCACGTCGATCACGACGTCGGCGAAGACCAGCGGCGGAGTGACGATGGTGTGCCAGTAGCCGAGGACGAGGGCGTGGACGCGGGGGTCCTCCAACCCGAGGCGGATGGTCTTCTCATAGGTGGAGGGCGGTTCGCCGCCGGTGATGTCCACCGGGTTGCCAGCCGCCCCGAACGGCGGGATGAAGGCGCGGAAGGCCTCGTCCAGGTCCGGGGGGATCTCGTACAGCGACATCCCGTTGTCCACCACCGCGTCCGACAGCAGCACGCCGGAACCGCCCGCGCCGGTGATGATCACGATGTTCTCGCCGCTGGGCGCGGGCATGACCGGCAGGGCGCGGCCGTACTCCAGGAGTTCGGTCAGGCCGGGGGCCCGGACCACGCCCGCCTGGCGGAGGATGTCGTCGTAGACCTTGTCGTCCCCGGCGAGCGCGCCGGTGTGCGACCCGGCGGCGCGGGCCCCGGCGGAGGTCCGGCCGGCCTTGAGCACCACCACGGGCTTCTTGGGGACCACCTCGCGGGCGGCGGCCACGAACGCGCGGCCGTCCTTGAGGTCCTCCAGGTGCATGGCGACGGCGTTGGTGTTCTCGTCCTGCCCGAAGAAGGTGAGCAGGTCGTCCTCGTCGATGTCGGCCTTGTTGCCCACCCCCACGATGGCGGACACGCCCGTGCGCGTGCTGCGGCTGTACCCCAGGATCGCCATGCCGATCCCCCCGGACTGCGAGGTCAGGGCGGTGCCTCCGGCCACGTCGTAGGGGGTGCAGAAGGTCGCGGACAGCTTTTCCGGCGTGTAGTAGTAGCCGTAGATGTTGGGGCCGAGGATGCGGACCCCGTGCCTGCGGGCGACGGCGAGGACCTCGTCCTGGAGCTCGTGCTCTCCGGTCTCGGCGAACCCGGACGGGATGAGGATGGCGCCCGCCACCCCCTTGCGTCCGGCCTCCTCCAGCGCCCCGGCCACGAACTTCGCCGGGATCGCGAAGACCGCCACGTCCACCTCACCGGGCACGTCCGTGATCGACTTGTACGAGGTGAGGCCGTTGACCTCGTCCGACTTCGGGTTGACCGGGTGGATCCCGCCCCGGAACCCGCCGTCCACGATGTTGCGGATCACCGAGTTGCCGATCTTGCCCGCCTCGTTGGAGGCGCCGATCACGGCGATGGAGCGCGGCTTGAAGATGCGCTCCATGGACGC
Source organism: Nocardiopsis prasina DSM 43845 (assembly GCF_000341265.1). Classification (GTDB taxonomy): domain Bacteria; phylum Actinomycetota; class Actinomycetes; order Streptosporangiales; family Streptosporangiaceae; genus Nocardiopsis; species Nocardiopsis prasina. Next base: position 12,917 of record NZ_ANAE01000107.1, on the reverse strand, counting down.
CAGGATCTCCTCCCGCTCGAAGGTCCGGGGCCCCTCGGCGGGCTCGAAGTCCAGGACGAACCGCAGGTCGGCGGCGATGGCCCCGGAGGCCGAGGCGAACACGGGGTTGAGGTCCGCCTCGGCGATCTCCGGGAAGTCCGTGACCAGCTCGGACAGGCGCACGAGGAGGTCGGCCAGGGCGCCCCGGTCCACCGCCTCGGCGCCCCGGACCCCGTCCAGGACCTCGGCCGCCCGGATGTCGGCGACCTGGGCCAGCGCCTCCTCCCGCGTGACCGGGGCGAGGCGGAAGGAGACGTCCTTGAGGACCTCCACCAGGACGCCCCCCAGCCCGAACACCACGACCTTGCCGAACGTGGGATCGGTGGTGGCGCCGACCAGGACCTCCAAACCGCCCTGGACCATCTGCTGGACCTGCACACCGTCGACGCGGGCGTCGGGGTCGTGTGCGCGGGCGTTGGCGGTGACGCGCTCGTAGGCGGCGGCCACCTCCTCGGCGGTGTTCAGTCCGATCTCCACGCCGCCCGCGTCGGTCTTGTGCAGGATGTCGGGGGAGACGATCTTGGCGGCCACGGGCAGGCCGATCTCGGTGGCCAGGGCGGCGGCCTCCTCGGCGCTGCGGGCCAGTGCCTCGCCGGGGACGGGGATGCCGTAGGCCTCGGCGAGGAGGCGGCCCTCGGGGGCGGTGAGCGCGGTCCGGCCCTCGGCCCGGGCCCGGTCGAGGACCTCGCGGACCGGGGAGGGGTCGCGGTCGGAACGCTCGGGTGTGTAGACGGCCATGCGCTCAGATCACTCCGTTCGATGAGAGCTCCGCCAGTTCCTCGGAGGTCAGGCCCAGCTCGTCGCGGTAGATGTCGGGGTTGTGCTCACCGAGCAGGGGGGACCGGCTGACGTCCACCGAGGAGTCGGAGAGGCGGATGGGTGAGGCCACGGTGTGGTAACTGCCGCGTTCGGGGTGGTCGACCTCGGTGACCACGCCGTTCTCCCGCAGGGTGGGGTCCTCGATGATCTCCCGGGTGGACATGATCGGCCCGCAGGGGATGTTGTGCGCGTTGAGAGCGGAGAGCACGTCCCACTTGGGCAGTTCCCGGGACCACTCCTCGATCAGGGCGAAGGCCTTGTCGAGCTTGTCGAGCCGGGCCTCGGGTGTGGCCCACTCGGGGTCCTCGGCCAGTTCGGGACGGCCGATCAGCCGCGCGATGGGCGCCCAGCCCGCGGGCTGGATGATCACGTACACGTAGTCGTTGGGGCCACCGGGCGCGGTGCGCACGGCCCAGCCGGGCTGTCCGCCGCCGGAGGCGTTGCCGGAGCGCGGGACCTCGTCGGTGAAGTCGTCGTTGGGGTACTCCGAGAGCGGGCCGTGCGCGAGCCGCTGCTGGTCGCGCAGTTTGACCCGGCACAGGTTGAGCACCGCGTCCTGCATCGCGACCTGTACGCGCTGGCCCCGGCCGGTGTGCACCCGCTGGTACAGCGCGGCGAGGATACCGGCCACTGTATGCATTCCTGTGCCCGAGTCGCCGATCTGGGCGCCCGTGGCCAGCGGCGGGCCGTCCTCGAACCCGGTGGTGCTCATGGAGCCGCCCATGGCCTGGGCGATCACCTCGTAGGCCTTGAAGTCCGCGTACGCGCCCGGCCCGAAGCCCTTGATCGAGGCGTAGACCAGCCTCGGGTTGGCCTCCGCGAGCACCTCCCAGGTGAACCCCATCCGGTCCAGGGCTCCGGGCGCGAAGTTCTCCACCAGCACGTCGCTGCGGCGCACCAGGTCCAGGAAGATCCGCTTGCCCTCGGCGCTCTTGGTGTTGAGGGTGATGCTCCGCTTGTTGGAGTTGAGCATCGTGAAGTACAGGCTGTCCACGCCGGGCCGGTCCCGGAGCTGGCGCCGGGTGATGTCGCCCGAGGGCGCCTCCAGCTTGACGACGTCGGCGCCCATCCACGCGAGGATCTGCGTCGCGGACGGTCCCGACTGGACATGGGTCATGTCCAGGACGCGGACCCCGTCGAGTGCCTTGCCCATGACTCTCCTTCCGGGCTACTTGTACATCGTCTGGTTCATGGTCCCCGGGGCGTACACCTCGGGGTCGATCCAGACGTTGATCAGTGAGGGCTTGCCGGACTCGCGGGCCCGCAACAGGGCCGGGCCGATCTCGGCCGGGTCGTGGACCTCCTCGCCGTGTCCGCCGAGCATCTTCGCGAACTCGGAGTAGCGCACGTCGCCCAGGGTGTTGCCGAGCTCGCCCCGGTCCGCGCCGTACTTGGCGATCTGGCCGTAGCGGATCTGGTTCATCGAGGAGTTGTTGCCGACGATCCCGACGAAGGGCAGGTCGAAGCGGACCAGGGTCTCGAAGTCCCATCCGGTGAGGCTGAAGGCGCCGTCGCCGAAGAGCGCGACCACCTCCTTGTCCGGGCGGGCGTACTTGGCCGCCATCACGAACGGGATCCCGACGCCCAGCGTGCCGAGCGGCCCCGGGTCCAGCCAGTGGCCGGGCGACTTCGGCTGGACCACCTGGCCGGAGAAGGTGACGATGTCGCCGCCGTCGCCGACGTACACGGAGTCCTCGGTGAGGAACTGGTTGATCTCGTTGACCAGGCGGTAGGGGTGGATCGGGGTGGAGTCCGAGGTCAGGAGGTGCGCGCGCTTGTCGAGCGCGGCCTGCTCCTGGGTGCGCAGCTCCTCCAGCCAGCCCTTGCGGCCCTGCGCCCCGGTGTCGCCGTAGCCGGAGACGGCCTGGAGCGCCGAGGACAGGATGACGTCGGCGTCGCCCACGATGCCGAGGTCGATGTCGCGGTTCTTGCCGACGGTGGCGTAGTTCAGGTCGATCTGCACCACGGTCGCGTCGGGGGAGAGGCGCTTGCCGTAGCCCATCCGGAAGTCGAACGGCGTGCCGACGATGATGATGAGGTCGGAGTTGCTGAAGGCGTAGCGCCGGGAGAGCTGGAAGTGGTGCGGGTCCCCGGGCGGGAGGGTGCCGCGTCCCGCGCCGTTCATGTACGCGGGGATGTTGAGGGCGCGGACCAGTTCGACGGCGGAGTCGGTGGCCCGGGTGGTCCACACCTGGTTGCCGAGCAGGATGCTGGGCCGCTCCGAGCGCACGATCAGCTCGGCGAGGCGCTCGATGGCGGCAGGGTCGCCCGCCTGGCGGGTGGAGGCCCGGTAGTGCCCGGCGGCGGGGACGCGCGCCCGCTCCACGGGGACCTTGGCGTCCAGCACGTCGCGCGGGATCTCCAGGAAGGACGGGCCGGGGGCGCCGTTGTTGGCCTCGCGGAAGGCCATGGAGACCAGGTCGGCGACGCGCTCGGTGTGCGGGACGGTGGCCGCGAACTTGGAGATCGGGTTGATCATGTCCACGTGCGGCAGGTCCTGGAGGGAGCCCATCTTGTGCTGGCTGAGGGCGCCTTGGCCGCCGATGACCAGCATGGGGCTCTCGGCGCGGTAGGCGTTGGCGATGCCGGTGACCGCGTCCGTGGTGCCGGGGCCCGCCGTCACCACCGCGCAGCCGGGCTTGCCGGTGATGCGCGCGTAGCCGTCGGCGGCGTGGGCGGCGACCTGCTCGTGCCGGACGTCGATCACGTCGATGCCCTCGTCGGCGCAGCCGTCGTAGATGTCGATGATGTGGCCGCCGCAGAGCGTGAAGACGACGTCGACCCCCTCGGCCTTGAGGGCCTTGGCGACCAGGTGGCCGCCGGAGATCGTGCTGCTGTCGCTGTTCGTTTCGGTGGGTACCTTGCCTTCGGCCATCGGTGCGACGACCCCTTTCGTGCTGAGGTGCGGAGCGTACGGTTCAGTGAAGATCGGATACTGTATACCGTGTGCATCACATTGGAACACTCCGGCGCCGCGCTGTCCAGACCCCGTGGGACTCCGTTGTCCCGGCAGTGTGGGGGAGCGTCCGGATCGGCAGGGGGCGGCGCAGGCGCGCGGTCAGGACGGCGGCCACGGCCGTGAGCAGGCCGGAGGCGGCCAGAGCGACGGGTTGGGCGGTGGCCGGGACCAGACCGAGCAGGGCGATCGCGCCGCCCACGCCGAGCAGCCCGCCGACCGCCTTGGAGCCGTGGACCAGCCCCGCGAGGTCGGCCGAACGGGCGGGGTCGTCCGCGCGGGGGGCGCGGAACCGGCCCGCGCCGCCGCGTTGCCCCGCACCACTGTGCGTACCACTGTGTTGGCCGGTACCACGGTGCTGGCCCGTACGACTGTGTTGGCCTGCACCACGGTGCGCACCACTGTGCTGGCCTGCACCACGGTGCTGGCCCGTACCACTGTGTTGGCCCGTACCGAAGTGCCCCTCGGTGATCGCACGGGTCAGCGGATAGCAGGAACCGGTGCCCGCGCCCACCACCAGGACGCCGGCGATCAGGAGCGGCAACGGACCCTCCGGGGCGGTGGCGGCCAGGACCGACTGCCCGAGCGTGGTCGCCGCCAGCAGCGCGGCGAGGGTCCGACGCCGCCCGGCCCGCTCCGCCGCCCCGCTCGCGGCGAGCCGTCCGACCCCGCTGGCCAGGGCGAACGCGGTCACGGCCACCGCGATCTCCGAAGGGGTGCGGCCCGCGCCCGACAGTACGGGCGGGAGTGCCACGAGGGTGAACAGCCCGACCGTTCCGGACAGCGCGACGATCGCGTGCAGTGCGTGGAGCGAGTGCCCGCTCGCCCACGCCTGGCCCGCNGGCGGGCGGCCCCGCGCCCCGCCGCAGCGCGGCCGCTCGGGGGTCGCTCCCCGGGGGCCACCAGAACGCCGGGGCCCCGCGCTGGCCCGCGCCGCCCGCCACGCCCAGTATGAGGACCGCCGCCGCGAGCACGGTGGCCGCGGCGCCGGGGTCGCCGGGCGGCCCCAGGACGAGCGCGGGCAGCAGGGGTACCGCGCCCAGGGCGAAGGCCCCGCCCACGGCGCCCAGGCGCACGGTGCGCCGGTCCGGGAACCAGCCGCCCACCAGGTCCACGCAGGAGTGGTAGACCAGCCCCGCTCCCACGCCGCCGAACAGCCCGTACCCCACCACGGCGGCCAGCGGGTCCCCGAAGTGTCCGACCGTGTACACGGCCGCGGCGCACAACGCCGCCCCCACGCAGATCGCCGTGCCGGGGTCGAGGAGACCGCGCGTCCGGAGCAGGCGCGGCACGGGGGCGAGGGATCCCTGGACCAGGGCCCAGACCAGGAACGGCGTCAGGGCCTGTGCGGGGGACCACCCGTGCGTCGCCGTCAGCAGGGGGACCGCCGCGCCGTAGCCGAACTGGAGCACGCCCACAGCCCCGACGGCGATCAGCGCGCGGGCCAGCAGCACGGACCGGGGTGTTCCGGTGAGCCTGCTGGCTGAGGGGCCGACGGTGTAGCGCCTGCCCCGCCAGTCGTGGACGTGCGTGGGCGTCGACGCGGTGGCGGGTGGGGGCTCCGGCGCCGGTGGAGCGGGCCGGGGCGGTGGTTCGGGCAGATGGCGGGGGAACATGGCGACCTCCTTGTATGCAGTATGCAAAGTGGGGCGACGCTTGTGAAGGGTCATCTCGGCAACAATGCCTATTGAATACTGCATACAATGTGGAGTATCACTGGAGAGGGGGCGACGAGCGGACGGAGGAGGAGCGTTGGATCTCCACGAGTACGAGGCCAAACAGATCTTCGGTGAGTACGGGGTCGCGCTGGTTGAGGGCGAGATCGCCGACACCCCCGGACGGGTGGCGTCGGTGGCCGGTCGCCTCGGCCGGAGGGTCGTGGTCAAGGCCCAGGTCAAGACGGGCGGCCGAGGCAAGGCCGGCGGCGTGAGGGTGGCCGAGGGAGCCGACGAGGCCCGAGCGCGGGCCGAGGAGATCCTCGGCATGGATATCAAGGGCCACACGGTCCACCGTGTCCTCGTTGAGGAGGCGAGCGACATCGCCGAGGAGTACTACTTCTCCTTCCTGCTCGACCGCGCCAACCGCGGGTTCCTCTCCATCTGCTCGGCACGGGGCGGCATGGAGATCGAGGAGGTCGCCGCCGCCGAACCCGACGCGGTCGTGCGCACCCCGGTCGGCCCCGAGGGGGTGGGCCGGGAGGAGGCGCTGGGCATCTGCGCGGCCGCCGGACTGCCCGAGGCGGTCCGCGACAGGGCCGCGACGGTCATCGCCGCCCTGTGGGACGTGATGGTGGGCGAGGACGCCACCCTCGTCGAGGTCAACCCCCTGGTCCGCACCGCGGACGGGCGGATCGTCGCCCTCGACGGCAAGGTCACGCTGGACGACAACGCGGCCCACCGCCACCCGGAGCGGACCCCCTTCACCCACGGCGCCGGGACCGACGAACGCGAACTCCGCGCGCGTGAGCGGGGCCTCAACTACGTGCGGCTCGACGGCGAGGTCGGCGTCATCGGCAACGGAGCGGGACTGGTGATGTCCACCCTGGACGTGGTCGCCCAAGCCGGAGCGGACCACGGCGGCGTCCGCCCCGCCAACTTCCTCGACATCGGCGGCGGCGCCTCCGCCGAGGTGATGGCCAACGGCCTCGACGTGATCCTGGGCGACCCGGCCGTGCGGAGCGTGTTCGTCAACGTCTTCGGCGGGATCACGGCCTGCGACGCTGTCGCCAACGGCGTCGTGCAGGCCCTCGAACTCCTGGAGAGCCAGGGCGAGGACGTCAGCAAGCCGCTGGTGGTGCGCCTGGACGGCAACAACGCCGAGCAGGGCCGCCAGATCCTCACCGCCCGCGCCCACCCGGCCGTGCGCCAGGTGGACACGATGGACGGCGCCGCCGAACTCGCCGCCGTACTCGCCGCACGCTGACCGGCCCACCCCCTTCGACAGGAGAAACCCATGGCCATCTTTCTCAACAGGGACAGCCGGGTGCTCGTCCAGGGCATGACCGGCGCCGAGGGCACCAAGCACACCCGGCGCATGCTCGCGTCCGGTACCAACGTCGTCGGCGGCGTGAACCCGCGCAAGGCCGGTCAGAGCGTCGACTTCGACGGCACCGAGGTGCCCGTCCTCGGCTCCGTGGCCGAGGGCGTGAAGGCGACCGGCGCCGACGTCACCGTGGTGTTCGTCCCGCCCCGGTTCACCAAGGACGCGGTGGAGGAGGCGATCGAGGCCGAGATCGGCCTGGCCGTCGTCATCACCGAGGGCGTCCCGGTCCACGACACCACGGCCTTCTGGCACCTGGCCACCGCGCGCGGAAACCGCACCAGGATCATCGGCCCCAACTGCCCCGGCCTCATCAGCCCGGGCCAGTCCAACGCCGGGATCATCCCGGCCGACATCACCCGGCCCGGCCGGATCGGCCTCGTCTCCAAGTCCGGCACGCTCACCTACCAGCTCATGTACGAGCTGCGGGACCTCGGCTTCTCCACGGCGGTGGGGATCGGCGGCGACCCGGTCATCGGCACCACGCACATCGACGCCCTGGCCGCCTTCGAGGAGGACCCGGACACCGACGTGATCGTGATGATCGGTGAGATCGGCGGTGACGCCGAGGAGCGCGCGGCCGCCTACGTCCGGGACCACGTCAGCAAGCCCGTGGTCGGCTACGTGGCGGGCTTCACCGCCCCGGAGGGCAGGACCATGGGCCACGCGGGGGCGATCGTCTCCGGTTCCTCCGGAACGGCCGCCGCCAAGAAGGCGGCCCTGGAGGCGGCCGGGGTTCGGGTCGGCCGGACCCCGAGCGAGACCGCCCGCCTCACCCGGGAGCTCCTGGGCTGAGGCCGAGCGGTCGGATCGACCGGGACACCGCGACGGGGCGACGGCACGGATGCCGCCGCCCCGGGTGTGCCGGTATCGGACCTGGTTGGTGCGGGGGGCTGGAACGCGCCAACCAGGTCCGCGTCTACCGTTCCGGAGGGCGCGCAGCCCCTGGGGCCGCCGAGGACGCGGTGAGCGCCCTCTCCAGGAGAACGCGATGCCTTCCGGTGTAGACGTTCATGGAGCTGCCGCGCAGGAAGCCGACGAGCGTCATGCCCGCCTCCGTGGCCAGGTCGACAGCAAGGGACGAGGGCGCCGAGACGGCGGCCATCATGGGGATGCCCGCCATCCACGCCTTCTGGACCAGCTCGAAGGAGGCGCGGCCCGACACCATGAGCACGGTCCCGCTCAGCGGGAGGCGGTCGGAGCGCAGGGCCCAGCCGATCAGCTTGTCCACCGCGTTGTGCCGCCCCACATCCTCGCGCACGGCCAGCAGCTCACCGTCGGCGGTGAACAGCCCGGCGGCGTGCAGGCCGCCGGTGCGGTCGAACACCCGCTGGGCCTCACGCAGCCGGTCCGGGAGGACGGTGAGGGTGGGCACGTCGATCCGCAGGCCGTCGTCGGACACCGGCCACCGCGCCTTGGTGCGCACGGCGTCCAGGCTGGCCTTGCCGCACAGCCCGCACGAGGACGACGTGTAGAAGTTGCGCTCCAGCGAGGTGTCGGGGAGTGCCACCCCGGGAGCCAGGGACACGTCCAGCACGTTGTACGTGTTGGACCCGTCCTCGGTGGCCCCCGCGCAGTACCGGATGGCGGTGACCTCGGGCCCCTCGGAGACCACCCCCTCGCTCACCAGGAACCCGGCGGCGAGGTCGAAGTCGCTCCCCGGGGTCCGCATGGTGATGCTCAACGGGGCGCCGTCCAGCCTGATCTCCAGCGGCTCCTCCACCACGAGAGTGTCGATGCGTTCGCTCTCGACTCCCTCTCTGATCCGGAGGACCTTCTCACGGGCGGTCACCCGTCCCATTCCCCACCACCGCCTTCCGGTGCACGAGTGCGTTTACTGGTCTACTCTTCCCGACATTCGGTGTCGAGGGGACGAAACGTCAAATCGGCGTATGGAGGACAGACCGCCCCGAGAGGCCCAGGCCACCGTCCGGTGCCTCAGCCGTCGCCGCGCCGCTGCACGTGTTGGAAGCCGAACCTGCCCTTGATACACAGGTTGCCGTGCGTCACCGGGTTGTCGTGCGGCGAGGTCACCTTGACGATCTCGTTCTCCTGGACGTGCAGGGTGACGTTGCACCCCACACCGCAGTAGGTGCAGATCGTCGTCGTCTCGGTCTGGCTCTCCTCGTCCCAGGTGCCCGCCGCGCGCATGTCGAACTCGGTGGCGAACGACAGCGCCCCGGTCGGGCAGACCTCGATGCAGTTCCCGCAGTACACGCAGGCCGAATCGGGGAGCTCCACGTCGTGTTCGGTGGAGATGCGGGCGTCGAACCCCCGCCCGGCCACCCCGATCGCGAACGTGTTCTGCCACTGGTCGCCGCAGGCGTCCACGCACTTGTAGCACATGATGCACTTCGAGTAGTCGCGCACGTAGAGGTCGTTGTCCACCTTGGCGGGCTGCTCGACCGTGGCGGCCGCCCCGCCGTCGCCGGGCTCGTGCTCGCCCGCGCGCCGGGCGTCACGGACCCCGAGCGCGGCCGGTTCGGCGCGGGGCCCGAACCGCTCCGGCTCCGCCTCGTAGCGCTCCATCCACTCGGAGACCTTCGGGGTGGTGGACAGGTCCACCGAGGAGCCCAGCAGTTCGAGGACCAGTTTACGGCTGTGCCGCACCCTTTCGGAGTCGGTGGCCACGCTCATGCCCTCCTCCAGCTTGCGTGAGCAGGCCGGGGCCAGGGTGCGGGCGCCCTCCACCTCGACGACGCACACACGGCAGGCGTTGCGGGGGGTGAGTGTGTCGCCGTGGCAGAGGGTGGGGACCTCGGTCCCGGCCGAGGAGCAGGCCTCCAGGACGGTGGTGCCCTCCGGCACCCGGACGGTCTCGCCGTCGATGGTCGCGTCGATCAGGCGTCGGGGGGTGGGCAGGAGTACGGGGACGGTCATCGGGCCTCCTCGGTCGCAGCCCGGTCGCCCGGGGCTGGAGTGTGCGCGGGGTCGGGGTCGCGCGGATGGTCGGGGTCGGCGGCGCCGGAGCCGTCGGGGCCGGTCCCGGAATAGAGGCCGAGCCGGTCGATCGCGGACTCCACCGCGTTCCAGGCGGTCTGGCCCAGGCCGCAGATGGACGCGTCCCGCATGGCCCGTCCGACCTCCCGCAGAAGGGGCAGTTCCCGGGCGGGTGAGGCACCGGAGCGCAGCCGCAGCAGCGACTCCTCCTGGCGTACCGTCCCCACCCGGCAGGGCACGCACTGACCGCAGGACTCGTCCCGGAAGAAGGCCGCCACCCGGGCGAGGGTCGCACCGAGGTCGGCGGTGTCGTCCAGGACCAGTACCACGCCGGACCCCAGCGAGGTCCCGGCCGCCCGCGCTCCCTCGAAGGTCAGCGGGATGTCCAGCTCGTCGCCGCGGACGAAGGTTCCGGCCGCCCCGCCCAGGAGCACGGCCCGGATGGAACGCCCCTCGGGCATCCCGCCCGCGGCCTCGACGAGGTCGCCCAGGGTGGCGCCGAAGGGCAGTTCGTACAGTCCGGGGCGGCGCACCCCGCCGGACACGCAGAACAGTTTGGGTCCGGTGGAGCCCTTCGTGCCCACGGCGGCGTAGGCGGGCCCGCCCATGAGGAGCACGGGGAGCACGTTGACCAGGGTCTCCACGTTGTTCACTGCGGTCGGTTTGCCGAACAGCCCCTTCTCCACGGGGAAGGGCGGTTTGGTGCGGGGCTCGCCGCGCTGGCCCTCGATGGACCCGAAGATGGCGGTCTCCTCGCCGCAGATGTAGGCGCCAGCACCGCGCCGGATCTCGATGTCGAACGAGAAGCCGGATCCGAGGACGTCGGGGCCGAGCAGGCCGCGCTCCCGGGCCAGGGACAGCGCGTTCTCCAGGTGGCGCAGCGCGCGCGGGTACTCCCCCCGGATGTAGAGGTAGCCGGTGCGGGCGCCGATCGCGTACCCGGCCACGGTCATGGCCTCGACCACGGAGAAGGGGTCGCCCTCCATGAGGACCCGGTCCTTGAAGGTGCCGGGCTCGCTCTCGTCGGCGTTGCACACCAGGTAGTGCGGGGTGTCCGGCTGCTGAGCGGTGGCGTTCCACTTGCGCCCGGTGGGGAAGGCGGCGCCGCCCCGGCCCACCAGACCGGAGTCGGTGACCTCGCGGATCACCCCGGCGGGGCCGAGGCGCAGGGCCTCGCGGAGCGCGGAGTATCCGCCCGCCGCGCGGTAGTCGTCGAGGCTGAGGGGGTCGACGCGGCCGATCCTGCTCAGCAGGACGTGGCCGGGGGAGCCGGCGTCGGGGACGGCGGCCGCCGGGTCGGGTTCGGGGGCGCCGCCGAGGAGGGGGTCGGACGCGTAGGTGGTGGTGCCGGGACGGTGGCTGTCGGGGGAGCGCCCGTTGTCGACGTTGACGGCGCCGGCCGGGGTCGGCGGGGCGGCGTTCGCTGAGCCGTCGGCGGTGCCGTCGGTGCCGTCGGTGCCGGTGGTGTCGTCCGGGGCGTGCGCGCCATCGTGCGCCGGGCCGTCCTCGGCGCTGGCCGCCGATTCCGTCTCCGGGGGCGGGGCGTCGGCGAGGTCGTCGAGGGAGTCGGGGGTCGCGGGGGCCGCGACCGCGTACCGTGCGGGGCTCCCGGCCTCAAGGGCGAGCGCGGCGGGGGCGCGCTCGCACAGGCCCAGGCAGGGGCTCTCGTGCCAGGTGGTTCCGGGGGCCTCGGGGCCGTCGGGGTGACCGCCGGGCGGGCCCAGACGGGCGTTCAGGCGGTCGCGGAGCCCGCCGGAACCGGAGGCCGCGCAGGCGATGTCGGTGCACAGGTGCACGACCCGGCGGGGGCGCTCGTGCAGCGCGAACATGGCATAGAAGGAGGCCACGGCGTAGGCCTCGGCCGGGGGGACGGTGAGCCTGCGGCAGATGTGGTTGAGCGCGCCGCGGCTGATCCAGCCCACGCGGTCGTTGACGGCGTGCAGCGCGGGCAGCAGCAGGTCGCGCCGGTCGCGTGCGGCGTGTCCGCCCCGTGCGTAGCGCAGGTCGGAGTCCTGGCGGGTCCCGCCCTCCCAGCCGGATTCGGGTGCTCCCAGGAGTGTGTCGACGGCGTCGCGTTCGGCGTCGGTGGCCACCTCGTCCAGAAGTCGCAGGTCCACGCCCGGATCACCTCAATCATGTGTAAGACAGATCACAGGATTCTGTATACAAGAGACAGTAAGATGGGTGTTGCGGATTGACAACCCTCGTTCCCCAAGTGAGTTGGGGGACGGGGGTCGCCCTCCGGGCACACCGGGCGGACCGTCCCACCGGGGCTGGTGGGACGGCCCGCGCCGTGCTCGGCCCGCCTCCACGTGCTCGGGCCGGGTGACTCAGCCCGAGACCCGTTCGGGGGCCTCCCGTCCCTGGTTCCGGGGGCGCGGGCCCACCCGTTCGATGCGTACCGCCGCCGCCTTGTACTCGGCGGTCCCGGCGATCGGGTCGGTGGCATCGATGGTGAGCAGCTGCGTGTCCACCTGGTGCGGGAAGTGGAAGGTCATGAACACCAGTCCGGGCCGCATGGACTCGGTGACCGACGCCGGTACCAGCACCGAACCGCGCCGCGAGGTCACCCGGACCGTCTCACCGTCCTCCACCCCCAGCTTGGCCGCGTCCTCCGGGGACAGGTCCAGCAGTTCTCCACGGCGCATCGGCGAGGAGAAGCCGGAGGTCTGCACGCCGGTGTTGTAGTCGTCCAGGCGGCGGCCGGTGGTGAGCCGGAACGGGAAGTCCTCGTCCAGCAGGTCCACCGGTGGCGAGTGCCCGACGATCCCGAACGGTGCGGGCTCACCCCTTTCGAGCGGGTCCTTCGACCACAGCCGGGAGTGCAGGTAGCTGGGCTCCAGGGTGTCCTCGGAGTAGCAGGGCCACTGGATGCCGTCGTGCTCGGCCAGGCGCGCGTAGCTCATGCCCCGGTGCATGGGGGACAGCGAGCGCACCTCGTCCCAGATCTCCTCCGCCGAGGGGCGTTCCCAGTCGTACCCCAGACGGGTCGCGAGCGCGCACATGATCTCGATGTCGTCCCTGGCGCCCTCCGGAGGGTCCAGGGCCTTGCGGACCAGCTGCACCCGCCGCTCGCTGTTGGTGAAGGTGCCGTCGGACTCGCACCAGGCGGCGCTGGCCGGAA
>NZ_ANAE01000106.1 GCF_000341265.1 Nocardiopsis prasina DSM 43845 | reverse complement strand
CCCCCCCCCGCCGCTCGCTGTTGGTGAAGGTGCCGTCGGACTCGCACCAGGCGGCGCTGGCCGGAAGCACCACGTCGGCGAGTTCGGCGGTGCGGGTGAGGAAGATGTCCTGGACCACCAGGTGGTCCAGGGACCGCAGCCGTGCGGTGGTCTTGTGCGTCTCGGGCTCGGACTGGACGGGGTTCTCGCCGATGACGTAGAGCGTCCTCAGCTCGCCCTCCTCCATGGCCTCGAACATCTGGGTGAGGTTGAGGCCCTTGCGGTCCTGGATGGGGCGGCCCCAGGCCTGCTCGAACGGGGCCCTGACCTCGGCGTCCAGGATGTCCTGGAACCCTGCCAGGCGGTCGGGGATGGCGCCCATGTCGCCGCCGCCCTGCACGTTGTTCTGGCCGCGCAGCGGGTTGAGGCCGGAGCCGTGCCGCCCGACGTGTCCGGTGAGCAGGGACAGGTTGATCAGCGAACGCACGTTGTCGGTGGCGTTGTGGTGTTCGGTGATGCCCAGGGTCCAGCACATCTGGGCGCGTTCGGCGCGGGCGTAGGTGTGCGCGAGTTCGCGGATGGCCTCGGCGGGGACACCGGTCTCGGCCTCGGCGGCCGAGAGCGTCCACGGCTCCACCAGCGCGCGGTACTCGTCGAGCCCGCTGGTGGCGCGCTCGATGAAGGACTCGTTGGCCAGTCCGGCGTGCAGGATCTCCCGGCCCACGGCGTGGGCGAGCGGGATGTCCGTGCCCACGTTGAGGCCGAACCAGCGGTCGGCCCACTCCGCGGTGGGGGTGCGGCGGGGGTCCACGACGAAGAGCCGGGCCCCGTTGCGCACTCCCTTGAGCACGTGCTGGAAGAAGATCGGGTGGGCGAAGCGGGGGTTGCCGCCCCAGATGACGATGAGGTCGGTGTCCTCGATCTCCGCGTAGGAGGAGGTGCCGCCGCCGGAGCCGAAGGCGGCGGACAGGCCCGCGACGCTGGGGGCGTGGCAGGTGCGGTTGCAGGAGTCGACGTTGTTGGTGCCGACCACGACGCGGGTGAACTTCTGCGCGACGAAGTTCATCTCGTTGGTGGCCCTGGCACAGGAGAGCATGCCGAAGGAGTTGGGTCCGTGGCGGTCGACGCCCTTCCGGAAGCCGGCCGCGGCGCGGTCGAGGGCCTCCTCCCAGCTGGCGGGGCGGAGTTCTCCGTGTTCGCGGACGAGGGGTCGGGTGAGTCGGTCGAGGGGGTTGGAGTGGTCTGCGGAACGTCGCATGTGGCCTCGCTCGGGGTTCGTGGCCTCAAAGGGAATACTGTATGCAATGTTGGTGAAACGGGCAATGGTACGGGGTTGTGGAGGCGCTAGACCAGCGCGGGTTCCGACACCCGCTGATTGAGCAGGCCGGCCACGGCGTCGACCGCGCGCAGGGTGGGCGCGGGGGCGCCGGTGAGGTCGGCCAGCTCGACCACGGCGGACAGGATCACGTCCAGCTCCATCGGGCGGCCGCGTTCGAGGTCGTGCAGGGTGGAGGTCCGGTGGTCCCCGGTCCGTTCGGCGCCCGCGAGCCTGCGCTCCACGGAGACGTCGGTGCGCACGCCCAGCCGGGCGGCCACGTCCAGGGTCTCGTTCATCATGGTGCGGGCCAGGTCGCGGGTCGAGCGGTGGCGGCAGATCTGCGCCATGGTCGAGCGGGTGAGCGCGCTCAGCGGGTTGAAGACGATGTTGCCCATCAGCTTCACCCAGACGTCCACGCGGAGGTCGGGCACGACCGGGCACTTGAGCCCGCCCGCCGTCATCGCCTCGGAGAGGTCGCGACAGCGCCGGGAGTCGGAGCGGTCCGGCTCCCCGACGGAGAACCGGGTGCCCTCGATGTGCCGGACCACCCCCGGTTCCACGATCTCGGTGGCCGCGTAGACCACGCAGCCGACGGCGCGCTCGACGGGGATGGCGCGGCTGACCGCCCCCGCCGGGTCCACGCTCTCGATGCGATGGTCGGCGAGCGGCCCCTCCACCCCGTGGAAGTACCACCAGGGGATGCCGTTCTGCGCGGCGACCACGGCGGTCGCCGGTCCCAGGAGGGGGCGCAGCATCGGTCCGCAGTCGGCGTAGTGCTGGGCCTTGAGGCCGAGCAGGACGGCGTCCACGGGGCCGATCTCGGCGGGGTCGTCCGTGACGTGGGGGCGTGCGGTGAAGTCGCCACGGGGGCTGAGGACCCGGACGCCGTGCTCGCGCAGGGCGCGCAGGTGGGCGCCCCTGGCGATGAGGTGGACGTCTGCTCCGCCGCGATGGAGGGCGGCGCCCGCGTAGGCGCCGATGGCTCCGGCGCCGAGGACGGCGATGCGCATGAGGACTCCTTCCTATTCCATACTGTATACAGTATGCTCACTTGCACCCGTCCCCTCACCACGGCAGGGAGAGAAGGAATGCCCGACTCGGGTGCCTGGGAAACTTCTCCGCTTCTTCGTGACCGCCGCCCCTCCGGAGACCACACGCCCACCCCGTGGCCCCGGGCGCGCGAGCTGGCCCGGGAGGTCGGCGCCGCCGCGGGCACGCCCGCCGAGGACGTGCCCCTGACCGAGGTCCGGGGTGCCACCCTGGCGGCCGACCTCGTCTCCGCCATCGACGTGCCCGTCCTGGACAGCGCCGCCATGGACGGGTACGCCGTCTGCGGCGAGGGGCCCTGGCTCGTCCTCGGGCGGTCACTCGCCGGTCACCGGGGGCCGGTCGTGCGCCTGAACCCGGGAGAGGCGGTGGAGACGGCCACGGGCGCCGTCGCGCCGGACGGAACCACCGCCGTCCTTCCCTACGAACACGCCACCCTGGCCCCCTGGGAACCGGAGGGCACAGGGGGAATCGGTGATCCGGCTGCCGGAGCCGACGCCCCTTCCGCGCCGGACGGTGCACGGCTGCTGTACGGCGAGGTCGCACCCGGGCGGCACCTCCGCCGCAGGGGCGAGACCACCCTGGCCGGGACGGTGACCGCACGGGCTGGCAGCCCCGTGACCCCCGCGCTCCTGGGGCTGGCCGCCAGCCTGGGCAACGACTCCCTCCCGGCGCTGCGCCCGCGCGTGCGCGTCCTCGTCACCGGTGACGAGGTGGTGCATGAAGGGGTGCCTCGCCCGGGCGCCGTCCGTGACGCCATCGGCCCGATCCTCCCCGGGCTGGTGGCCTGGGCGGGCGGCCGCTGTGAGCCCCCCGTCGCGGTGGCGGACCGCGCGGGTGCCCTGGAGGAGCGGCTGGACGCCGCGTCGGGGACGGACACCGTGGCCGTCTGCGGCTCCTCCTCGGCGGGCCCCGCCGACCACCTGCGCGCGGCACTGACCGCCCTGGGTGCGATCTTCGCGGTCGACGGGGTGGCCTGCCGTCCCGGCCACCCGCAACTGCTCGCCGTCCTGCCCTCGGGGGCCGTGGTCGTCGGCCTTCCCGGTAACCCCGGTGCCGCCTTCGTGGCCGCGCTCACCCTTCTGGTCCCCGTACTCAGCGGGCGCGCCGACCGTCGGGACCCCGCGCACACCGGAAGGCGGGTCCGGCTGGTCGGTGACGTTCGGCCGCACGCATCCGACACCCGCCTGCTCCCGGTGCGGGTCAGCCGCGACCTCGCGGTGGAACTACCCGCGAGCGGCTCCGCCGATCTGCGCGCCGCCGCCGTGGCCGACGCGCTCGCGGTGGTCCCGCCCGGCCGGGTCCCCGGCCGCGTCGAGCTGGTCGGCCTTCCCGTGTGACCCACGCACGCACCGAACTTCGTACACTGTCTACAACGACCACCGGATTCGGGAGACTCCTCATGTCCTCGCAGGGATTGAACGCCGTAGCGGGACGCATCCAGCGCCCGGTTCCGCTGCGCGAGGCCGTCTACGAGGCGATTCTCGACCTGATCACCACCCGGGCGCTCTCACCGGGGCAGCACCTGGTCGAGACCGAGCTGGCACGCACCCTGGGGGTCTCGCGCCAGCCGGTCCGCGAGGCCATGCAGCGGCTCAGCAACGAGGGCTGGGTGGACCTGCGGCCCGGCTACGGGGCCTTCGTGCACACCCCCACCGAGAGCGAGGCCGACCAGCTCCTGGCCGTGCGTGCCATGTTGGAGGCCGAGTCCGCGCGGCTCGCCGCGGAGAACGCCTCCGACGAGCAGATCGGCCAGCTGCGCGACCTGGTCTCCACCGGCCGCGCCGCAGCTGAGCGAGCCGACACCGACGCCGTGGTCAAGGCCAACGCCGACTTCCACCGCACCGTCACCGAGGCCTCCGGCAACCGGGTACTCGCCGAACTCGCCGCGCAGGTGGACCGCCGGGTCCGCTGGTACTACGCGCCCGTGGCCCGGATCCGCGGCTCCGCCTCCTGGGACGAGCACGAGCAGTTGGTCGAGGTCATCCAGCGGGGCGAAACGGCTCGCGCGCGCGAACTCATGAGTGAGCACACCGAACGCACCCGCCGTACCTACCATGAGGAAGTCGACGGCACGCGGCCCTGAGATGGTGACGGGTCTGACCACCCACCCTGGAAGCCTCACCCCTCAGGGGTCGTTGTAGGGTTCGAGTACCTGAGACTCCGGACGAGGGGCGCCGTACCCGGTCAAGACAAGACGGCGCGAACCACAGTTCGTACGTCTTGGAGGTAACAGGTCATGGCCTGGATCGTTCTCGTGATCTCCGGTCTTCTCGAAACCGCGTGGGCCGCCGCGCTCCACGCCTCACAGGGCTTCACCCGCTTGTGGCCCTCGGTGATCTTTGGTGTCACCCTCGCCCTGAGCATGGCCGGTCTGGCGTTCGCGCTGCGCACCATCCCGCTCGGCACGGGTTACGCCATCTGGGTGTCCATCGGTGTGGTCGGTACCGCGCTCATCGGTATGTTCTTCCTCGGTGAGGGCTTCAGTGTGCCCAAGGCACTGTGCCTGATCGCCATCGTCGCCGGCGTCGTCGGCCTGAAGGTCCTCCACTAGTCACCCGCCCGCCCGGGCCCGGTGCCCGGGCGGACGGCCCGCCCGCTGTTAGGGTGCCCGCATGACTCAGGGATCCCTGGCCCAGTGGGTGGTCAACGCCGTCGACCCGCTCGCCCTCGCCCGCTTCTGGGCCTTCGTGATCGGTGGTGAGGTCGAGGCCCGGTCGGACGGCTGGGCCGTTCTCCACGGAGCCGACGGCCAGCCCCGGCTGTCGTTCCAGCCGACCCCGGAGGCCAAGGCCCGCCCCAACCGCGTCCACGCGGACGTGGTCGTCGACGACCTCTCCGCGTCCGTCCGTTCCGTCGTGGAACACGGCGCCACCCCTGTCGGGGAGGTGGTCACCGATGAGGAGGGCTCGTTCCAGGTTCTGCGTGACCCCGAGGGCAACGAGTTCTGCCTGGTCAAGCCGGACGCCGACGGCTTCTGACCGGCCCCTTCCCCTACCCTCGGGCGAGGCGGTAGCGGCTGCCGTCGTCCTCGCGGTCCAGGAACCCCTCCTCCACCAGGTAGCGGCGCAGGGCGGAGGGGTCGTCGAAGCAGGTCAGGATCGCCGTGTTCACCTGTTTCTCCGTGTACTCCAGCTCCGGGGCGAACAGGCGCTCGGCGATACGGCCGAGGGCCGCCAAGCGGAGGTCGCGCTTGGCGGGCATCGAGGTGAGCCGCCCTTCGTGGAAGAGCGCGTCCACGGGGTCGGTCGTCCGGGTCACGTCCTTGTGCTCGCGCATGGCCTCGGTGAAGACCCCGGGCACGGCGACGAGCCGCGCGCCCTCCTCGCGCACCAGACCGTCACGCACGAGCCGCGCCAGGTGCTTGGCCGTCCCCCGGACCTCACCCCGGTCGAGCCCCTCGGGTCCGGCGGTGACGATCCGTGCGAACAGCGACAGCCGTTCGGGGGCGGCGAGTGACGACACGAGCTGGGTGGGGTGCGGCACGGCGGGTTCCTCGGGGCAGAGCGAATGGATTCCGCCACCGTAGGGGCCGCGCCGCGACCCCGGCCAGTGATTATCCGGTCAGGCCCGCTCCAGGATCTCCTCCACCACGCGGCCCACCCCGTCCTCGAAGCTGGACGGGGCCACCCTGAGACCCAGCGCGGGATCGAGCAGGTCCCGGTGCCCGCTGCTCATCGCGTACCCCGAACCCGCCCAGGTCAGCGCGGAGCGGTCGTTGGGCATGTCCCCGAAGGCCACGACCTCCTCGCGGTCGACCCCCCAGCGCTCGCAGAGCATCGCGAGCGTGCTGCCCTTGTTGACCCCCGCCGCGCTGATCTCCACCAGGCCCGCCCCGCCCGAGTAGGTCGGCTCGGCGAGCGTGCCCACGGCCGTCACGGCCGCCTCGTACATCTCGTGTACCGGGTACTGCTTGGACCGGGCGATGAGCTTGGTGACCGGGGTCGCGGCGGTCAGCAGGGCGTCGGTGCCGTCCAGCACCCCCTTGACCCACTCGGCCCGAATCCACGGCTCCAGGTGGTAGTCGGTGTCGTGGTAGAAGTCCGTGCCGGTCTCCACCCCGAACCCGAGGCCCGGCAGGGAGAACCGGAGTTTCTCCACGATCGTGCCGGAGGTGTCGCGGTCGATCGCCCGCACCAGCGGCTCCGCCTCCCCGGGCAGCTGGGTGTGGGCGCCGTTGCCGCAGACCACGGCGGCGCAGTCGAACATGGCGGCGAAGGGTTCTGTGGTGCGCGGCGGACGGGCGGTCACGATGACCACCCTGACCCCCGCCTCCACGGCGGCGGTGAGGGCTCGGTGGTTGCGGGGGGAGACCTGGCCGTTCTGGTCGAGGAGGGTTCCGTCAAGGTCGGTGGCGATCACACGAGGAAGGACCATGGGCACATTATGGCGTCGGGGAGTGACGGTCCCGGAGGGGCCCCACCCCCCGGGACCACCGGCCGTGGCGCCGCCAATTCCTGGCTTGTGGGGGGCCAAATGTTGCGAAAACCGGGTTACCCGGATGAGGGCCACGGGCATCCCCAGCCCGGGTTCCGGGACGGAGCACGCGTGCGGAACCCCGACCCGTTCTGACGCCGTACCCATGGAGTAGGCATGTCCGAGAACAAGGTGGTTCTGGAGAGGGAAGCCCAGGAGTTCGCCGACGCCAACGCCAACGAGCCCTTCATCTACCAGCTCCCTCCCGAACAGGGCCGGGACATCCTGGAGGGCGTGCAGAGCGGCGAGGGGGTGCCCAAGCCGGAGATCACCGACGAGTGGATCACCATCGAGGGCGGGCCGACCGGCCAGGTGCCGATCCGGATCGTGCGCCCCGCGGGCGCCACCGGCGTCCTGCCGGTGATCCTCTACGTCCACGGTGCGGGCTGGGTGTTCGGCAGCTCCAACACCCACGACCGCCTGGTTCGTGAACTGGCCACCCGCACCGGTGCCGCGGTGGTCTTCCCCGAGTACGACCGCTCACCGGAGGCCAGGTACCCGACCGCGATCGAGCAGAACTACGCGGCCGCCCAGTGGGTCGTGCGCCACGGCGCCGAGAGGAACCTGGACGGCGGCCGTATGGCGGTGTCCGGTGACTCGGTCGGCGGCAACATGGCCACCGTGCTGGCGCTCATGGCCAAGGACCGCGGTGACGTCTCGCTCAGGGGACAGGCACTGCTCTACCCCGTGACCGACGCCGACTTCGACACCGGCTCCTACCACCAGTTCGCCTTCGGGTACTTCCTGAACAGGGACGGGATGATCTGGTTCTGGGACCAGTACGCCCCGGACCCCGCACAGCGCAGGGAGGTCTACGCCTCCCCGCTGCGGGCGTCGCTGGAGGAGCTGCGCGGCCTGCCGCCCGCGATCGTGCTCAACGGCGAGGCCGACGTTCTGCGTGACGAGGGCGAGGCCTACGCCCGCAGACTCCGCGAGGCCGGGGTGCCGGTGACCGCGGTCCGCTTCCAGGGCATGATCCACGACTTCATGATGGTGGACAGCATGCGCGACACCCACGCGAACCAGGCGGCCCTGCTGCTGGCCAGCGACTTCCTCAGCGACGTCCTCGGCACCCGCTCGTCGGTGCCCCGCCAGCAGGCCGCGCGGTCCACCGGCGCCGGGGTTCGCTAGGGCGTGCGTCGCGCGTCGGAGTGACGTGTCCGACGAGGGTGGGCGCCCGCCGCCCACCCCCGTTCCCGGCGCGGCACGGTGCGCTCCGTTGGAACGTCTCACACGACAGGGGTCGAGCATGAACATGTTCACGCGCGGTTTCCAGGGTCGGCGCGGCGCCGAATCCGACCGCGTTCCGCCAGGGCAGTACCAGACCGACGACTTCCCGGTGCTGAGCGCGGGCCCCACGCCGCGCGTCGACACCGACGACTGGGCCTTCACCATCACCGCGGAGACCGGAGCCGCCCACAGCTGGACCTGGGACGAGTTCATGGGGCTGGCCCAGGAACGGCCGCACGTGGACATCCACTGCGTCACCCGCTGGTCCAAGCTCGACACCGACTGGGTGGGCGTCTCCCTGGACACGCTGCTGGCGGACGTGGAGAGCGCCGCCGACCACGCACTGGCCCACTCCTACGGCGGCTACACCACGAACCTGCCGCTGGAGGACCTCACCGACGGGCAGGCGTGGGTCGTGCACACCTT
>NZ_ANAE01000105.1:69434-78288 GCF_000341265.1 Nocardiopsis prasina DSM 43845 | reverse complement strand
CCTACGGCGGCTACACCACGACCCTGCCGCTGGAGGACCTCACCGACGGGCAGGCGTGGGTCGTGCACACCTTCGACGGGGAGCCGTTGGCCGCCGAGCACGGCGGGCCCGCCCGGCTGCTCGTTCCCCACCTGTACTTCTGGAAGTCCGCCAAGTGGGTGAGGGGCCTGACCCTGACCCACGAGGACGAGCCCGGGTTCTGGGAGCAGAGCGGCTACCACGACTACGGCGACCCCTGGCGTGAACAGCGCTACCGGGGAGACTGACCGGTGCCCTCATGGACGCCCGCGGTCCTGGAGTCCGACCGGTGGGAGACCCCCACCGCCCGCACGCTGGTGCTCGCGGTGCCCGGCTGGTCCGGGCACCGTCCCGGACAGCACGTGGACGTACAGCTGCGAGCGGAGGACGGGTACACCGCCGAGCGCTCCTACTCCGTCGCGTCGGCCTCCGGGCCGGACCGCCTGGAACTCACCGTCCAGCTGGCACCCGACGGGGAGGTCTCCCCGTACCTGGTCCAGGACTTCCGGCCCGGGGACCGGGTGTGGGTGCGCGGTCCCCTGGGGGGCTGGTTCGTTTGGCGGACGGACGACCCCGCCCCCGTCGTGCTCATCGGCGGCGGCTCCGGCGTCGTCCCGCTCGCGTCGATGGTGCGCGAACGCCGACGTACCGGGAGCCGGGCCCTGTTCCGCGTCCTGTACTCGCTGCGATCGCCCGAGGACCGCTACTACGCCAAGGAGCTCGGGGCCGCCGCGGACCCGGGCGTCGACGTCTTCCTCGCCTACACGCGGGACGCCCCGCCGGGTTCGGTGCGCGGAGCCAAACGGTTGAGCGTGGCGGATCTGAACACCCACGGGTTCCCGGCCGAGTTCGCACCCCTGTGCTACGTGTGCGGGCCCACCGGGTTCGTCGAGACGGTCGCCGACGGGCTCGTCGCGCTGGGCCACGACCCGCGCAGGATTCGAACCGAGCGCTACGGCAGCGGAGGCGGACGATGAACGGACCGACCCACCTGGACGGAAACGTGCTCGCCGGTCCGCTGTCGGAGGTCTTCAGTGTGGATCTGACGACCGCCGTGCGCCAGTGCGCTGTCTGCGGCGACGAGGGCGTGTGTGCCCAGCTGCTGGTCTACGCGGACGGCCCCGGACTGGTCGCCCGCTGCCCGAACTGCGCGGTGCTGGTGCTCCGTCTGGTGCGCACCCCGCAGGGAGTGGTCCTGGACCTGGGCGGGACCGGCTGCGTCACCATCCCGCTCCCGGAAGCGCCCTGAGTTCGGATCGGCGGCCGGGCTCCGGGGAAATCGGTCGGTCCGGGGTGTCCGGAGGACTCCCGGAAGTGCGCGGGGGCGTGACCGCCGGAACGCGCTCGATCACCCCGCCACGGAACACGTCGTACAGGTCCAGGGTCTCCAGGTGCACGTATCCGATGTGGCAGTCGCAGCTGGTGAGCGGGCACGGGCTCGGCCCGAGGCCGTCGGCGAAGGATCCGTCGTAAAGGTTGCCGAGCGGGGTGTCCACGAAGTGGCAGCGGCGCACGTCGCCGTCCCCGTTGACGGACAGCACGGTGTCACCCGTACGACAGGGCGCCCCACGGCTCGGGTGCGGGTCGCGGCTGTAGTGGAAGAGGGGGTCGATCCCCTGCCAGACCTCGGCCTCGGCGTCCGTGTAGGTCAGTCCCTCAGCGGCGTTCACCCAGAGGTAGACGTCCTCGGGGAGGTCGTCGCGCATGCGGCGCGCGGCCGCCAGGTGCTCGGGCTGGCCCACCACCCCCACGCTGAACCGGACCCCGAGTTCGGTCAGCTCACTGGTCTTCTGGAGGAAGCGCTCGTGGTCGACCTCGCCCGGGTGGTAGGTGGCCCACAGGGCGACGGAGTCGCGATCGCAGTCGGCGAGCCAGGCCGTGCGGCCGCTGAGGTTGGTCTGGATCGCCGCCCGCTCCACGTGCGGCAGGTGACTCAGCCGGGTGATGGCGCGGCGGTACCAGGAACGGGTCAGCCCCTCGCCCCACGGCGTGAACAGCACCGAGAAGCGCGTGCCGGTCCGCTCGGCCACCCAGTCGGTGAACCGTTCCAGGGCGGCCCGGTCGGCGCGCAGCGTCTCGGGGCTGTCCCGGCGCTTGGCGAAGGGACAGTACGGGCAGTCGTAGTCGCAGCTGGCCAGCGGGCCCCGGTACAGGAGGGTGAGGTGGGCGGGCAGCGGCCGGTTCGTGGCGGGGCGGAGCAGTGTGGGTTCGGGGAGGTCCACGGGGGAGCTCATGACGCCTCGTACTCGGCGGTCAGGCGGTTGACCCGTGCGGAGAAGAAGTCCGGGCCGACGGAGTCGGAGTGCGCCAGCCCGTCCTCGGTGAGCCGGACCGTCGCGGCGTCCGCGGCTCCGTCCTCCAGCCAGCCTCGTGCGGTCAGGGCCGCGAACTCCTCGGGGAAGTCGCCCACCGGGTGCGCGCCGAACCTGGCCGTGTAGTCGGCCACCTCCAGCCCCTCCACACGCAGCAGCGACTGGAGCACGTGTCTGCGGCGCCGCTCGTCCGCGTCCAGGACGAACCCGACCTCGGCACGGGCGAAGTCGGCCCCGTCGCGCCCCACGTAGTCCGCGATGATCGACCGCACCCGGCCCACGCCCACCGCGTAGTCGAACGAGTAGTGCGTGGTGCCGGTGTAGGAACGGGCACCGCAGCCCAGGCCCACCATGCCGTCGGTCTGGCAGCTGTGGTCCGGGGCGGAGGCCAGGGGCTCGGGGGCGTCGGCCCGCCGGAACATGCGCATGGACAACTGCTCGTAGCCGCGCTCGCGCAGGTGGTCGCGGCCCTGCCGGTACAGCGCCAGCCGGTGGTCGTCCCATTCGCGGGCACGTCGGCCCAACCCGGTGAGGGGCCGGACGTACAGCGGGTAGAGGTAGATCTCCTCCGGTTCCCACGACAACGCCGTGTCCAGCGAGTACTCCCAGCTCCTCGCGGTCTGCCGGTCGATGCCGTAGATGAGGTCCACGTTGAGGTCGGCGCGGGCGTGCTCGCGGATGGCGGCCAGCGCCCGGTCCACCTCCGCGCGCTTCTGCGGGCGCCCGGCGGCGTGCGCCTCGGAGTCGATGAAGCTCTGCACGCCCATGCTGATCCGGGTCATCCCGCGCGCGTCCAGCACCTGGAGGCGGTCCGGGGTGGCGGTGGCCGGGGAGGTCTCCACGGAGACCGGGACCGCGCCCATGTCCAGCGGGAAGTGGCGTTCGACGGTGTCGTAGACCCGGGCCAGCTCGTCGGCGGTGAGGTAGGTGGGAGTGCCTCCGCCCAGGGCGGCGAGGGCGAACGAGCTGTTCTCGGGCAGGCAGGCCGCGACCGTCTCGGCCTGGCGCTCGAAGGCGTCCAGGTAGGCGGTGACCTGTTCGGCCGGGGGCGTTGACCGGGTGAAGAGGTTGCAGAACCCGCAGCGCATCTCACAGAACGGGATGTGCGCGTACAGCGAGAGCGCGCTGGCGTCCTCGCGCAGCCACAGGTCGTACAGGTGGGGCCGTTCGGCGAAGGGGCGGTAGGCGCTCTTGTGCGGGTAGGCGTACACGTACGAGCGGTAGGGGGAGTCCGCGCGGACGGGTTCGGCCATCGGTGTGACGCTCACGCGGCGCTCTCCTCGGTGCCGTGGCCGTGGGGCAGGACGGCGTGGGTGTAGGGGACGGTCCAGACGGTCTCGTGGCCGATCCGGTGGCCGGTGTGGCCGTCCTCGCCGTAGGCGGTGCCGTGGTCCGAGCACACGATCGCGAAGCAGGGGCGGCGGGCGGACATCGCGGCCAACAGCGGTGGCAGGTGCCGGTCCACGTACTCCAGGGCGGCCGCGTGGCTGGTCCGGGTGTCCCCGTCCTCCCGTGTCGCTCCGGGCAGGTGGAACCAGTTGGGCTGGTGCAGGGCGGCGACGTTGAGCAGCAGGAACAGGGGCTGTCCGGCGGGCACGGCGGCGCTCACCTCGACCGCGCGGGCCACCTGGTTCTCGAAGGAGTGCGGGTCGGCCACGCCGAACGACTCCTCCCAGTGGCTCTCGGCGAACAGGTTCGGCAGCACCGACCCCAGCTCGGACCTGCGGTTGAAGAAGCCGGTGCCGCCCACACAGGCCGTGTGATACCCCTCCTGGGCCAGGCCCGAGGCGAGGTCGGGCGTGTCGAAGGTCCAGGTCCCCGGCGCCGTGGAGAGGCTGCCGGGGAACGCGGCGGCGAACAGGCGCGGATGCGGCCCCGGCGCGGCGGGGGTGGGCAGGAATCCGGCGAGCATGGCCAGGTGCGAGGCGTACGTGAAGCTCGCGGGCGAGTGCCGTTCCTCCCAGCCGCCCGGCGGCAGGAGCCGGGCCAGGTTCGGGGTGCGCCCGGTCTCGGCGAGCTCGACGGCCACGTCGTGGCGCAGGGTGTCGAGGGTGAGCAGCAGGATGTCGTGCGTGCCCACCACGGAGTTCATGTCCGGTGCCGGGAGGCCGGCGGAGGTGGCGGTGTTCATGGGCGCTCCCCGGAGAGTGCGTGTGCGGGTGTCGGGTGCGGGGCCGTGAGGGGGAACCGGCCGGTGGCGAGGGCGTGCAGCTGTTCGGCCTGGGTGCTGCGGCCCTCGTGGAGGACCCCGGGCAGGAGGTCGCCGAAGGCGTTGACCTCGCAGACCGTGAACCCGCGCCAGCTGGGCCGGACCAGCAGGTCCACGCCGGTGTGCAGGGTTCGGGGGAAGACCCCCGCCGCGGCCTCGGCCGTGGCCGTGGCCGCCCGCCAGGTGCGCGGTCCCATGCTCTCGCGCAGCGCCGCGAGGTCGCCCCGGGCGTTGCCCAGGTGCAGGTTGGTCATGGGGGAGTGCGACGAGCGCACCACCGCGTGCGTGGCCCGTCCGGCGACCACCAGGACGCGCAGGTCGATCACGCGCCCCTGGAAGCCCGCCTTGGGCACCCAGCGCTCCACGTGCAGGCCGTCGGGGGCGAGCGCGTCCACGATCGCGGCCACGTCGGCCTCGTTGGTGTAGGCGAACGGCCGCAGCGAGTTGTACAGCTCCACCGATCCGCCGTCGCGGACCAGGTGGGCGGAGGTGACCGCCCTGATCCGCCCGCCCGGGGCGGTGGCGAGAGCGACCACCCCGGAGGCCGAGGAGCCGTGCGCGGGCTTGACGAACACCCTCCGCCAGCCGTGCCCGGCCATCGTCGCGCGCAGGGAGTCGTAGCCGGTCACCGGCCCGGGCAGGGCCGGTGCGACGGGAACCCCGGCGGAGTCCAGTCGCGCGTGGCAACGGCGCTTGTCGCACAGGTCGGCCAGGTCGTCCACGTCCTGGAGGAGGCTCGAACCAGGGGTGTCCGCCACCGCCCGGGACAGGCGTCCCAGGGCGCGGACGAACCCCCGGTGCTGGTCGGCGCCGCCCTCCACCCGGTGGAGGTCGGGGTCGTGCCGCCACCCGCGCAGCAGGCGGGCGGTGGGGGCGTCCTCGCCCGCGGAGTCCACGCGGACCAGCGCGCCCTCGGGCAGGGTGACCGGACCGGCCGCCGGGTCCGCGAGGTCGCGCCAGGGGAGCGGGACGGGGTCGGGCAGCCCGGCCGCCCGAGCCGCCTCGGTGAACAGCGCCAGGCGGCGGTTGCCCGGAACGCACACCACCACCAGGGGGCGGCCGAGGGCGGACCGGTCCCGGCTCACTCGGATACCGCCGTGTAGTAGGAGAGGCCGCCCTCCGCGTAGGGGTTCTCCTCGGGCTCCTCCCGGTCGGAGAGGTCGTGCTCCACCCCCGAAGCGGTCAGGGCGGCGCGCAGCCGTCCCTCCATCTCCTCGGAGAGGTAGTGGTGGTGCAGGTCCAGGCGGCGCAGGCCGTGGAAGACGGGGGTGTCCAGGATGATCCGGGCGCCCCGGTCCGTCAGGATCCCGAGGGACAGGTCCAGCTCCGCCAGCGTCCCGGTGACCGGGGCCCCGGCCAGGGCCGCCACCCAGTCGTCGGCGCGGTCGGCGTTGCGCAGGCCCAGGGAGCGCAGCTTCGGGAAGGCGGTCCCGGACAGGACCGGGGCGAGGTCCTCACGGGTGGTGCGCCCACCGGCGTACTCCTCCACGCCCAGCCACAGCTCCAGGTGCTCCAGCTCGGGCAGGGACGCGGCGCACACGTCCCGGACGACCTCGGGGTGGAGTCCGCCGGACTGCACGGTCAGGCTCCGCAGCCCGTGGGGTTCGGTGACCCTCAGGCCGAGGCCGGCGCTGCCGCCGCGCACCGTGAAGGCCGTCAGCCGGGGGAGAGCGGCGAGCAGCGGGGTCAGGTCGCCGTGCTTGATCCAGGAGATCTCGTTCTCCTCCTGGACGATGTCGCCGAAGAACAGCGAGCGCAGGCTCGTGTACCGGGACGCGCGCTCCAGCAGAGGTGCGAGGAAGTCGCCGTTCCCCTCCTGAAGCTCGGAGTGGCCCACCATCAGGGCGCGGACCGAATCGTGCGGGACGAGCTGGTCGAACTCGCGCAGGTACTCGTCGATGGTCTGCCCGTCCCTGCCGTTGACCGACTCCTCCGTGCGCCACCGCCACGCCACTGAGCCGGGGTCGGCGAGCGCCGCGAAGAGCGGCTCGTAGGACGACGGCAGGTTGGGGTGGCGTTGCCTCCGGTTGCTCGCCCACGCCATGGCGAAGTGGAACTCGCGGCGGATGGTCTCCCACCCCGTGAACTCCACCACGGGCAGCCCCGCGTACTCGGTGAGATGGCTGCTGTTGGGCATGAGGCTCCTGCCAGGGGAGGGACGGGGGTGGCTTGGGGTGTCGGGCTGTCGGGCCGTTGGGCCCGTGGGGGACGGGCCGGGGCCCGGGAGGTGCCGCGCGATGCGGCCGGACTCACTCCCCCACGGCCGGGTAGTAGTGGAGGTCGTCCGCGTCGTCGGACCCGCTCGGGGACTTCCGGGGGCCGTCGGAGAGGTCGACGCGCACCCCGGCCTCCGTGAACGCCGCCCGCACGCGTTCGGCGTCGTCCTCACCCAGGTAGTGATGGTGCAGGTCCAGGCTCTCGAGGTGGGCGAAGACCGGTACCGAGGCCAGCAGGTGCTCCACGTCGCTGTCGCGCAGGGTGCCCAGCGACAGGTCCGCCGAGGTCAGGCGAGCGGTGACCGGTGCCTCCGCCAGGGCCCTCAGCCAGCTGCCCGTGCGCTGGGAGTTGCGCAGGCCCAGGTGACGGAGCGCGGGCAGGGCGGTCCCGTGCAGCAGGGGTGCCAGGTCATCGACCACGGTGTCGCCGCCGTAGTCCCCCACACCCAGCCACAGCTCCAGCCGCTCCAGCGCGGGCAGTTCGGCGGAGACGATCTCGCGCACCACCCGGCCGGGCAGGCCGCCGCTCTGGACGGTGAGCGAGCGCAGGGCGGCGTGCCCGCCGACCGCCAGGGAGAGCGTGTCCCCGCCGCTGTAGGTGTCGCCGACTCCCCGGACGGCCAGGTCCTCCAGCAGGGGATAGGCGTCCAGAAGGGGAGCGAGGTCGCACTGCTGGATCCAGGAGATCTCGTTCTCCTCGAAGGTGACGTCACCGACGAACAGGGAGCGCAGGGCGGGGAAGGCGTCGGCGTGCCCGATGAGGGCGTCCCGGAGTTCGCGGGACGAGATGTCGCCCCCGCCCTCGAACCCCCAGTCACCGATCACCAGCGCTCTCACCCGGGAGGTGTCCACCTCCTCGACGAACCGGGTCAGGTAGGGCACGAACTGCTCGGAGTAGCTGGCGAGCCGCAGCCGCCACGACACGGAGCCGGGGTCCTTCTTGGCCTCCTCCATGAGCACGTGCTGCTTGGAGGGGGCCTGTGGCGCCTCCTCGGCCCGGCGCCGCCCGCGGCCGGAGTAGCGGAGGTAGTACTCGTTCGCCCCGTGGTCGAGGAACTCGACCACGGGGAGTCCGGCGTGGTCGGTGAGGTGTGCGCTGTTCATGGAGGGGAGCCTTCCGTCCTGGCCAAGGGGTGTGCCACATGTTCTAGCAGCGGAGGGTGACAGACCGGGGTCGGACATCCGCCCGGAGCGGCACGCCGGGTGTCCGGACGAAGGCCGCGAACGTTCCGAAGCGGGTGGTTTCCTCTTTCATAGCAGCTCACAGGGGCGCTTCCGGAGTTGTGCACAGGTGTGGACGCCCGAACGCGGCCGATCGGCACGTCCGGCCCGCGGGATACCGGCCGGTACGGCGGTGCGGCAGGACAACGCGGGGCGGCGGTGTGAAAGTGGTCGCATGGCTACGCACAGTGAACTCCGTGACTTCTGGGAACACCGGCTCGAAGGCGACTGGACCGAGAGCGGCGTCGGCTACCGAGCCCTCGGGCGCCCCTTCAACACCTGGATGTACCGCGTCCGCGAGGAGGTCTTCCTCCGCGAGGTCGGCCAGCTGGGGCTCAGGGGCGCCAGCGTGCTCGACGCGGGCAGCGGCACGGGGTTCTACGTGAGCCAGTGGGAGCGCCTGGGCGCCGGTGACGTCACCGGATGCGACATGACCGACGCCGCCGTGGAACGCCTGAACGGCCGCTTCCCGAACCACCGCTTCGTCCGCCAGGACGTGTCCGAGCTGGACGCCTTCGAGGACGCCAGCTTCGACGCGGCCTCCTGCATGGACGTGCTGTTCCACATCACCGACGACGACCGGTACGCGGCGGCCTTCCGGTCCCTTGGCCGGGTCGTGCGTCCCGGCGGCACCCTCGTGATCTCCGAGAACTGCCTCCAGCGCCCCGAACAGCGCGGAGAGCACCAGGTCAACCGGACCCTGGAGACGATCGCGTCGCTGGCGGACAAGTCCGGGTTCGACATCGTGCGCCGGGTGCCCATGCTGATGCTGATGAACGCGCAGGTCGACGCCGCACTGCCGTGGCGCAAGGTCTGGGGCGGGGTCCTGCGCGCCGCCACCGTCACCGCCCCGACGGGCTGGCTCGCCGGGGCCCTCC
>NZ_ANAE01000105.1:0-69428 GCF_000341265.1 Nocardiopsis prasina DSM 43845 | reverse complement strand
CCTCCGCCCCGCCACCGTCACCGCCCCGACGGGCTGGCTCGCCGGGGCCCTCCTGTACCGCGTGGACCGCAGGCTCGTGCGCGGTCGCAGGGAGAGCCCCACGACCGAGCTCCTCGTGCTCCGGCGGCGCGAGGACACCTGACCCCGGGGCGGCTCGGGGGTCACGCGCGCCGGAGCCGGTTCGTTCCGGAAGGCCCGACCGGGTAGCCGGTCAGCACCGGGGACGCGCGGCCCCCGTACTCGACGAGGTGAGGGCGGCGGGCCGCCGCGCGTCCGGACCCCGCCCCGTCCGGGGGCCTGTTCGTCGCGGCCCCGGACCCGGCGCCGAGTTCGCCCTGGTACGCGGTTCGTGTCCGGAACCGGAGTGGGCACCGGGTTACGGTGGTGCTCCACCTTGGTGCCGGGGTGGCCGCCGTTCCGGGGGCACGGCGGACGGCCTGTTCGGGAGGCGACCGCATGCTGAGACGCTCGACCATCACGACCTGGGTCAAACGGGGGCTGCTGGGGCTGCTGGCCACCCAGGTCGCCGTGGTCGTGACCCTCGTCGGGATCGACCACTGGCGCAAGAGGGTGCGGCCGCACCGGGCCAACTTCCCCCGCACCGACCCCGCCTCGCTGCCGGTGGGGGAGACCACCGCCACGGTCTACACCTACGGCGAGGACCTGTTCGAGGACATGCTCTCCGCGATCCGGGGCGCCCGCCACCGCGTCCTGTTCGAGTCCTTCATCTTCAAGTCCGACGCGGTCGGGCAGGAGTTCAAGGCGGCGCTGATCGAGGCGGCCGAGCGCGGTGTCGAGGTCTACGTCATCTACGACGGCTTCGCCAACCTCGTGGTGCCGCGCTCCTTCTTCCGCTTCCCGTCCTCGGTGCGGGTCATGCGCTACCCGGCGTTCCGCCCCGGAGTGCTCCTGCTCAACGTGCGCAAGTCCGGCCGCGACCACCGCAAGATCCTCACGGTGGACGGGGAGACGGGCTTCGTCGGCGGGTTCAACGTGGGTTCCACCTACGCCATCGAGTGGCGCGACACCCACCTCCGGGTCGTCGGACCGGTCGTGTGGGAACTGGAGAACGCCTTCGCGGACTTCTGGAACACCAACCGGCGCGCGGACCAGCCCGAGTTGCGGGGGCTGGGCGACGCGGAGTGGGACTCGCGCATCCGCGTCCACCGGAACGTGCCCGAACTCCTCATCTACCCGATCCGGGCGATGTTCCTGGAGGCGGTGGACCGTGCCAAGGAGCGGGTGATCTTCACGCAGGCCTACTTCATCCCGGACCGGGAACTGGCCAACGTCCTGATCGAGGCGGCCGGACGGGGCGTGGACGTCAACGTGCTCGTGCCGGAGAACTCCAACCACGTCGTCGCCGACTGGATGGCGCGCGGCCGGTACTCGGAGCTGCTCCGGGGCGGGGTGCGGCTCTGGCTGTACGAGGACGCCATGGTGCATGCCAAGACCGCGACGGTGGACGGCAGGTGGAGCACGGTCGGCACGGCCAACGTGGACCGGCTCAGCCTCACCGGCAACTACGAGATCAACGTGGAGATCTTCGACGAGAGCGTGGCCCGGCACCTGGAGAAGGTCTTCGAGACGGATCTCACCAACGCACGCGAGCTGACCGAGGAGGAGTGGCGCGGGCGCCCGATCGCCGCCAAGTTCAGCGAGATCGTCCTGGCGCCGTGGCGCGGTTTCCTGTGAGTCCGCGCCCCTGAGTGTTGGGCCCGGTCGCGGGGAGCGGTTCAGAGGTCCTTCGGAGACAGCCGGGGGAACTTCCTGGGGAAGAACCGGTCCGGATCCGCCCTGCGGGGCCTCGGGCCGCCCCAGTGCTGCGGGCCGGGCTGGGGGTCCTTCTTGAGCGCCCCGGAGATCGCCGAGGGCGACCCTCCCCGCTGGCGCCCCTTGGCGTCGTCCCCGAGTTCGGTCATGTCGTCCCGGTCCCCGTCCGCCATCCGGCCACCCCCGTCCGTGCGCGTGCACGCCTCCGACCTGGTCGTTCCCTGCCCATGATGACTCGGATGGGTGCGGGGGCCGTCGCCCGACACGGACGGCGCCGCCAACTTTTCGCCGCACGGAGGAAAGGTGCGCGAGAACTTGTGACGTCTTGACGGGGTTGGGACGGATTCCTGGTGAGGGAAAAGGACGAAGGGGCTCCCCTCTAGACCGAGAGGGGAGCCCCTTCGTTGATGCGGCCCCAGCAGGATTCGAACCTGCGACACCCGCTTTAGGAGAGCGGTGCTCTATCCCCTGAGCTATGGAGCCATGGGTGATGCGAGGGCCGGACGTTACCCGGCCACGGGGCCAAGCCTAACCCAGGATGGGTGTGCGTGGGGTGCCGATTGGTGTCGGGGCGGTGGGGCCGAGGCACTCTGCGTGCGCGGCACAGTACGCTGACCTACGATTGGTTGTCCTGGTTGCGGTGTGATGTTGTTCATTTCGCGTGTCGTGATGAGAGCCGCCAGCGCCCTTCGGTCACTCTGGGCGGGCGGGTGCGCTAGGTCACGGCACCCCGACGACCAGGCCTTCTTTCAGAGGCCGCGCGAGACGGCCGGAAGGACGGCGGGGAACCGTCCACGGGTTCGGCCGCCGGGCCGTTCGGTCCAGTGTGTCCGCATGTGGACATGTAGTACGTTGCCTTGCGGCCACGAGTAGGTGTTCGAGGAAAATGCAGCCGGAGGATCATTCGTGCCGTTCACTTCCGAGTCGGCGCGGCGTAGGTCCCGCGTACCGGGTAACGGGGTGCTGACCACCCTGGGGGCACACCACCGGGTCCGGATCGCGCAGGCGCTGACACTCATGCTGGTCACGTCCCTGTTCGTCGTTCCCGGGTCCGTGACAGTCGCCCCGCCAGCCGAAGCGAGCCTGGAGGACCTCCGCGAGCGCGCGGAGGCGGCCGCCGACGCCCTTGAGGAGGCGACCGACGAGTACGTCGAGCGCCAGGACGCTCTGGAGGAGGCCCAGGAGGACCTGATCTCCACCCTCCACGAGCTCCAGCAGATCGAGGGCGACCTCAACGAGATGCGCGAACCGCTCGCGCGGCTGGCCAGCACCATGTACCAGCAGCCTGACGCGGGTGTCCTCGGCATCCTCGCGGCGGGCGACCTCGACGACGACCTCCAGACGCAGTCCTACGCGGCCAAGCTGTCCGAGGACAACCAGGCGCTCATCCAGGACGCCACCGACCTCCGCGAGGAGCAGGTGGGGCTGGCAGGGGAGGCCCAGGAGCTCCAGACCTTCACACAGCTCGAACAGGCCGAGCTGTCCGCGGAGGTCGACTCACTGCGCGAACAGTCCGAGACGAGCATGACCGAGCTCACCGACGAACTGGAGTCCCGGGGCCTGGACCCGGAGGCCTACATGGCGGCTGCCGACTGCGACCCGAGCGCGGCCTCGAACGCGGGCGGCTACCCCAACGGGCTGCTCCCGCAGGAGGCCCTCTGCTCGCTCTACGACGACAAGTTCCTGAGGGCCGACGCCGCCGTGGAGTTCCTCCAGCTGAACGTGGAGTACGTCGAGGAGTTCGGCGAGAACATGTGCATCACCAGCGCCTACCGCGACCTGCCCAACCAGCACCGCGTCTACGCCCAGGAGCCGCCCGGGTTCGCCGCGGTGCCCGGCACCAGTAACCACGGTCTGGGACAGGCGATCGACCTCGGCTGCGGTATCCAGAACTTCCGTTCGGAGCGGTGGAACTGGA
This sequence comes from Nocardiopsis prasina DSM 43845, assembly GCF_000341265.1. Taxonomy (GTDB): domain Bacteria; phylum Actinomycetota; class Actinomycetes; order Streptosporangiales; family Streptosporangiaceae; genus Nocardiopsis; species Nocardiopsis prasina. The sequence goes on along the minus strand of NZ_ANAE01000105.1, from coordinate 65,737 downwards.
TGGAGGAGCACGGGGCCAAGTACAACTGGATCCACCCGGCCTGGGCGAAGTCCAGTCCCTTCGAGCCCTGGCACTGGGAGTACGAGGGCTAGGGCGGCCCGATCCGCGACCGGTTCCGACCGGCCGCCAAGCGCCCGGAGGGCGGCCCCGCGGGGCCGCCCTCCCGTGTGCCGGGACGGGTGCCGAAACGCCCCTGTGTGCCCTAGGAGGCGGTCTCGGGCGTGACCTCACTGGTGCAGTGGGCGCACTTGCTGGCCTTCTTGTTGATCTCCGAGAAGCAGTGGGGGCACTCGCGGGTGGTGGCCTCCTCGGCCTTGATGAACTTCTCCATCAGCTTGCCCATGGGCAGGACCACGAGGAAGTACAGGACCGCGGCGGTCATCAGGAACGAGATCATGGCGTCGACGAAGGCGCCGTACATGAACCGGCTGCCGTTGATCTCGAAGTAGAGGTCCGCGAAGGTCGGGACCCCGCCGAAGATGCCCAGGAGCGGGGTGATGAACCCTTCGGTGAACGCCGAGATGAGTCCGGCGAAGACGGAGCCGATGACGACCGCGACCGCCAGCTGCACCAGGTTTCCCTGGAGCAGGAACTTCTTGAAGCCTTCCATGGAACTGCCCTACGTGTTCGTAATTGATGGAGACGCGCCCGAAGTGGCGCCCGGACAGCTTTCACCACCCCTGGTCATCGGTCAACCGCGAATCGTCACAGACAGCCGCGAAGAGGTCGCGTGCCCCGCCAGGGCCCGGGCTTCCTCGCTGGTCGCGGCGATCAGGACCAGCGCACCGCCCTCCCCGCTCGGACCCTCCTCCGGAGGTACCGCGAGCACGGGCCGGTCACCGACCACCTCGACGGCGGGCCCGGGTCTGGTGGGCGGCCCGCCGAAGTCGTCCGCGCCCGTCGCGGCCAGCACGTCCACACGGCTGCCGGGGGAGAGCAGACCGACCGCACCAGGGTCGGCCACCCGCACCGGCACGGCGACCATGTCCGCCCCGTAGGGGAGCGCGGGCGGGTCGCTCAGGCGGGCGTCGGTCAGCACCTCACCCCGGCGCACCGGTGCGTTCAGTGAGAGCCCGGCCGCCCGGTCCGCGGGTGAGAGCGCCCCGTCCGGAACGGAGCTCTCCGCCAGGAACAGGGGGGTGAGGTCGTCCTCGGACAGCGGCGCGGAGGCGTCGAGGTCCCGCGCGGCGACGAGCACCTCCGCCCGGGGCTGGGGCGGGGGCCGCAGGACGAGGATCGCGCACACCACGGCCAGCGCGGTCAGGACGGCGGCGACGGTACGGCGGTGGCGGTCGAGCAGGCGGAGCGGGCCGCGCCGGAGCCGGAACGCGGGAGGGGAGGTGCTCATACCTTCAACGCTAGGCCGGGAGGGGCGTCTCCGGAGGGTTGTCCACAGGGCGGATTCCCAGCCGGTCCCCGTCACACGGGGAGCCCCCGGAGACAACAGAAGCGCCGCCGAGGGGTCTCGGCGGCGCGGCCACGGTCAACGGTGCGGTGGCTCAGCTGCTGGTGGTGGCGGCGGTGCTGCCGCTGGTGCTCTTACTGGTCGACTTGTCGCCGCCGCCCGTGCTGGGGGTGGAGGCGGCGGGGGTGGCGGTGGAGCCGGAGTCGGAGGAGGGCTTGGCGGAGTCGCCGGACTTGCCGCCGTTGCCCTCGGTGCCGCCGTCGGCGGTGTTGGAACCGGTCAGGGCGGAGCTGTTCGTGGTGGACTTGCCGCTGTCGGTGCGGTAGAAGCCCGAACCCTTGAAGACGATGCCGACCGCGGAGTACACCTTGCGCAGGCGCCCCTCGCACTCGGGGCAGACCGTCAGCGAGTCGTCGCTGAAGCTCTGCACGACCTCCATCTGGGCGTCACACTCGGTGCACGCGTACTGGTACGTAGGCACTGTTCCGGGTCCTCCTTGCTGGCACTCACACCCGTTGACTGCTAAATAGTACGCGTTCGCCGACCACAGCCGCGACAACCCCTCCCGCTGCGGCGCCGGGCGTGCCCGGGGTCGGGCCGTACCCGGCCGGGGCCGCACGGGGTGCTCGAGTTCGGGGCGGGGTGCGGGACACGACCGCCAGCCATAACGCCGCGACCCGGTGCCTTAATCCCCGGGCCTTCCGGGGAGCGGCGCCCCGACCTCCGCACGACTCACACCGCCCGGCCGTGCGGGTTCCCTCCGGGCCAGACCGCCGAGTCCGGGTCGAACACGTGGAGCCCGCCGCCCGGGGTCACGACCCCGTCCACCGGCCGGTCGTGCTCCTCAACGGGCAGCGCGTCCACGAACTCCTCGTCATGGACCACGGCGATCGCGGGGGTGTGCGGGCCCCTGTGCGGCAGCGCGCGGTCGTAGCAGCCGGCGCCGCGCCCCATCCTCGTCCCGCGCCGGTCCACCGCCACAGCCGGGCAGACCACCGCGTCCGCGCGGCCGAGGACCTCGGGGCCGTACCGGTGTCCGGTCGGCTCCACCAGGCCGTGCCCGGCCGGTTCGAGGCCGTCCGGGCCCTCGTAGGCCGCCCAGTCGAGTGTCCCGTCGGGCAGGAAGATCGGCAGCAGCACGTACGTGCCCCGCTTCCACAGCGCGTTGACCAGCCCGTGTGTGCCGGGTTCTCCGCCCACGGAGTAGTAGCAGGCCACGGTCCCGCCCATCGCCAGCCAGGGCAGCTCCATGAACGTGTCGCGGACCGCCGAACCCACACGGTCGCGCTCCGGCGCGCTCCGCTCCCGCCGCGCGGCGAGCATGCGTGCGCGCAGTGCGCGCTTGGCGGTCCGGTCGTGGTCGTTCGAGGCACCCATGGGCCCCAGTGTGGCACCGGGCCCCGACTTCCTCCGGGGGGTGAACACGCGGTTGCGGTTTCCACGACTTCGCCCGAAACGACGGGGACTTCTCGGCCACGGGAAGTCATCGGTCCACGTAACGCGGGTTGTCTGTCCTAAAGTGCCGTTCATGAGCGCCGACACCGACCAGAAGCGACCCCGCACCGACGCCGCCGTGACCAAGGCGGTCGTTCCGGCCGCGGGCCTGGGCACCCGCTTCCTGCCCGCCACCAAGGCCACTCCCAAGGAGATGCTGCCGATCGTGGACAAACCCGCGATCCAGTACGTCGTGGAGGAGGCCGTCGAAGCCGGGCTCGGCGACGTCCTCATGATCACCGGGCGCAGCAAACGCTCCATCGAGGACCACTTCGACCGCGCCTACGAACTGGAGGAGGCGCTCGCGGCCAAGGGGGAGGACGACAAGCTCCGTTCCGTCCGCGAGTCCAGCGACCTCGCCCAGGTCCACTACGTCCGCCAGGGTGAGCCCCGGGGCCTGGGACACGCGGTGCTCTGCGCGGAGGCTCACGTGGGCGACAGCCCCTTCGCGGTCCTCCTCGGCGACGACCTCATCGAGTCGGCCGACCTGCTCCGCCGCATGATCGAGGTCCGCCAGAGCCATGGCGGCAGCGTCGTCGCGCTCATGGAGGTGGAGCCCGAACAGGTCTCCCTCTACGGCTGTGCGGCGGTGGAGACCACCGACGAGGACGACGTCGTCACCGTCACCGACCTGGTCGAGAAGCCCTCGCCCGAGCACGCGCCGAGTCGCTGGGCGATCATCGGCCGCTACGTGTGCGACCCCGCGGTCTTCCCCGTCCTGCACGACACCCCGCCCGGGCGCGGCGGCGAGATCCAGCTGACCGACGCCCTGAAGGAACTGGCCAGGACCAGCCCCGAGAAGGGCGGCGGCGTGCGTGGCGTCCTGCTGCGCGGCAACCGCTACGACACCGGGAACAAGGCCGAGTACATCCGTACCGTGGTCGAGTTCGCCTGCGGCCGCCCGGACCTGGCGGACGAGCTCCTGCCCTGGCTGAGGGAGTTCCTGGACCGCCAGGAGAAGCTCCGGGGCTGACCCGGGGGACCGGGTCCGGGACGTCGGCTTCGGAGATGGTCACAATGGGACCGGGGCCTCCCCCTGTGACGGGGGAGGTCCTCCCAGCGCGTTCACGACCCGGAAGGACCTCATGAAGAGCGTCGAACAGCACATCTCCGACCTTCTGGGGCTGGTCGCCGTACCCGGACCGACCGAGCTGGACCTGCTCCAGGCGCACGGGACGGTGCTCGCCGAGCCGGTCGTCTCCCCGGTGTCCCTCCCGGGCTTCGACAACTCCTCGATGGACGGCTACGCCGTGCACGCCGCCGACCTGGCCGAGGCCTCCGCCGAGCACCCGGTCCGGCTGCCGGTGGTGGCCGACATCCCCGCGGGTGACGCGGACCCCGCCGCGATCCGGCCCGGGCTGTGCGCCCGCATCATGACCGGCGCCCCCATGCCCGAGGGTGCCGACTCCGTGGTCCCGGTGGAGTGGACCGACGGCGGCACGGTGGAGGTGGCGATCGACCGCCCCGCGCGGGCGGGCGGCTTCGTCCGGCGCCGGGGCGAGGACGTGCTGGAGGGCGCCACGGTGCTGAGCGCAGGAGTGCGCGTCGGTGCGGGGGAGATGGGTGTCCTCGCGGCGGTCGGGTGTCGCTCGGTGTCGGTCCGCCCGCGGCCTCGCGTGGTGGTGCTCTCCACCGGTGAGGAGCTGGTCGAGCCCGGTCGCACCCTCGGCCCGGGGCAGATCTACGAGTCCAACAGCTACATGCTGGCCGCCGCCGCCCGGGACGAGGGCTGCGAGGTGTACCGCCACGGCTTCGTCGGCGACGACCCGGTCACCGTCTGGGACACGCTGGAGGACCTCCTGGTCCGCGCCGACGTGGTGGTCACCACCGGCGGTGTGAGCATGGGCGCCTACGACGTGGTGAAGGAGGTGCTCTCCACCAAGGGCACCGTGGAGTTCACCCAGGTGGCGATGCAGCCCGGCAAGCCCCAGGGGTTCGGCACGATCGGCCCGGACGACACCCCGATCATCACCCTCCCGGGCAACCCGGTGAGCGCCTTCGTCTCGTTCCACCTGTTCGTGCGGCCGGTCCTGCGCAGGCTGCGCGGTCTGCCTCCGAACCCCCTGCCGAGCGTGCGGGCGCGGCTGGCCACCTCGGTCGGATCGCCCCGGGACCGCCGCTCCTACCTGCGCGCTGTGCTGTCCGACCCCATCGCGCCGGACCCGGTACCCGCGGTCGCCCCTGCCGTGCGCCAGGGCTCCCACCAGCTGTCCGCGCTGGCCGGCGCCAACGGACTCCTGGTCGTCCCGGAGGAGGTCACCGAGCTGGCAGCCGGTGAGGTGGTCGAGGTCCTGGTCCTGCCGGAGCCCTGACCAACGGTCCGGCTGTCCCAGCGGAGGAGTACCGTCGTCCTGGGACGCGCGCCGCGTCCCCGTGGCTGACCGTTCCGGGCTGCCGCGTGTCCGTACGAGACGATGAGTGGCTCCACAGCGATGACCGACACCCCACGCCCGGAGGCGCACCCCTCCGGCCTCACGCACCTCGACGAGTCCGGCTCCGCGCGCATGGTGGACGTCTCCGCCAAGTCCGTCAGCGCCCGCACGGCCACGGCCACCGGCAGGGTCCTGCTCAACCCGGAGACGGTCGCGGCCCTGCGTGGCGGAGGGGTCCCCAAGGGCGACGCCCTCGCCGTCGCCCGGATCGCCGGTATCCAGGGGGCCAAGCGCACCCCGGACCTCGTCCCGCTGTGCCACCCGATCGCCGTGCACGGCGTGGACGTGGACCTGAAGGTGACGGACGACGGGGTGGACGTCAGCGCCACGGTGCGCACCGCTGACCGCACCGGAGTCGAGATGGAGGCGCTCACCTGCGTGATGACCGCAGCCCTCGGGCTGGTCGACATGGTCAAGGCGATCGACCCGGAGGCCGAGGTGACCCGGGTGCGGGTCGAGGAGAAGACCGGCGGGAAGAAGGGCCACTGGAGGCGCGGTGAGTGACGCCGTGCACCGGGTCGCGGTGGTGACCGCCTCCAACCGCGCGGCGTCCGGGGTCTACCCGGACCGCTCCGGGCCGGTGATCGCGGAACGGCTCCGGGACATGGGCTGCGCGGTGGTCGGGCCCTGGGTGGTTCCGGACGGCGCGCCGGTCGCCGAGGCGATCGAGCGTGCCCTGGACGAGGGCGTGGACGCCGTCCTGACCACCGGGGGCACCGGGCTCACGCCGCAGGACCTCACCCCGGAGGCGACGCGCCCGCTCCTGACGCGGGAGATCCCCGGGATCGCGGAGGCCCTCAGAGCGGCCGGCCGGGAGAAGGGTGTGCCCACCGCCATCCTCTCGCGGGGCCTGGCAGGGATCGCGGAACGTTCCGGACACCGGGCTGTCGTGGTGAACCTGCCCGGTTCCAGAGGCGGCGTGCGCGACGGGATGGACGTCCTGGAGCCGGTTCTGGGCCACGCGATCGACCAGCTCCGGGGTGGAGACCACCCTCGGCCCGAATGACACCCGAGAATGACCGGAATCACATCCGGGGCATTCCGGGAGCGGAGAATTGCTTGACCCGGTCCCGGTTTTCGGTGCTGGAGTGAATGGAGTTTGGAAACATCCGATTCTCGTGCAGTGAGGGTGACGCCCGCCACCTCACGCCCGCGGAGTGGAATACTGGAAGGCGTCACCGACACCGGGAGCTCCGCGAGCGCCGAGGGTCGGTGGCACGACCGCGCAGGGCGGTCCGGAGGGCTCGGAAGGACGGACGTGAACCGCAGACAGGGGTGGCCCGTCACCCTTCACGAAGGGCCGATCGCGCTTCGCCCTCTGCGCCTTCGCGACGCGCCCCTGCTCCGGGACACCCGGGCGCGCAACGCCGAGTGGCTGCGTCCCTGGGAGCCCACCTACCCCGAGATGCCGCTCCGCACCACCGGGCTGACGCCCTACGTGGCCATGCTCCAGGCCATCCGCCGCGAAGCCAGGCAGGGCCTGTCGATGCCGTGGTCCATCACCTACGAGGGTCGCTTCGTGGGCCAGATCACGGTGGGCGCCATCGTGTGGGGCTCGGCCAGATCGGCGCAGGTCGGCTACTGGGTCGACAGCGCCTACGCGGGGCGCGGGATCACCCCGACCGCCGTCGCCCTGGCCGTCGACCACTCCTTCTTCACTGTCGGACTCCATCGGATCGAGGCCAACATCCGTCCCGAGAACCGCGCCAGCCGACGAGTGGTCACCAAGCTGGGATTCCGCGACGAGGGGGTGCGCAGACGCCAGCTCCACATCGACGGCGCCTGGCGGGACCACATCTGCTACGCCCTCACGGCGGAGGAGGTGCCCCGGGGCGTGCTGCGCCGCTGGTACGACGGGGCTCCTTCCGGTCCACCCGAGGAGGGGGGTTCCGGCCCCGGTTCCGCATTGGGGCCACAGGGCCCGAACGGTGTCGGCGATCCGTGGGATCCGGCGAGTCCGTACCCGGGATCGAACTGAACATGGCACGATCACGGATGCGTCCGGATCTTAAACCCCTCTTTAAGCACAATGATTCATTACTTTGCGTTGAATTGGCACTGCGCTCCGCAGTCATCGCCTGACCTGCTCTTTCGTTCGGGAGGGTGTGACGACCGAAACTGAGGGTCCACAATCTTGCGACACTCCGGTCGGAATGTGGCGCATTTATGGACACGGGGTCGTACCGTGCGGAACATAGACGCATTGACGATGCGGGCAACGCGTGGATATGGCACATGGGAATCGACCCCGGTCCGACGAGGGCCAGGAACGAAGTCCAGCCGGAGGACGTCTCTACTTCCGGGAGTACGTCCAGCCACACGCGGGGCGGTGTCGACGAAGTGTCGACCAACGTTCAGTGGCCGTCATCGTGAGGAGGGGTGATGAGCAGCTCTCCTCTGTACCTGGCCATCGTGGTGGTCTGGCTCATCGTCCTCGTCCCGATGCTGCTGCGGAAGGACTCGGTGGACACCGTCCACGAGGACACCCGCCGCGAGGACGAGGACGCCGAGGCGACCGAGGCCGACGAGGACTCCGAGCAGCGCGCTGAGGACGCCTCAGACGACGAGGCGGACCCGGACCTGACCGAGACCCAGGTGATCCACCGTCCTGTCTTCAGTGGCGACCAGGGCGCCGTGGGGGGTGCACCGGAGCGGAGCCGTCCAGTCGCCGAGGCGCGCACGCGTGTCGGGCACGAGCCCCGGTCCCGCGTCATCGCCCGTCGGCGCCGACGCACCACCGTGCTCACCCTGCTGAACCTCGGCACGATCATCGCGGTCGCCTTCGGTCTGGGTCCCTGGTGGGTGATCGCCCCCCCGGTCCTGCTGCTCTTCGGGCACGTGGCTCTGCTGCGCGAGGCCGCCAAGGCCGACGCGGAGCGCCGCGAGGCGGCGGTCAGGGCGCGCCGCCAGGCGGTCCTGAGGGCTCGCCGAGCCGAGGTGGAGCAGGCTCGCGAGGCCGAGCGCGAGGCCGAGATCATCGCCTTCATCGAGCGCCGCAGCCAGGTCTACGACCAGTACGCGGACGCCCGACTGCGGGCCGCCGGAGACTGAGCCCGAAGATCCGGTTCGGACCACCCGCAATCTCCTGATAGTCTTTCAAACGTCTTCAGGGGCTATGGCGCAGTCCGGTAGCGCACCTCGTTCGCATCGAGGGGGTCTGGGGTTCAAATCCCCATAGCTCCACTTCACTCTGAAACGACCCTGCTCGGGGGCTTCCGGCCTCCTCGCGGGGTCGTTTCGTCTTTCCCCAAGGGGGGCGACCCCCTTGGACCCCCGGGGCTGTGAAGCGACCCTGTTCGGGGCCTCTGGCCTCCTCGCGGGGTCGTTTCGTCTTTTCCCCAAGGGGAACCCAGACACGTCGAAGGGCCCGGTTCGCTGAACCGGGCCCTTCGACGTGTCCCTGGTCGTTCCGGACGGATGCTGCTGTTCCCTGTGGCGGGCGGTCGTCCGGACCGGAGCCCCGAGTGTCACCGGCGAAGCGTCTATTCCCTGAAGCGGGCGGACCGGTGTGCGTTCCACGATACCTCGGTGGTCCCGGATGTCCTATGGGTCAGGGCGTGCGGATCTTCGCAACCGAATCTATACGATGGAAACTTTCCGGTGTATAGTCGCCCGCATGACAGACGGATACCACCATGGGAACCTGCGGGCCGCCGTGCTCGCGCGGGCGGCGGAGGTCATCGAACGGGAGGGCCCCTACGCCTTCAGCCTGCGATCGCTCGCGGCCGACCTCGGAGTGAGCCACACGGCCCCGAGGTACCACTTCGGCAGCCGGGAGGGCGTCCTCAACGCCCTGGCCACCGAGGGCTTCTCCGAGCTGGCCGACCGGTTGGGCGCCAACAGGGAAGCGGGCGGCGGATTCCTGGAGTCCGGGGTCGAGTACGTGCGCTTCGCCACTGAGCGCCCGGCCCACTTCCAGGTGATGTTCGCGCCGACCCTGCTCGACGAGGCCGACCCCGCGCTCTCCGCCGCTCGGGGCGCCGCCTTCGACGAACTCCGTTCCGGTGCGGCCTCGGTGTCCGACGAGGGGAACCGGGTCGACGACCCCGCCGCCGGGGTGGTGGCGGGATGGGCGATCGTGCACGGCATCGCCACGCTGGCGCTCACCGGGAACCTCGACAGCTCCGGGGTGCGGGCCCTGCTCGGGGACGCCGATCTGGTGACCATCACCCGCCGCAGCGCCGGGCTCCTCTTCGGCCCCTCCGGGCAACCCCCCTCACCAGCACAGGAGTGACCATGTCAGCCGCGACACTCATCACGTCCGGTGCCGTTCTGCTCACCGTGGTCGGCATCGCCTACGGGGGCACGTTCCTGCTCCGGGTGGTCAACGGCGCCTTCCCCGCCAACGAACTCCAGCGCTCCTACTTCCGCGCGGGGCACGCGCACGCCGGAGTCCTGGTGATCCTCGGCCTGGTCGTCCGGCTCCTGTTGGACCAGCCGACCGTCCCGGACTGGGGGCGGTTGCTCGGGGACCTGGTTCTCCTGGCCGCCATCCTGATGCCCGCCGGGTTCTTCCTGTCGGTGGTCGGCCGCGATCCCCAGGCCCCTAACCGGCTGAGGGTGCTCATCCCGTTGGGGGCGGCGAGTCTGGTGACCGGCCTGGTCGCCGCAGGTGTCGCGCTCATCGTGGGTGGCCTGGCGATCGGCTGAGGCCCCACCTTTTCCGGTCGTGAACGGCCTCCGGCCCCGGTGCGGACGGGGGAGCCGTTCACGGCGTAAATCGGCGGAGAATACTGCCGTTAGTGAATGGCCGAAACCCGGTCCCGGCGCGTGGGGCGGGACCGTCTTCCATGGGGAGGCGCGTTCCGCTTCCAACACGAAGCGTGATCGTCCGTCTTCTGGTGATACGCCCTGGAAGCCATGTTCTGTGCTGTTTTCTTCCGGCTTGTCCCCCTACTGGTACGCGTTGCCGCGACGGGACCCGCCCCGACGTGGCCGATTGTGCGGTTTCCCAGCGTCCAAACCACAATAGCGATACCATCACACTCTGTTATGTTCACCCTCGGGGATTTTGCCCCGCGCCGGTCTTGTCTTTGCAGGTCATCGGGGAGGGTCCGTTTGGCATGGGGCAAAGGGAACTCGTCTGAACTGCGACGACAGTGACTTCGTTGGGCTTTCCTGTGCCGCTGCTGCAATCTTCGGTCGAGGGCTGACCACGGAATGACGATTATTCGAGCATGGGTCTTGTGAAGCCCGTCCGGATGGGACATCTTGGTTGCGGGATGGGCCGGAGACATCGATGGAAAGGTGGATGCCATGACCATGCACGCGAAGGCCTCTCGCAAGAGCAACGGCTGGAGCTGGTGGTAACCAGCAGACGCTGAAAGTTCTCTCGGGAACTCACGTGTACGGGGGCCTGTCCGACCGCGTCGGCTGGCCCCTTTCGCGTGCCCGGAACGGGTGCGTTCGCGGTGCGGGGCGGCCGCCCCGCGGGCGACCGACTCCGGAAGGGGGATTCGACCCCCGACCGCAACGGGTAGGAGCCCGGTACGACAACAGGACAGTCAGGTCCGGACCGACCGTGAAGGGGCGGAACCTCCGTGTCCGACTCCCCCCAGTACCCAGGCGGATACCAGCAGCCAGAGGAACCAGAACCGCAGGGCGGGTACGTCCGCCCCACCGAATCCGAACAGGCGCCGCGCCGAGCCGCGCCCCGGCCGGAACCGAGACCGGGGGAGCACGAACCACCGGTCGCCGCCGAACGGTTCCGACGCACCACCCCGGCCAGGAGCAAGGTCATCCCGGTGGAACGGAGCCGGGGATTCTGGCGCCTGGCCACCGGCACCGTCTTCTACGTCATGATCGTCGGCGGCATGGCCGACTACGTCGATCCGGGGGTGCGCATCGCCGCCCACCTGGGCTTCTGGCTCCTGATCGGGCTGGCGTTCCTGGTCGCGACGGCCCGCGAGCGGCGTCACGACTGGGCGCCCCGACCCCGGTGGCCGTGGATCGCCGCAGCGCTGGGCGGTGCCGTGACGGCGGAGGTGCTGATCGTGCTCCTGGGCTCGCCCGCGATCATCATCGGGGGGGTGGTGCTGCTCGCCCTGGGATCGTTCTTCCTGATGCTCGTCGGCTGAGGGGCCGACGGCAGGAGCGCTACGTGGCCTCGTCGTCGAAGGGCGGGCGCTTGCCGTTGAGCTGGGAGGCGGGCCTGCGCTCCGCCTCCTCCTCTTCCTCCCAGAAGTGCTTCTGGATGAAGCGCTTGGGGTTGAGGTCCTGGACGTCGAAGTCCTTGTACTCCGGGCCGAGCCCCTCCTTGATGTCGTTGGAGGCGGAGTTGGCCATGGTACGGAGCTGGCGCAGGACCCGGCCGACCTGCTGGGCGGCCTTGGGGAGCTGGTCGGGGCCGAAGATCAGCAGCGCGATCAGCAGCAGGATGACGAACTCTGCCCCACTGATGCCGAACATGTTCAGTCCTCGCTCCTGGTGTACCTACCGGCTTCAAGCAGGTTAACCGGTATCGCCGGGCTTGGGTAACCGCGTACCCCCTTGTTGGGGATCGGCGCGGCGCGGACCTCCCGACCACCCGGCGGGCCCCCGGTCCGCCGCCCGAAAGCGGTCCAGCCCCCCGCTCACCGAGCGGAGGGCTGGGAAGACGCACGTGTGACGGTCAGACCGCGCGAACGTCCGCCGCCTGCGGGCCCTTCGGGCCCTGGATGATGTCGAACTCGACCTTCTGGTCCTCTTCCAGGTTCCGGAAGCCGGTACCCGCGATCGCCGAGTAGTGCACGAACACGTCGGGCTGACCACCCTCGACGGCGATGAACCCGAAACCCTTCTCAGAGTTGAACCACTTCACGGTGCCCTGAGCCATGTGCTCTCCCTTGGGGACTACGGCGGGACCGCACCCTGCTGGTCCCGGGTCGCCGGGCGCCAGCCGACGAACGGTAATCCCGAATCGACGAGCGCCCACGTGCAGTTCCGCGAGGCGCCTCGGGCATCCATGGAAACAACAACAGCAACCAGTTGCAGACAGTACCAGGGGGAGTGGGGCTTTGCCGAGGCTTTTCCGGCGCGAATCCGCGATTCCGGAGTGTCCTCTTTCGGCAACTCGAAACTGTTGCTTTCCTGCCCTTCTGCCACTAATGGAGATGTGTTCCGGGGAACGGTTTTCACCGTTCCCCGGAGAGTGTCAGGAAGCGTCCCTGCCGTAGACCCACACGTCGAACCAGAGTCGGTCGCGCCAGGTCTCCTCAGGTATCGGATAGGCGGACAAGACCGGATACAGATAGGCGAAGTGGGCGATGATCAGCAGGACCACCACACCGAAGACCACCCCGCCCAGCGCCCGCAGGTACGGGGCGAACCGGGGACTGTCCTCGCCAGCGCCCATCACGAGTCCCAGCGCCAGCACGATCGCTAGGATCAGGAAGGGCAGGATCGGCAGCGCGTAGAAGAGGAACATGGGGCGTTCGGGGTAGGCGAACCACGGCAGCCAGCCGGCGGCGACCGCGAGGAGCACCGCGCCCGCGCGCCAGTCCCGGAAGGTGATCCACCAGCCGAACATCACGGTCACGGCGATGATGCTGAGCCACCAGACGACCGGGGTGCCGATGGAGACCACCGAGGTCACGCAGTTCCCGGTGTCGCACCCCACGGCCTGGCCGTTGTAGTGGAACAGCACCGGGGTGCGCATGACCAGCCACTCCCACGGCGCCGAGATGTAGGAGTGGTCGCTGCTCAGGTTGGAGTGGAAGTTCATCATGCGGCCGTGGTAGTCCCACAGGCTCCACAGGGCCTCCAGCGGCGTGCGCAGGAACCCCGGAACCCAGCCGGGGACCAGGCCCTCCGCGAAGTCCCTGTTGTAGCCGCCCCGGGTGAGGAGCCAGCCCGACCACGAGACGAGGTAGACGACACCCGCCACCACCACGGTCTGCACGAACGCCGGGACGGCGTCGAAGCCGAACCACCGGCCCAGCGGACGCCGCTGACCGGCACTGCGCCGAGCCCCGTAGTCCCAGGCGACGGTGAGCAGGCCGAAGGCGGCCACGAAGAACAGAGCGGACCACTTGGTGCCGATCGCCAGGCCGAAACACAATCCCGCTGCCAGGCGCCACCAGCGCATCCCCAGCCAGCCCACCGCGGTGACGTCGGCACCGGCCTCCGCGATCCGGGCCAGCCGCTCCCGTGTCCGGTCCCGGTCGATCACCAGGCAGGCGAACCCGGCCAGGATCCACAGGGTGAGGAAGATGTCCACCATGGCGATGCGGCTGAGCGTGAAGTGCAGGCCGTCCAGCGCCATGATGAGCCCGGCCGTGCAGCCGAGCAGCACCGAGCGGGTCATCCGGGTGGCGAGCCGTACCAGGATGAGCACCGAGAGGACCCCGGCCACGGCCGAGGCCACCCGCCAGCCCTCGGGGGTCACGGCCGAGCCGAACGGCATGATCGAGTACAGCCAGTCACCGAGCGCGATCATCCACTTGCCGACCGGCGGATGGACGATGAAGTCGCCCCCGCCGGTCCAGATGTTCGCGTCCCCCTGGCTCAGCAGGTCGTCGGAGTGGTCCAGCGCGTCGTGCTCGTACCCGAACTCCCAGAGGGCGTGGGCGTCCGTGGCGTAGTAGGTCTCGTCGAAGTAGATGCGGTCGGGCTGGCCGAGGTTGAAGAACCTCAGCGCCCCCGCGAAGCCCGCGACGACGAGGGCGCCCAGCCACCCCAGCCACCACGGGCTGGGCAGGCGGGGCGAGAAACGGGAACGGAGCGTGGGCGGCTGGGCCGCGGCCGGGGGGTTCGAGGGCGGTACCTCGCTGTGAAGTGCGGTGCTGGTCATCTCGGCTCGTAGGTTGGGGTCAGAGATGGGGGTCCGTTGCGGACGGGCCGCGAAACCGGGTTTCGGGTGGCGCGATAGAGCCAACCGTAGCGCGACAGAACGGGGATCACAGTGGTTGAGGTCGTTGACGGGACGCGGCGAGTCGGGAGGCTCGTACTGGCGGGTCTTCCCATCGGAAACCAGGAGGACGCGCCGCCCCGACTCCTCCACGCGCTCGAGGAGGCACGCGTGATCGCGGCCGAGGACACCCGTCGCCTGAGGCAGTTCGCCTCCCGTACCGGTATTCGGTTGGGCGGGGCGACCGGTGCCCGGATCGTCTCCTACTACGACCAGAACGAGAGCCGCCGGGGCGAGGAACTCCTCGCCGACCTCCGCCGTGGAGAGGAGGTGCTGGTCGTCACCGACGCCGGGATGCCCGGGGTGTCCGACCCCGGATACCGCCTGGCAGCCGCCTGCGCCGACGAGGGGATTCCGGTCACCGCCATTCCGGGTCCGTCCGCGGTGACCACGGCCCTGGTGGTGTCCGGGCTGCCCACCGACCGATTCTGCTTCGAGGGCTTCCCGCCGCGCAAGGGCCTGAAGGGGTATCTCAGCGAACTGGCCGAAGAGCGCCGCACGATGGTGTTCTTCGAGAGCCCGCACCGCATCGCCGCCACCCTGGAGGCGATGTCCGGGGCCTTCGGCGCGGACCGCCGCGCGGCGGTGTGCCGTGAGCTCACCAAGACCTACGAGGAGGTGCGCCGGGGTGGCCTCGGGGAGTTGGCCGCGTGGGCGGCGGAGGGGGTGCGGGGCGAGATCTCCGTGGTCGTGGAGGGCGCCCGGCCCCGGGCGGAGCGCACCAGCGACACCGACCTGGTGGAGGCCGTGGCGGTCCTGGAGGAGGAGGGTGTGCGCCGCAAGGAGGCGATCACCCGGGTCGCCAAGGAGACCGGCGTGCCCAAGCGCCGCGTGTACGACCTGGTCCACGGGGTCGTCGAGGCTGAGTGAGACCCGCGTCGCCTTCCGGAACCTTTTCGGGCGGGCGGCGTCGAACCTGGCAGTAACGGCGACAGGAACGAGGATCCGACCATGCGCAGCGAGCTCTTCCAGCAGGCCCAGGAGACCCAGCGTCCGGGCATGCACCTACAGAACCACAAGATGCTGAGGGTGGGCCTGAACGGCGAGTTCCTCGCCCGGCAGGGCTCCATGGTCGCCTACCAGGGCAACATCGACTTCGCCTACCAGGGCTCCGGCAGCGTCGGGAAGTTCTTCAAGAAGGCCTTCACCGGTGAGGGCCTGCCGCTGATGCGCGTCTCCGGGCAGGGCGACGTGTTCCTGGCCAGGGACGCATGGGACGTCCACCTGATCGACCTGGAGGGCGACTCCATCACGGTCAGCGGGGAGAACGTGCTCGCCTTCGAGCCGGGCCTCGAATGGGACATCCGCCGTGTCCAGGGCGCCGGAATGGCGGCCGGGGGCCTGTTCAACACCGTGTTCACCGGGCACGGCCGCGTGGCGGTCGCCTGCCACGGGACGCCCGTACTGCTCAACGTCGACCAACCCACCTTCGTCGACACCGACGCGGCCGTGGCGTGGTCGAGCACGCTCCGTGCCGGTATCCGGAGCACCGTCAGGGCGGGCGCCATCATCGGTCGCGGCAGCGGCGAGGCCTTCCAACTCTCCCTGGAGGGTCAGGGCTTCGTGCTGGTGCAGGCCTCCGAGGGCGCTCCCGCCCCCACGCAGGCCTGACGGAGCGCCCCCGGAAACGGGGAGGGGCCCCGGCCCGCGCGGTGTGCGCGGACCGGGGCCCCTCCTCTGCCGGAGGCCGGGATCAGACGACGGCACCGTCGTCCGCGTCCCGGGCGGCCTTGGCGGCCACCTTCTCCTTGGCCTTGCGCTCCTTCAGCACGTGCGGCGCGGGTGTCCTGTCCCACTTCTGGAGCCAGATGGCGATCGGCACCGCGACGAACACCGTGGAGACCACACCGGTGGTGAGACCGACCAGCATCGCGATGGAGAAGTCCTGGAGCGAGGACCCACCGAGGAAGGTGAGGAAGCCCAGGATGATCCACGCGCCGACGGTCGTGTTGACCGTACGCGGCAGGGTGTTGAGCACCGCGCGGTTGGCGATCTCCTTGAACGAGGACTTCTCGTCCCTCGCCCATTCGTCTCGGACACGGTCGAACACCACCACCGTGTCGTTGACCGTGAAGCCGATGACACTCAGGATCGCGGCGAGGAAGACACCGTCGATCGGCTTGCCCAGCCAGATGAACAGCCCGATGACCAGCACCATGTTGAAGGCCAGCGACAGCATGGTGGAGACACCGAAGGACCAGCGGAAACGCCAGGCCAGGTAGATCATCTGGAGGGCCAGGGCCGCGCCCAGGGCGATCAGCGCCCGGTTGCGCAGCTCGTCGCCCATGCTCGGGCCGATCAGCTCGTCGCTGACCATCTCCACGCCGCCGGTCTCCTCGGTGAGGGCGTCGGCGATGGTGGCGGCCTCGGCGTCGGAGATGTCGCCGGTACGCACGGCGATGTCGCCGTTACCGGACTCCTGCACCACGGCGGTGTCCGAACCCGGGAAGTTCAGCCCGGAGATGACCGAACGGGCCTCGTCGACCGAGAGGGTCTGGTCGCCGGTGATCTCGTACTCCAGGACCCGGCCGCCGGTGAACTCGACACCCAGGTTGGTGTCGCGGACCAGCGGGGCGGCGATCGCGACGAGCACGATCAGCGCCGCGACGATCAGACCGGTCCGGCGGTGGTCCATGAGCTGCGGGTTCTTCTCGACCAGCCAGGTGCGGACCGGGCCGATGCGGTCGAGACCGGTGATCGACGGGTGCTTCTTGATGACCGCGCGCCGCACGGCCCACTCGACGAACACGCGCGCGATGATCAGCGCGGAGATCATCGAGGCGATGGTGCCGATGCTCAGCGTGACGCCGAAGCCCTGCACGGTGCCGGAGGCGAAGAAGAACAGCAGACCGGCGGCGAGGAACGTGGTGACGTTGGTGTCGAGGACCGCGCTCCAGGCCTTCTGCGTGCCCTGGACGAACGCCTTCTCCAGGTTGGGCGCGATGGCCCGGCGGCGACGGCGGGCCAGTGCGCCGCTCTCCGCCTTGGCGACCTCGGAGTCAGCGTCCTTCATCCCCGCGGACTTGTTGGCCTCGTACGTCCGCTGTTGGCGTTGGTACTCCTCACGCGCGCGCTCGAAGATCAGCACGTTCGCGTCGATGGCCATACCGATCGCCAGCACGAAACCGGCCAGACCCGGGAGGGTCAACGTGGCCCCCAAGGCGACCAGCGCTCCGTAGGCGATCAGCGTGTAGAACGCCAACGCGATCGAGGCCAGGAAGCCCACGAGCCGGTACACCACCGTGATGTACAGGGCGGTGAAGGCGATGCCGAGGAGCGCGGCGATGGCGCTGGCCTCGATGGCGGCGGCACCGAGGGTCGGGCCCACGGTCTGGCGCTGGACCTCGGTGACCGGAAGCGGCAGCGAGCCGCCCTCGATCAGCACGGCCAGCTCTTCGGCGCTCTCGCTGGTGAAGTCGTTGCCGCTGATGGTGGTCTGACCGCCGGACATACCGGCTTCGCAACCGATCTCCGGGGACACCTGCGGAGCGGAGATGATCTGGTCGTCCAGCACGATCGCCACGCGGCGGCGGGGGTCGCCCTCGTTGTAGCAGGCGGCCTTGCCGGTCAGTTCGCGCCACTGCTCGCGGCCCTCGCCACGGAAGCCGACGTTGACGACCCACTGGGCGCGGTTGGCGCTGTCCAGCGCGGCGTCGGCCGTGGAGACCCGGTCGCCCTGGATGAAGGTCTCACCCAGCTGGAGCATGGTGCCCTGCTCGTCGGGCAGGGTCTGCGCGACGTCCTCGGGGTTCTCCGCGGAGGGGCCCGCGGGGGCCTGGGGCATGCCGCCCTGGCCGCCGAGCATGTCCTCCAGGCCCTCCATGCCTTCGAGGCCCTCCATGCCCTCCGGCAGTTCGCCGCCGCCCTCGGGGGCGCCGTCCTGGCCGTCGGAGGGGGCGCGGGCCTCGTCCGCGGGCGGGTTGGCGAAGTCGCCGCCTCCGCCCGGGGCCTGCACGCCCTGGCCACCCTGGTCGCCGACGCCCAGGACCTCGTGGAAGGACAGCTGGGCGGTCTGGCCGACGATCTGCGCGGCCTCCGCCGGGTCCTGCACGCCCGGGAGCTCGACGATGATGCGGTTCTCACCGGAGCGGGACATGGTCGCCTCGGCCACACCGAGGCGGTCGATGCGCTGTCGCAGCACCTCGACGACCTTGTCGGTGTTCTCCGAGTTGGCCTGCGTGCCGTCGGTGCCGTCCTGGGTCTCCAGGACGATCTGCGTACCGCCGCTGAGGTCGAGCCCCAGGCGCGGTGGGATGAACCACGCCGCGCCGAACGCGACGAGGATGACGAGGAGGGAGATGAGCGCGCGCGTCCAGCGCGCCCCGGCTCCCGTTTGACTGGACAAGGGGTGAACCTCTCACTGCGGATGGTGGGTACCGGTCGCTTGCCCGGCGGCGCCGGGCAGGGGGGTGCGTGGGGCCGGTCCCGGTGCCGTCGAGGGCTCCGGGAAGCGGCCGACCGGGATGGTCAGACGAGGGTGTGCGCGGTGAGAGGCGGTGCCCGGGTGGGCGGCAGCTCCTCCGCGTCGACCTGTTCGGGAACGGGGTCGTGGTGCGGCAGGGGCAGCGGCCACCAGGGTTGGTCCCACACCGCCAGGCGCAGTGCGCACGTGGGGACGACATCGGGCAGGTCCCGCAGTACCGACCGCTGGTCGCAGACGGAGACGGGCGGCCCGAGGGAGACCGTCTGGGTGCCGCGGTAGGGATGCGCCTCCTCCGACGTCCCCGAGGGGTCGTCGTCGGCGGCCTCCGCGGCGTCGCGCTCGGGGGCGCTCTGCCCTCCGTGCGCGGGCAGGGCGACGGTGTCCCTCTCCCCGGACAGGCCGGAGGCCACCGGGAAGGACAGGATGACCAGCAGGACCACGCTGGTGATCAGCGATCCGGTCCGCAGGGCAGGGCGGGGTAGGGCACGGGTAACCGTGGGGACCACCGCCTCAGAGCCGGGTTGGAGGGTCGTGCTGGCTTCGGCCGGTGCCCCGGGGCACACGGCTCCATCCAGCAGAGCATACGGGTAGGCACCCTTCGGGGGGAATCATGTGAGTCGCCCCTGTGGACGGGGCCCTCCCGGCCGGACACCGGGCGTCCTTTGGTGCTCGGACACCCCGGGCCACCTTTAGTCTTGAGTCATGTCGTCGAATCGCCACATCCTGACCGCGGTCGCCTGGCCCTACACCAACGGCCCGCGCCACATCGGCCACGTCTCCGGTTTCGGGGTCCCCTCCGACGTCTTCTCGCGCTTCCAGCGAATGTCGGGGAACAACGTGCTGATGGTCAGCGGCACCGACGAGCACGGCACCCCGATCCAGGTGCTGGCCGACCAGGAGGGCGTGAGCGCCCGGGAGCTGGCCGACCGCTACAACCGGATCATCGCCGAGGACCTGGTCGCGCTCGGACTGTCCTACGACCTGTTCACCCGCACCACCACCGGCAACCACTACTCCGTCGTCCAGCAGCTGTTCACCACGCTCTACGACAACGGCTACGTCTTCACGCGCACCACCAAGGGCGCGATCTCCCCGTCCACCGGCCGTACGCTGCCCGACCGCTACATCGAGGGCGTCTGCCCGATCTGCGGCTTCGACGGCGCGCGCGGCGACCAGTGCGACAACTGCGGGAACCAGCTCGACCCGATCGACCTGATCTCGCCCCGTTCGCGGATCAACGGCGAGACGCCGGAGTTCGTGGACACCGAGCACTTCATGCTCGACCTGCCCGCCTTCGCCGACGTCCTCACCGACTGGCTCAAGGGCAAGGAGGGCGAGTGGCGCCCCAACGTCCTCAAGTTCTCCCTGAACCTGGTGGAGGACCTCCAGCCGCGCGCGGTCACCCGTGACCTCACCTGGGGCGTGCCGATCCCGCTGGACGGGTGGAGCGACAACGCCGCCAAGCGGATCTACGTCTGGTTCGACGCGGTCATCGGCTACCTGTCGGCCTCCATCGAATGGGCCCGGCGCGTGGGCGAGCCCGAGGCCTGGCGCCGCTGGTGGCAGGGCGACGACAACGAGTCCTTCTACTTCATGGGCAAGGACAACATCGTCTTCCACTCGGTCATCTGGCCGTCCATCCTGCTCGGGGCGAGCGGGAAGGGCGACCGGGACGGGGACGTCGGCCCGCTCGGCGAGCTGAACGTGCCCACCGAGGTGGTCTCCAGCGAGTTCCTCACCATGGAGGGGCAGAAGTTCTCGTCCTCGCGCCGCGTGGTGATCTACGTGCGCGACTTCCTGGAGCGCTACTCCGCGGACGCGCTGCGCTACTACATCATGGCCGCGGGCCCGGAGAACCAGGACACCGACTTCACGTGGGCCGAGTTCGTCCGCCGCAACAACGACGAGCTGGTGGCGGCCTGGGGCAACCTGGTCAACCGCTCCATCTCCATGGCGGCCAAGAACCTCGGCGAGATCCCCGCCGCGGGTGAGCTCACCGACGAGGACCGGGCGGTCCTGGCCGCCTCCCGGGAGGCCTTCGCCACCGTGGGCGCCCGGCTGGAGAGGTCGCAGTTCAAGGCGGCGCTCCAGGAGGCCATGCGCACCGTCGCCGAGGCCAACAAGTACATCTCCGACCAGGCTCCGTGGGCGCTCAAGAAGACCGACCCGGAGCGGATGGCGACCGTCCTGCACGTCGCCCTCCAGCTGGTCAGCGACGCCAACACCCTGCTCACGCCGTTCCTTCCGGAGTCGGCGAACAAGGTGTACGCGATGCTCGGCGGCACCGGCACCTGGACGGGCATGCCGCGCATCGAGTCCGGCCACGACACCATCGGCGGCTCCGAGGAGAAGGTGGACTACCCGGTCATCACCGGTGACTACGCCGACAACGACGCCCGCTGGGAGTCGGTGCCGATCGTCGCGGGCACCCCGCTGGGCCGTCCCACTCCGCTGTTCACCAAGCTCGACCCGTCGGTGGTGGACGAGGAGCTGGCCCGCCTGTCCGGCGACGAGTAGCGCTCGACCCCGCGCCGAGGCGGGCATCGGACCCACGCGGACCGGTGCCCGCCTCCCGCGTTCGGGGCCGTTCGCGCCCCGTGGCGCCCATCGGTGCCGATCCGGGGGGCCGGGCCGCCTAGAATCACCACGGCGCACGCGGTACACGGTGATGGGGGCATGACATGGGCAGACGCAAGGGCAGTGCGGTCAGGGAGCGCAACGCGCAGACCCCGCCCCCCGCACCCGAGGCGCTGCGGGTGCCGGTGGCCGACAGCCACACCCACATGGACATGCAGACGCCCGAGGTCAAGGAGATCATCGCGGCCGCGGAGGCCGTGGGGGTCACCCCGCTCGTGCAGGTGGGGGTCGACCTGTCCTCCTCGCGTTGGGCGGCGGAGGTCGCGGCCGAGCACCCCGGGAAGGTGTGGGCCGCCGTGGCCCTGCACCCGAACGAGGCACCGCGCGTGGTGCACGGTGACGGCGCCGAGGGCGTGGAAGCCGACGACACCGACTGGACCGGGAAGGCCCGCCCCGCCGGGGGGATCGAGGCCCTGGAGGCCGAGCTCGCCGAGATCGACGCGCTGGCGGCGCTGCCGCAGGTGGTGGCGGTCGGTGAGACCGGCATGGACACCTTCCGGACCGGGCCCGAGGGCGCCCGCGCCCAGGAGGCGTCCTTCCGCCGCCACATCGCCATCGCCAAGAGGCACGGCAAGGCGCTCATGATCCACGACCGCGAGGCACACGAGGACGTCCTGCGGATCCTGGAGGAGGAGGGCGCGCCGGAGCGGGTGGTCTTCCACTGCTTCTCCGGTGACGCCGACATGGCCCGGGTGTGCGCCGAGCGGGGCTACTACATGAGCTTCGCGGGCAACGTCACCTTCGCCAGCGCCGAGCCCCTGCGCGAGGCCGCCAAGGTCGCCCCGCCCGAACTGGTGCTCGTGGAGACCGACGCGCCCTTCCTCACCCCCAAGCCCTACCGGGGCCGCCCCAACGCTCCCTATCTCATCCCGCTCACCCTGCGGGTGCTGGCCGAGACCAAGGGCCTGGGCGAGGAGGAGCTGGCCGGGATCGTCGCCGGCAACGCGCGGCGGGCCTTCGGGTTCTGAACGGCGGGTGCCGGGGCGGGTGAACCACCCGCCCCGGCACCGCACCGGGTCAGAGGCCGCGCTTGAGCCTGCCGGCCTCCCGGCCCTCGCGGGTGTTGCGCTTCCCTTGCCGGCGGCGCTCCGCACGCAGGCGGGCGTCGCCCCGGGACCGGTTCCACTCGGACTCGCGGTGCAGCTTGGACCAGCGTTCGAGGCGCCCGGAGTCCAGTTCGCCCTCGTCCACGGCGGCCCTGACCGCGCACCCGGGCTCGGCACCGTGGGAGCAGTCCCGGAACCGGCACCGTTCGGCCAGTTCGTTGACGTCCGCGAAGGTGCGGTCCACGCCGCTCCCGTCACCGGGCACGTCGATGCGGCGCACCCCCGGGATGTCCAGGAACAGCGTGCCCCCGGGCAGGGGGATCAGCTGGCGGTGGGTGGTGGTGTGGCGGCCGCGGCGGTCGTCGCGGATCGCCCCCGTCTCCATGACCGGCCGCCCGGCCAGCGCGTTGAGCAGGCTGGACTTCCCGGCGCCCGAGGTACCGAGCAGGACCCAGGTGGCCCCTGGGCGCAGGCGGGCGGACAGCTCGTCCAGACCGGCGCCCGTGTACGCGCTGACGGTGTGCACATCGGCGCCCGTGGTGACCGACTCGACCAGCTCGACCACCTCGGGGAGGCGGTCACCGGCGAGTTCGGCCTTGGTGACGGCCACGACCGGGGTGGCGCCGCTGGTCCAGGCGAGGCTGAGGAACCGTTCCAGCCGGCCCACGTTGGGGCCCTGGTCGGCGGCCTCACAGATCAGGACGGCGTCGACGTTGGCGGCCAGGACCTGGTCGTGGGAGTCCTTGGCCACGCCCTGGCGGACGAGGGTTCCCGAGCGTTCCAGGACCGCCTCGACCAGCCAGGTGTCGCCGGAGCGGCGCACGGCCACCCAGTCCCCGGTGGTGGGTGCGGTGAAGGGGTCGGCCTCCGCCGCCCTGCGCACCTCGGGTGAGAGCGCGGCGGTCTCGTGCCCGGGCAGACGGACGCCGACGGCGCCCCGTCGGGCCTCGGAGACCCGGGCGGGAAGCAGGACGTGCGGCACGCCGCGGGCGACGGCGTCGAAGGCCGCCTCGACGCGGGCGTTCCAGCCCAGTGCCGAGAGCGGGTGGGCGGGGTGTTCTTCGGATGTGGTGCTCGTGCTGTGGTGACTCACGGTGCTCTCTCTGGGAGCGCGAGCCGCCGATCTGACGCGACCTACGGCTCGCTGACGACGGAAGTTCGGAAACCGGTGCCAGGCATGAGGTGGGCCATGGCGTGCTCCTCTCGTCAGCGGCCGGCGCGGACCGCACGGCACGCACCGACCCTAGGGCAGGGGGCGGGTGCGGTGCCAGTGGTTTTCCCGGCGCCGGTCAGCGGCGCCGGGTCCACACGTCGTCCCCGGGCCGGGGCTCCGCCGGAGCGCCGTGCCGGGGCGTGTAGGTCTCCTCGGAGCCGATCGTGTGCTCCGCCGCCCGGTGCGAGGAGCGGGAGTAGTCCCGCCGTTCGTTCTCGTCGTCGTCGCCGAGCAGAAGGAAGAGGCTACAGATGAGCAGGAGGACGAACAGCCCGGTGATCACCGGGAGCAGGAGGTCCCAGGCCTTGGCTCCGTCGGGTGGGCCGACGGGGGTGAAGTTCGGCGGGACCACGTGCGTCCCGGCCATGCTGGTGTAGTGCGTGGCGGTGACCGCGGCGGCCATCACCAGGGAGGCGAGGAGGGTCGCGGGCGGTCCCTGCACCTGGCGGGCGCACCACAGGGCGACGGTGGAGGCGACCACGGCGATCACGGCGGACAGGGCCGTGAGGAACGGGTCGTGGTGCATGGTCCCGTGCACGTTCATGGCGACCACGCCGACGTGGTGCATGGCGATGATGCCGACGCCGACCAGGAGGCCGCTGGCCAGGAGCCGCATGGCGGTGGCCTCGCGCAGGATCAGGTGCAGGGCGAACACGGTGACCACTACCGGGATCACCCCGCTGACGGCGGTCAGGAGACCGTCGTAGCGCAGGGCGGTGCCGGGGACGCTGAACCCCAGCATGGCGACGAAGTGCATCGCCCAGATGGCCATGCCGCCGAGGGCGAGCGCGGCCAGGCCCTGCCACTGCCATCGGAAGAAGCCGGTCGCGTGGCGGGCCCTGGCGGCGAAGGAGAGCCCCAGGAACGAGCCGATGACCGAGATGGCGTAGGCGATCGAGGGTGTCATCCAGTCTTGGGGGAGGAGATCGGACACGGTCGCTCTGCTTTCCATGATGTGGGTCACAGACGTGACCCCCGTTCATGGAGCGTAGGGACGCTCGCCGTCGTTGACCAGGGCTTCCGCCGCCGATTCAGTGGCCTGATGTGGCCAGTGGTGATTCCTGGGGCCAGTGGGGCGATTAGTCCCGGCTGGACCGCAACCCTTCGAAGGCGATGCGGCACAGGGAGTCGGCGATCTCCTCGCAGGACATGCCCCGGTCCGGCTTGTACCACTCGACGATCGAGTTCACCATGCCGAAGAGCAGGCGGGAGGCGACCGCCGGGTCGACGTCGCTGCGGATGTCACCGTCGACCACGCCCTCGCGGACCAGGTCGGCGATGAGGTGGTCGAACCTGCGGCGCCGTTCCAGGGCGTGCTTCTCCACCTCGGTGTTGCCGCGCACCCGCAGCAGCAGGGTGACGTGGGGCAGTTCCTCGACGAGTACCCGGACGCTGCCGCGCATCACGTGTTCGAGTCGCGCGATGGCCGGGCCGGTGGTCGCACCCTCCTCGCGGGTGACCTCGAACAGGGCGTCCATGGCCAGGTCGAGCGACTGGCGCAGGAGTTCGGACTTGCCGGTGACGTGGTGGTAGATCGCGGACTTGGTCACCCCGAGGGCGCGGGCCAGGTCCTCCATGCTCGTTCCGTCGTACCCGCGTTCGTTGAACACGCGAGCGGCCACGCGGAGCACGGAGTCGGCGTCGTGCCCGGGGCGGCCGGAGCGGCGCCTGCCGGTCTGCCTCGGGGCGGCTGGTTCGGGTGCGGAAGATCGGGACACGGTTGTCGAATCTACCTCGTGACGGGGGCGAACGTGCGCGGGGTCGGTGGTCCGACCGCGTCGGCCGCCCGAGGGTTTGCTAACTTAACGAACGGTCGGTTGGTAACCCACCCTAGACCCCGCACCACCACCCGAGGAAGGGCGCGCGCCGTGTCGAAATCCCACCCGGACCTGCTGGAACGACACCGGGCCACCCTCGACGACGCCGTGGCGGCGGTCCGCGGGCGGTACCACCACTCCGCCTTCCCGGAGTCGCCGAGCCGGTCGGTCTACGGCGAGGACGCCGCCGCCAGGGGGCGGGCCGCCTTCGAGGCGCTTCTCGACCGGGACTTCCCGCTGTCCGGACCGGGAGAGAGGGGCCGCGTGGCCACGGAACGCTCCCCCTACGGCCCGGAACTGGGCGTGGGCTACCCGCACGCCGACCCCGACGCGCTGCTGGCCTCCTCCCGCCGGGCCCTCGCCTCCTGGCGCCGCGTGCCCCTCGACGTGCGCACGGGTGTGTGTCTGGAGATCCTCGACCGTCTCAACCGGCGTTCCTTCGAGATGGCGCACGCGGTGCGGCACACCACCGGTCAGTCCTTCGTCATGGCCTTCCAAGCGGGCGGACCGCACGCCCAGGACCGGGGGCTGGAGGCGGTCGCCCTCGCCCACGACCTGATCACGCACTACGCGGGCGAGTCCCGGTGGGAGAAGCCCCGACGCCGGGGCGGCCCGATCACGATGGCCAAGCGGTACACCGCGCGGGGCCGGGGGGTCGGTCTGGTCATCGGCTGCAACACCTTCCCCACCTGGAACTCCTACCCCGCGCTCTTCGCCAACCTGGTCACCGGCAACACCTCGATCGTCAAGCCGCACCCGGGCGCGGTCCTGCCGTTGGCCATCACCGTGTCGGTCGCGCGCGACGTGCTCACGAAGCAGGGGCTGGACCCCGACACGGTCCTGCTGGCCGCCGAGGCCCCCGAGGACCGCCTCGCCGCCGACCTCGCCACGCGCCCCGAGACGCGGCTCGTGGACTTCACCGGCTCCACGGAGTTCGGGGACTGGCTGGAGGAGCACGCGCGGCAGGCCTTCGTCAGCACGGAGAAGGCCGGGACCAACACGGTGGTCGTGGACTCCACGGACGCGTACCGTCCGATGCTCGCCAACCTCGCCCACTCGCTGGCGCTGTACAGCGGCCAGATGTGCACCACCCCGCAGAACGTCTACGTCCCGGCCGGGGGCGTGGCCACCGACGAGGGGCACCGGAGCGCGGAGGAGTTCGCCGCCGACCTCGCGGCCGCGGTCTCGGAGGTCGCCGCCGACCCCGCCCGCCTCGTGGGCGTGCTGGGCGCCGTGGTCAACGACGGGGTGCGGGAGCGGGTGGACGCCGTGGCGGACCTGGGAGAGGTCCTGCTCGCCCCGACGGCGCCCGCGCACCCGGAGTTCCCGGAGGCCGTCGTCCGCACCCCGGCCCTGGTCCGACTGGATGCGCGGGACCGCGACGTGTACGGGCGCGAGCACTTCGGCCCGGTCTCCTTCGTGATCACCACCGCCGACACCGACGAGTCCCTGCGCCTGTTCGGGGAGACCGTCGCCGAGCGCGGTGCCATCACCGCCTCCGTGTACTCCACCAGTGAGGACGTGCTGGAACGCGCGGAGGAGACGGCCATGGAGGCGGGGGTCAACCTGTCCGCGAACCTGACGGGCGAGGTGTTCGTGAACCAGTCGGCGGCCTTCAGTGACCTCCACGGTTCGGGCGCCAATCCGGCGGCGACCTCGTCGCTCACCGACCCCCGTTTCGTGGCGGGCCGGTTCGACTTCGTGCAGGCCCGGAAGCACGTCTGATTCCCGCTTGGCTGAATGTGGCCATACGGCGTTAGGAACGCGTCAATCCCCTTGTGAGCGCTCTCGCGCCAGGAGTAGCTTTTACCCGCTTTGCTGGCAAAAGTCATTTTGTTCGTAAAACGGAAAAAGAGCCCCAAATGGCTATAACCCGTCGCGGCGCCTTCAAGGCGTCGCTTCTCGGCGGCGTCGGCGCCGCCGTCGCCACCACCATCCCCGCCTCCGTCGCCTGGGCCGACGCCGCCCCCGCGGCCCCCGCCGCCCGGAACGCCAGGGAGGCCCTGCGCCTGCTGAAGGAGGGAAACCGCCGCTGGTCGCGCTACGTCTCCAGACACCCGAACGAGGGCAGAGCCCGCCGTGCCCAGCTGGTCGAGGGTCAGGCACCCTTCGCGACCATCCTCAGCTGCGCCGACTCCCGTGTCCCCCCGGAACTCGTCTTCGACCAGGGGCTGGGCGACCTCTTCACCGTCCGTTCGGCCGGCCAGGTCCTGGACGGCTCCGTGCTCGGCAGCCTCACCTACGCCGTGGAGCACCTGCACACACCGCTGATCGTGGTCATGGGTCACCAGAGCTGCGGCGCCGTCGACGCCGCAGTGGAGGCCCACCGCACCGGTGAGCTCCCGCACGGACACATCGGTGGTCTGGTCGCCGAGATCCTGGAGGTCGTCGAGTCCACCCCCGACGACGGCGAGGACTTCCTCGACGACTGCGTCCGGGCCAACGCGGAGCACATCGCGCGGCTCCTGCGCGAGGACAGCGAGCTCGGCGACTTCGTCTCCGACGGCAGGGTCGAGGTCGTCGCGGCCCGCTACGACCTGGAGGACTCCAAGGTCGCCTGGCTCTGACCCCCACTGGCCAGTCCGCCGAGTATGGGGGAGAATGCCGGTGACCATCCCCCAGCAGTGCAGGGAGACCCGGAATGTTCCGGATCGCGATCAGTCGGCTCACCGACGGCGGCCAGCGCATCACCCCCGAACACCGGGGAACCGCGCTGTCCGTCGACGAGGCGGTCCTCGCCCTCCGGGAGCACCTGCCCTCGGTGGACACCAGTGCCTTCGGCAGTGACGCCGTGCAGCGCTCGGTCAACCGGGTCAACGACTTCCGCCACGACGTGGCGACGTCCGACGGCGGACACTACCGGGTGGTCATCGCGCCGATGATGTGAGTCCGGTGCCACGGGGGCCGTGGCACCGGACGGTCCGCTCCGGCGTCGGGCCGGTCAGTCCGACCCGAAGGCGGAGTCGAAGGACGCCTCGGGCGCGTCGAAGGCGTTCGCCCTCACGAACCGCACCGCCTCGGCGGCCCCGGCCAGGCGGTCCATCCCGGCGTCCTCCCACTCCACGGAGATCGGCCCCTGGTAGCCGATCGAGTTGAGTACGCGGAAGCACGCCTCCCACGGAACGTCGCCGCGACCGGTGGACACGAAGTCCCAACCCCGGCGCGGGTCGCCCCACGGAAGGTGGGATCCGAGCCGCCCGTTGCGGCCGTTGCCCACGCGCTTGCGGGCGTCCTTGCAGTCCACGTGGTAGATCCGGTCGCGGAAGTCCCACAGGAAGCCGACCGGGTCGATGTCCTGCCACACCATGTGGCTGGGGTCCCAGTTCAGCCCGAACGCCTCCCGGTGTCCCACGGCCTCCAGCGCCGCCTGGGTCGACCAGTAGTCGTAGGCGATCTCCGACGGGTGCACCTCGTGCGCGAACCGCACGCCGACCTCGTCGAACACGTCCAGGATCGGGTTCCAGCGGTCGGCGAAGTCCCGGTAGCCCGCCTCGATCACGTCCGCGCCCACCGGCGGGAACATCGCCACGTACTTCCAGATCGCCGAGCCGGTGAAGCCCACCACCGTGGACACACCCAGTTTCGCGGCGGCCCGGGCGGTCAGCTTCATCTCCTCGGCCGCGCGCTGGCGGACCCCCTCGGGGTCGCCGTCGCCCCAGACGCGGGAGGGCAGGACGTCCTGGTGGCGGTGGTCGATGGGGTCGTCGCACACCGCCTGGCCGAGGAGGTGGTTCGAGATCGCCCACACTCCGAGGCCGTGCCGTTCGAGGATCTCCAGGCGCTCCCGGACGTAGGAGTCGTCCACGGCGGCGCGGGTGACGTCGAGGTGGTCGCCCCAGCAGGCGATCTCCAGGCCGTCGTAGCCCCAGGAGGAGGCGAGCGCGCACACCTCCTCGAAGGGCAGGTCGGCCCACTGGCCGGTGAAGAGGGTGACCGGTCGGGTCATCGGACTGCCTCCAGGGTGGTCGGGGGTGGGGCGGCGCCGGACGGCCCGCCCCGGATCGCCGGTGGATTCAGCGCGGGGTCGGCCCCGCCGGTGCCGGCACACCGACGAGGCCGAGCATGAGGTCGCGCACCTCGGTGGCGGCGACGCGTTCGCGGGCGAGCGCGGGTTCGGTGCACAGCACGAGGGGCCCGTCCCGGGGATCGTCGTGCGGGCGTCCGTGCGTGCCCCGGACACAGCCCGGGTCCAGGGGGACGACGTTCATCGTGTAGCGCAGGCCCGCCTTCTTGCGGACCAGGTTGGCCGCCGCCCGGGCCTTGACCAGGGGGTCGGCGGGGTCCAGGAAGAGTTCGGCCGGGTCGTAACCGGGCTTGCGGTGGATGTCCACACCGCGCGCGAAGTCGGGGGCCGACCCGTCGTCCAGCCAGTAGTAGTAGGTGAACCAGGCGCCGGGCCGGGCGAACAGGACCAGTTCCCCGGAGCGTTCGTGGTCCAGCCCGTACTCCGCCTGGGCTCCGCGGTCCAGGACGAGGTCGACCCCGTCCAGCCCCCGCAGGAGTTCGGTGACCTTCGCCAGGTCGTCGGAGTCGTGGACGTACACGTGGGCGCACTGGTGGTCGGCGACCGCGAAGGCCCGCGAGGCCCACGGATCGAGGTACTCCATGCCCTCCTGCGTGTACACCTCCAGGAAGCCCTCCCGGCGCAGCAGCCGGTTGACGTCCACCGGCTGGTCGGCGGGGGTGATCCCGTACTCACTGAGCACCAGGACGGCCGCTCCGGCCGCCTCGGCGTCGTCCAGCAGCGGGGCGAGCGCGGCGTCGAGGTCGCGCACCGCCTGCCGCGCCCGGTCGGAGTCGGGTCCGAACCGCTGGAGGTCGTAGTCCAGGTGGGGGACGTAACAGAGGGTGAGGTCTGCCCGGGGCAGCAGCTTGCGGGTGGCGGCGACGATCCATTCGGTGGAGCGGATCGAGGCGGTCGGTCCCCAGTAGTTGAACAGGGGGAAGGGGCCCAGGTCCGAGGTGAGTTCGTCGTGCAGCCCGACCGGCCTCGTGTAGCAGTCGGGGGACTTGCGGCCGTCCGCGTGGTAGACCGGCCGGGGTGTGACGGTCCAGTCGGTGGTGGCCCCCATGGCGTACCACCAGCAGACGTTGGCCGTGCGGAAGTCCGGGCGGTGGCGGCGGGCGGTCTCCCACACCTTCTCGCCCTGGACCAGCCGGTTGTGCTGGCGCCACAGGTACACCTCGCCCAGATCCCGGAAGTACCAGCCGTTGGCGACGGCGCCGTGGTCGGCGGGCGCGGCCCCGGTCAGGAAGGTGGACTGCACGGTGCAGGTGACGGCGGGCAGGACGGTGTCCAGCGGCGCCCGCCACCCGCGCTCGGCCAGGCGGCGCAGTCGTGGGGCGTGTTCGAGCAGCCGGGGGGTGAGCCCGACCGCGTTGACGACGAGGAGGCGGCTGGTCATGGGTGGCGGTCCCTTCCTTGGTGGGCCGTGGTGGGCCGTCAGAGCGGGGTGAGCCCGAGCGCGGTGAGCCGGTCCCGGGCCCAGGCCAGTTCGGCGGCGATCCCGGCGATCAGCCCCTCCTCACCGACCGGGCGCCGGTCCTCGGGCAGCACCGTCCAGGTGTAGGTCTCCACCTCCACGTGGTCGGTGCGGGCGCCGTCGGGGCCGAACAGGCGGGACAGGGTCCGGTCGAGGTGGTCGGTGGTGCCGCGCAGGGGAGCGGCGGCCGGCGAGTGCAGGGGCGCGTGGAAGTGGGTGCGCCAGGGGCCCCCGCCTTCCAGGGGACGGGGACCGTCGAGGGCCTCGGGCAGGTCGTCCCGGGCCCGGGTGCGGTCGTCGTCCAGCTCGCGGGTCTGGTGCAGGAACCGGTCCTCGGCGAAGGCGGCGAGGGCGGCGCGCGTCCCCGGGGCGGTCGGGTCGGGCGCCTCCACGGCGGCCGACGCCTGGGTCTTGACCACCGGGAGTCCGGCCCGGTCCAGTCGGTCCAGCGCGGCGCCCGGCTCCTCGAACTCCACTGCGAGGTGGCAGGTGTCCAGGCACACGCCCACGTGCGGGGGCGGGTCGGCGAGGAGGCGGGCGGCGTCCCGCGTGGTCTCCACGGCGCAGCCGGGTTCGGGTTCCAGGCCCACCCGGACCGGGCGCCCCGCGTCGGCCAGACCGTCCAGCACAGCGGAGAGCTCGGTGAGGTGGCCCCGCGCGGCGGCCTGACGCCCGGCGTCCCAGGGTTCCCGCCACGCCAGGGGCAGAGTGGAGACGCTGCCCCTCGCGGCGTCGTCGGGCATGAGCCGGGCCAGCACCCGCGCGCAGTCCACGGTGTAGTCCAGGCGGGCGCGCTCGGTCCAGTCGGGGGAGTACACGGCGTGCTTGACGACGGGCGCGTGGAACCCCGTGTAGGGGAACGCGTTGAGGGTGACGGTCTCCAGCCCGGCGGCCGCCAGCCCCGTCCGCAGCCGGTCGGTGAGCGCGGGGGAGCGGGCCAGCTCGCGGGCCAGGGGCGCGGGCAGCCACAGGCCGAGCCCGAGCAGGTCGGTGTCCAGGGCAGCGCGGACCCCGCCGCCGAACACCCGGATCTGGCGCAGGACGCCGTCCAGGTCCTCGGCCGGGTGGACGTTGGTGCAGTACGCGAGGTGGACGACGGTGCCGTCGGGGTGCCGGAACCTCACTCGGCGCCCCCTCGCGGGTCCTCCGCCGCGCCCTCCGGCGGCCCCGCTTCCGGACGTTCGCCGCGCAGGATCGAGTTGCCCGAATAGGTGGCCGCGGTCGCCGGTCCCGCGCCCTCCTCCAGCAGCAGACGGCCGCTGCGCCCGTAGAACTCCACGGGGTTGCGCCACAGCACGCGGTCCACGTCGTCCTCGGTGAACCCGGCCTCCAGCATCCGCTGACCCGTGTACAGCGTGGTCAGCGGGTCGCTGTGCCCCCAGTCGGCCGCCGAGTTCACCACCATGCGGTCCAGGCCCCACTCGGACAGCACGCGCACCATCCGCTCCGGGGACATCTTGGTGTCCGGGTAGATGGAGAAGCCCAGCACGCACCCGGAGTCGCGCACCATCTCCACGGTGGTCTCGTTGAGGTGGTCCACCAGGACCATCTCCGGGGCGATCCCCGACTCCTCGACCAGCCGCAGGGTGTGCCGGGTGCCCTCGACCTTGTCCCGGTGCGGGGTGTGCACCAGCACCGGCAGACCGAACTCCCGGGCTAGTTCCAGCTGGTGCCGGAAGGCCTTCTCCTCCTCGGAGGTCCGCGAGTCGAACCCCACCTCGCCCACGGCCACCACCCCGTCCTTGGCCAGGTAGCGGGGGAGGAGGTCGAGCACCCCGGCCAGGCGGGGGTCGTTGGCCTCCTTGGGGTTGAGCGCGATCGTGCAGTGGTGGCGGATACCGAACTGGGCGGCGCGGAAGCGCTCCCACCCGACCAGGCCGTCGAAGTAGTCGCGGAAGGAGCCCACGCTGGTGCGCGGTTGTCCCAACCAGAACGCGGGCTCCACGAGGGCGCGCACTCCGGCGTCGTGCATCGCCTGGTAGTCGGCGGTGGTCCGCGAGGTCATGTGGATGTGCGGGTCGAAGATACGCATGACGCCTCCTATGAGCGGGGGGTCGGGTCCTGTGGGCGGTCCGGGCCGGCGACCCGGGGGAAGCGCTCCAGAACCCGGTGGACGTCGGCGGGCACCGCGCGGCCCGCCCGCTCGCGTTCACGGGCGAAGTCCGCGCACATGCGGGCCAGCTCGGCGTCGGCGCGCTCGTCCACCCCCGCCACCAGACGCAGCGGCACCCCGACGAACAGGCACTTGAGCACGGTCTGGCGCCAGGCGTGGTCGTCCAGCAGGGCCTGGGTCCCGCTGGCCGCGGCCGCGGCGACCAGGCGGGTGTCGTTGGTGCGCAGGGCGTCCGCGAGCAGGCGTCGGGCGGTGGCGGCGACCTCGGGCTCCCGGGTGTCCAGGCGGTCCAGCCCGTGCAGGACGGCGCGACGTTCCTCGGCGTCCCCGTACTCGTAGAGGGCGTTCACCTCCCCGGCCAGGTCGCCCGGAGAGAGCGCCTGGGCCAGGACGCGCAGCAGGTCAGCGCGCACGAGGTCGTCGAGGGTCGGCCCCTCCGCCCCGGTGGGGTCGCCGGAGGGTCCGGCGCCGCGCGCGACCCGGCGCGCGGCGGCGGGGAAGAGCACCGCGACGCGCTCCGGATGCTCGGCCACCTCGGCGCGCAACGCGGCCAGCCGCGTACGCGCGTCCTCCTCCAACAGGTCACCGACGTCCGCCACGGTGCCTCCCCTCCCGGCTCGCTCTCCGCCCGCGCTGATCACTCCGTCTTCCCCCGTTCCTCCAGCACCCGGGACCAGGCCGCGTCCAGCGCCCGCTTGGAGCGCTCGGCGACCAGCGGGGCGGCGTGCCCGTGCCGGGGCAGCTCCACCGAGGCCAGCCCCGTGTACCCCACACGGTCAAGGGCGCCCAGCACCCCGGCCAGGTCGAGGTCGCCTTCACCGAACTCCAGGTGTTCGTGCACACGGGGGCGCATGTCATCCAGCTGCACGTTGGCGATCAGGTCCCCGGCTCGGGCCACCGTTCCCTCGGGGCCGTCGGGTTCGTTGCACACGCCGTGCCCCACGTCCAGGGTCACTCGGAGCCGCGCGGGGTCGCCCAGCGCGCGTCGCAGCTCCAGGACGTCCTCCAGGCGTTCGGCGAACATGCCCGGCTCGGGCTCGAAGGCCAGGTCCACGCCGAGCTCCTCCGCCGTCACCAGGACCTTCTCCACACCGGAGAGGAGCCGTTCGCGCCCCTCCTCCCGCGTGGCCCCGGCGGGCAGGATGCCCGACCAGAAGGACACCGCCTCCGCGCCGAGGGTGTCGGCGATCCGCACCGCCCGGCGCAGCAGATCGACGCGCACGTCGCGGTCCCGGTCGGAGACCAGGGTGGGTTCGTGCTTGCGGCGCGGGTCCAGCAGGTACCGGGCGCCGGTCTCCACGACCACCGCCAGCCCCAGCTCGTCCAGCCTGTGGGCGACCGCCGCCACCCGGGCCTTCACGTCCAGGGAGAACGGGTCCAGGTGCGGGTGGTCCAGGGTGAGGCCGACCCCCTCGTAACCGAGGTCGGCGATGATCGCCAGGGCGTCGACCAGCCGGTGGTCCCAGAACCCGTTCGTCCCGTACCCCAGCCTCAGCTGTTCGCTCATGTCACCGACACCGCCCTCGCCGCCCGCGCGGTCACCGGTGCCCCGGCGGCCAACGCGCACGCGGTGCCCACCGCCCCGTACCGGGAGAGCAGCGCCGCCTGGAGCGGGATCATCCCCCGGATACCGGTCCCGGTCGCCGCGCGCGCGTGGTCCGCACTGGGTTCGGCCAACGCGCGGGCCTGGGCCGTCCCCACGGTGGTCGCGAACGACCCCGCGAAGGCCCCGGCCGCCAGCTCGCCCAGCGAACCGCGCACGGTGGCGGGAGCCGTGCGCGCCGGGTACGCCGCCAAGGTGGCCCCGGCCAGGGTGCAGGACAGCGCCCCGGCGGCCACCTCCGACCGGGTTCCGTGGACCTCTCCCCGGCTCAGCGTCGTCACCCCGTAGGTGTGGACGGCCATAGCGGCCGCGGGCAGCGCGGCCGCGCCGGTCCGGTCACCGGCACCGAGCAGCACGTCCAGTCCCCGGTTGACCGCCATGCCCAGCGGGGCCAGCGGCGTGGGTTTGAGGACGAGGTCGTAGGTCCACACGGTGGTGGCCAGGGCGGTGGCCACCAGGGCGGACCGGCGGCCCCCGGCCAGCGCGGCGATCCCCACACCGGCCGCCGTGAGTCCGGTCGCCACGGCCAGGGCCTCGCCCGGGGTGACCTCACCGGAGGGGATCGGGCGTTCGGGGCGCTCGACCGCGTCCAGGTCGCGGTCCGCGTGGTCGTTGAGGGCCATCCCGGCCCAGTACAGGCACACCGAGGCCGCGGGGAGGGCCCACGTGCCGGGCCGGTCCAGCCGACCCGCGGCGGCCGCGCCGGTGAGGGAGTCGCCGAGCACGGTCAACGCGGCGGGCAGGCGCACCAGCCGGGCCAGGGACCTCAGCTTCCGGCTCATCCGCGCCCCGCCCCCTCGGCCGGTCCGGCGCACCAGGCGGTGAGTGCCTCCCACTGCGCCACCAGCCCGTGCACGTCGCTCCCGGCCGGGTCCTTGAAGAAGAAGCCCAGCTCCGGGACCGGGCCCGACCGGCGGGTCCGGTGGGCGTGGGCGGCCAGCCGAGCCAGGTCCAGGACCAGGGGCGCCGCCAGCGCCGAGTCGTAGCCGGACCAGGTGAACTGGAGGCTCATCCTGGTGCCCAGGAACCCCTCGAAGGACACGTGGTCCCAGGCGGTCTTCGCGTCACCCAGGTCGGGCACGTAGTCGATGTGCAGGGGCCCGTCCACCGGGTGCCCCAGCAGGTGCTCCAGGCCCCGGGCCTTGGAAGCGGTCTTGTTGTCGTTGCTGGCGGGGTCGGCGAGGGTCGCGCCGTCGCCGCCGCCCAGGAGGTTCATGGAGGACCACGAGCGCACGCGCAGCGCCCGGGCCGCGAACATCGGCGCGAGCACGCTCTTGACCAGGGTCTCCCCGGTCTTGCCGTCCGAGCCCGCCCACGGCAGTCCCAGTTCCTGTGCCAGGGCCGCCAGCGCGGGCGGGCGCGGCCCCGCGTTCGGGGTGAACTCCACGAAGGAGCACCCCGCCCGCAGGGCCGCGTAGGCGTACACCGAGCTGGCCGGGATCCGGGCGGTCCCCGCGTCCAGGGCCGCCTCCAGCTGTTCGGGTTCGTCCAGCTCGGGAACCCGCTCCGGGGCGGGCTCCGTGCTGGACAGGTCCACGACCACCACGCGCTCCACGGCCTCGCGTTCGGCGAACGCGCGCAGGTCCTGTTCCAGACGGTCCACATGACACCGGGCGAACCCCTCGGGCCGAGGCTCCACGCCCCGGCGGACGCGCCGGTCCACCGCGTCGAGCTCCTCCGCGAAGGCCTCGGGCAGGTGCGGGGGGACCACTCCGGACCTGGCCAGCGGCTCCGCGCTCTTGGACAGGTGGGTGTCCGAGAGGTCGTGGCCGCCGAAGACCAGGTCACCGAGGCCGGGCAGGCCCGCGTCGGCGAACTCGGGGCGTTCGGTCACACACCCCGTCCGCTCGGCGGCGCCCGCCCGCACTGCCAGCGCGCCCAGGACGGCCGTGGTGGCGACCGACCCGCGCGCCCCGACCAACCACACTCCGATGCGTGTCATGTGCTCCCCTGCTGGTTGTCGTGCTGGTGCTGGTGGAGGCCCCGGGTCAGTGGCCGTCGTGGGCGGGCGGCGGCCCGTCCCCGGTCGCGCCGTCGCCGTCCTCGGCCTCGTCGGGTTGGAGGGCGCCGCTGCCCGGTTCGGAGGGCAGGTACAGGTGGATGTGGCCGTGCCCGGCGTCGATGCTGACCATGTCGAGCTGGGTGGCCGCCACCGACCAGGCCTTCACGGCCTGGTCGCGCAGGTCGGCGGCCAGTTCCAGAAGCTCGGTCCGCTGGTCCCCGTCGGCCTGGGAGGCGGACTGGTAGGCGCTCACCGCCGAACCGAGCAGGTCCACGGAGCCGTCGAGCCCGGCGAGGGTGACGTTGAAGTCGGTCTGGCCGGAGTCGCCGAGGTCGAAGTGGGCCCCGGCGTCGCGGATGGTGCCGAGCCAGGCGTCGATCTCCTCGGAGTCCGGGAAGTCGTCGGAGGGTGCGGAGCCGTCGGCGGGCAGGACCCCGTTCAGGGACTCCAGCGCCGGGACCAGCTCCTCGTGGGCGGCCCTGGTGTGGCCGATCAGGCTGGACACCTGGTCCACGTGGCGGGCGTCGGCGGAGGCCTCCAGCTCGGCCACCCGGGCCGGGTCCGGGGAGACCTGGTCGTCCCCGCCCCCGAAGAAGAGCACCACCGCGGCGACGACGGCGCCGACCAGCAGAACGGAGCCGCCGGTCAGCCACCAGGTGGTGGGATTGGAGTTCGCGGAGTGGACCCCCGCGGTCCGGTCCGGGGCGGCCTCGCCGCTCTCCGGGTCGGGGGTCTTCCCCTGCTTGGTGCTCAAGGGGTCGGTGCTCACGGGCACCTCCTGTCAGGTTGACACTGGCCTGGTGACGGGCGGCGCGTGCCGTGCGAACGACGCCGCGGGGGTGTGGCGGGGCCGGGGACGGCCCCGCCACGGTTCGTCGCGTTACTGCTGATCCGGGACTACTCGGGTACTGCGGTCAGGTGTTCGAGGCCGTCGGCCAGGCGCCCCAGCTCCTCTCGGGTCTCGGGGTCGGCCACGGTCTCTGCGGTCGTCCGGAACCGGTCGAGCGAGCGTCCGGCCTGCGCGGGCCGGCCCACGCTCACGTTGTGCTCGGCCAGTTCCAGCTGGCGGGTGAGCCGGGTGGCCTCGGAGGCGGTCAGAGCGCCCGCCTCGGCCAGTTCCCCGACCCGTTCGTGGACCTCGGCGAAGGTGAACGTCTCCGTCTCGTCCTCCAGGTCGGTGACCTGCACGTCGCGGAACCACACGAGGTCGTTCGCGCCGTGGTTCTGGATCCCGACGTGCCCGGCCGAGAGGTCGCGGGCGGGGTCGGTGCTCTCGAACTCGTTGACCAGCTCGCCGTTGATCCACACGCGGATCATCGGGTCGTCGACCTCGATCTCCATCGTGTTCCACTCGCCCACGACCTCCGGGTGGGAGGTGGCCGCCTGGAAGGTGTAGATGGCCCCGGTCTGGGTGAGGGGGTCGCCCTCGGGGGCGCCGTACGGGTCGATCTGGATCTCGTAGCCCTCGTTGACCGCGACCCACGGGTCGTCGCCCGGGTCCGGGAAGCCGACGAAGACACCGGAGTTGTCGGACTCCTCGTGGGTGAGGTAGTCCAGCTTCAGGCGGTAGGAGCCGAGCTCGTTCTCGTGCCAGAGCAGGCCCATCCCGCCCTCGGTCTGGAGGACGCACCCGTCACCGTCGTCGACGATCTCGAAGCCGCCCGGACCGGCCATGTTCCAGCCGTCCAGGGACTCCCCGTCCCACAGGGCGCGGTAGCCGTCGTCGAGGTTGGGCGGCGCGCACTCCACGGGGGCGGGCTCGTCGCCGACCGTGATGGTGTGGGTGGCGGAGGTGCCGGTGCGGCCCTCGCCGTCCGTGGCCACCGCGCTGACCGCGTACTCGCCGTCGGGGACGTCGGACCAGGTGGCCTCGTAGGGGCCCTCGGTCACCGTGGCGACCGCCTGCCCGTCCACGAGGAACTCCACTTCCTCGATCCCGGCGTCACCGTGGTCGGTGACGTCGGCCGCGAGCGGGACGTCCTCGCCCGACCCGAAGGCCGCGCCGTCGTCCGGGCTGGTCAGCTCGGCCTCGGGCCTGTCACCGTGGCCGCCGTCGTGGTCCGCGTTCACGTCGAAGTAGTTGACGTTGAACAGCGCCTCGTCCCCGGCTTCGTCGTTGACGAAGACCAGGTGGAGGTCGATGGTGCCGCCGGGGTCGGTGACGTCCTCCATCGTGACGTCGGTCCACTCCTGCCAGCCGCCGGTGGGCTCGACGTCGACCGAGCCGACCAGTTCGCCGTCGGGGGAGTCGGCGCGGGCCTCGATGGTGCCGCCCGCCCCTTCCGAGGCCACACGGAAGCCGATCTGCTCGACCCCGTGCAGGTTCACCGGGTCGTAGGCGACCCAGCTGCCGTGGTGGATGCCGCCGAGGTTGCGCAGGCCCCCGTTGGGGTCCTCGGTGGCGTCGGTGACCACTCCCTCGCTGCCGGTGAAGTACTGCGCCTGCATCCGCGACGGGTTGAGCTTGATCCCGTCGCTGCCGGTCAGGGACGGAACGCCGTCCCCGCCCTGGTCGGTGTACTCGGCCTGGAGGACCCAGAAGATGTTCATGTCGTGGCCGTGACCGCCGTCGGTCCCGGTGACGCTCACACCCTCACAGCCCTCGTACTGGGTCCAGGGGTGGGCATGGGTGTCGTGGCCCAGCGACGAGGTGACGTCCACCTCACCGCAGTCGATCCCGTCGCCGATCGACCCGTCCTCGGCGTCCTCCACGGTCACGTCGAACGGGATCTCGTCGCCCCAGTCGAAGAACTGACCGTCCCGGGGCGTGTCGAAGGCGACCTCGGGCGCGGTGTTGCCCGCGGTGATCGTCACGGTGGCCGTGCCCGTGCGCTCCTCGGTGTCGGTCACCGTGAGGCTGACGTTGTACCGGCCCGCCTCCTCGAAGGTGTGCGTGGGAGCGGGATCGGTCGAGGTCGTGCCGTCCCCGAAGTTCCACGCGTAGTCGAAGGCCAGGCCTCCGGGGTGGAAGGAGTTCTCGCCGGAGAACTCCACGGTCAGCGGCGCGGGGCCGGAGGTGGTGCTGCTGCTGATCCGGGCCACCGGGCTGTTGCCCGACCCGGAGTAGTCGATGCGGGAGATCGCCGAGTCCTCGGCCCCGCCGAACCAGCCGGAACCGTACTCCAGCACGTACAGGGCGCCGTCCGGGCCGAACTCCATGTCCATGGGGTTGGCCAGGTCGATGTCCGGGACGGTCTCGGTGATGTCGAGGACATCACCCTCGTCGTCCAGGTGCACCTGCTTGATCCACTGGCGGCTCCACTCGTACAGCAGCGGGACGCCGTCGTAGTACTCGGGCCACTTGTTGTCCGACTCCAGCTCCGGGTCGAAGCTGTACGCCGGACCGCCCATCGGGGCGCCGCCGCCGGTGCCCAGGTGCGGGAACTCCTCGGACTCGTCGTAGCCGTACCAGATCGCCGCCGGAGTGACCGGGGGCAGCTCCGTCAGGCCGGTGTTGCGCGGCGACTCGTTGACCGGGGCGTCGCAGTCGAACGGCTCCCCGGACGTGCCGGATCCGAAGTCGTACTTGTTGTAGGCGGAGTTGTTCCCGATGCAGTACGGCCAGCCGATGTTGACCGGCTCGGTGATGTGGTGCCAGGTGACCGTGTTCTCGGGGCCGCGCTCGGGGTCGGCCACGGGGGAGTCCGGTCCGTAGTCGGCCAGGTAGACGCTGCCGTCGTTCTGGTCCACGGAGAACCGGAACGGGTTGCGCAGACCCATCGCGAGGATCTCGGGGCGGGTCAGGTCGGCGTCGGAGGTCTCCGGCGGGAACAGGTTGCCCTCGGGGATCTCGTAGCCGCCGTCCTCGTCGACGGCGATCCGGATCAGTTTGCCGCGCAGGTCGTTGGTGTTGGCCGAGCCGCGCTGGGCGTCGAAGGCCGGGTTGCGGCTCTCCCGCTCGTCGTGCGGGCTGAAACCGTCCGAACCGAAGGCGCTGGTGTCGTCGCCGGTGGAGAGCAGGAGGTTGCCGTCCGGGTCGAAGTCGATGTCGCCGCCGACGTGGCAGCACATGCCGCGGGTGGCCTCGACCTCCAGGATCACCTGCTCGCTCTCCAGGTCCAGGGACGGCTCGTCACCGTCCACGAACTGGAAGCGCGACAGGTTGTTGTGCGCCTCGAAGGGCTCGAAGTCCTCCGCTGTGCCGTTCTCCGGTGCGGCACCCGAGGGGACGCCGTCGATCACGGGCGCGTAGTACAGGTACACCCACCCGTTCTCCTCGAAGTCCGGGTCGAGCGCGATGCCCTGGAGCCCGTCCTCGTCGTGGTCGTAGACGGGCACGTCCGCGAGCGCGTTGGTGCTGTAGGTCTCGGGGGACCACATGGACACCTGGCCGTTGCGGGAGGTGTGCATGATCCGGCCGTCCGGGAGCACCGCCATGCCCATGGGCTCGCCGACGTTCTCCTCGCCCTGGGCGAGCGTGACCTTCTCGAAGTTGTCCCACTGGGTGGCGCCGCAGTCGCCCTCGACCTGTCCGGCGGCCCACTCGAGGCCTCCGAGGAGGTGGGCGGTGAACTCCGGCTCCGAGTACGACTCGACGGTGTGGCCGCCGCCGGTGTACCAGGACCTGCCGCCGTCGTACACCTGACACCAGGCGATCGGGTGGTCGAAGCCCATCTGTCCGGCGGGGTCGACGACGTCCTCGTAGGAGGCCTCGTTCAGGCCCGCCAGGACGTGGACGTCACCGCGCGGGCTGACGTCGTAGTCGTACCACTCGTCGTGCCGGTCCCAGCTGGCCGGGAGCATGGACGTGGAGGGGTGGGTGCGGTCGTTGACCATCACCTCGGCGTCCTGGGTGCCGGGCGGGTGGCTGGCGAAGTACGCCCCGACCAGGTCGCCGTACCACTCCCAGTCGTAGTGGGTGTCAGAGGCGGAGTGGACGCCGACGTAGCCGCCGCCGCCCTGCACGTACTCCTCGAACGCGGCCTGCTGGGTCTCGTCCAGGACGTCGCCGGTGGTGGAGAGCCAGATGACCGCGTCGAAGCGGGCCAGGTCCTCCGGGTTGAAGATGTCGGAGTCCTCGGAGTGCTCGGTCTCGAAGCCGTGCTCCTCGGCGAGCGCCTCGTAGAGGGCGACGCCG
The DNA here is from genome assembly GCF_000341265.1 of Nocardiopsis prasina DSM 43845. GTDB lineage: Bacteria > Actinomycetota > Actinomycetes > Streptosporangiales > Streptosporangiaceae > Nocardiopsis > Nocardiopsis prasina. Next base: position 24,105 of record NZ_ANAE01000105.1, on the reverse strand, counting down.
TAGGGGATGGAGTCGTGCCGGAAGCCGGTGGTCTTGGAGAAGATGAGCGCGGTGAACGGGTCCTGTTCGTCCGCGTCGGCTTGGGCCGGGACCGACGTCAGCCCGAGGGCCAACGCGACGCTCGCCGTCAGGGCGCCCAGCGTTCGTAGGGATCTTCTGATCACGGGAAACCTCACCTGGGGGTGGGGGGTCGATGAGTCCGTGCGGCGTGCCGGCGCCGACGGCAGGGACGGTGGCCGCGTTCGCGTGCACGGCGGGGGCCGTGCGGCGGGTGCGAACCGTCGGGGAGTACCTGCTATCGCGTTCGGAAGCGGGGGGTGGCCGCCTCATCGGTGTGATCAGGTCACGGCGGCTCCTTTCGTCGGGGGCAGGGACGAGCGTGGGCAGGACGGACGGCTCGCCGCGTTCGCGTGCACGGCGGGAGGCGCCGCACGGACGCGACCGTGGCGATGTCTGCATTGTCCGTCGTGGCGGTCACGATGAACAGGGGCCCTGAGTGACCTGTTGAGGCCCCTGGGTTCACGTTCCGTAACAGTTCCAGGTGAACGGGGACGAGGGCGTGTCGGTCATTCGTACAAACCTGGACGAGGCCGACCCTTGGGGCGGCCATTCAGTGCCCCGTCCGGGACTCGACCGGGGGTACGTCGACCCAGCGGCGTTCCCGGGCGGACTCCAACACCGCCTCGGCGAGCACGGCGGCCCGAAGACCGTCCGCGAAGACGGGAAGACCCTCGGGTTCCCCGCCCGCCACGGCGGCGCCGGTGTCCTTGACCAGGGCGTTGAAGCAGTCCTGGTAGCCCTGGGGGTGGCCCACCGGAAGGGTGACCAGACGGGCGGCGTCCGGGCTGAGGCCGGGGTCGTCGCGGGAGACGATCCCGGTGCGGTCGCGCCCGCCCGCCCAGAGGGTCTCGGGCCGTTCCTGGTCGAAGCGGAGCGACCCCTCGGTGCCGGAGACCTCCAGCACGAGCTGGTTCTTGCGGCCGGGGGAGACCTGGCTGATCACGGCGTTGCCGACGGCTCCGCCCGCTGTGGAGAACTGGAAGGTCACCAGGTCCTCCGTGGTGACCGCGCGGCCTCCGCCCTCGCCCCGGTGATCGTTGAACCGGGAGGTCTGGGCGCTGACGGCGGTGATGCGGTCGCCGGTGACGAACTCCAGCATGTCGCACCAGTGGGAGCCGATGTCGCCGAAGGCCCGGGAGGGGCCGCCGATCTCCGGGTCCACGCGCCAGTTGTCCTCCTGGGGGTAGAGGAGCCAGTCCTGGAGGTAGCCGCCGTGGGCGAGGCCGACCCGGCCGACGGCGCCCGCGGCCACCTGGGCACGGGCCTCGCGGGCCATGGGGTGGAAGCGGTAGACGAAGGGGACGACGGCCACGCGGTCGGCCTCGTGCGCGGCTTGAGTGAGGCCGCGGGCCGTCTCGGCGTCGGTGGCCAGGGGCTTCTCGCAGACCACGTGTTTTCCGGCTGCGAGGGCCGCCTGGCTCAGGGGGGCGTGCAGGTGGTTGGGGGTGCACACGTGCACCACGTCGACGTCGGATCGGTGGATGAGTTCGAGGGCGTCGGCGTGGGCTCGGGGGAGGCCGTGCGCGGCGCGGAAGTCCTCGGCTTTGCCGGGGGAGGATCCGGCCACCCCGACGACCTCGCCGCCTGAGGCGCGGACGGCGTGGGTGTGGACGCGTCCCATGAAGCCGGTGCCGATCACCGCTGCTCGATAGGCCGAGGGGGCTGTCAGTCCGGGCGTTGGCGCATCACCCAGACCTGTGACTTTTTTCACTGACATGTCCGAGACGTTACGTCTGACTTATGTCGAAGGTCAAGCATAAGTTGCCGGTTGTGGACAAAATAGATGAATGACGGCCACTCAATAGATCCTGTGCTTCACTGGTCCCATGACGGAAGACGCGCTGACAGCCCCAGGGGGACCGGGGGCGACACCTCTGCGAGCCCCGGCCGCCACAGCCGCGCCCGGTGCCGGGACCCTGCTCCGGCTGCTGCGCGACGGCCGCCCACGCACCCGCTCCGAACTGGCCGCCGTCACCGGCCTGGCCCGTTCCACGGTCACCCAGCGCGTGGACGCGCTCCTGGCCAGCGGACTCATCGGCCCTGCCGGGGAGGCCGTCTCCACCGGAGGACGGCCGCCGACGACCTTCTCGTTCCGCCCCGACGCGCGCGTGGTCCTCGCCGCCGACCTGGGCGCCACCCACGCCCGGCTCGCCCTCACCGACATGTCGGGGACCGTGCTCGCCGAGGACCGCGCCGACATCGACATCGCGCTGGGCCCCGAACCCGTCCTGGACTGGGTGCTGGACCACGGTCTGTCCCTGCTGGAGTCAGCCGGACGGGCGACCGGGGACCTGCTCGGCGTCGGGGTGGGCCTGCCCGGCCCCGTGCAGCACTCCACGGGACGCGCGGTCAACCCGCCCATCATGCCCGGCTGGGACGGCTTCGACGTGTCCGGCCACGTGCGCGGCCGCATCGACCGGCCCGTGCTGGTGGACAACGACGTCAACATCATGGCCATCGGCGAGCACCACGTCGCCTGGCCCGGCGCCAGCCACCTGCTGTTCGTGAAGGTGGCCACGGGCATCGGCTGCGGGATCGTCAGCGAGGGCAGCGTCTACCGGGGCGCCCAGGGGGCGGCCGGGGACATGGGGCACATCCACGTGCCCAACGGCGCCGACCGGCCGTGCCGCTGCGGCAACACCGGCTGCCTGGAGGCGGTGGCCAGCGGACACGCGATCGCCGAGACCCTCACCGCGGAGGGGGTCCCCGCCTCGGGAGCCCGCGACGTGGTGGAGCTGTCCCGCAACGGGTCCGTCCCGGCGCTGCGCGCCCTGCGCCAGGCCGGTCGCGACGTCGGCGAGGTCCTGGCCGCCTCGGTCAACATGTTCAACCCGTCGGTGATCGTCATCGGCGGCGCGCTCGCCACGGCCGGGGACCACCTGCTCGCGGGGGTGCGCGAGGTCATCTACCAGCGGTCGCTGCCGCTGGCCACGGAGAACCTCAGCATCGCCTCGTCGAAGGCCGGTGAGAGCGCGGGCGTGATCGGCGCGGCGGTCATGGTCATCGAGCACTGCCTGAGCCCCGAACACGCGGAGTCCCTCGTCATGGGCGCCTGACCGGGAGCGGGCCCGTGGAGGGTCCCGCTCCCCGGCGGTGGATCAGGAACGGGCGAACGGAGCCCGCCACCACCAGTGCCCCTCCGGTACACCGGCCGGGACCGCCTCGGGAACGGCGCCCTCGGCCTGCGGCAGCCCCTCCTTCAGCTCCTCGTCGACGTCGTCGATGTCCTCCGACTTGACTACGGCGAACGTCACCGCGCCCAGGAAGCCCTCGAACAGGTTCTCCAGCATGGAGCGGTACAGGCAGGCCGCGTACCACTCGGGGCCGGAAGCCAGCTGCTCGGCGCGGGCAACCGTCCTGCGAATCTCCCCGCCCCGCACAGCGGCACGCTCCGCGACAAGGAGCCGCTGCTCCTGCGTGCCGACGAGGTCGGCCGAACCGATCCGGGCTCCCCATAGCAGCAGCAAGGACTGGTCCAGGGGCACCTCCGGGTCAGCGAGGCCGACCCGGGCCTGTTCCAGCAGCTCCTCCGGCCTACCGGAGAAGGCGTGCACGGGGCGTTGCGGGAGCGCGGGCCAGCCGTGCTCGGCCAGGTAGGCCGTGCCGTCGCCCATGATCCGCACGCGGGTCACCAGCGTGACCGTTGCCAAAGGGGTCAGCTGCGCCTGGCGTTCGAAGAGCAGGTTCAGAGTCCCGTCGGTCACCCCTTCGGACTTGGCTCTTCCCTTGCGCACGGTCTCGGAAGCTGAGGTGTGGTAAGCGGGGATCGGGTTCCCGCGTTCTGCCGGAGGGAGTTCCTCCAGACGTCGCATGACGTGGGTCGCGGCGTCGATGGGGGATTCGAAACCGAGCACGTCGGCGGACTCGCGCAGAGCGCCCACCACGGCCTTGGGCCCGGCGCTTGGATTGACTCGCACGCCGCCCCGCCCGAGGGCGTTCACCACGGCTAGGTCTCGCTGAAGCCGGTTCTCCACTGGGGAGCGGTGATTGTCGGGGTTGGTCATCGGGTTTCCCAGTCCTCGGCGTAGTAGTCGTGGAGCTTCTCGTCGATTTCCTGCTGACTCATGTCAAGGCGAGTGGGAGCCCGCCACCACCAGTGGGACTCGGGCACCCAGGACGGAATGTCCTCCGAAGGGATGGGCGGGATCTCGTTGGCGTCATTGACGTACAGTTCGTCAATTTGTGCCAGTGTGCCCACGTCAGCTGGATGCACAAGTTCAGCGAACGGAACGAATTCTTCGACGAGAACCTGTATATGGCTCCGGTAGTAGCAGGAGCGCTCGAAGCCGTCCTGCATGCTTCGCAGTGCGAGCATCTCACACTTGCCGACGTAGGACATGAAGCCCTGCCGATTTCTCGTCGACCGAACGAGATCGGACACCTTTTCCGCAAACCCTGGAGTCCACTGTCGATCATCGATCCGGTTATATGCCCACTGAGTGACAAGTCGATCCAAGGCCTCATCGAAGATCTGCGCGATTACGGTTCCGTTGGTTTGTGCGGAGGTGCTTTCGAGGAGGCGTACAATCACGGCCTCTTCTTGGTTAACCTCGTTCATGATCGTTGCTCCTGTCTGATTTCTGTCTCATGTGAGTGGGAGCGACGGCACCTGTTTGAGGGCGGACAAAAATCCTCGCGCGAAGTATGGATGTCTCTGGTCTATCATCTTTGGATTCTCTGTTGCGCGCATCGGGCTTCTTCGGCGGACCATTTTTATTGCGGGCCAGAGGGCGGTCCATGGTCAGGCCGGCTGCTCTGCCCTCGTCTAGTCTGTCGAAGCTACTGACTTCGCCTTCTCGAATCGTCGTCGCCAGGCTCTTGAGGTAGGCAGCGACGGGGTGTCCCTTCTGTTCCTCCTTGGGTAGTTCGAGGAAGTGTTTTCTGGCATGGTAGGCAGTTGAGGTATCGTGGCCCATTCCGATTTCTTCGGCCTGGCTGCGAATAGAGGCCACAACATCTTCGTCGCTGGCTTCGAGGTCGATCTCGACTTTTTTGTTCGTCCGCTCGCTTTGAATTATTTCAGTATCTGCGTCGAGAATCCCCTGAACGTCGGTGGTGGCCAGTCTTCTGTGGGTTAGGGCGTACTTCTCTGTATTTGACAGGTCGTTTCTGTTGTCAAAGACATCCTTTCTTTGTTCGTCGTAGAGGGCCTTGTAATATTCGTATCTGTATGCGAGCTCCTGGAGGCTGGAGCCTCCCTTGTAAGCGAAGCGAAGACTTTCGAGGACAGCTGGGCGGACGGCGTCGGCTTCCTTCGACTCACGCCCCATGGTGGGATATTTGTTTTGTACCGCTTTGGCCAGGCGTTGCCAGCCTGGTCCGGTCCGGTCCTCGCCGTTCCGAAGCTTCTCGATCCCACGGTCGCTCATACCGGCCCAACGGAGCGTGTCCTCCAGTTGGGTGGCCTTTTCTTCCTTTACGCTCTGTTGTGCTTGGGAGTCGGGACTCTGTGGGGGTTGGTTCATGGGGGTGGGCTCTCCTGTCGGGGGCGGAGGGCTGCTTCTTTCAGGGGGCTGAACGGTTCGACGCGGGGGCGCGTCGGCTGGTTCGACGAGGCTGCGCACTGCGCATCCTGGCACGCGAAGGGGGCGGGGCCCTCTTGGGCCCCCGCCCCCGGCGGTGTCGCGTTCTCGGTCAGTCGTCGCGCGTGCCGTGACGGGCGCGGTCCTCCTCCGCCCGCTGGGCCTCCGCGCGGCCGCGAGCGGCGTCGTAGTCGGCGTCCTCCTCCATCGCGCGGTAGCGCGTGGGGTCGTACTCCCGCTGTCCGACGTCGGGCAGGACGCCCTCGTGCCTCAGGGCCGGGCCCCCGTCACTCCTGGCCTGCCGGGGAACCCGGCTGACGACCGCGGTCCGCCCGACACCGCGCAGCAGTGAGGCGATGGCGATACCGCAGACCAGGTTGATCAGACCCGTGGCGATCTGGCTGGAGATCTCGGCGCCCTGTGTGAAGGGCGTGACGGCCGCGATGGCCGTGGCCAGACCGACGATCCAGCCGAAGAACGAGAGCGCCCGGGGTGCGGACAGCAGCAGCAGGTGCAGCAGCGCGGTCGCCAGCAGGGCGACCACCCCCGCCAGGAGCGCGTAACCGACCGTCCCGGCGTCCCCGAGGTGTCCGGCCTCCTCCGGTGCGAGCACCGGAATGCCGAAGATCCCGCGAACCACCAGGGTGCCCGCGAAGATGACCAGTGCGGCGACCACCGCGGTGGCCAGTCCGCCGGACCAGAGCCGGGTCACGTTGACGGCTCGTTCACTTCCGATTTCGTTCATACCGATATCCCCAAAATAGGGCTCGAACTCGGTCGTAGGCCACATACCCGCAGCTCCGCAGCGGTAACCCACGCGTGGAACACTGTGGTCATGGCTCCTTTCGCGCACGCTCGCGTCGATCTCGACGCGATCACCTCCAACGCCCGGCTGCTCCGTGAATCGGCCGGGGGGACGCCCCTCATGGGGGTGGTCAAGGCCGACGGCTACGGCCACGGGATCCTTCCGGCCGCGCGTGCGCTGATCGCGGGCGGTGCCTCCTGGTTGGGGACCGCGCTCATCAAGGAGGGGCTGGAGCTGCGTGGGGCGGGCATCACGGTGCCGGTGATGTCCTGGATCATCCCCCCGGGGGAGCCCGTCGGTGAGGCGATCGAGGCCGACATCGACCTCGGGATCAGCGACCGCGCCGTCCTGGACACCGTGGTCTCCGAGGCCCGCCGCCTGGGCCGGGTCGCGCGGGTCCAGCTCAAGGCGGACACCGGCCTGAACCGGGGCGGTGTGACCCGGCGCGAGTGGGCGTCCGTGGTCGAGGCGGCCGCGCGCGCGGAGGAGGAGGGCGCCGTCCGGGTCACCGGTGTGTGGTCGCACTTCGCCTGCGCGGACGAGCCCGGCCACCCGTCGATCCAGGCACAGCTGGACGTTTTCCACGAGGCCCTCATGGTGGCGGACAAGGCGGGGCTGACCCCGGAGGTTCGGCACATCTCCAATTCGGCCGCGCTGCTGACCCTGCCCGAGGCGAGGTTCGATCTCGTCCGGGCCGGAATCGCGAGTTATGGTCTCAGCCCGATTCCGGGTTTTGGTGTGCCCGGATTGCGTCCCGCGATGACCTTCGAGTCGAGCATCGCGCTCACCAAGCGCGTCCCCGCAGGCAGCGGGGTCTCCTACGGGCACCGTTACGTCACCAAGGACGAGACCACCCTGGCCCTGGTGCCGCTCGGCTACGCGGACGGCGTGCCCCGCGCGGCCACCAACCGGGGCCCCCTCCTCGTGGGCGGCGCCCGCCGCACCATCGCGGGAACAGTCTGCATGGACCAGTTCGTTGTGGATATGGGGGACGACCCGGTGAAGGCGGGCGACCTCGCGGTACTGTTCGGCGACCCGAGCGCGGATCGGGCGGTGCCCACCGCGCAGGACTGGGCCGACGTCCTGGACACCATCCCGTACGAGATCATCACGCGGATCGGCGCCAGGGTGCCCCGCGAGTACGTGGGCGGGGCCTGACGCACTCCCCGATATCGGTCACGAACCTTCCCCACCCGGCCTAACCTGGGTGAAGAGGGACCTTCGGCGCGCTCCGACGCTGACCACCACACGGACCAACCTGTGAGAGCGATGACAGACACCACAGCCACCACCGCGTCCCACGTCCACGCGGTCACCGCCGCGACGGACGAGGACATGCGCGTTCTGGGCCGTGACCTCGCCGCCCTCTCCCGCCCCGGGGACCTGCTGATCCTCTCCGGGCCGCTGGGAGCGGGCAAGACCACCCTCACGCAGGGGCTCGGACAGGGCCTTGGCGTGCGAGGGTCGGTCACCTCGCCCACCTTCGTCATCTCCAGAATCCACCCGTCCCTGGTCGGCGGTCCCGCCCTCGTGCACGTGGACGCCTACCGGCTCGGCGGCCCCGACGAGGTCGACGACATCGACCTGGACATGACCCTCCCCGAGTCGGTCACCGTCGTCGAGTGGGGTGAGGGCGTGGCCGAGGGACTGGCCGACGACCGCTTGGAGATCCGGATCGAACGCCACCCCGACGACACCCGCACCGTCCACCTGCGCCCCATCGGCGCCCGGTGGACCGACATCGACCTCCCCGGCACCGCCGCCGGGAACGGATAGGGCGGAACACCCGTGCTTCTCCTGGCCTTCGACACCGCCACCCCGGCGGTCACCGCCGCCATCGGGGAGACCACCCCCGACGGCTCCTTCCTGCTGCGCGCCAGCGCCAGCTCGGTGGACGCCCGCCGCCACGGCGAACTCCTCGCGCCCACCGTCCAGGACCTGCTCACCGAGGCCGGTCTGGTGCTGGGCGACCTCGACCACATCGCGGTCGGCATGGGCCCCGGCCCCTACACCGGTCTCCGGGTCGGTCTGGCCACCGCGTACGCCCTGGCCGACGCGCTGGACGTCCCCTGCCACGGGGTGACCACGCTGGACGCCCTGGCCTTCGCCACCCGGCGCACCGGGCCGTTCCTGGGCATGACCGACGCCCGCCGCAAGGAGGTGTTCTGGGCGCGTTACGACGACCACCTCACGCGGGTGGGGGAGGTCCACGTCGACCGGCCCGCCGAGATCGACACCGAGGGCCTGCCGCTGGTCGGCGACGGCGCCCGGATGTACGCCGAGGTGCTGGGCGCCGACCCCGAGGACACCGCCGCCCTGGAACCGCTCCACCCGGACGCCGCCGCGATGGCCGAACTCGCCCTGCTGCGCCTGCACCGAGGTGAGAAGCTGCCCGAGCCCACCCCGCTCTACCTGCGCCGTCCCGACGCGGTCGAGCCCGGCGCCCCGAAGAAGGTCCGCCAGTGGGTGAGGTGACCGCGCCGGTGGGACTGCGCCGGATGACCGCCGCCGACGTCCCTGCCGTCCTGGAACTGGAACGCGCCCTGTTCCCGCTCGACGCGTGGAGCGAGGGCATGTTCCGCGACGAGCTGGGCGAGGCGTCCACCCGCCACTACGTGGTGGCCGAGGCCGAGTCCGGGATCGTCGGCTACGCCGGGCTGCGGTTCGTCCCGCCCGAGGGGGACGTCCAGACCATGGCCGTCGCGGAGGACGCGTGGGGCAGGGGGATCGGTCGGGCCCTGCTCACCGAACTCCTCGACCAGGCCGCCGCCCGGGGCGTCACCCACATGTTCCTGGAGGTGCGCTCGGACAACCCGCGCGCCCAGGACCTCTACACACGTTTCGGCTTCCAGGCGATCGGCGTGCGCCGGGGCTACTACAAGGGGGCGGACGCCATCGTCATGCGCCGCGTCGCGGAGAAGGGGAGCCATGAGTGAGCCGTTGATCCTGGGGATCGAGTCGTCCTGCGACGAGACCGGCGTGGCGCTGGTCCGGGGCTGCGAGCTGCTGGGCGAGTCGGTCGCCTCCAGCGTCGACCAGCACGTGCGGTTCGGCGGCGTGGTGCCCGAGGTGGCCAGCCGCGCCCACCTGGAGGCCATGACCCCGACCGTGCGCCGCGCCCTGGACTCCGCCGGTGTGAAGCTCTCCGACGTGGACGCCGTCGCGGTGACCGCCGGGCCCGGCCTGGCCGGTGCACTCCTGGTGGGGGTGTCCGCCGCCAAGGCCTACGCGATGGCGCTCGGCAAGCCGCTGTACGGGGTCAACCACCTGGTCGGCCACGTCGCCGTGGACCAGCTGGACCACGGACCCCTGCCCAAGCCGTCGATCGCCCTCCTGGTCTCCGGCGGCCACACGTCGCTGCTCCTGGTCAACGACCTCGCCACCGACGTGGTCTCGCTCGGCGACACCGTCGACGACGCCGCAGGGGAGGCCTACGACAAGGTCGCCCGTCTGCTGGAGCTGCCCTACCCCGGCGGCCCGCCCATCGACCAGGCCGCCCAGCGGGGCAACCCGAAGGCGATGCGCTTCCCGCGCGGCAAGTGGGGCGACGGGACGTACGACTTCTCCTTCTCCGGGTTGAAGACCGCCGTGGCCCGCCACGTCGAGGACGCCGACCGCCGGGGCGACCCGCTGGTCGTCGCCGACATCGCCGCCGCCTTCCAGGAGTCGGTGGTGGACGTGCTCACCCGCAAGGCCGTCGACGCCTGCGTCGAGCACGGCGTCAGCACCCTGGTGATCAGCGGAGGCGTGGCGGCCAACTCGGCGCTGCGCGCCCTGGCCGGACAGCGCTGCCAGGAGGCCGGGATCGAACTCCGCGTCCCGCGCCCCCGCCTGTGCACGGACAACGGAGCGATGATCGCGGCCCTGGGCGCCGAGGTGGTGGCGGCTGGCCTTCAGCCGTCGACCCTGGACCTGGCCACCGACACCTCCCTGCCGGTGGAGTCCTCAATGGCCCTGTAGCGACCTTTCCGAGCCCCTCCGAGCCCCGCCGAACCACCGGTCCGGCGGGGCTCGGACGTCTCCTGGCGTGCTCTGGTCCGCCGCACCCGGCAGGGAGGACCGCCCGGGGCCTGTGGTTGGGTGCGGGGTATGTTCGCGATCACGGCAGCACGCATCTCGTTCGACGACCCCCTGTCCGGGCTGGAGGCGGGTGAGCGGCCCGACCCCGAGCCCCGAGAGGGGTGGACCACCGTCCGGGTCAGGGCGGCCGCGCTCAACCACCACGACCTCTGGAGCCTGCGCGGGGTCGCGCTGCGCGAGGAACACCTCCCGATGGTCCTCGGCGGCGACGCCGCGGGCATCGATGAGGACGGCAACGAGGTCATCGTGCACGGGGTGGTCGCCGAACCGCCCGAGCCGGGCCGCTCCCCGCGCTTCTCCCTGCTCTCGGAGATCCACGACGGAACCCTCGCGGAGAAGGTGCTCGTCCCCCGGGAGAACCTGGTCCCCAAGCCCCCGGAGCTGTCCTTCGAGGAAGCCGCCTGCCTGCCCACCGCCTGGCTGACCGCCTACAGCATGCTCTTCGGCAAGGCCGACCTGCGGCCCGGCTCCACGGTCCTCGTGCAGGGCGCCGGGGGAGGGGTCTCCGCCGCCCTCGTCGCGATGGCCGCGCAGGTCGGGCACCGCGTGTACGTCACGAGCAGGAGCGAGCACAAGCGCGCCCGCGCCCTCGAACTGGGCGCGCACACGGCGCTGCCCTCAGGAGAACGGCTTCCGGAGAAGGTGGACGTGGTATTCGACTCCGTCGGCCAGGCCACCTGGAAGCACTCGATCCACTCGCTCAAGCCCGGTGGCGCCGTCGTCACCTGCGGCGCGACCAGCGGCGACGCCCCCTCCGCCGAGCTCACCCGGGTCTTCTTCCTCCAGCTTCGGGTGCTCGGCTCCACGATGGGCACCAAGGAGGAGCTGGTCGGCCTCACGGAGATGTGCGTGCGCACCGGGCTACGCCCCGTGATCGACCGGGTACTGCCGCTCAAGGACGCCCCGGAGGCCTTCCGGGCGCTGGCGGCAGGAGAGCAGTTCGGCAAGATCGTCCTCGTTCCCTAGCCGGTTCGGGACCGGAAGGCCCTGAACCATCGGGGCCTTCCGAGCGTCTACTGACTGACTGGGGAGTGCCACGGTCAGCCGGGAACGGTTCCCGGCGCGTGATGGAGGGGCGTGAGCACATGTCGGGCGAAGTGGCGGCCAACACCGGGGACGCCGACAGCGGGGGCGAGCAGTCGCAGAACGCCGCCTCCTACCTGCGGGAACTACCACGCGACTTCCAGGACGCCGTCGACGAGGCCAAGCGCCTGCTCAACCACGACCCGACGATCGGCGGCTGGGGCGGCTTCGGCGAGGAGCACGGCACCCACATGGAGCAGGTCCAGACGCACGCCGCGACGCTCGCGACGAACATCCGCGGCGGTGCCAGCCGGGTCAGCAGCACGGACCAGTCGGCCGAGGACGACTTCACGGGGGGCAGGGCGCAGGCTCCCATCGACGGATTCCAGCACCTCAACCCCAACATCCAGGTGAACCGGTAGACGGTCCGGTCCAGGAAGATTCGGGAGTCACAGACGTGTCTCTACTGAACTACACCGAGTGTGAGTTCGACACGGGGCAGATCGAGAAGGCCCGGGACGAGTTCGAGTCACTGCACGCCAAGATCGCGGGGAGGTCCGAGTCGTACAAGTCGATCACCTCCCCTGTGGGTGATGAGTTCAGCGACCTCATCGGTGACGGGCTGAGGCAGCTCGCGACCGCGAACCAGTCGGCCTGGGGCAGTGCGCTCCTGGCCTGTCTCCACGGCTACGGCGTCCTCGACAAGACCCTCACGGACACCAAGTGGTACAACGACGAGATCGACCGGATCCAGGCGCGGCTGGCCAGTGCTCTCAACGCCATTCCCGTCACGGACCAGGACAACTTCACCCGGGTCCGGGCCACGCGTGAGCCCTTCGACCGGGAGGCCGCCGCCCTGTGGCCCAAGTTCGTGGAGCGGTGCGACGCGACCGAGGAGATCCTCAAGGACGGTCCCACCCCCAGGCGTATCCGTGAGCTGGCCGAGGGCGGGTACTTCGGCCTCAACGAGCAGGCCGGGTACAAGAGCACCGGCAAACTGGACTTCTACGCCATCGAGAAGGACTTCAACGCCGACCTGACCATCGAGCACCTGTACCAGGCGGTGGTCAACGGACGTGAGGGCAGCATCCAGATGCTGGAGTCCGACCCGAGGACCCTGGCGCTCCTGGACAACATGTTCCACAGGGCGGAGGAGGCCCGCCGGGACGGCGTCCCGCTGAGCGACCGCGAGCTCGCCTACCTGGAGGAGATCTACCGGGTCCTCGGCTATGGAGATGACGGCGGGGGCGACGGGTTCCTCAGGTTCGCCGACCAGGTCCAGAACAGCGACCACATCAGCGACGGCCTGCGCCGGGACATCCAGCGCGGGTTGGCCAACGGCATGCTCGTCCTGTCCGACGAGCAGGTCGGCGGTGGCATGTCCAAGCTCCCCGAGGACGTCCGCGAGGCAGCGAACGGCCCCGAGATGATGCCCGTCTCCGAGTTGACCGACGACAACACCGACGAGTACATGGACGCCTACCGGGAGTGGGGCGGCGATTTCTCGACCCTGGCCGACTTCCTCGACCACTCCGGTCCCGGCGTGCGGGGCGGCACCGAGTTCTCGACCACGCTCCTGGGCACGACAGTAAAGAACGTCCAGCTCGCCCAGTTGTACGGGCGGGAGCCCGAGATCGAGGACTACCAGACCATCGTCGACGTGGCCACACGCAACGACGAGGCCAACAACATCATCCTCACTGGCAAGGACTTCGACGGCAGGACCTACGAGCACCACGAGAACCACGGCGGCCTCACCCCGGAGCACGCGCTGAAGGTCCTCTACACGGTCGACTGGGAGGACGACGGCCAAGCGGTGCGAGGCCTCACCGACTGGATCGCGCACGACGCGGACTCCAGTGACGCGGAGGCACGCGACAGGGCCGGGAACGCGGCCGAGGCGCTCATCAGGATCCTGACGCAGGCGGACGAGGACGGCAAGGTGGACCCTGACGCGGAGAACCCGTTCCTGGACACCCCGGTCGGCGACAAGGGCTACGACATCTCCATCGCGGAGATCAATCCCGACGTCCTCAAGGGCCTCGCCTCCGTCTATGGCGCCTACCTCGACGACATCTCCATCGACACGAGCGAGTTCGGCTACAAGAAGGTGGGCGGAACACGGGACGACCTGCACCTCTTCCACGAGAGCGGGGACACGGCGCTGCACCTGCCCCAGGGAACGCACCAGAAGTTCCTCCAGCTCCTGCTCTCGAACGAGGAGTACTCCGCGCCGATCGTCGGCATGGTCGAGACCCAGGAACGCCGCATCCTGGACACCTATCTGGACCACACGCAGCTGGGGCACCAGGTGGCTGGTACCGCCACCGCCGACCTGCGGACGGCCATGTCCAACGCGCTCATCACGGAGTACACGGACCGGTACGACGACGTCGAGGAGGCCCGTACGAAGGCCGACCAGATGGTGCAGACCGGCTACAACATCCTGATCGCCAGCACCGTGCAGGCCACGGGGGCCAAGGCGACCCCCGCTGGCATCGCCCTGGAGACCTTCCTCCGTGTCATGGAGCAGCCCACCAAGGACTACTTCAGTGAGCGGAACAAGGAGAACATCGACTTCACGTACATCGAGGACATGAACGACCACCTGCTCGGCAATCCCGCGAACATCCGCAACCACGCCAACCTCCAGATCCTCGAGGGCATGGTCGATCGGGGCATGGTCGACATGGACACGCTGGAGCAGGAGGGGTTGCTGGTCGATGACGGTGACGGCGGCAAGCGGCTGCCCATCGCCGTGGCGGAGTGGACGAGCGGCACATCCGGCTACACGTCCGCCGTGGAGAGGATCGTCCAGGACACGGACCCGGAGTTCGGCAGGCTCGCCACGGACTACATCACGAGCTTCCAGGAGAAGTACGAGGAGAAGCTCTCCGAGAAGTGGGAGGAGTAGTGGCCGCTGGTTCCTCCTGAGAACGTCGAGGGGGCCCGGGGCGATCAGCGCCCCGGGCCCCTCGTTCACACTGACGGGTGGTTACTCGTCGTCGTCCTCGTCGCGGCGGCGCTTCTTCTTGCCGTCGCGGCCCGGGCGCAGCAGCGCCTCGGCCAGGGCGAGCACGGTCTCCTCCAGCGAGGAGAACCGCTTGGTGATGTCGTCGTGCGAGTTCTCGACCGCCTCGGTGACGGTCTCCTCCAGCTCGTGGCGGTCCGGGCGCTGCTTGAGCTCGCGGATGACCGGGTCCACCGCCGTGGTGACGTGCGAGTCGATCTCGTCGAGCCTGCCGGAGTGGTCCAGCAGCGGACGGTCCACCAGCTCGGTGAGGCGGCGGTGCAGCTCACTGACCTCCAGGGTCTGCGGCAGCTGGTTGAGGCGCTGGTTGAGCGCCTCCAGGCGGTCGTCGATGGCCTCCATGCGGCCGTCGACGCCCTCGAAGTGACCGCTGACGCCCTCGAACTGGCCCTCGACCCCGTTGACCCGGCCGTCGATCCCGTCCAGGCGGCCGTTGAGGCCGTCGAGCCGTCCGTCGACCCGGTCGATCTTGCCCTCGACGCCCTCGAAGCTGCCCTCGAAGTGGCCCTCGAAGGTGTCGAAGCGGTCGGTGAGACGGCCCAGCTCGTGGTCGACCTTGCCGGTGATCTGCGACAGGTGGTTGTCCACCTTGCCGTTGAGCCCCTCGCGGTGACGGTCCAGCCGCTCGTCGAGCGCGGTCCGGTGGGCGTCGGCCTGGTCGGTCAGCGCCTCGGTGAGCGTCTGGTGCCGGTCCTCGGCCTCCGAGGCCAGCTTGGCGTTGTCCTCCTGGACGAACGTGCGCAGCTCGGCGAGGTCCGCGGCGACCTTGGTGGCGTCCTCGGCGATCCGGGCGGCGAGGGAGTCGGTGCGCTTGGCCAGCGACTCGCGCAGTCCTTCGGCGGTGCTCTCGGCGTGCTCGCGGGTCTCCGTGCGACCCAGTTCGATCTGCTCGTCGAGCTCCGCCAGGCGCTGGCGCATGTGCGAACGCAGGTCGTTCAGGGACTTCTCGTGGTTCTCCCGCAGCTTGGCGAGCGAACCGGTGACGTCGGCGACGGCCGCGGTGGCCTCGGCGTGGTTCTCCTCGGCCTGGGTGTTGAGGTGCCCCACGCTCTCGGTGACCTTGCCGGTGAGCTCCTCAAGGCGCTTGAGCGACGCGGCGGCGTTGTCCTTGAGCTCCTGGGTGAGGGTGTCGTGGCGCTCGCCGGAGGCCGTGGCCAGGGCGCCCAGCTCCTCGGCGAGGGCGGTGGTGCGCTCGCCCAGTTCGCCGGTGTTCTCCTGGAGCTTGGAGAGCAGCGTCTCGTGCTGTTCGGCGGTGCGCTCCTCGACGAAGCCGCGCAGTTCGGCCGTGCGCTCCTCCAGGGAGGAGGTGAGGCCGGTGGTGACGCGCTCGCCGAGCTCGGTGGTGGCGGTCTCCAGGGCCTCGCGGTTCTCCTGACCGGCCGTTTCGAGGGCCTCGCGGCTCTCCTTCACGGCGGTCTCGATGGTCGCGCGGCTCTCGGTGACGGCCTCGGCCAGCTCGTCCCTGCTCTCGGCCAGGGTGGTGCGGACGGTGGCGGTCAGTTCCTCGTGGCGCTCGCCCAGGGTGGTGTCCAGGGCCGCCAGTGAGGCCTCGATAGCGTCCGCGCGGGTGCCGAGGTCGGCCAGGGCCTTGTCGAGGGAGTCCAGACGGGTGCCGACGGTCTCGCCCAGCTCGGTGACGCGCTCGCTGACCTCGGTGACCTGCTCGGCGGTCCGCGTGCCGGTCTCGGCCATGCGCTGGAGGCGGGTGAGCGCGGTGTCCAGGTGTCCGGCCACGCGCTGGGTGTCGGCCCGCAGGGACGACATCTCCGACAGCGGCTTGACCTGTCGGCCGACCACCTCTATGTGCTCGGCGAGGGCCTCGGCCCACTCCGGGGGACGGGCCAGGAAGTCGTCGATCCGACCGTCGACGGAGGTGATCGCCTCGGCGAGCGAGATGAGTTCCCGCTCGCGCAGCTCGCGGAGCAGCCACTCCATGCCCTCGAGGCGCTGGCGCATCTCCTCGCTGACCGCGCCCTGGGACTTCTGCTCGGAGACGTGCTCCTGGGCGGCCTGGGAGAGCAGGTCACGCATCCGGTCGGAGACTCCGGCCTGACCTCCCCCATTGAGGAAGTTGTGATTGGTCTGTTCCACCGAGGTGCTCCTTATGGTTCTGGCGCTCCCGTCCGCTTCGCCGCACGGTGGTCGCACGGACGGGTTCTCGATGGTCCCCGGGCGGACGTTGCTCCGCGCCAGTTGAGCCCCAACGTGATTGAAGTGTGACTGTGTGTATACACGGGGGGCGTGGGCCGAGTGCCGACCGAACCGCTGAGCGGATCAAACAGGCACGGCCTTCCGGGAGAACCCATGAGAAGGGAAGTGAATCTGCGGCGCCAGTTTAACGACTTCGCCCCGCGCGACCCCAGGGGTCCGCGAAAGATATGGGTGTGGGAGATAACGATATGGTCTGCGCGGCCTGTTCCGAATGTGGCGCGGGCCGCATCGGGGGGCCGGTGCGGCGGTGGTTTCCGCAGGCCCTACGCCGCCCCGGTTTCACGGCATAGCAGGTAGAACGGTTTCTCGCCGATTCTCGTCAGCACCACCGTCACGGATTCCGGCCCGGAGGCGCGAAGGTCGCGCCGGAGTTTCTCGGTGTCCACCGCCGAACCGCGTTTCTTGATCGTTACCGTTCCGGCCTTGTGCGCACGCACCGACGAGCGCAGCCGTTTCAGTGAGAACGGTGAGAACTCCAGCACCTCGAGCACCCGCCACAGCGGTGAGCGCTCGGCCCGGTCCGAGGTGAAGTACGCGATCCGCTCGTCCAGCAGCGCGCCGTCCACCCGGGCCGCCGCCTCCGCCACCAGGTGGGAGCGGACCACGGCCGGGTCCGGGTCGTAGAGGTAGCGCCGCGCGGGGGCGACCGGCGCGGGCCCCGGGGCCGGCTCCTCGTCCAGGTGCGCCACAGCGCCCTCGCTCGCCAGCAGGCCCTCGCGCTCGTGCAGCACCGTCGCGCGCCGCCGCGGCCCACCGGGACCGAAGCCCAGGCCGCCGAACCACAGCGCGGTCTCCTTCAGTTCGCCGTCCACCGAGATCCACTCGGCCGAGGCGGCGGGGGAGAGGGCCTCGTGCGGGATGCCCGGGGCGGCCTTCAGGCAGGCGGCTTCCGCACCCTCGGCCAGTCGGGTGGCCACGTCCCACGGCGGTGAGTACGCGGACGGGTCGAACACCCGCCCCCTGCCGCCGCGCCGGGCCGGGTCGCAGAACAACAGGGGGTGGTCGCCCACTCCGACCGCGTTCACGTCACCCTCCCGGACCCGGGCGTACTCCGTGAGCCCCATCGCCTCGATGTTGGCGCGGGCCACCGCCACGGTCAGGGGGTCGGCGTCCACACCCTCCACCGGCACGCCGTGCGCGGCCAGGGCCAGCAGGTCCGCGCCGATCCCGCAGCACAGGTCACCCGCGACGGCGTCCCCGCCCACCGAGGAGGGCAGGTGTCGGGCGGTGCGCTCGGCCCGGTACTCGGCCACGGTCCGGCGCGTGGACTGCTCCAGGCCGTTCGGGGTGAAGAACATTCGCCCGGCGTTCTCCCCGAATTTGGCCCTGCCGCGCTCCCGCAGGCTTACCTGGGTCATCACGGCGTTGACCAGCTCGGACACCGGGAGGTCCGGGTCGAGCGCGGCCACCCTGGGATCGGTGCGCAGCTTGGAGGCGGTGGCGAGGGGGTCCCTGGCCGCCGCCGCGGGGTCGACCCCGCCGAGGACCTCCCGACCCGCGTCGGTGAGCAGCGCCGAGAACGCGGGCACGTGCATGGAACCTCCTGCTGTGGGCACGACGGTGTGGCGGGTCCGCCCTTCGGCCCGAGTCCCCCGCCACATTTCCATTCTGGCACTCTCGGGGGTAGAGTGCTAAACGCGACGAGGCCGGTCTGGCACCCGCGACGACAGGCCGCCGCGGTCGCCCCTTTTACGTGGTTGGTCCGTGCTCACGCATGGGCCGACGTCAGATACACCGAGACTTTGAAGGGGGAGGTCACACCGTGTCGACCGCCACCAAGACCGTGCTGAAGCCGCTCGAGGACCGCGTCGTGGTCAGGACCCTGGAGGCTGAGCAGACCACCGCCTCCGGTCTGGTCATCCCGGACACCGCCAAGGAGAAGCCCCAGGAGGGCGAGATCCTGGCCGTGGGTCCCGGTCGCCTCGACGACAACGGCAAGCGTGTCGCCCTCGACGTGAACGTCGGCGACGTCGTCCTCTACAGCAAGTACGGCGGCACCGAGGTCAAGTACGACGGCCAGGAGTACCTGGTTCTCTCCGCCCGCGACCTCCTCGCGGTCGTCGAGAAGTAGCTCTCGGCGCAGAGCCTTCGAACATCCCGCACCGGTCGGCCTCCAAGCCGGGCGGGGCGGGATGTTCTTTTTCGACCCGAACCGTTAGAGGAAGTAGTCACACATGCCGAAGATCCTGGAGTTCGAGGACGACGCCCGCCGCGCCCTCGAGCGGGGCGTCGACCGCCTCGCCAACGCCGTCAAGGTGACGCTCGGCCCGCGCGGCCGCAACGTCGTCATCGACAAGAAGTTCGGTGCCCCCACCATCACGAACGACGGCGTGACCGTCGCCCGTGAGATCGAGCTGGACGAGCCCTACGAGAACCTGGGCGCCCAGCTGGTCAAGGAGGTCGCCACCAAGACCAACGACGCCGCCGGTGACGGCACCACCACCGCCACCGTGCTCGCGCAGGCGCTGGTCCGCGAGGGCCTGCGCAGCGTCGCCGCCGGCGCCTCCCCGATGTCCCTCAAGAAGGGCATCGACGCCGCGGCCGCCCGGGTCTCCGAGATCCTGCTCGAGCGCGCCGTGCCGATCAAGGAGCGCGCCGACATCGCCTACGTGGCGACCAACTCCGCGCAGGACGCCCAGATCGGCGACCTCATCGCCGAGGCCTTCGACAAGGTCGGCAAGGACGGCGTCATCACGGTGGAGGAGTCCCCGACCTTCGGTCTGGAGCTCGACTTCACCGAGGGCCTCCAGTTCGACAAGGGCTACATCTCGCCCTACTTCGTCACCGACGGTGACCGTCAGGAGGCCGTCCTCGAGGACGCGCAGATCCTGATCAGCCAGGGCAAGATCGGCAACCTGAACGAACTGCTGCCGCTGCTCGAGCAGGTCGTGCAGAGCAAGAAGCCGCTCCTGATCATCGCCGAGGACGTCGAGGGCGACGCCCTGGGCGCCCTGGTGCTCAACCGCATGCGCGGCACCCTCAACGTGGCCGCGGTCAAGGCGCCCGGCTTCGGCGAGCGCCGCAAGGCCATGCTCCAGGACATCGCCGTGCTCACCGGCGGCCAGGTCATCTCCGAGGAGGTCGGCCTGTCCCTGGAGAACGCGGACCTGTCCGTGCTGGGCTCGGCCCGCCGCATCACCATCACCAAGGACACCACCACCGTCGTCGACGGCGGCGGCCAGCAGTCCGAGGTGGAGGACCGCGTTCGCCAGATCCGCAAGGAGATCGAGGCGAGCGACTCCGACTGGGACCGCGAGAAGCTCCAGGAGCGCCTGGCCAAGCTCGCGGGCGGCGTGTCCGTGCTGAGCGTCGGCGCGGCCACCGAGGTCGAGCTCAAGGAGAAGAAGCACCGCCTCGAGGACGCCATCTCGGCGACCCGCGCGGCCATCGAGGAGGGCATCGTCGCTGGTGGCGGCGCCTCCCTGGTGCACGCCTCCACGGCTCTGGACGACCTCGGCCTGACCGGCGACGAGGCCACGGGTGCGGCGATCGTCCGTCGCGCGCTGGTCGAGCCCGCCCGGTGGATCGCGGAGAACGCGGGCGCCGAGGGCTACGTGGTCACCCACCGCGTCTCCGAGATGGAGGTCGGTCACGGCTACAACGCCGCCACCGGCACCTACGGCGACCTGACCGCCGAGGGCATCCTCGACCCGGTCAAGGTCTCCCGCTCGGCCGTCCAGAACGCCGCGTCCATCGCGGGCATGCTGCTGACCACCGAGGTGCTGGTCGCGGACAAGCCCGAGGAGGACGAGGGCGACGGTCACGGCCACGCCCACTAGGACGTTGGTCGGTGTCCGGTAGGACCCGGTCCGGGGGTGGGGCGCTCCGTCGCCCCACCCCCGTCCACTACCACGAGAGAGCCGATTCACACTCGCTACTACGTACCGTTTTCGGGCTATTTTCCCAAAATGTAACCATTCTGTAGTTGCTGATTGGAGTGGTTGGGTCCCCAACTGCGGGCATCATTCCTAACGTGACGGATGCAGGCGCCCGAACGGGCGTTACCGCGCAGCGGCCAGGTACGCCCCCAGGGCACGACGAGGCGGACCCCGCTCCGCGCGACACGGGGTTGAACCGTCTGGGCACACTCGCCGTTCAGGGGGACGACGGGGCCCTGGACTCACTCCTGCGCGAGGTCAGACCCATGGTGGTCCGGTACTGCCGGACCCGCCTGGCCCGGGTGTCGGGGCTGGCTCACTACTCGGACGACGTGGCGCAGGAAGTGTGCATCGCGCTGCTCACGGCCATCCCGCGCTACCAGGACCGGGGGAGGCCCTTCGCCTCCTTCGTGTTCGGCATCGCCGCGCACAAGGTCGCGGACACCCTCCGCGTGGCCGGCCGGGTGGAGACGGTCCCCACCGACACCGTGCCCGAACAGCCGGACGACGACCCCGGACCCGAGGAGTCGGCGGTACGCGTGTCCGAGGCCCAGCGGGCCAGGGCGCTCCTCGACGAACTGCCCGAACAGCAGCGGACGCTGCTGGTCATGCGGGTGATCACAGGACTTACAGCAGACGAGACGGGACATCTCCTTGGCATGTCGGCAGGTGCGGTACGGGTTGCCCAGCACCGAGCTATTGCTCGGCTTCGGAAGGTGGCCCTGGCGAACCGCGTCCTCCCCTGAACACCGTCGCTCCGCCCGGCCGGGGCGGCGCCGGTGCCCCTCGCGCCTCCGTCAGCGCGGTTACTGCCGTTACCCGCGCTGAGCCGGGCCCGGTTCTCGACGACGCGCGGAAGCAGCGCCCGCCCGCTGGAGGACACCCGGCTCAGCAGGTCTGCTCCCCGCGACGCCGGGACGGCCCTCGCGAGGGTGCGGCCACCGTCCCCGCCCTCACCCGCTCCCCAGTGTCGCGGGGCCGGGAGGAATGACCCGGCGTGGCCGACTTGCTGTCATGGGTGAGGGCGGTGGCCGTTTCGTGACCGAGGTGACCGGGCGAACATCGCATTCCACCTGGCCGGTGTCGGACGACGACCTAGGATGAGACGACACGCGGGGGCGATCCGCGCAGTTGTTGCCGGGAACAGCGGAGGTTGTGTCATGAGCCAGGACTACAGCGACTACGGGACCAAACTGCTCCCGCCGGGGCTGACCTACGACGACGTCCTGCTGGTACCGGCCTACTCGGACCTCCAGCCGGGTGACGTGGACACCACCACCAAGCTCTCCCGCAACATCAGCCTCAGCATCCCGCTGCTCTCCGCGGCGATGGACACCGTCACCGAGGCCCGCATGGCCGTGGCGATGGCCCGCCAGGGCGGCGCCGGTGTACTGCACCGCAACCTCTCCGCCGAGGACCAGGCCGCCCAGATCGACCTCGTGAAGCGCTCCGAGGCGGGCATGGTCACCGACCCGGTCACCTGTCACCCGGAGGACGACCTCGCCGAGGTCGAGCGCCTGTGCGCCCACTACCGCATCTCCGGTGTCCCGGTCACCGACGCCCAGGGCTCCCTGGTCGGCATCGTCACCAACCGCGACATGCGCTTCGAGAACGACCGCTCCCGGCTGGTCCGCGACGTCATGACCACGGAGAACCTGGTCACCGCCCCCGTCGGCGTCAGCCGCGAACAGGCCTTCGAGCTGCTCCGCAAGCACAAGGTCGAGAAGCTGCCCCTGGTCGACGGCCAGAACCGCCTGCGCGGGCTCATCACCGTCAAGGACTTCATCAAGAGCGAGCAGTTCCCCGACGCCACCAAGGACTCCAACGGGCGTCTCGTGGTCGGCGGCGCCGTCGGCGTGGGCACCGAGGCGGAAGAGCGCGCCAAGCTGCTCATCGACGCCGGGGTCGACTTCATCGTGGTCGACACCGCGCACGGCCACTCCTCCGGGCTCGCCGACATGGTCGCCAAGCTCAAGGCCAACTCCCGCGCGGACATCGTCGCGGGCAACGTCGCCACCCGCGCGGGGGCCCAGCTGCTCATCGACGCCGGTGCGGACGCCGTCAAGGTCGGCGTGGGACCGGGCTCCATCTGCACCACCCGCGTCGTCGCCGGTGTGGGCGCCCCGCAGCTCACCGCCATCCTTGAGGCTGGCCTGGCCTGCGGCCCCGCCGGAGTCCCGCTGATCGCGGACGGCGGCCTCCAGTACTCGGGCGAGATCGCCAAGGCGATCGTCGCCGGTGCCAGCACCGTCATGCTCGGCAGCCTCCTCGCCGGTGTCGAGGAGAGCCCGGGCGAGCTCATCTTCATCAACGGCAAGCAGTTCAAGGCCTACCGGGGCATGGGTTCCCTGGGCGCCATGCGCGGCCGCTCCTTCTCCAAGGACCGCTACGCGCAGGCCGACGTCTCCTCCGAGGACAAGCTGGTCCCCGAGGGCATCGAGGGCCAGGTGCCGTTCCGCGGCCCGCTGTCCGCCGTGGCCCACCAGCTGGTCGGGGGTCTGCACCAGTCCATGTGGTACGCGGGCAGCCGCACCGTGCCGGAGCTGCGCGAGCGCGGCCAGCTCATGCGCATCACCAGCGCCGGGCTGCGCGAGAGCCACCCGCACGACATCAAGATGACCGTGGAAGCGCCGAACTACAACGCGCGCTAACCAGCACGGGGACGGTGCCGGAGCCGCGCCGACCACGGCCGGATAGACTCGCGTCCGCGGTCACGCGACGGTCGACCGACCGGCGCCGCACGTCAGAGGGGAATCGAACAGTTGGCTCAGGTGGAGATCGGGCTGGGCAAGAACGGGCGTCGCGCCTACGAGCTCGATGAGATCGGGATCGTGCCCGCACGACGGACCCGCGACCCGGAGGAGGTGTCGATCGCCTGGCAGATCGACGCCTACCGGTTCGAGACGCCCCTGGTCGTCAGCCCCATGGACAGTGTGGCCTCGCCCAGGACCGTCGTGGCCGTGGGTGAGCAGGGCGGCCTCGGCGTCCTGGACCTCGAGGGTCTGTGGACCCGTTACGAGGACCCGGAGCCCCTGCTCCGGGAGATCCGCGAGCTCGACGACGTCGCCGCGACCAAGCGTCTCCAGGAGATCTACGCGGCACCGATCCAGGAGGAGCTGATCGGCCGCCGGATCGAGGAGATCCGCGACGCCGGTCTGGTGACGGCCGCCCGGCTGTCGCCGCAGCGCACCGCCCAGTACCACAAGGCCGTCGTGGACGCCGGGGTCGACATCTTCGTGATCCGCGGCACCACGGTCTCGGCCGAGCACGTCTCGGGCCGCGCCGAACCGCTCAACCTCAAGCAGTTCATCTACGACCTCGACGTGCCCGTCGTGGTCGGCGGCTGCGCCACCTACACCGCCGCCCTGCACCTGATGCGCACCGGTGCGGCCGGTGTGCTGGTCGGGTTCGGCGGCGGCTCCGGCCACACCACCCGTTCGGTGCTGGGTGTGGCCGTCCCGATGGCCAGCGCCATCGGCGACGTCGCCGCCGCCC
>NZ_ANAE01000104.1 GCF_000341265.1 Nocardiopsis prasina DSM 43845 | reverse complement strand
CTGGGGGGTGGCCCGTGTCCGTACTTGGCCCTGAATTGCCAGTCGCGCCA
This sequence comes from Nocardiopsis prasina DSM 43845, assembly GCF_000341265.1. Classification (GTDB taxonomy): domain Bacteria; phylum Actinomycetota; class Actinomycetes; order Streptosporangiales; family Streptosporangiaceae; genus Nocardiopsis; species Nocardiopsis prasina. The sequence goes on along the minus strand of NZ_ANAE01000104.1, from coordinate 18,286 downwards.
CTCAACAGCACGACCGCCAAGTGCGGTGCGGGCACAGCACCATGCGCCGTCCCCGCCCTGAATAAACCGAGAAACCCCAAGGGGTACGGTTGAACCCGCACGAGACTACCTTTAGCTAATGGGAAAAACGGGTTGGCCGTAGAAAGGCTGCGCCACAGCACCCCAAGCCGTAGAACCCTCGCGGGACAGCAACCACAACCGCAGAACCCCACAGCAAACAGCAACCCCAACCCGTAGAGCGACCAACGGCGCCCAACCCCAGCCGGAGCACCAGTGGTGCCACGGGCAGCAAAGAGGGGGCGCACCCTCTCGGGCACGCCCCCTTCCACCTACTTACTCCACCTGCGGCTGATCAGTCCTTGGCGCTACTTTCCGGGGCCTCACCAGCTGGACCCTCACCAGCGGGGCCCTCACCAGCGGGGCCCTCACCAGCCGGGACCTCCTTGCCGCCCTTACCAACAGGCGCCGCACCCGCAGGCGCCCCACCCGAAGAAGCCCCTCCCGCCGCCGCTCGCGAACGGCGGTCCAGCTCGGCCAGGTAGGCGTTGTAGTCGTCCATGTCGGCGTCGTCGGAACCACCGCGGCGGCTGTGCCGCTCACGGCGGCGCTCCTGGCGCTCGTCGTCACGCGACCACTGCACCACCAGCGCCAGCATCACCATGACCGTGGGGATCTCCCCCAACGCCCAGGCGATGCCTCCGCCCGCGTACTGGTCGGCGGCCTGGTCGGTCATCCACGGGATGTCGAACTGCCCGTAGTACTGCATGGCCATCGGGGTGGCCTGCTCCATGATCGCGATGCCGAAGAAGGCGTGGAAGCCCATCGCCACGAGGAGGAGCAGGATGCGCAGCAGGAACGGGACCTTCCTGGGCGCCGGGTCGACACCGACGATCACCCAGTAGAAGAGGAAGCCCGAGACCAGGAAGTGCACGCCCATGAACAGGTGACCGAGGTGGTCGTTCATCAGGGTCGGGAACAGCGGGGTGAAGTACAGCGCGTACGGGCTGAACACGAAGATCGGCCCAGCGACGGCCGGGTGTGTCACGATCTGGGAGAAGCGGCTGTTCAGGAACGCGTTGAGCCACTCGCGCGGTCCCCGGTCGCCTCGGGTCTCGGCGGGCCGGAGCGCCCTCAGCGCCAGGGTGACCGGGGCGCCCAGGACCAGGAGGATCGGGGTGACCATGGCCAGCACCATGTGCTGGATCATGTGCATCGAGAACATGATCATCGCGTAGGTCGCGAACCCGCTGAGCTGTACCGCGACGATGGTCAGCAGCCCCAGGAGGAAGGCGGCGGTGCGGCCGACGGGCCACTTGTCACCGCGCTTGACCAGGCGTCGCACGCCTCCGAGGTACAGGAACGCGGCGACCGCGACGAACATGATGAAGAACAGGTCCGGTCGCCACAGGGTGAGGACGTTCTCCAGGCTCATCGCGGGCGGGATGGCGAAGCCCAGGATCGCGGCGGCCGGGTCGAGGGTGCCCTCGGTCGGCGGTGTCGGCGGCGCGGTCCGGCCCAGGCCGACGGACACACCCATGACGGCGGCCATGATCAGGACCTCCGCCCCGGCCAGGCGCAGGAAGCTCCGGCGGCGGAAGGAGTAGCCCACCTTCCCTCCGGGCGCGGCGTCGATCCGCGTCAGCACCCGGGTGCGGTGGGCGTAGCCGAGGAAGCCCAGGACCACGAACAGGGCGATCTTGACGAGGATGATCCGGCCGTACTCCGTGACGAACAGGTCGTCCAGGGAGTACAGCCGGGCCATGGCGCTCGCGGCGCCGCTGATCGCCACGCCCACGTAGGCCCACAGGGCCATCCGGCTGAACCGGTGGGCGGCGACGGCCGGTTCCTGCCCGTCCTTGCGCATGGCGTGGTAGGTGACCACGACCAGCCCACCCACCCAGGCGCAGATCGAGATCAGGTGCAGCGCCAGCCCGGTGACGGCGAGCTCGTGCGCCCCGGAGGAGGCGGCGTGACCGGTGAGCGCGGGCGGGGTGACCGCGACCAGGGACGCGACCAGCAGCCACAGGCCACCGGTGGCGGTGGTGATGGTGCGGCCGAACAGGGCGATGCCGGTGGTGATGAGGATGACGAACATCAGGGCGACGCCCGAGCCGATCGAACCGGCGAAGGCGGTGACCTCGTCGACGGTCACCTGGCCCGCGCGGCGACCGAGGAACTCGGCGGTCTGGAAGTACAGGGTGCCCACGGCCCCGAGGACCCACGCCAGCGCGGTCCAGGTGCCGGCGCGCACGTAGCCGACGGCCTGCGGGGAGAGCTGGCCCCTGTCAGAGCCGAGGAGGACGACCGCCATGAGCATGAGGCCGATGGTCAGGACGGCGGCGGTGTCCATGACCGTCTTGGCGATGGGCATGCCCCAGCGGACGAACTCACCGGAGTCGAACCGCTCCATGCCGGGGATGATCTGCGCGAAGACCGCGCCGCCCAGGATGAGGGTGGCGCCCAGGGCCACCGTGCACACGAGCACGGCGATCAGGGCGTAGACGGGGGCGTTCTCGGTGCCGGGTGCCTGGTCCTGGAGTTCCTTGGGGGATGTGTCGTTCTGGGCGGGAGGAGCCACGCGCCACTCCGTCGTCGAGTCGGTCAACTTGCAGGTCAGCGCCCCGGGCGCGAGGGCCTCCGCACTGCCGTCCGTCGGACTCCGGCGGGGACCTGGCGCGGAGGGACACCTCGACCAAGGTTAGTCCGTTTACTACACAGTGTCGGACTTGGGTCCGCTCGCCCACCCCCCTTGTGCCGGAAATCCCTTTCGCGGCCAATGGGACGCGGACCAGAAGTGACGTTTCCCCCTTCATCGGAGAGCCTTCGCGATACGCTCGTTCTCTCTACGGGAGGTCGCGGACCGCCCCCTCGTGCCCGTCACCCCTCGCCGCCGTGCCCCTCCACGGCCACCCGGTTCCACGAACGCAGAAGAGCACGAAGGGGGAGGGCGATGCCCGAGTTCGACAGTGTCATCCGTTCCACGCGGACGGTGGTCCCAGAAGGGATCAGGTCGGCCAGTGTGGGGGTGCGGGACGGCCGAATCGAGGCGGTCCGCCCCTACTCCGCCAGGATGTCCGCGCACGAGGTGGTCGACCTCGGCGACACCGCCCTGCTACCCGGCGCGATCGACCTCGGCACCGGCGTGCACGCCCCCGGGGAGGACCTGCCCGCCTCCTACCAGCGCGTGAGCACGTCCGCCCTGCGCGGCGGGGTCACCTGCGTCGTGGTCTCCCCCGCCCCGGGCCGACCCGCGATCACCTGTGCCGACTCCCTCCAGGTGCACCAGCGGGCGGCGGCGGGGACGGAGGTGTCGGTGCTCTTTCTGGGCGGGGTCACGCAGGGGACCAGCCCGCTGGACCTGGCCGACCTGCACGCCGGTGGGGTGGTGGCCTTCCAGGGGTCGCTGTCGGACGGGGGCGCCCCGGACATGGCGGCCCTGGGCGACGCCCGGTTGCGCAAGGCCATGGCGGAGATCGCCGCCCTGAACAGCCTGTTGTTGATGCACGCCGAGGACGCCCGCGAACTGGGCACCCCACCGGTGTCGGCGGAGCAGCGACCGCCCCGGGCCGAGCGGCGGGGTCTGGAGCGGGTGATCGCGGCGGCGCGCGTGGTGGGGGCGCGCACCCACGTGGCTCCCTTCACCGCCGCCGAGTGCGCCGCCCTGCTGGCCGCCGCCGGTGCGGTGGGGGTCGGGTTGACCGCGCACACCTGCCCGCACTACCTGTGCCTGCCCTCGGAGTTCCCCGGCCCGGGTTCTCCGGCGCACGCCTGCCGTCCCCCGCTGCGGTCCGACGCCAACCGCAAGGCGTTGTGGAGCTCCCTGCTGGAGCCGGACTCCCCGATCCTGACCGTCGGTTCGGGCCACCTGCCCGCCATCGGCCTGTACACCCTGGAGTGGAGCCTGCCCGCGTTGTGGACGGCGGCGCGCAGACGCGGTCGTTCCCTGTCCGACCTGGCCCGGTGGACCGCCAGGGCCCCCGCGGAGCTGCTGGGGCTGGGGGGTCGGGGCCGCGTCCAAGAGGGGTACGACGCCGACCTGGTGGCCTTCGAGGACCAGACGACCCTCGCGGTGCCGGATTCGGACCCGAGCCCGTACGCGGGGATGCGCCTCACCGGGAGGGTGCGCGGGACCTGGGTGGCGGGGCGCCCGACCCTCTCTGACGCACATCAGCCCTAGACCCGTGTCACACCACACACATCTGGCTTACAGCCTGTCAACATGGCTACGGATGGCTATGCACATTGGCGATAGCGTGGACGCGCCTTCGCAGGTCACAGTGGGAGGTATCAATGGCGATACCAGTTGGAGGAATCGTGCGCATCGGCGTGCCCCGCGAGATCAAGAACCACGAGTACCGTGTGGCGATCACCCCTGCGGGTGTCCACGAGCTGACCCGCCGGGGTCATGAGGTCTTCGTCGAACACGACGCCGGGGCCGGTTCCTCCATCACGAACGAGGAGTACCTCGCGGCGGGGGCCAGTATCCTGCCCACCGCCGACGAGGTCTGGGCCGCGGGCGACCTGATCCTCAAGGTCAAGGAGCCCGTCCCGGACGAGTACCACCGCATGCGTGCGGGGCAGACCCTGTTCACGTACCTGCACCTGGCCGCCTCCCGCGAGTGCACTGACGCTCTGCTGGATCGCGGGGTCACCGGTATCGCCTACGAGACCGTGCAGCTGCCCGACGGTTCGCTCCCGCTGCTCGCCCCGATGTCGGAGGTGGCCGGGCGGCTCGCCACGCAGGTGGGTTCGGTGACGCTCCAGCGCCCCAACGGCGGCCGGGGTGTCCTGATGGGCGGGGTTCCGGGGGTGCGCCCGGCCAACGTCACCGTGATCGGCGCCGGGGTGTCCGGGCTCAACGCCACCCAGATCGCGGTCGGCATGGGCGCGAACGTGACCGTGCTGGACCTGAACGTCCACAAGCTGAGGCACATGGACGCGCTGTACCGGGGCCAGGTCAAGACGGTGGTCTCCAACGCCTTCGAGCTGGAGCTGTCCGTCCTGGAGTCCGACATGGTCATCGGCGCGGTCCTGGTGCCGGGCGCCAAGGCCCCCAGGCTCATCTCCAACGAGCTGGTCTCGCGAATGCGTCCGGGTGCGGTGCTGGTCGACATCGCCATCGACCAGGGCGGTTGCTTCGAGGACTCGCGGCCGACCACGCACGACGACCCGACCTTCGCCGTGCACGACACCGTGTTCTACTGCGTGGCCAACATGCCGGGCGCCGTGCCGAACACCTCCACCCACGCCCTGACCAAGGACACCCTGAAGTACACGGTGGCCCTGGCGGAGAAGGGCTGGAAGCAGGCGCTGCGGGAGGACGCCTCGCTGGCCGAGGGCCTCAACACGTTCGAGGGTGACCTGGTCTACGCTCCGGTCGCCGAGGCGCACGGGATGAAGTACCGCGAACTCGACGAGGTGCTCGCCTCCTAGTCGCGCGAGCGGTTGGCGGGAGGGGGTCGTCCGTACGGGCGGCCCCCTCCTCAGTGTGGGTGGACGAACCCCCACGCACCCCGACCAAACCCGCCCGACCTGGGGTCAGCCGCGGAATCCGTGCCTCGGGACGGGGTGGTCGGGCCGGACGGGCGGGGGTACCGTCGAGGGGTGGCCCCTCCGATGGCGGGGCCCGTGACCGGGGCCCGAACACATGAGGTGGGACTGTAGTGACACACACCGGAGCGGTAACGGTGACCCGGATCGTCGAGCTCGAACTCGTGCGGCTGCGGCCGTCACTGGCCGGGCGCGGCTCCGACGGGTCCGTTCCCGTGCTGGTCCGGGTGTCCGACGGACAGGTGAGCGGCTGGGGCGAGGTGTCCCGGGCCACCGCCGACCAGTGGGAGGCGCTCGTCCGCGACTTCGCGCCCGCCCTCCTGGACCACACCTGGCGCCGCCCCACCGAGGTGGCCGACGCCTTCGCGGACCTGCCCTGGGACCCCGCGCTGAGCGGTGCCCTGGACACCGCGTGCTGGGACCTGTGGAGCCGCCAGCGATCCACACCGCTGGCGCACGCGCTGGGCGGTGAGCGCACCGCGCTCACCGCGGGGGTGACCCTGCCCCGGCAGGCGACCCTGGAGTCAGTGGTCACGGAGGTGAACCGGAGGGTCGGCGCGGGATTCCGGCGGATCCGGCTGGAGGTCGAGCCGGGCTGGGACACCGACGTGATCCGGGCCGTGCAGTCGAGTTTCCCGTTCCTCGTCCTCCAGGTGGACGCGGGCGGACGCTACACGGAGTCCACCGCGGACCTGGACGCGCTGCGGTCGTTGGACGCGCTCGGGCTGTTGGCGATCGAGGACCCGTTCGCCGCCGGTGACCTGGGCGCGCACGCGCGCCTGTCGGCCGAGCTGCGCACCCCCGTGGCCCTGTACCGGTCGCTGTCGTCGGTGGACGATCTGCGCGAGGCGGTGCTGGCCGAGGCGGGGCGCGCGGTGAACGTGGACCCGGCACGGCTGGGCGGGTTGACCGAGGCCCGGCGCGCGGTGGACCGGGCGGTGGACGCGGGCTGGGGCGTGTGGTGCGGTTCCTCGGCGGTGACCGGGGTGGGCCGCGCGGCGACGGTCGCGCTGGCCTCGCTGTCCGGCGCGACCCTGCCGGTGGAGATGCCGAGTTCCAGTAGTCGTGGCCGTGACCTGGTGATTCCCCCGGTGCGCGCGCACGACGGCGTGGTGCCGGTCCCGCTCGCCGAGAGCGGTCTGGGGCACGACGTGGACCGGGTGGCCCTGTCCGGGTACACCGCGAGGACCCTGGTCCTGGACGCGCGCTCGAACCGGGCGTCGGACAACACCCCATAACCGAACAGCGTTAGGTATCCTGTCGCTCACCGCGTCCGGCCCCGACACCGGACCCCCGACGCACGTGGAGGCGTGGTGCGCGTATTCGCCGACGTCCAGGAGGTCGTCGCGGCCCAGGGAGAGCACCTGGGCCGGACCGACTGGCTGACCATCACCCAGGACCGCATCGACCTGTTCGCCGACGCGACCGACGACCACCAGTGGATCCACCAGGACGCCGAGCGCGCCGCCGAGGGTCCCTTCGGCGCCACCATCGCGCACGGCTACCTGTCGCTGTCGCTGTTGGCGCACTTCTCCCAGAGCGTCTTCTCCCTCACAGTGAAGCCGCGGATGTCCATCAACTACGGCCTCAACAAGGTGCGCTTCCTCCAGCCGGTCACCGTGGGGTCGCGGGTGCGCGACGCCGTGCTGCTCGGCGAGGTGAAGCCGACCCCCAGGGGCTACCTGGTCTCCACCGAGCACACTGTGGAGATCGAGGGTCAGGAGCGCCCCGCCCTGGTCGCCGAGGCGCTCGGCCTCTGGGTTCCCTAGGCAGGGCCCCGCGACGTACCCTCGCGGTATGGACGAACTCCCGCCGCGTCTGACCGTGGTCACCCTCGGAGCCCGCGACCTGCCGGAGCTGCGCCGGTTCTACCTGGCCCTCGGCTGGGAGGAGGTGCCGTCCGGTTCGGACGGGTGGACGGGGTTCCTGGTGGGCGGTGTCCTGCTGTCCCTGTTCCCCGTGGCGGAACTGGCCACCGAGGCGTCCGACGGCGTGCTGCCCGCCCCGACCGGCTGGTCGGGGTTCACCCTGGCCTGCAACGTGGACGAGCGCGCACAGGTCGACGGGGCGTTCGCGTCTGCCGTCCGGGCGGGTGCCGAGGTCGTGGCCGAACCGACGGACCGCCCCTGGGGAGGGCGGTCCGCCTACGTCGCGGACCCGGAGGGCAACCGCTGGGAGATCGCGTGGGCGCCGGGCGCTCGGTTCGACGACAGGGGAGCGCTCACCTCCTTCGGCGGCTGACCCCGTCGGCGTTACCGACCTCCATGGTCAGTACACCTAGCGCACCATGCGGCGCAGGGCCCGGCGCACCAGGCCCGGGGTGAACCAGCGCAGCTTGCGTTCGGCCCGCTCGGCCCTGCGGCGCATGCGGTCCGCTCGGGCCCGGGCCTGTTCCAGTTCCCCCTGGAGCAGGGCCACGTCCTGTGGGTCGGCCTCCTCCTGCCGCGCGGCAGCCGGGGACTCCAGCCGGGCCTCCTCGTCGTCCGTCGCGAGGACCAGGTCCGTCGCGGGCATCCAGTGGATGCCGTGGACCTCCTCCACCAGCCGGTCCAGGTCCCGGCCGGTCACCTCGGGGTCGAGGTGGCGGGCGCGGGCGAAGGCGGCGGTCCGCTCCAGGCGCAGCATCCCCTCCTCCGCCGTGAGGGCGCCCGGCATGGGCGCGCAGAGCAGCCCCACCGCCTGGGTGTCACAGGCGTGGACCATCTCCGCCAGGGCCCTGGGGTACGGTTCGGCGCCGGCCTCCAGGTACAGGCGGTAGGGCACGCGGGGATCCGTGCTCGGTTCGCTCTCGACGAACCGCACGCGCGGGTCGCCCCGGAAGGTCTCGTGGGCCAGCCTCAGGTCGAGGACGTCCTCCTCCAGCGGGGAGCGGCGCTCCTCGTCCAGTGCGCCCCACGGGCCCACCATCCACAGGCGCAGGTCCGGGGTCGTCCCGGAGAGCAGGGCCGAGGCGGTGGCGTCGATTTCCTCCAGGGTGCGGTCCGCGGCGTCCAGCACGACGTCGACCAGCGGCACCTCCCACTGGCGCTCGGGCTGCTTGCGCCGCAGGTGGAAGTCGGGCACCCGGTTGGCCACGTAGGGCTTCCGGTAGCGGGTCCCGGCGTCCCTCTTCTCCTGCATCTGCGAGCGCCCCAGGTGCCAGCTGCTGGTCTCCAGGTCCGGAACGAAGAAGGCTCCCCGTTGGGCCACCCGGTGGCCGAACTCGCTGTCCCCGCCCAGGATCATGGCCGGATCCAGGCCGCCCGCCGCGTCGAACAGGCTCCGGTGCAGCGATCCGGTCGCCCCGACGAACACCTTGAAGGCCTCGTGGTGGGCCGAGCGCAGTCGGTCGTGCCGGTCGATGAACCGCTCCACCCAGTGCGGGTCGGCGCCCTCCAGGTCGAAGAGCGCCTCGGCGCGGCCGGCGGCCACCTCGTCCCGGACGTGCTCCGGGGTCATCGCGGACGGGTCGAAGTCCACGAACATCTTGTGGCCCATGACCACGGCGTAGTCCACCACGTGGTGCCAGCGCATCTGGGACTCCACGTGCTCGCGGTAGACGAGCATGTCCGCGTCCAGGCGCAGGACCACCTGCCCGGACGAGTCCGCGACCCCGGTGTTGACGGCGTGCGCCGAACCCCAGCCGCCGGGGTCGGAGGTGATGAGGCGCGTGTGCTCCGGGCGCACCTCGGGCAGTGCGAGCGGCACGGGCGAACCGTCGTCCACCACGACCACCTCCATGAGGTGCGCCGGGTAGCTCTGCGCCGCCAGCGAGGCCAGCACCATCGCCAGTTTCTCCGGCTGACCGTGCGCCGGGATCACCACGCTCACCAACAGCGTCGGCGTCCACTCCCCCAGCTGGGGCGGGTCCAGTCGCGCGTAGTCGTTGCGGAACACCAGGGGCTGTCGCGGGGACGCCGCGAGCCGCCCGGTGTCCTCCCCTCCCAGGGGCTGCCCCTGTTCCGGGACCACCCCGACCCGTACCCGGGTGTCGGCCCGCTCCCCCGACTGGCGTTCCGAGACGTTGTCCGCACTGGTCACGACTGTCCTCCCGTGTACTCGGTGGTCCGGAGCAGTGTCCTCGCCGGGCCCGGGTCCGGCTGGCCCAGCGGGGCGGGCGCGCCCTCCAACAGGGCGCTCGGCCGCCACCCGGACCACTGCCGGGTGCTCCTGCGAAGGAAGTAGCCCATGTCGGCGCCCCAGGTGTGCCCCTGCCCGGCGCGGCGCAGCAGGTAGCCGAGGCCGTGGGTGCGATAGATCCGCCCGCTGCTGCGGCGCACCGCCAGGAGCAGCTGGCTGTCGATCGCCCTGGGCAGGGGACGGAACCCGCCGACGTCGCGCAGGACGGAGCGGTCGATGACGATCGTGCTGCCCACCACGTCCGGCGACGGCTTCTCGGTCTGGTAGCTCCGCCACACGGTGAGGTCGAGTTCCTCCAGGTACACGAGGTCCTGGGTGACACCGACCAGGTCGGCGCAGGCGTAGGTGCGCGCCATCAGCATGTCGGCGAGGTGTTCGGGTCCGTACCAGTCGTCGTCGTCCCACTTGGCGATCACGCTGCCGGACGTGCGGTCCACCGCGTCGTTGAGGACCGCGCCGAACACCTGGTCCGCCGGGGCCTCGTGCACGGTGATCGGTCTGCCGGTGGCCGCGAAGTCCGCCACGGCCGCACGGACCTCGGGCAGCTCGGCGGAGAACCCGTGCAGGGCCAGGACCAGCTCGAACCGCACCCCGCGCTGCCGGGCCACCTGGGCGAGGGCGAACCCCACCAGCTCGGGCCGCCGCGTGCACAGCATCACCGACACCAGGGGTTCGGGCGGAATCGGCACCCCGGCCCGGGTTGCCAGGGCGCGCCAACGGGCCAGCTGGCCGTGGGTACGCAGGGCGGCGCGCCGCAGCCGGACGCTGTGCTCCTCCCGGCTGAGGGGGTCGGCCAGCGCCGTCGCGTCCAGGCTGGTGAGTACGGTGGTGAGCTCCGGCCCGAGCCCGGCCGCCCACTCGGGAGCGGGTCCGCTGACCACGGGGACCCCTCCGGCGGCCAGGGCGACGACCGCCCGGACGACGGCGACCGGGTTCGTGTGCCCGGACCAGTCCACACGCACGCCGCGCAGGTAGCGAGCGCGGCCGATGTCGAGGTCGGTGAGCGTGCCGTCCTCGGGGACGGTGCTCAGTACCCGCTCGCCCTCGCGGAGGACGCAGCGCCCGCCGCGGGCCGACAGGTCGCCCATGGGGCCGCCCGCCTTCTTGGTGAAGCCGACGGGGTTCACGCACTGCTCGTCGACGGGGGCCAGCGCGGTGACGGGGTCGGGTTCGCCGACCCGGGCCCCGGAGCTGGGCAGGTCGAGGTGCGGGACGACGGAGTCCTCCCACGGCGGAAGTTCTCCATCAGCGGCACGGACCACGATGTCGGCCACGGGTGAGACCCGGCGCAGCGGTACCGGACCGGTCGCGCTGACCCCGGTGGCGGCGACGTCGCCCGGCCGCCACCGCGCCCCGCCCGTCCCGTGGACCCCCGCCAGGGGTGTGGCCCGTCGGCCGCGCCGCCCGCCCGTGGTTCCGTGCAGGACGCAGTCGAGTGCCTGGCCGGTCTCGACGGAGTTGGGAAAGTACAGTTCGCAGACCCAGCCGCGCTTGCCCAGGCGGCGGACGCGCATCTCCAGGAGGTCGTTCCACTCGTCGATGCCCGGCGGACTCGGGACGAGGGGACCGCGGTGCCCCGGCGTGTCGGCGACCACCACGACCAGGTGGACGGTGGGGGGCAGGGCGTTGACGGTGACGAGGCTGCGGCGCAGGTCGGTGAGGCTGGCTGCGACCACCGCGACGAGCCCGACCGCCTCGGGCTGGCCGTCCCCGCCCACCCCGGCGACCTCGATCGGTTCCCCGAGGGGGTGCGTGTCGAGGTCGACCGTCAGGTCGTCGGAGCGCAACCGCAGGCCGGAGAGCGCCTCCAGGGTCGACGCGTGGTCCCCGGTGTGGCAGAGGACCGCCGCTTCGTCGCCGCGAGTGCGCAACGCCTGGCGTAGGACTGAGCTGATCATCGGCGACCCCGGGGTTCGGAGTGGGTGGAGGTGCGAACCGGTCCTGTCCGGTCACACCGCCCACCCTAGCCACTCAGGTTACACACGGTGACTTACCGTCACGGCGTGTCTGTACGTGGACAGAACCCCCCCGGCCCCAGGCCGCGACCCGGCCCGCCTCCGCTAGCGGGCCAGCTTGCGCAGTATCCTCCGGGTCAGTCCGGGGGTGAACCAGCGCAGCTTGCGTTCGGCCCGCTCCGCTCTGGCCCGGAGGCGGTCGGCTTCTGCCAGGGCACGGTCCAGCCGTCTCTGGATGACCTCCGGTCTCTCCTTGGGAGCGTCCTCGGCCTCGGTGCCGACCACGAAGCCCTCCCCCGGAATCCAGTGCGTCCCGTGGGTCCGCTCCACCACCCGGTCCAGGTCCGTCCCGGTCGCCTCCGGTTCCAGGTGCAGGGCACGGGCGTAGGCGGAGGCGCGTTCGAGGCGCAGGACCCCGTCGCCCCGGGTGGCGCCGGGCAGGGGCGCGCAGAGCAGTCCGGCGCCCTCCCGGTCGATCTCCTTGACGAGGTCGCGCAGGGCGTCGGCGGCCGGGACGGCCCCGGCCCCCACGGTCAGGCGGAAGGTGACGCACGGATCGCGGTCGGGGGCGGTCTCCACGAACCGCACTCGGGGGTCGCCCCGGAAGGTCTCCTGAACCAGGCGCGTGTCCAGGGCCTCCTCGTCGAGGGGGGAGCGCCGCCCGTCGTCCAGCGAGTCCCAGGGCCCCACCATCCACAGGCGCAGGTCCGGGGTGGTCCCGGACAGCAGGGCCGACGCGGTGGCGTCGACCTCCTCCAGGGTGTGGCCCGTGGCGTCCAGCACGACGTCGACCAGCGGCACCTCCCACTGGCGTTCGGGGAGCTTGCGCCGCAGGTGGAAGTCGGGCACCCGGTTGGCCACGTACGGCATCCGATAGCGGGTGCCCGCGTCGCGCCGGGTCTGCATCTGGGAGCGGCCCAGGTGCCAGCTGCTGGTGTCCAGGTCCGGGACGAAGACCGCGCCGCGCTGGGCCACCCGGTAGGCGAACTCGGTGTCGCCGCCCAGGATGAGGGCGGCGTCCAGTCCCCCCGCCGCGTCGAACAGGGTCCGGTGCAGCGATCCGGTGGCACCGATGAACACCTTGTAGGACAGGCGTCCGGCGGTGCGCAGCCGGTCGTTCCTGTTGATCAGCCGTTCCACCCAGTGCGGGTCGGCGGTCTCCGGGTCGAAGAGGGCCTCGGCGCGTCCGGCGGCCACCTCGGCGCGCACGTGCTCCGGGGTCATCGCGGCCGGGTCGAAGTCCACGAACAACTTGTGGCCGAGGGCGACCCCGTAGTCGATCTGGTGGTGCCAGCGCATCTGGGACTCCACGTGCTCGCGATAGACGAGCATGTCGGCGTCCAGGCGCAGGACGACCTGTCCGGAGGAGGCGGCGACCCCGGTGTTGACGGCGTGCGCCGAACCCCAGCCGCCGGGCGCCGAGGTGATCAGACGGGTGTTCTCCGGGCGCACCCGCGGCAGGGTGAGGGGTTCGGGTGACCCGTCGTCCACCACGACGACCTCCATGAGGTGGTCCGGGTAGCTCTGGGCCGCCAGCGAGGCCAGTACCAGCGCGAGCTTCTCCGGCTGGCCGTGCGCCGGGATCACCACGCTCACCGACAGTGTGGGCGTCCACTCCCCCAGCGGGGGCGGGGTCAGCGGGGCGTAGTCGTTGCGGCGCAGCCGGGGCTGGTCGCCGAAGTCCGCCGCGCCTCGCGGGAGCGGCTGTCCGGGGACGGTCTCCGGGTCCGTGGCGGGTACCGGATCCACGGCCGGGACGGTGTGTTCTTCGGTACTGGTCAAGGGTGTCCCCCCGTGTGCTGTGTGGTCACGGCCGGGCTCGCGGCTGCGGCACCGCTCCCCAGCGGAGCGGGCTCGCCCTCAAGGAGGGAGCTGGGACGCCAGCCGGACCACTGTCGGGCGTAGTTGTGCAGGAAGTAGGCCATGTCCTCGGACCAGGTGTGTCCGCCGCCGGTGCGGCGCAGCACGTAGCCCAGCCCGTGGGTGCGGTGGACGCGGCCACCGCCCCGGGTGACGGCGATGAGCAGTTGGGTGTCGATGGCGCGGGGCAGCGGGCGGAACCCGCCGGTCTCCTCCAGCACCACGCGGTCGGTAAGGATGGTGCCCCCGGCGATGAACCGGGTGGCGGTCTCGGACTCCCGGCTGCGCCAGACCATGAGGTCGATCTCCTGGAGGAAGACGAAGTCCTGGCCGGTGCCGACCAGCTCGGCCCCGGAGTAGGTACGGGCCAGAACCAGGTCGGCGAGGTGTTCGGGGCCGTACCAGTCGTCGTCGTCCCACTTGGCGATGAGGTCTCCGGAGGCCCGGGCGACGGAGTCGTTGAGCACGGCGCCGAAGACCCGGTCAGCGGGTGCCTCGTGAACGACCAGGGGCAGGCCGGTGGACCGGTGGGCGTCGATCGCCGCGCGCACCTCGGGCAGCGACGCCGGGAATCCGTGCAGGGTGAGCACGGTCTCCGCCTCCACCCCGCGCTGCCGGGCGATCTGGGCGAGGGCGAACCCCACCATGTCGGGGCGGCGGGTGCACAGGATGACGGAGATCCGGGGGGCCGGGGGCACGGGCACCCCGGCCTCGGCCGCCAGCGCGCGCCAACGCGAGCGCTGGCCGTGGGTGTACAGGGCCGCGCGGCGCAGGCGCACGCTGTGCTCCTCGCGGGCCAGCCGGTCGGACAGGTCGGCGTCGGTCGCGGAGTCGAGCAGCGCGGTGAGCGGGGCGCCCAGTCCCGCAGCCCAGGTGGGGACCGGTCCGCTGACCAGCGGGACACCACCCGCGGCGAGGGAGGCCACAGCGCGCACGGCGGCGTGGGGGCCGCGGTGGCCGGACCAGTCCACCCGCACGCCGCGCAGGTGGCGCAGACGGGACAGGTCCACGTCCGTGACCGTCCCGTCCGGGGCGACCGCGACCAGCTCCCTGCGGCCGTCGGCGATGACGGCGCGGTCGCCGCGCAGGGTGAGGTCGGCCAGGGGCCCCTTCTCGGCCTTGTTGAAGCCGGTGGGGTTGACGGTGGTCTCGTCGATGGGCGCGATCCGCTGGACGGGGTCCGCGTCGGGGCGGTCGGTGGTCAGGAGCGCGGAGCGGGACGCCTGCTCGTAGCCGTCCGGGCCGGTCAGTGCCTCCCAGGAGTCGGTGCCGGTGGTGGTCCGGTCCAGGACGGGCACGGTCTCGTCGGTCCACACGGGCGGGGACGTGGCGCCGTGCACGCGCAGCGCGAGGTCGCCCACCGGGGTGACCCGGCGCAGCGGGACCGGCCCCTCCTGCGCCACGCCGTGGGCGCCCGTGTCACCGGGCCGCCACAGGGCCGCCTCGGCGCCGTTCAGGCCGACCAGGGGTGTGACGGCCGGGCCCCGGCGTCGACCACGGGTGCCGTGGAGGACCGCGTCCAGGACCGGGGCGGACTCGGTGGCGTTGGGGAAGAACAGCTCGCACACCCAACCCCGGCTGCCCACACGGCGCACCCGCAGCTCCTGGAGGTCGCGCCACTGGCCCATGCCCGGTCCCGCCGGGACCGGGGGCTCCTGGTGGCCGGGGGTGGCGACGAGGGCCACCACCACGTGCACGGCGCGGGGCAGGTGGACGGCGGCGGTGAGGACCCGGTGGAGGTCGGTGGTGGTGGCCGCGACCACAGCCACCAGCCCCGCCACCCGGTCGTCGTCGAGGACGGGTTCGCCGAGGGGCCGGGCGTCCAGGTCCAGGATCACGTCGGCGGGTGCGGTGGGCAGTCCGGCCAGTTCGGCCCGGGTGTCGGTGCCGGTGTGGCAGAGCACTGCCGGTTCCTTGCCGCGAGCGCGCAGGGCGTTCCGAAGGACGGTGGTGATCATCGGGTGGCCTTCGAGGTCGGGCGGCGGCTGGGGGCGGGCTGCCGTGCGGTGTCGGGAACGGAAGCGGGGTGGGGGACGGTGACGGGTCAGGGGGCCTGACGGGTGAACACGTGGGCGCCCTTCTCCGAGGGCTCCTCAGTGCGGCGCAGGCCGAACTCGGCGACCCACCGGTCCCCCAGCGCGCGCTCGTCGGGCCGGTCGGCGTCGTCCAGGACGACCACGGCGTCGTCGGTGCAGTGCGGCAGGATCGCCGGGACCGCCGGGTACCTGGCCTGTACGCCGGTGGCCTGGGGCGGCCCGTCCACGAACAGCAGGCCGACACGGTCCAGGTCGGTCAGGCGGGAGGGGTCGTACCACAGGGGCTGGGACTCGACCGGACCGTCGGGTTCGGCCCCGGCCAGTTCGGGCTTGATCTCGGTGAGCGGTGCGTGGCGGACCTCCACGACGTCGTCGAGGCCGTGCGCCGCGACCAGGTCCCGGCTGAGCTCCGCGTACCGTTCCTCGTGCTCGATCGCGACCAGGCGGCCGGTTCCCGCCCTGCGCAGCGCGTAGCCGATCCACACGCTGGAGGCGCCGCTGCCGCACTCCACCACGAGTTCGGGGCGGTGGCGGTCGATCAGCCGGACGAGCAGGCGCAGCACGTCCGGGGACGCGGCCCAGCCGCGCAGCGCGGGCATGAAGGGTGCGACGTCCAGGTACGCGCGCAGCTCGGACCAGGCGACCTGCTGCTCGTAGTCGTGTCGGCCCTGGACGGTGACGGCCCGCTGGATCTCCCTGCTGGCCCTGGGCAGGGCGTGGTCCTGGATCCGAACCAGGCGCTCGCCCACCCCGTCGAGGGAGCGGGTGATCTCCAGGCGGTCCTGACCGAGTACCTCGGTGACCCTGCGGGTGTGACCGTCGACGGAGGCGGCCAGGGCCCGGATCGAGCGCCGGAGCGTCCACAGGCCCGCGCCGAGCGCGCACACCAGCCCGCCGAGCAGGAGCACGGCGGTGGCGATCACGGCCTCCCCCCAGCTCAGTACGGCCAGGACCCCCAGTACGGACGGAAGGGCGAGCACGGTCAGGCCGAGGACGGCACCGATCGCCAGGAGGGGTTTGGCTCTTCGGCGGAGCGTGCGCAAGGGGGACCTCCACGGGGGTCGCGTGGCAGCGGGAATCGGGGGAGATCCGGGCTTTATCGAGAAAGGCCCGGACACTTTCGACACTAACTCCTCAAAGCGCCCTCGGAGTTGTTCACCGGGGAAATCGAAACCCGAAGGGGAAGCAATTCCCCCGGCGTTCACCAACGCATCATCGTTGTTTCACGTCCGGACACTTCTGCGTCCGCAACGCACGTGAACCCACCTCGCCGTCAGCCGGGCCGGGTCACCAGCCGGTGGCCGCGGCCAGGGCCTCCTCCATCGCCGGACCGAGCGTGCGGGCATAGGTCGCGGTGATGTGTGAGTGGTCCCAGAACACCAGGATGTTGCCGACGACCGCGTTGCAGTGGCCGTCGGGGCACACCTGATCGGTGAGGTCCATCAGGGTGACGTTGGGCGGCAGCTCGACCAGGGTGGCGGGGTCCACCTCGTCCTGGCTGGCCGAGACCGCCGACACGCACTGGTCGACCGGCCCCGCCTCCACGCACTCCGCTCCCCTGTAGGTCAGCCGGGGCAGGTCCCGCAGACCGATCACCTCGATCCCCAGCCCGTCCAGCCACTCCCACATCTCCAGGAATCCGTCGTGGACCCTCTCCGTGTCCAGTGTGGAACGAGTGGAGGAGGTCAGGACGGCGTCCGGGCCCAACTCCTCCAGCTCGGCCATCGCCTTGGCCTTCCACACCTCGCACTCGTCGAAGACCGCACCGTCACGCTGGTAGGTCTCGGTGCTGAACTGGCAACCGCTCTTGGTGAAGGAGACCAGCCGCCATCCCCGGGCGTCGGCGGCCGCCTGCACGGCCGGGTGCCAGTGGGCGACCCGCGAGGCGCCCACCATGGCGATGGTGCGCTCGGCGTCGGCGGGTCCGGTGTCGCAGACCACCAGCTCCTCCGAGGCGAGCGTGACGTGGCAGCCCTCCTGGTGGTGCCAGGACAGGTCCTGACGGGCGTCCGCCGGGTCGGGCCGGACCGGGACGTCGGCCAGGACCGCGGCCAGGTCGGGATCGGCGACCACCTGGGCCCCGGGGTAACTGCCGGCGGCGGCCAGCTCCTGGGCGCGCTCGGCCCGTTCCCGGTCGATACGGTCGGTCCACAGCAGCGAGGCGGCCAGCACCGGGACGATCAGCGCCGCGGCGATACCCGACGACCACGCGGGGGTACGTCGGGTGACCGGACGGGTGAAGCGGTCCAGGCCCCCCTCCACGAAGCGGTGGGTCAGCCAGGCCAGGAGCAGGGACGCCCCGAAGACGCCCAGGCCGCCGAGCGGCGTGGCCAGGGAACGCCCGGTGGCCTCCAGGTAGCAGACCAGGACCGGCCAGTGCCACAGGTAGAGGGAGTAGGAGAACCTGCCGAGTACGGTGAGCGGCCCCCAGGTGAGCAGGCGGTCGGCTCCGCGCGGACTGCCGGTGGTCCCGGCGAGGATCACCAGGACGGCGGCGCCGGTCGGCCACAGGGCGACGTAGCCGGGGAAGAGCGTGGGCACCGAGAGGAGCAGCCCGCAGGAGACCAGGGCGGCCAGGCCGAACCACCCCAGGAACACCCGCAGGCGCAGGGGCAGCTTCACGCGGTGGACGACCAGGGCCAGGATTCCGCCCAGGGCCAGTTCCCAGAGGCGGGCGCCCGTGTCGAAGTAGGCCCAGGCCTGGTCGCGGGCGGTGACCGACACCGAGTAGCTCAGGGACAGCGCGAACACCGCCGTGACCAGCGC
>NZ_ANAE01000103.1 GCF_000341265.1 Nocardiopsis prasina DSM 43845 | reverse complement strand
CCGCGAGGGTGACCAGGAGCGGCCACAGCAGGTAGAACTGCCCCTGGATGGACAGCGACCAGAAGTGCTGGACGGGGCTGGGCGCCGCCTCCCTGGCCAGGTAGTCCACCGCCGCGTGGGCCAGGACCCAGTTCTCGTGATAGAGCGCGGCGGCGCGGATCTCGTCGAGGACGTCACCCCAGCGGGAGCGGGGCAGCCACAGATACGCGGCAGCCATGGTCGCCGCCAGGACCACCGCCATGGCGGGGACGAGGCGCCGGACCAGCCGGGCCCAGAAGGCCGCGAACCTGACGTGTCCCTCCCGTTCGACGCTCCGGACCAGGGAACCGGTGATCAGGAACCCGGTGAGCATCAGGAAGACGTCGACGCCTCCGGAGACCCGGCCGAGCCAGATGTGGTAGACGACCACCAGGAGAACGGCGACCGCGCGCAACCCCTCGATCTCGGGCCGGAACACACCGGCGCGGCCCTTGGCGCGCATGTCGTCGGGAAGGGACGGGAAGGAGGCGGCCCTCGCGGCGAGAGCCTTGGAAATGGACGTGTGCATGAGCGGCGGCGGCCTCGGAGTGCTAGGGAGACTGTGCGCCGAACGAGGCGTCTGAACGGGTTCCGTCACTCGAATTCGGCGCTGCATTTTCGCCGTTCCCGATGCCCGCCCGGTGAATGGCGGGCCAACTCCCGAACAACGTCCTCCGGCACACCCGTCGAGCGGGTCTCGGACAGCCCGGCCAGGTTAGGACGGTCGGATGCCGAACCCCGCCTCCGGCGCATTTCAGGAGGTTCGTGAACAAGCGTGATGGTTTGTGCTTCGGGCGCGCGGGAATGCTGGGGGAAGGCCTGAGCGGACGGGGGTGCGCCGGGCCCGTGAGCGTCGGCCCGGAGGAGACCGGGCCGTTCCACGGGACCTTCGGCGGGTAGGCCCCCGGCGGCCGTTTATTCCCGGCACCGAGTGTAAAGAGCCTGACATCGGGTGCTCGGCCGCCTGGCTGATAGCTTGCTGACTAGAGCGATCCCATCGCTGTAAGCCCGAAGATTCGCGTCATTTGGAAAGGTGCGTCAGAGATGTCTGCGCCATACTCGCTTCCCGAACTGCCCTACGACTACGCGGCCCTGGAGCCGTGGATCTCCGGTCAGATCATGGAGCTGCACCACGACAAGCACCACGCCAACTACGTCTCCGGCGCCAACACCGCGCTGGACAAGATGGCGGAAGCCCGTGAGGCCGGCGACTTCGGCACCGTGAACCTGCTCCAGAAGAACCTCGCGTTCAACCTGGGCGGCCACGTCAACCACTCCGTGTTCTGGAAGAACCTCTCCCCCGAGGGCGGCGACAAGCCCGAGGGCGAGCTGGGTGCGGCCATCGACGACCAGTTCGGTTCCTTCGACGCCTTCCGCGCGCACTTCAACGCCGCGGCCACCGGCATCCAGGGCTCGGGCTGGGCGATCCTGGCCTGGGACGCCCTGGGTCAGCGTCTGATCATCGAGCAGCTGTACGACCAGCAGGCCAACATCGCCATCGGCACGCAGCCGCTGCTCATGCTGGACATGTGGGAGCACGCCTTCTACCTCCAGTACAAGAACGTCAAGGGCGAGTACGTCAAGGCGTTCTGGAACGTCGTCAACTGGGCCGACGTCCAGGAGCGCTTCGCCGAGGCCCGCAAGGTCCAGCTGGGCTAGTCACCCGTGTCCGCCGGTCGTCGACCGGTCGGGGTGGGAACGGCGGAGGGCGGCACCGTGAGGTGCCGCCCTCGCTGCTGTCCGGGGCCCTGAGGCAGGTCAGACCACCAGGGCGTCGGGGTGGACCTGCACCGGGCCGTGCCGGTCCAGCTCCCGCCACGAGCGGACCAGGCGCCACACCAGTTCCTCCCGGGTGGCGCGGTCGTAGGCGAAGGGAAGCCGGAAGTACTCGTCGTGGCGGCCGTTCTCCGACGCCGACATCGCCGGTCCGGGCACCAGCTCCACACCGTGGGACAGCGCGACCTGCGCGAAGGCGCGGGCACTGGTCCCGGGCAGGTGGACCCACAGGGCAGCGCCGCCCTCGGGGGTCCGCCACCGCCAGTCGGGCAGGTCCCTCCGCAGCAGGTGTTCGACATGGGTCAGCGCCTCGCGGAGCTGGTCGGACCTCTCCTGGGCGAGCTGGGCGTAGCGGTCGACCAGGCGCACGCCGACCGCCTGGTCGAGCAGGGGGCTCGCGAGGTCGGCCAGCACCTTGCGGCGGCTGAGCCGGAGCGCCATCTCGGCGGGGGCGCGCAGCCAGCCCAGGCGGAGACCCGCCCAGCCCACCTTGGACAGGGAGTCGACGGTCACGACCTCCGCCCCGCGCGGGGCGTGGGCCGCCAGCGGCGCCGGCTCGTCGTCGGCCCGCATCCCCGTGTACGCGCTGTCCTCCAGGATCGGCACCCCGTGGCGGGCCGACAGCTCCCCCAGTTCCCGACGGCGGGCCGCGGACATGAGCGTTCCGGTGGGGTTGTGGTACGAGGGCATCACGTAGAGCAGGTGCGGTGAGGTCTCCGCGAAGGCGCGGCGCACCCCGTTGGGGTCGATCCCCTGGTCGTCCAGGGGGACGGGGTGGATCCGGGCGCCTCGGTCCCGGATGAGGTCGAGGCAGCCCGCGAAGCTGGGGTCCTCGGCCACCACCGGGGAACCCTGGCGCAGGTACAGCTGGGCGACCAGGGCGACGGCCTGGTGGGCACCGGTCGTGACCACGATCTGGTCGGGGTGGGTGGGCAGGCCCTGCCGCTCGTAGTACCGGGCGATCGCCTCGCGCAGGGCGGGGAGCCCGCGCGGGTGGTAGTTGCCCTCGGCCATGAGGGCGGGCAGGTCCTCGGCGGTGACCTCGCGGATGGCCCGTTCGACACCGGCGAGGCCGGGGGTGCGCAGGCACGAGGCGGAGATGAGGTTCTCGTCGGTGTGGAGGAGGTTGCGGTACACGGGGTTGCCGGTGCCGTTGGAGCTCCAGCCGTCCGAGCGGACCGGAGCTCGCGACCCGCACACCCGGGTACCGCTGCCCTGACGGCTCTCCAGGACCCCTTGCGCTCGCAGGTGGTCGTAGGCGGAGACCACGGTGGTGCGGCTGACGCGCAGCGCGGAGGCCAGGCGGCGTTCGGAGGGCAGGCGCTCGCCGGGGACCAGGGTGCCCTGCTCGACCAGTCCGCGCAGGGCGTCGGACAACCGCCGGTGGAGGGCACCGTTCCCGGTGGACCAGGCGCCCAGGGAGTCCACCAGCTCGTCGGTGCGTCGAACAGGGTCCATTTTCGGCTCCATTGGCTCTCCTCGCTCACGCGTCGGACTTCGATACTGGCATCAGTTCCACCGAGTCCACCAGAGCCGGAGTGGACCTCGCTTCCGGGGTCCAGTGAGTCGGGAGGTCCCATGCGTACCCTCTTTCCCACCCGAACCGTCCACCGCGCGGCGACGCCCGGGAGAGCGCGGAGGCACCGCGTATCACCGGTTCAGCTCGACCAGGGGGCGGTCCTGGTGGAGTCCCGCACGCTGACCGGCGACCCCCGCCACCTGCCGGTGCTGGTCGCGGCGCTCCGCGCCCTGGCCGAGGACCACTCGGGCCACCTCGGCGAGGTCCACTTCTCCGACGAGGGGACCGCAGTGCGCGTGGTGAACCGCTGGCGCTCCGCCGCCGACCTGCGCTCCTTCGTTGAGCGGGCCCACGACGACCTCCTCGTCCACCGGGCGGCGACCGGTCGCTTCCCCGAGGTGGAGCGGGCCCTGTGGTGGTCCTGCTCCGCCACTGTGATCACACCGGAGCAGGTCGGGGCGCGCACGGCCCACCTGCGCGCCCACGGCCCCGGACCGAGGGCCTTCACCCTGGGCTCGCCGGTCCCCGCGCCCGAGCCGGAGACCCCACGGGTCTGAGGGTGTCGGATGAGCGGTCGGGCCGGGTGCAGGGCCTTCGGGTCCGCCGAACCACCGACGGGACCGGGCCCGGCCGTCACGGTTGACGGCCGGGCCCGGTGATCCCTCCCGCGCGCCCCTCGTGGCGCGGGATCAGGCCGGGGTGGGGCCCGGGGTCGGAGCGAGCGGGGCGCCCATGGCGTGGTAGCCGCCGTCCACGTGCATGACCGTGCCGGTGACGGCGCGGGCGGCGGGCGACATCAGGAAGAGCGCGGGGCCCGCCACCACGGTGGTGTCCTTGGTGTCCCAGCCCAGCGGGGCGTGGCCCGACCAGGAGTCGGCGATCTGCGAGAAGCCCGGGATGGAACCGCCCGCGAGGGACTTGATCGGACCCGCGGAGATGGTGTTCACACGGATGCCCTGCGGGCCCAGGTCGCGGGCGAGGTAGCGGGCGGAGTTCTCCAGGACCGCCTTGGCCGACCCCATCCAGTCGTAGACGGGCCAGGCGACGCTGGCGTCGAAGGTCAGGGAGACGACGCCGGCGCCTTCGGGCGCGTTGGCGAGGAGGTCGCGCAGGCCCACGGTGAGGGCAGCCAGCGAGTAGCCGGAGATGTGGATCGCCTTCGACACGTCCTCCCACTCGGTGTTGAGGAAGTTGCCGCCCAGGGCGGTCTCGGGCGCGAAGGCGATGGCGTGGAGCAGGCCGTCCACGTGGTCCCAGTGCTCACCGATCGCCTTGGCCGTGGCGGCGATCTGCGCGGGGTCGGTGACGTCCATGGGCAGGACCGCGACCGGCTCCTTGGGCAGCCGCTTGGCGATGCGCTCGCAGATGGAGAAGGCACGGCCGGGCGGGTTGGTCAGGATCACCTCGTGGCCCTGGTTCATGGCCTCCTCCGCGATCGCGTAGGCGATGGAGGACTGCGTGGTGATGCCGGTGATGAGCAGGTTCAAGGGGTCCCCTGGAAGGCGGTGTTCGGGCTGGCAGTGGCAACGTATCGGCGCGCGGCGGGGTGCGTCTGCCGTGGAACGGCACAAAGAATCGGCCGCGGCCTTGAAGGGGTCCGCCAGTGGAGGCGGCGGCGGGGCGGCTGTGGAGGCCACGCCGCACCGGTCCGCGCCGGGTCTCAGCGCCGCTCCGGCGGGGACCATGTACCGCCGAGCCCCACGCCCAGGGATCGCCGGGCCACCGTGGTGAACGTGCCCGGGGCCAGGCCGCCCATGCCGGAGGGCAGGACTCCGGAGAGCGGTCCGGCCCCCATGTCGGGCAGGTCGGTGAGGTTACAGCGCATGGCCAGGTCCGGATCGCGGGGCCAGGACCCCACCACGACCCCGGCGGGGACGAGTCCGCGCGAGCGCAGGGCCTCGGCGGTCAGGGCGGTCGTGTTGAGTGTGCCCACACGGGGGTCGGCGACCAGCAGCACCGGGGCCGCCAGGAGTTCGGCCACGTCGGCCAGGGTCTCCCTGTCCTTGTTCAACCGGACCAGGAGCCCTCCGGCGCCCTCCACCAGCACGAGGTCGTGGCCGCGCGCGAGGTCGAGGGCGCGGTCAGCCACCTCCCAGGCGGCCGGGCCCACCCCTCCCACGCGGGAGGCCGCCGTGGCGGGGGCGAGCGGTTCGGAGAAGCGGACCGTCTCGGCGGTCGTCGCCCCGGGGACCAGCCGCGCGACAGTGCGGGCGTCACCCTCCTCGTCGGGTCCCACTCCGGTCTGGACGGCCTTGAGCACCGCCACGCGGCGCCCCCGGGCCACCGCCAGCGCCGCGACGGCCGCCGTGGCCACGGTCTTGCCCACCTCGGTGCCGGTGCCGGTCACCACGAGAACGGAGGTCACCGGTCCCCCTCCGTGTCAGTGCCCCGACCTCGCGCCCCCGGCCCCTCGGAGCGCCCCTCTCCTTCGGTGCCCGCGTCCTCCCGCCCCAGTGAGGCCTCGGCCGCGGCGACCATCCCGGCGGCGATGCCCGCGACCTCCTCCTCCGTGCACACGTAGGGCGGCATGGCGTACACGTGCCGACGGAAGGGTCGCAGCCACACCCCGGCCGAGACCGCCGCGCGGGTGGCCTCGCGCACGCGCACGGGCCGGTCCAGTTCGAGCACACCGATCGCGCCGAGCACCCGCACCTCCCGCACACCCGGCAGGTGCTCGGCCGGGGCCAGCCCCTCGCGGAGCCCGGCCCCGATCCGCGCCACGTCGCCCCGCCAGTCGCCCTCGGTGAGTAGTTCCACCGAGGCCAGCGCAGTGGCACAGGCCAGCGGGTTGCCCATGAACGTCGGCCCGTGCGCGAGCACCGGGACCTCTCCCCCGGCGATCCCCCGCGCCACCCGCCCGGTGCACAGGGTGGCGGCCAGGGTCATGTACCCGCCGGTGAGCGCCTTGCCCACGCACATGACGTCGGGGACCACCCCGGCGTGGTCGGCGGCGAACATCTCCCCGGTGCGCCCGAACCCGGTGGCGATCTCGTCGAACACGAGCAGCAGACCGTGCGCGTCCGCGATCCGACGCAGTTCCCGCAAGTAGGCCGGATGGTGGAAGCGCATACCGCCCGCTCCCTGGACGACGGGCTCGACGATGATCGCGGCCAGTTCCCCGGCGTGCTCCCGGGCCAGGTCCTCGAACCCGGCGACGTAGTCGGGGTCGGGCGGGGCGTCGAACCCGGCGGGCGGCTCGGGAGCGTGCACCTGCCCGGGCAGGACGTCGCCCCACAGCGAGTGCATTCCGCCGTCGGGGTCGCACACGCTCATGGCGTGGAAGGTGTCGCCGTGGTAGCCGCCCCGCCAGGTGAGGAACCGGCGGCGGCCGGGTGAACCGGTGGACCGGTGGTACTGGAGACACATCTTCATGGCGACCTCCACCGACACCGAACCGGAGTCGGCGAGGAAGACGTGGTCGAGGCCCTCGGGGGTGATCCGTACGAGCGCCTCGGCCAGCGCGGCGGCGGGCGCGTGGGTGAGCCCGCCGAACATCACGTGGCTGAACCGGTCCACTTGGGCGTGCACCGCAGCGTCCAGCCGCGGGTGGCGGTAGCCGTGGATGGACGACCACCAGGACGCCATGCCGTCGACGACGCGGTGGTGGCGGCCCTCCGACCACAGGTCCAGGTGGACGCCCCGGGCGCCGGTCACCACATAGGGCGTGTCGGCGGCGGGCACGGTCGTGTACGGGTGCCACAGGTGCGCGCTGTCGGCGGCTCGGACCCCGGCGGGGTGGACCGTCTCGGTGCTGGTTCGCGACATGGTGACCCATTGTTACGCCCGGGTGGGGACTGGCGCCCCGTACGAGTGAGCCAGGAATCCCCACCGAATCTTTGTGGGCTTTCACCGGTGACCGGGGAGCCGCGAACCGGCAGAGTCGTAGACGCCTCCCTGGCACCGCAAGGGACGGGTCGCCCCAGCGGGCTTGGCCGCCGCTGGGTCGACCCGCCAGGGCGCACTCTCCGGCCCGGCACTCCGGGCACTTACCTTGTGCACAAGGCTTCTCCTTCGCCCTGTGTCCTCCCCCGCCCCCTCCCGCACGGAGCCGCACCAGCCACCGCACCCACCACCCATACCCGAGGAGCTCTCCTCCGCATGGAACGCCTCGACACCGCCACCCGCCCCACGCGCCGCCCCTGGACCCTGCGCGCCACCACTCCGCGTCCGGCCCCGGCCCCGCTGCCCGCGGGCCACCCCCTGGCCTGGTTGGACCGCGCCGCCGAGCGCCGCGCCCGAGCCGGGCTCACCCGTCGGACGGTGCCCCGTTCCTCCTCGGACGACCTGCTGGACCTCGCGGGCAACGACTACCTCGGGCTCATGCGGCCCCCCGCCGTGCTGGCGGCCGCGGCCGACGCCGTCCACACGTGGGGCGCGGGGGCCGGGGGTTCGCGTCTGGTCACCGGCGACACCGAACTCCACGCGGAGCTGGAACGCGAGCTGGCCGCGTTCCACGGGACGGAGGCCGCACTGGTGTTCTCCTCCGGCTACGCGGCCAACCTCGCGATGGTGGCGTCGCTGGTGGCCCCGGCCGCCGACGACGTCGAGCCGCCGCTGGTGGTGTGCGACCAGTACAACCACGCCTCCCTCATCGACGCCACCCGGCTGGCCCGGGCGGCGGGGGCCCGTGTCGCGGTCTTCCGCCACCGCGACACCGACCACGCCGCCGAACTCCTCTCCGGGGGCCGGGGGCGGCGCCTGCTGCTCAGCGACACCGTGTTCTCCGTGGACGGGGACCTCACCGACGTCACCGCCCTGGCGGCGACGGCGCGCGGTCACCAGGCGGCGCTGCTGCTGGACGACGCCCACGGGCTCGGGGTGCTCGGCCCGGGAGGACGCGGCGCCGTGGGCGGGACTGCGCTGGGCGCGGCCGACGACGTCGTGGTGTCGGTGACCCTGTCCAAGTCATTCGGTGCCCAGGGCGGCGCGGTCCTGGGTTCTCGACGGGTGATCCGTCACCTGGTGGAGACGGCGCGGACCTTCGTGTTCGACACCGGTCTGGCCCCCGCCTCGGTGGGAGCGGCGCTGGCGGCCCTGCGCGTGCTGCGAGCCGAGCCCTGGCGGGCCGGGACCGTGCGGGCCCGTGCCCGTGAACTGGCCGAGGGCCTGCGCGAACGCGGGTTGGAGGTGAGTCAGCCGGACGCGGCCGTGGTGTCGGTGCTGGCCCGGTCCCCACAGGAGGCGCTGGCCTGGCGGGCGGCCTGCCACGAGGCGGGTGTGCGGGTGGGCTGCTTCCGTCCGCCGTCGGTCCCGGACGGCCGGTCCCGACTGCGTCTGACCGCCCGCGCCACCCTGGACAAGACCGGTATCCGCCGTGTTCTCGACGTCATCGAGACAAACCGCCCCGGGTAGTCTGGCCTGTGGATCAGGTGTGTCGGCCGAGCGCACCCCACTCGCCCCGCGACTCTGGGAGGCGGTAGTAGATCGTGTCAGCGCGTGATGGTGACCCCCGGGAGCCCCGGGAACCGGAGGGCCCGGCGGACCCCGCGAGGACTCCTTCCCACGGCGATCCCGTGACCGGTCCCGAGTCGAACGAGCCCGAGACGAACGGTCCCGCGGCCGAGCCCGAGGCGGCTGGTCCCGCGGCCGAGCCGGGGTCGACCGCGTCGGGGGCGACCGAGAGCGAGGAGAGCGGCCGGTACCGCCGACGCCGTCGTCGCCGCCGCGTCACCCTGGTCACCGTGTCCGTCCTGGTCCTGACCCTGGTGGCGGTCCTGGCCGTGCCCACCAGCCGCGACGCTCTCATGCGCCTGTGGTGCGACACCACGAGCGGCGTGTGCCCCGGCGAGCCCCTGCCTCCCATCACCGAGGACGAGGAGGAGGACTGGCGGGTCCGGTTGGAACCCGACGAGGCCGCGCTCTGGGGCAACTACGTCTCCCTGGGCGACTCCTACTCCTCGGGTGACGGCGCCGGAGAGTACGAGGAGGGCACGGCCGAACCCGGTGAGTGCTGGCGCTCCGAGCACGCCTACCCCAGGGTCATCGAGGAGGAGTTCTCCTTCGACGGCGCGCTGGGCTTCTACGCGTGCAGCAGTCACAAGGGCTCCGACATGCTCAGCCAGGTCGGCACCCCCGACTCACAGCTCGAGCGCGTCACCGAACACACCTCGCTGGTCACGGTCGGGATCGGCGGCAACGACCTCGGTTTCATCCCCGTCCTGCGCACGTGCATCATGCGGATGCCGCTGCTGGAGCGAACCGCCTGCACGGACCAGGAGGACGAGGTCGTCGAGCGGATGGACGCGTTCGAGGAGACCCTCACCGAGGTGCTCGGCGAGATCCGCGACCGCGCCCCGAACGCCCGCGTGCTGGTCCTGGGCTATCCCCGGCTCTTCCCGGAGCAGCCGCCGGGCATGTACTACACGCTCTCCCAGAGCGACCAACTGTGGCTGAACTCGGTGGCCCAGCGGTTCAACGACCGGATCAGGGACACCGCCTACCAGGTGGACGGCGACGTCTACGGGTCCCGGCAGGTGGGCAGCGTCGAGTTCGTCAACGTCTTCACCGCGTTGACGGGGCACGAGGTCAGCGAGGACGACGCCTGGCTGAACGGGATCGTCCTCGGCCAGCTGGGTGAGGGCCTGCGCGTGGACCGGGCGAGCTTCCACCCCACCGCCCAGGGCCAGCGCTCCATCGCCGAGCGCGTGCGGCTCCAGATCGAGGAGGGGCCCGAACGCGTGCTGTACGCCTCCCGGGAGACCCTGGACAGGGTCGACGCCGACGTCCTGCACACCGAACTCGGCGGCCCCCTGGACCCGGTCAACGTCGTTCCCGACACCGACGAGGCCGACGCGGACGACGGCGCGGACGAGAGCGACGGGACCGGCGCCGCCGAGGCCGGCGCCGGTCCCTGACACCCGGCCGACGGTGGCCGAACGNCCCGGCCCGGAACGTTCCGGGCCGGGGCACCGCCGTTCCACCCTCACGCGTGTGGGGGAACGGCCACTGCTACCGCTGCTCCGCCCTGAGCTCGGCCAGGACCTCGCCGAACCGGTCCAGGCCCCAGTTGAGGTCGTCCTCGCTGATCACCAGCGGCGGGGACATCCGCACCGTCGAACCGTGGGTGTCCTTCACCAGCACTCCGTGTTCGGCGAGCCTCTTGCACAGTTCCTTGCCCGAGGCCAGCGCGGGGTCGACGTCCACCCCCGCCCACAGGCCGATGCTGCGCGCCGACACCACCCCGTTGCCGACGAACCCCTCCAGCCTGCGGCGGAGCACCTCGCCCAGCTTCCTGGCGTTCTCCAGGTAGGGGCCCTCGGTCAGCATCCGGACGACCGTTTGGCCCACCGCCCCGGCGAGCGGGTTCCCACCGAAGGTGCTCCCGTGCTGCCCGGGCTGGATGACGCCGAGGACGTCCTCGTCCGCGACCATCGCCGACACCGGCAGGACTCCGCCGCCCAGCGCCTTGCCGAACAGGTACGCGTCCGGGACGACCCCGGTGTGCTCGCAGGCTCGGATCGTGCCCGTGCGCCCGAGCCCCGACTGCACCTCGTCGGCGATGAACAGCACCCGGTTCGCGTCGCAGATCTCACGGATGCGGGGCAGGTAGTCGGCGGGCGGCACGATCACGCCCGCCTCGCCCTGCACCGGTTCGATGAGCACCGCGACCGTGGTCTCGTCGATGGCGTCCTCGACGGCCCGGGCGTCCCCGTAGGCCACTGAGCGGAAGCCCGGCGTGTAGGGGCCGAAACCCGTCTTCGCCTCGGAGTCGGAGGAGAAGGAGATGATCGTGGTGGTGCGGCCGTGGAAGTTGGCCCCGGCCACGACGATGGTCGCCTGGTTCTCCGGGACGCCCTTGACCTCGTAGCCCCACTTGCGGGCCACCTTGATGCCGGTCTCCACCGCCTCGGCACCGGTGTTCATCGGCAGGACCTTCTCCTTGCCGACCATGTCGGCGAGGGCGCTCACCCACGGGCCGAACTGGTCGTTGTAGAAGGCCCGGCTGGTCAGCGTCACCCGGTCGAGCTGGGCGTGCGCCGCCGCCAGGAGGTCCGGGTTGTGGTGGCCGAAGTTCATGGCCGAGTACCCGGCCAGACAGTCGAGGTAACGCCTGCCCTCCACGTCCGTCACCCAGGCGCCTCGGCCCTCGGCGATCACGACGGGCAGGGGTGAGTAGTTGTGTGCGGACCTCGTCTGTGCGAGTTCGATGTGGTCTGCACTGGAGAGTCCCTGTCCGCCGGGGTTTCCGGCGGAGTCCTGCTGTCCCAGATTCTGGGTGGTCATCTAAGCCGCTCCGATCACCATCGACCGATGTCAGACAGTAGATACCCACCGTGGGGCCCTGTAGAGCCCCATGGCGGGATCTCCAAGAGTTGAGCAGATGATCCGGTGAGCCCACAAGGGGTGGCGAAGATCACCGGCCGGCGCCCGGGCCCGAAACCCCGGGGCCTCCCGGGTCGGCACCCCCACTGAGCGGGAGCGGCCCGGCGGGGTCCGCTTCAGGGGTGACCGGGGACGGTAACGCAGGTGACGCGGTACACAGCCCCCACGGCGATCGGGCGACGCCCCGACGGGTACGTTCGCTCGTAACCAGCCACAGCCGCCGCGAGCGCCCCGCGCCGAGGACGGCCGTTCACGAACGTCAGGGAGGTCATCAGACGTGCCCCAACACGCGTCCCCGGACAGCCCCTTCTCCCTTGCCAACCTCATGGCGGCGGTGACCGACGCCGTCCCGGACCGGATCGCGCTGGTCGCCGGGCCCCGCCGCCTCACCTACCGCGCCCTGCTCGACCGTTCCACCCGGCTGGCCCGGCACCTGGTCACCACCGGTGTGCGCCCCGGGGAGAACGTCGCGATCCTGTCGTTCAACCGCGCGGAGTGGGTGGAGTCGTTCCTGGGCGTGCTGGGCGCGGGCGCGGTGCCGGTGAACGTCAACTACCGGTACGTGGCGGGCGAGCTCCGGCACGTGCTCTCGGACTCGCACGCGGTGGCCCTGATCGCCGAGGACTCCCTGGCCACGACGGTGTCGGCGGTCCGCTCCGACCTGCCGCGCCTGCGGCACGTGCTCCTGCTGGAGGACGGCACGGAGCGCGACGCGTCGCTGGACGGCGCGGACTACGAGGAGTCGCTCGCGGCGCACGGCCCCGACTCCGAGCACGGCGCGGTTGAGCTGCCCGGGACCAGCGGTGACGACCACTATCTGCTGTACACCGGGGGCACCACCGGTTACCCCAAGGGCGTCCTGTGGCGCCAGGCGGACGTGTTCCGCGCCGCCGTGGAGCGGCGCGAACCGGGCGCCCCCCGTGCGGGGACCCCCCGGGACGTGGCCGAACGCGCCGCGCGCTGCTTCCCACTGCGCATGCTCGTGCTGGGTCCGCTCATGCACGCGGCCGGGCAGTGGAACGCGCTGGGCATGCTGCTGTGCGGCAAGAGCGTGGTCCTGTCCACGGACCGCAGTTTCCACGCGGACCGCGTCCTGGAACTGGCGCACCGCGAGGGTGTGCACGCCGTCCAGCTGGTGGGTGACGCGATGGCCCGCCCGCTGGCCAGACACCTGCTCACCGAGCCGGACCTGTGCCCCGACCTCACCTCGGTGCGCTCCGGCGGAACCCCGCTCACCCCCTCTGTGCGCGGGCTGTGGCGGGCCTGGCGCGAGGACGTCGCCCTGGCCGACGCCTACGGCGGGTCGGAGACGGGCGTGTGCGGTTCCGCCACCGCCCCCGACGAGCACACGAGCGTGGCGGACTCCACCGACCGGCGCAGTTTCACCATGGGCGGGAGCATCGCCGTGCTCGACGGGGCCCTGCGGCCACTTCCTCCCGGGTCGGTCGAGGTCGGCCGAATCGCCCGGACCGGCCGGATCCCGCTGGGCTACTACAACGATCCGATCGCCACCGCGCGCACGTTCCCCACGGACGGTGAGGGGCGTCGCTGGGCACTGTCGGGTGACTACGGCACGCGGGCCGGGGACGGTTCCATCGTGCTGCTGGGCAGGGGCAGCGTGGTGATCAACACCGCCGGTGAGAAGGTCTACCCCGAGGAGGTGGAGGCCGTACTGAAGGCGCACCCCTCGGTGGAGGACGTGATCGTGGTGCCCGCCCCGGACGAGCGGCTCGGGCAGCGCGTGACGGCGCTGGTGTCCCTGGCCTCCGGTTCCTCTCCGGACGAGGGTGCGCTGCGGGCGCACTGCCGGGTGCGTCTGGCGGGGTTCAAGGTGCCCCGGACGGTGCACTTCGTGGACCGCGTGCGGCGCACGGCGGTGGGCAAACAGGACTACCGCTGGGCCGCGTCGGTGGCCGGTGAGGACCCGGCCGCGCCCGCCGTTCCGACCTCGCCGCTGTCCGGTTCGCTCCGGAACTGAACCCGGGCTCGGCGGCCCCTTCGTCACGATCTGTTTTCGGACCAAGGACCTTGCGGGCTGATACCTGGCCAAAACCCCGATTCTCGGGGCGCTCGGACGCCTTCACCCCGTCCGGCGCCGCTAGAATTGGCGCAGCCCGGCCCGGGGCCTGACGGCGCTCCTCCCCCATCGCACGGCCCGGTCGGCAAACATCCGCGCGGCCGGAGCATCGGACCGGTGGAGGTCGTCCCCTCGACCCGCGCGGCACAGCACCCCTTTGACCCCGCCGGTCGAGCGCTCACGCGCGACCGGCGGCCCCATCAGGACGGAGGACGGCGCCCCCTCCCGGGAAGCTCCCGGGCCCGCGCCCGACAACATGGCCAAGTCAGTAGGCTCCTACATCTTCAACGCGGTGCGCGGCGGGGCCGTCGGCACCTCCGAGGCTCTGCCCGGTATCAGCGGCGGCACGGTCGCGCTGATGGTCGGCCTCTACGACAAGCTGATCGGTGGCGCGGGCCACGTGGTCAGCGGCATCAAGCGCTACGTCACGGACGTGCCCCGCGGACGTGGCAAGGAGCGGGCCCAGGAGCAGTTCCGCCAGGTGGACTGGAGCGTCCTCGTCCCCGCCCTCATCGGCATGGGCGTCGCGCTCATCCTGGCCGCCATCTTCCTCGCCCCGCTGGTGGAGGTCTACGAGCAGTACGCCTACGCGCTGTTCTTCGGACTGGTCCTGGCCTGCCTGTGGATCCCCTACACCGGTGCGGGCAAGAAGTGGAAGGCCTGGCACTACGGGGTCGCCCTCGTCTTCGCCGTGCTCGCGTTCCTGCTCACCGGCCTGCCCGGCGCCAACCTGCCCACCCACCCGGTGATCGTCTTCTTCGCCGCGGCCGTCGCGATCTGCGCCCTGGTGCTGCCGGGCCTGTCGGGCTCGTTCATCCTGCTGACCCTGGGCCTGTACGAGCCGACCATGGCCGCCCTGCGCGGGGCGGACCTGCCCTACATCACGGTCTTCGTCCTCGGCATGATCACCGGTCTGGCCCTGTTCGTGAAGGTGCTCCAGTTCCTGCTGGAGAACCACCACCACATCACCCTCGTGGTGCTCACCGGTCTGATGGCCGGTTCGCTGCGCGCCCTGTGGCCGTGGCAGGACGAGAACCGCGACCTGCTTCCGATGACCGACGTCCCCGTGACGGTCGCCTTCGCCGTCGGCGGCTTCGTGGTGGTCGTCGGCATGATCATCTGGGAGCAGCGCAAGCACGCCCAGCAGGCGCGGGTGGAGACCCACCACCACAACGTCACCGTCTGACCGCGCACGGAGGGACGGTCCGCCCCGGCGGACCGTCCACTACAGTCGGAAACACCACAAACCAACAGTGATGCCGGGGCCGCGAGGCCCCGGCGGCGCGGGGTGCCGGAGAGACTCCTCCCGGCTGAGAGCACACCCGTCGAACCTGCCCTAGTTCGTACTAGCGAAGGAACGCCAATGAGCGCGTACAACGTCGTGTCCATCGCCGGAAGCGACCCCAGCGGGGGCGCCGGCGTCCAGGCCGACCTGAAGTCGTTCTCCGCCCACGGAGTCTTCGGGATGACCGTGGTGACGGCGTTGACCGCCCAGTCCACACGCGGGGTCACCGGGGTACACGGTGTCCCCGCGTCCTTCGTCACCGACCAGATGGACACCCTGTTCACCGACGCCACCGTGCACGCGGTCAAGGTGGGGATGCTGTCCACGTCCGAGGTCACCGAGGCGGTCGCGGCCGCTGTGGACCGCTACGGACTGCCGAACGTGGTCGTGGACCCCGTGATGGTGGCCAAAAGCGGCGACCGCCTCCTGGAGAGGTCGGCGATCGAGGCGCTGCGCACCGTCCTGCTGCCGCGCGCCGACCTGCTCACCCCGAACCTGCCCGAGGCCGCCGACCTGCTAGGCGACACCGAGGCCACCAGCCTGAAGGAGATGCGCGGGCAGGCCGAACGCCTCCTGGAACTCGGACCGCGCCGCGTCCTGCTCAAGGGCGGCCATCTGCCC
The DNA here is from genome assembly GCF_000341265.1 of Nocardiopsis prasina DSM 43845. Lineage (GTDB taxonomy): Bacteria > Actinomycetota > Actinomycetes > Streptosporangiales > Streptosporangiaceae > Nocardiopsis > Nocardiopsis prasina. The sequence continues at coordinate 57,782 of NZ_ANAE01000103.1, read as the reverse complement.
GGCGAGGAAAGCGTCGACCTGCTGGTCGACGGTGTCTCGGAGCCGGTGGAGTTCCGGGCCGACCGCGTGGCCACCCGCAACACCCACGGCACCGGTTGCACCCTCTCCTCCTCGATCGCCGCCCTGCTCCCCCAGCGTCCGGACGCGGTGGCCGCCGTCGCCGACGCCAAGGTCTACCTCACCGAGGCCCTGCGCCGCGCCGACGAGATCGACGCTGGCGGCGGCCAGGGGCCGGTGCACCACTTCCACGCCTGGTGGTAGCGGACCGGCGGAACGCGAAGGGGGGACCGGCCGTGGCTGCCGGTCCCCCCCCTGTCGTCGGCCAGGGGACCCGTCCCCCGGCCGAGCGCGGACTACTTGCTGACGTCGTCCATGATCACGTCCGGGTTCCGCCACTCGGGGTGGCCGAAGAACTTCCGTGTCTCCGCGACCACCACCGGGGAGAGCAGGATCAGACCCACCAGGTTGGGCAGCGCCATCAGGCCGTTGGCGATGTCGCTGAACAGCCAGACCGACTCGATGCTGGCGGTCGCGCCGACGTAGACGACCGCGATGAAGACCAGACGGTAGGGCAGGACCAGGAAGCGCTTGCCCTTGGCCAGGTAGACCATGCAGCGTTCACCGTAGTACGACCAGCCGAGGATGGTCGTGTACGCGAAGATCGCCACCGCGCAGGCGATGAAGACCACACCGAAGGAACCCAGAGCCGGGCTGAGCTGGCCCAGGCCCTGCTCCATCGAACCGGAGGTGAGCAGGACACCCTTGTTGTCGGGGTCGTACCCGGCGCTCTCGGGGGCGTTCCACAGGCCGGAGGTGATGATCATCAGGGCGGTCAGGGTGACCATGATGATCGTGTCGATGAAGGTCTGCGTCATCGACACCATGGCCTGCCGGACCGGCTGGGTGGTCTTGGCCGAGGCGGCGGCGATGGCGCCGGTGCCCAGACCGGACTCGTTGGAGAAGATCCCCCGGGCGACACCGGTGCGGATGACCAGCATGAGCGCGGCACCCGCGAATCCGCCCGCGGCGGAGGTCCCGGTGAAGGCGTCGGTGAAGACGAGCTGGAAGGCCGGGAGCAGCTGGTCCCAGTTGATCATCAGGACCAGCAGGTTCATGAAGATGAACCCGATGATCATGAACGGCACGATCGCGGAGGCGAACCGGCCGATGCTCTTGATGCCGCCGAGGATGACGATGGCGACGAGGACCATCAGGACGACACCGATGATGCGGGGGTCGATGCCGGTGATGTTGTTGATGGAGCTGGAGACGGCCTCGGCCTGGGTGCCGTTGCCGATGCCGAAGGCGGCGATGGCGCCGAAGACCGCGAAGGCCCCGCCGAGGAAGACGCCGAGGCCGCCGGGCAGACCGTGGCGGAGGTAGTACATCGGGCCGCCGGCCTGCTCGCCCTTCTCGTCCCTGGTCCGGTACTTGACCCCCAGGAGGGCCTCGCTGTACTTGGTGGCCATGCCCACGAGGCCGGTGACCCACATCCAGAACAGGGCGCCCGGGCCGCCGATCCCGATGGCCAGACCGACACCGGCGATGTTGCCGACGCCGACGGTGGCCGCCAGGGCCGTGCTGAGCGCCTGGTAGTGCGAGATGTCGCCCTCGGCGTGGTCGTGGTCCTCCTTCCGCCGGACCAAGGCGAGCCAGAGCGCGTGGCCGAGCTTGGTGAACTGGAGCAGTCTCAACCTGATGGTCAGGAAGACACCGGTCAGGAGCAGCAGGGGAATGAGGACGTACGGTCCCCAGATGATCTCCGACAGGACGCCGGCCATCTCTAGGAGGTGGTCCACTGAGGACCTCTCTTTCGGTGATTACATGGGGTAGGGGGGAACCAGCGGTGATGGGGGAACCAGGGCCCTCGGAAACACGTTGGAACCGGTGGGCACTGCTCGGTATCGGGAAAGAATGGCACTGACGCGTAACAAACAAATCACGTGAGGTCAGAATGCGCGTTACGACTCATGAACGCCCACTCGACCCTCCGGCCGCGTCAGTCACAGGGGACAGCCGCTACCCCTGGCCCCCTCCCCCGTCCTCGCCCTCGGCCTGAGCCAGGGCGAGCCGGCTGAGCACCGCGGCCGCGGCGTCGGGGTCCGCCCCCTGTCCCACGGCCACGCCGAGCAGGTAGGTCGTGAGCGGGGCCGCCGGTCGGGCCACGGAGTGCGCGGCGTCGCGCGCGAGGTCGAGGATCCGGTCGACGTCGGCCTTCTGCAGGGGATCGGTTCCCGCCAGGTCCAGTTCTGCGCGGACCAGCTCGGCCCATTCCACGAGTGTCACCACACGGCTCCTTGGGGTGTCGGTTCGGTCGGGTTCGGCGATCACGGCCATGGCGGGGTCACCCGTCGGTCAGTCGACCGTGCGGACGGCGTCATCACCTGATCGGCCAACCCGTGTCGGCCCTTCGGGCGGGGTTCTCCCGCCCGGCGGCCCGGGTTCACTCCCCGACCCTAGCGTCGGAGGCAGCCACCACTCGGCGTGACACATCGGCGTTGGGAGCCCCGTATGTCCCCCACACCCCCGCCCACCGTCCCCCGCCCTCCCCTGCGGGTGGCCATCGTGACCGAGTCCTTCCTCCCGCAGGTCAACGGGGTCACCAACTCCGTGTGCCGGATCAGCGAGCACCTGGCCGCCGAGGGCCACCAGGCGCTCGTGCTGGCCCCCGGGCACGGCCCGGCCTCGTACGCGGGCTTCCCGGTGGTGCGCACGCCCGCGCTGCCCCTGCCCGTGTACCGCGACTTCCCCATGGGCCTGCCCGTCCGGCGGACCATGACCGCGGCGATCCGCGCGTTCGCGCCCGACGTGCTGCACCTGGCCTCGCCCGCGCTCTTCGGGGCGACGGCGGTGGACGTGGCCCGCAGGTGGGCGCTGCCGACCGTGGCGGTGTTCCAGACCGACCTGCCCGGGTTCGCCGGACGTTACGGCCTGCCCGGGTCCCGGGCGCTGTGGCCCCTGCTCCACCGGGTCCACTCGGCAGTGGACCGCACTCTGGTGCCCTCCTCCGCCACCATGGAGGCGCTCTCCGGCCGGGGGTTCCCCCGGCTCGACCTGTGGCGGCGGGGCGTGGACACGGCGCGCTTCTCCCCCGACCACCGGTCCGAGGAGCTGCGCCGGGAGCTGGCCCCCGGCGGAGAGGCGATCGTGGGGTACGTGGGCCGTCTGTCCCGGGACAAGCGGGTGCACCTGTTGGGCCACCTGGCGAGACTGCGGGGTGTGCGGCTGGTGGTGGTCGGGGACGGCCCGGACCGCGCACGGCTGCGCCGACTGCTGCCGGACGCCGTGTTCACCGGGCAGAGGACCGGAGCGGACCTGTCGCGGCTGTACGCGTCGCTGGACGTGTTCGTGCACACCGGCGCGGACGAGACCTTCTGCCAGGCCGTGCAGGAGGCGCTGGCCTCGGGCGTACCGGTGGTCGCCCCGGCCGCGGGCGGGCCCGTGGACCTGGTGGCCGACGGGCACAACGGGCTGCTGTACGAGCCGGACTCGGTCCGTGAGCTGCGCGTGGCCGTGGGCAGGTTGGCGCACAACCGCGAGGTGCGGGCCCGGATGGCGGCCGGTGCCCGGCCTTCCGTCGTGCACCGCACGTGGCGGTCGGTCAACGAGGAACTGGTCGGGCACTACCGCGCGGTGATCGCTCCGAGCCACGAGCTCGCGGCCCGCCGCGACAGGGTGACGGCGGGGGGCGGCTGACCCCCGTGCCGGAGAAGACGAAACGGGACCCTCCCTGGGAGAGATAGGGAGGGTCCCGTCGGTGGTGACCGCCTCACCCCGTATAAGAGAGGCGGGCACGATCTGGGTGCGGACGCCCGGTCAGTGGACCGGCTGGGCGACCGCCATCGACACCGGGATCACCGTGCTGGACGTCTGGGCGCCGGTGCCCGGCTCGGACAGCACCGACCCGAGGACCTCGGTGAGCCGGTCCAGGTGGGACCGGATCCACGGCAGGGCCAGCGGGTCGTCCGCGGACAGCGCCGCGTAGCGCTTGTCCTCGGTGTCCCCGTACAGGAGGCTGGTGGCCACCCGCATCCGCAGGGCGGCGGGGCTCTCACCGAACTCGACGGCGGGCAGCACGCCCATGCCGTGCTGCTCCAGGAGGAGCCCGGTCAGCTCCGGACCGGTGGTCACTCCGTGCAGGGCGGACAACCGCTCGCGGACCGGCTCGAAGTCCGGGTAGAGGTAGAAGGCGGCCTTGGGCGGCGAGACGAGGGCCCCGGCCCCGGTGAAGACGTCGGCGACGGCGCGGGCCACGATGCCGTGCAGACGGCGGCTGCGGTCCACGTGGTCACGCAGCTCGGCGGGCTCGGCGAAGGCGTGCGCGGCCGCCTGCTGGACGGGGGCGGCCGGGCTGGACCAGATCTCGCTGGCCACACCGAGGAGGCCGCCCCGCAGACGGTGGCCGATCTCGGAGTCGGGCAGCCGTAGGACGCCGATCCGCCAGCCACCGAGGGCCAGGTTCTTGCTGAGCCCGGTGGAGATGACGGTGCGCTCGGGGGCGTACTCGGCGGGGCTGTGGACGTCGGCGCGGTCCTGGCCCCGTTCGTCCACGTGGACGAGGTCGCGGTAGATCTCGTCGGAGATGATCACGAGGTCGAGTTCGCGGGCGACCTCGGCCAGGCGGCGGACGGTGTCGGCCTCGGCGACGGTGCCCGTCGGGTTGTCCGGGATGGTGACGATCACCGCGTTGACGGTGCGTCCCTGCTCGCGGGCGTCGGTGACGGCCGCGTGCAGCAGGTCCGGCTGGGGTACCCCGCCCTGGCCGGTGGCGGTCGGCACCATCACGGGGCGCTGACCCACGAGCCGGCTCTGCGCGGCGTAGCTGACCCAGCTCGGCGCGGCGATGGCGGTGTCCCCGCCGATCTCCAGGAGCAGGCTGTAGAGCAGCGGCTTGCTGCCCGGGCCCGCGATCACCAGGTCGGGGTCGGTGGGCAGGCCCCGGCGGTTCCAGTAACCGGCGGCGGCCTCGCGCAGTTCGCTGGAACCGGCGACGGGCCCGTAGGAGTTGGCCGAGTTGCTCGCCGTGAGCTGGTCCCGCATGACCGGGTGCACCGGCAGACCGGCCTCACCGAACCCGAGCGGAAGCACGCGCACCCCCTGGCGGCGTTTGTCGTTGAGGGCTTCGTTCACGGCGAGGGTGGCGGACACAGTGACGGTCATGGATGACTCATCTCCGGCTTTTCGTTAGGCGCTGACCACCGGTTGAGCTGGGCTCTCGTCCAGCTGGTGGCCTCTCACACAACAGCCTGCCCAGCTCACGCCATCAGTACAAGCGAGTCTTTTCGATGCTGAGCATAAGATGACCTAATGCTTGACCTGAGACGACTCCAACTCCTCCGCGAGTTCAGCACGCGCGGCACCATCGCCGCGACCGCGCACGCCCTGGGATACACGCCTTCGGCCGTGTCCCAGCAGCTCGCCACACTCGAACGCGAGACGGGGGTGGCGCTCCTGGACCGGTCCCCGCGCGGCGCCGAACTGACCGACGCCGGGCAGCTGCTGGTCAACCAGGCCGAGGAGATCCTGGCCCTGGTCGAGGCGGCCGAGTCGGTACTGGCCGAACAGTCGAACATCGCCCTGGGAGTGGTGACGGTGACGGCCTTTCCGACCGCCGCTGTGGCCTTCGCGCCTCTGCTGGCCCCGCCGCTGCGCGGCTACGAGGGCATGCAGCTGGTGCTGCGGCAGACCCTGCTGGCCACCGGCACCCAGAAGGTGCGCTCCCGCGAGGTGGACATCGCCCTGGTCGACGACTGGTCGGGACAGCACCCGGGCCGTGGGCCGGACAGCGGCCTGCGCCACGTGCACCTGTTGCGGGACCCGATGGTGCTGGCGGTCCCGGAGGGCCACCGACTGGCCGACCCGGAGGTCCCGCTGGTGCTGGACCAGATGCTGAGTGAGTCGTGGATCGTGGCTCCGGAGGGTGAGCGTTCGCGCCACGGCACGGAGAAGCTGTTCGCCGAGGTGGGCGGGTTGCCAGCGGCGACGTGGGAGTTCGAGGGGCTGGGCACGATCCTCAGCCTGGTCTCACGGGGGATCGGGATCGCGGCGGTCCCGGCGCTGGCCATGGTGGGCGCGCCGGCGGGCCTGGTGTACCGGCGGTTCCCCTCGTCACCGGAGCGGCACGTGTACGCGGTGCTGCGTCCGGCCTCGCTGAGGCGCCCGGCCGTCCAGGTGACCCTTTCGGCGCTGCGGGACGCCGCGCGCAGCGTGGAACGGGAGCTCAGTCCGGTCTCCCCGCGTGTCCAGGGCCCGCGGTGACGGCGGTCGCGCGGGCGCACACACGGCCCGCCCCTCAGGGGACGGGCCGTGTTCGGTGTTCTCTCTGCCGCTTCCAGTGGCCCGCGCGGGCACCGGTCACGGATCGCTGCTCCGTCTGCGCGCCTTGTCGATCCTGCGGCGGAGCTTGCGACAGACGTGACGAGCTCGGTCACGGTCGTCGCGGGCGTTCCACCAGCGCGCGTAGGCTTCCAGTCTTCTTTTGCGCAGGGAGTCCAGCTCGGCCTCCATCCGGTTCACCCGGTGCTCCAGGTCGATGCGTTCTCTCTCGAACGACGACATGTCGCGCTCGTGGAAACCCGCCTCGCGCTCGGCGCTGAACAGCCGATCGGTGAGACCCTCGGTGACGTTTCCACCCCTGGCGATCCGGCTGGGGCCGGCCTGTCCGCTGATGCCTTCGAACCACACAGTTCTGGTCTTTCCTGTGGCGGCCCAAGATCACCGATCGCTACGCAAAGAATGCAGAAAGTGTCCAAAGTGGACTTTTGGGGTCGGCTCCCCTGGACACGACCCTCCGGGCTAGGCCACCATGACCCGCTCGGACTTCGGGTCGCCCAGGCCCCTCCCCTGGAGCCCCCGGTAGACCGTCTCGAACCGCTCCAACGACCGGTGGTGGTCGTGCTCCTGGGCGATCTCCCTGCTGGCCCGCCCCATCTCCTGACGCCGCCGCTTCGAGCCGAGCACCGACAGCAGGCGTTCGGCCAGGTGCACGTGGTTCCCCGGAGGGAACAGGAAGCCGTTGCGCCCCTCCTCCACCAGGTGCGGCAGCGCCATCGCGTCCGCGGCCACCACGGGCAACCCCGTGGACATCGCCTCCAGGGTGGCGATGCTCTGGAGCTCCGCCACGCTCGCGATCGCGAACACGTCCGCGGCCGCGTAGACCAGCGGCAGCTCCTCGTCCGGGACGAACCCCAGGAAGTACACCCGGTCAGCCACCCCCAACTGGGCGGCCAGCGCGCGCAGCTCCCCCTCACACTGGCCCGTCCCGGCCAGCACCAGCTGTGCGTCCCGCTCGGGCACGGTCAGCGCCAGCGCACGGATCGTGTCGTCGATCCGCTTCTCCTCGTCCAGCCGCCCCACGAAGACCACGGTGTCCCGGTCGGGCAGGCCGTACCTGTCCCTGGCCGCCGCACGGTCCCGGGCCCGGGGATGGAAGCGGTCGAGGTCGATCCCGCAGGAGATCGCCTCGATCTCACGGGCGAACCCCCGTTCCCGCAGGAGTTCGGCGGCGCGGGGTGTCGGGGTGGTCACGTGGTCGGCCTCCGCCGCCACCCGGACCATGTCCCGCCAGGCCAGCGAACCGGCCGCGCGCTGCATCCGCCGCGGCACGTGGGCGTGCGCGTACAGGTTGTCCGGCATGAAGTGGTTGGTCAGCACGACGGGGACGCCCGCCGCCCGCCCCCGGCGCAGGGCGGAGCGGCTGAGGGTGAAGTGGCTCTGCGCGTGGACGACGTCGGGGTCCATCCGCCACAGGAGGCGCGATAGGTGCCCTCCCATGCCCAGGGGGACCGCCGCCCGCATGGAGGGCTGGAAGGGGATCGGGGCCGAGCGCAGGCGGTGCTCGGTGACCTTCCCGTTGACGGTGACGTGGGGGTCGCCGTGCTCGGAGGGGCACACCACGTGCACCCGGTGCCCGCGGTCTGCCAGCCCCTCAGCCAGACGGTACGTGAAGTAGCCGGCGCCGTTGACGTCGGGCGGATAGGTGTCCGAGGCGATCAGGACGCGCAGCGGACGGTTCGACTGGACCATCTGGGAACTCCCTGTTTCAACGAGTGCGGCTACTGGAGGTGGTGGAGGTCCCGGTGTCGCCCGGCGCATCCTCGTCCGCCTCGGGGTTGCGGTGGCGGGACCGGGCCAGGGTGACCGTCCCCGCGAAGGCCAGCAGGGCGAAGAGCACCGCACCGACCTGTTCGATCGGGGTGTCCGGGACGCCCTCGCCGAGCAGGAGCGCGCCGATACCCACACCGACCACCGGGTCGGCGATCAGCAGGGTCGCGTAGGCGGCGGCGAAGTGTCCGGTCCGGTAGGCGTTCTGGAGCAGGAGGGCGCCGAAGACCGCGGTGGCGACGGCCATGACGGTGAGCCAGCTGAAGAGGTTGACCGGGTCCGCCACCGCGTTGGAGGTGATCACCCGGGCCAGTCCCGAGGTGGTGCCGAGCGCCGCGCCGCCCGCCACCGCGAGCAGAAGGGCGCGCACACCGCTGGGCATCCAGTGCGCGGTCAGGAACACCAGTCCCCCGGCGGCGATCATGCCGCCGGACAGCCAGAGGGCGGTCTCGGTGGACATGACCGGCTGTTCGGAGCCGTGCGGGAAGGTCGTCAGGACGCCCACCAGGCCGATCATCACGGCGATCCCGGCCAGGATCTGCGCGGCGCGGACCCGCTGGCGGTTGAACACGGCGGAGAGCACGATCGCGAACAGCAGCCCGGTGACGCCGATCGGCTGGATGATGGTGAGCGGCGCCCCGCTGAGGGCGAGCAAGTGGAGGCAGGCCCCCAGGACGACGGCCCCGCTTCCGAGGAGCCAGCGGGGTTGGCGCAGCAGGTGCAGGAGGAAGCCCGCCCGAGCGACCCTCTGTCCGGGGGCGCGCACGGCGTCGCGCTCCTGGAGGGCCGAGCCGAGCGCCAGGGTGAAGGCCCCCGCCACGGCCATGAGTACGTGCCACTGCATCAGGCGCACCACCCCGTAGAGGCCGAACCCGTCTCCGGTGTTGCGCGCATCTCCGCGTCCCCCGTCACTCGGTACTCACCCGCGACCGCCTGGAATCCGGGCACGGGCAAAACAGTACGGAGGGACGGCGTGCTCCGGCGATAACGCCACCCCCCGTCTTTCTCGTAGTGTCGTCCCCACCTCCCGGGGACGGGCACGCACCCGTCACGCGCGTGTGTCGCTCCCCCGTTTCGGCACTGTCCGGTACCGGTTCTCCTCTTGTACCCGTCCCGCAAAAGCCGGGGGGTTAAGAGTCCTCGCGGGTCAAGAGTGGGTATTGGGTGGTCCCGAATAGCCGAGGCCGCGCGGACCGATTGCCCCCGGCCCCTGTGCCGCCGTTGCGGGACGTGACACTATGTCCGGGTATTGGTCTAGACCGGACAGGAGCAGTGCCGCGTGCCTGAGAATCCCCACCCCGATCCCCTTTCCCTGCTGCCCCGTCCCCGGGAGCTGACCACCGACGGTTCCGGTGGCCTCACCCTGACCTCCGCCACCCGGGTCTCCGCGGACCACGCCGCCCAGGGCACGCTCTCCTGGCTCCAGCGCGAACTCGGCGCGGCCACCGGTCTGCCCCTGGCCACCGGCGACGAGGAGGACGCCCAGATCCGGCTGAGCGTCGACCCGGGCGCGGGACTCGGCCGGGAGGGCTACCGCCTGATCATCGACTCCGAGGGCGCGATCGTGGTGGGCAACGAGCCCGCCGGGGTGTTCTACGGTGTGCAGACCCTGCGCCAGCTGCTGCCCACCGACGCCTACCGCACCACCGCCCTGGGCGGCGCCGAGTGGCGACTGCCCGCGGTCAGCATCACCGACGCCCCGCGCTTCCAGTGGCGTGGAGCGATGCTCGACATCGCCCGCCACTTCCAGCCCAAGCGCGAGATCCTGCGCTTCATCGACCTGCTCGCGCTGCACAAGCTCAACGTGCTGCACCTGCACCTGACCGACGACCAGGGCTGGCGGGTCGAGATCCGCCGCTACCCGAAGCTGACCGAGGTGGCCTCCTGGCGCGCCGAGAGCCAGTTGGGCGCCACCAAGCCCGCGACGTTCGACAACCGCCCGCACGGCGGGTTCCTCACCCAGGACGACCTCCGCGAGATCGTCGCCTACGCGGACGCCCGGCACGTCGCGGTGGTCCCGGAGATCGACGTCCCGGGCCACTCGCAGGCGGCCATCCACGCCTACCCCGAGCTCGGCGAGGTCGGCGAGATCCCCGTGGGCACCCAGTGGGGCGTCTTCGAGGAGATCCTCGCGGTCACCGACAACGTCCTGGAGTTCTACAAGAACGTCTTCGACGAGCTCATCGAACTGTTCCCCAGCACCTACGTCCACGTGGGCGGGGACGAGGTCCCCAAGACCCAGTGGAAGAACAGCGCCTCCGCCCAACAGCGGATCAGGGACGAGGGCCTGGCCGACGAGGACGAGCTCCAGAGCTGGTTCATCCGCCAGCTCGACGACCACCTCACCCAGCGCGGCCGCCGCCTGCTGGGCTGGGACGAAATCCTGGAAGGCGGACTCGCGCCGGGCGCCACGGTGATGTCGTGGCGCGGCGAGGAGGGCGGCATCGCCGCGGCCCGCGCGGGCCATGACGTGATCATGGCTCCCACCGCCACCTCCTACCTGGACTACAAGCAGTCCGAGCGGCCGGACGAGCCGGTTCCGGTGGGCACGCTCCTGCGTGTGGAGGACGTGTACGCGGGCGACCCGGTCCCCGAGGACCTCACCGAGGAGGAGGCCCGGCACGTCCTCGGCGGCCAGGTCAACCTCTGGAGCGAGCACATCGACAACGCCCGCAGGCTCGACTACATGGTCTTCCCGCGTCTGACCGCCTTCGCGGAGAAGGTGTGGACCGAGGGCGACCGGGACTTCGCCGAGTTCGAGCCGCGCCTGCGGCACCACCTGCGCAGGCTCGACGCGGCGGGTGTCGAGTACCGGCCCCTCGACGGCCCGCGTCCCTGGCACACCCGCCCGGGCCTGTACGGCTGGGGCTACCAGCCCGGACAGGAGGCCCCGGAGCAGGGTCACGCCGGAGCCTGAGCCACCCCACCGTCGGGGCCGGTTCCTCGCGGGACCGGCCCCGACGGCCCCGCGTCAGAAGTACGTGGCGATGGCGTCGACCACGCGGTGGTCGTCGTCGACCACCGGGATCACCTGCCAGCGGTCGAAGGCCGTGCACGGGTGGGAGATGCCGAAGGACACCAGGTCGCCGGGGCGCACCCCCAGCTCCTGGGGCACGTCCAGGTAGGCGTGGTGGTCGTTGAGGTTGGTGACCTCGACCCCCGCGGCCCGGACGACCGAACCGTCACCCCGGCGCAGGACGCGCGGGACGGGGAAGCCCTGGTCGAAGTTGGCCTCACGGCGGCCCATCCCGGCGATCGCCCGGCCCTCCTCCGGGGTGGAGGTGACCTGCGCCCACAGCTCCAAGGCTCCGGACAGGGCGTCGCCGCCCTCGGGCAGCCGGTTGTACGGCGTGGTCCGGCGGTACAAGCCGTCGTCGTGGGCGACGTAGGCCCCGCTGCGCAGGATCGGTGTGACGTCCTCGCGGCCACCGATCTCCTCGGCGACCACGTCGAACCACGCACTGCCGCCCACCGACAGCACCGGGCGCTCCAGCCCGTGTTCGGCCGCCAGGGCGGAGGCGTCACCGAGGAGGTCACGCAGGAAACCCCGTACTCCCTCCGCGTCGCTGAGCGAACCCTCGTATCCGGCCACTCCGGCCAGTTCCAGGCCCGGGGCCCGCACGACCTGCTGCGCGATCCCGAGCACCGCGTCGCGCGTGCGGCACCCGGTCCGGCCGCCCGGCGTGCCGCGCTCCACCATCACCCGCAAGGGGCGGCCACCGTCGCGCCCCACCGCCTGGGCGGCCAGTTCGACCCCCTCCGATGAGTCGACGTAGAAGAGGAACTCGAAGTCCGGGTCGGCGTCCTGCTCGGCCGCCGCCCAGCGCAGGACCCGGGGGTCCAGCAGCTCGTTGGCCATCAGGACGCGGTCCACCCCGAACCGGCGAAAGTCCAGGACCTGGTTGGCGGTGGCGGCGGTGATACCCCAGGCGCCCGCGTCGAGCTGGCGCTGGGTGAGCACGGGGGACATCGCGGTCTTGCCGTGGGGGGCGAACAGGAGTCCGTGGCCGCGCGTGAACTCGGCCAGCGCGGCGATGTTGCGGTCCAGAGCGGAGGCGCGGAGCACCATGAGCGGCCAGGTGAAGGGGCCGGTGAACAGGTGGTCACCGCGTGCGGCGAACTCGGCCAGGGTGACGGGGTCGCCCGGCCACCACAGGCCCTTGGTGCGCCAGTCGACGTGTTCCTGGGGGATGCACAGCCGGTCGCTCACGTGGCCTCCGCTTCCTGCTTCGGTGGTTTCGCGACCGATCATCCCATCGTGATTGCCGGGGCACACCCCTCCGGGCCGGGATTGGCGTGTGCGGAGACGACGGGACCCGCCCGGCGCGTGCCGGGCGGGTCCGTCGGTGGTCGGGGTCGGACGTCAGTCGGTCACCGGCGCCCCGACGGGCTCCGGCTCTTCCTCCCTGGCCCCGCCGGACTCGTTGAGGAAGTCCTCGATGGCCTTCTGGCCCCGGTCCGGGTAGTCCGTGATGAAGCCGTCCACGCCCATCGCCAGGACCCGCCCCATCACCTTGGGGTCGTTGATCGTGTAGGGCATGATCTCCAGGCCCGCGTCGTGCACGCGCCGGACGTAGGCCGCGTCGATGGTGGTGTGGTTCGGGTTGATCATGTGCGCCCAGTCGAACTCGGCGATCCGCGACTCCGGGACCTTGCCGAGCAGCGCGTGCGGCAGCGAGGGCAGGAGCTTCTTCGAGCGCTCCGTGAACTCCCAGTCGAAGCTCTGCACCACGATCCGGGACGGCTGGTCGGGCGCGTTGGGCAGCAGCCAGTGCGGGTGGCGTGCGAGTTCGTCGGAGATCCGGTTCTCGATGCCCGGGTACAGGGCTGGCTCCTTGACCTCCAGGAGCAGGTTCATGCCGTGCCTCTCCAGGCGGTTCAGGGCCTGGCTGAGGAGCGGAACCCGCTCTCCGGCGAACGAGTCGCCGAAGGACGAGCCGGCGTCGAGGCGCCGGATCTCCGCGAGCGTGAAGTCGCCGACGTCGTAGGGCGCACGGTTAGGGAAGACCTCGGCCACGTTGGTGGTGCGGTCGAGGCGGGTGTCGTGCATGAGGACCAGCTGATCGTCGGACGTGAGCTGGACGTCCACCTCCACGGTCTCCGCACCGAGACGGTGGGCCGCGTCGATCGCAGCGATGGTGTTCTCGGGCGCGTGTCCGGAAGCGCCCCGGTGGGCAACGGCGATGAGGGGGCGGGACTGTGACGGCTGGGACGGAAGAACACTGGCGCCGGGGCTCACCCTCTGCGCCGTCGCGGCCTTGGTGACCGTGACCGCCTCGGCGGTCGCGACCACGGGGACGGCGAGCGCTGGGCTCGATCCCATGGCCAACATGAGTGATACGGCTCCGACTACGAATCCGATGCGCTGGTGCACCGGGCCTCCCAAGTACGCGTGGACTGGCCGACTGCTACCTCAGGGTGAGTGCGCTTGGTGACCGGACGGTGACCATACGCAGAGCAGCCGGTGATCCGACGCCCATCTTCTGGTGGCGGCGCGCCCCTCGGGCAACGCGGAACCCCACTCATCAATCTCACCCTATGTAGGCAATTGATCGCTTCATGTCCGATTTTTGACTGTAAGCCCCCTCGGCAATCACCCAGAGTCCTGAGAACATCACGAGTAGTAGTCGATGGGAAGGAACCTTCATGCGCAAGCACCACACGAGGTGGGTCGCGCTCTTCAGTGCCGCCGCGATCTCGACGACGGGGCTCGTCGGCCTCTCCGGACCCGCGGCCGCGAACGACGCGGACGCGCCCGCGCTCAGCTGGCCGGTGGTGAGACAGGGGGTGTCCACGTACAGCATCGACGGGTTCGAGATCACCTACCTGCCCGCCGGTCTGGAGCGGTACGGCATCAACGCCACGTCCACGACGGACCGCGTGGGCAACCGTCAGTCCCAGATCTCGTGGGTGCAGGGCCCGGACCAGCTGTACGGCCGGGTCGCGGTACTGCGCTCCGACCGCCTCCAGGACCTCGAGGACCTGCGCGAGAGCCGTTACAGCCACCTTTCCCAGGGCTCCCTGGAGGAGGTGGCGCCCGGCGAGGCCTTCGAGCACGGCGCGTACCTGTCCGAGGAGACCGGTGACCTGTTCTGGGTGGAGAGGCCGGGCGTGGCGGTCGCCACCCACCTCCAGCCGGAACGCTGGGAGCGCGCGGAGCTGGTGAAGCTGGCTGAGGCCGTCATCGAGGAGACGGCGCCCCAGGAGGGCGGGACCGAGGAGCCGACGGCCGAGGACACCAGCGTGGTCGCGGTCGAGGAGAGCACCCCCGCGGAGGGCGCCGCCGACGAGACGGCCGGGGCAGCGCCCGCCGAGCCGGTCGAGGAGGCCCCCGCTGAGGAGGCCCCGACTGAAGAGGCCCCGGCCGAGGAGGCTCCGGTGGAGGAGGCCGTCGCGGAGGTCCCGGCCGACCAGGTACCGGTTGAGGAGGCCCCGGCCGAGGAGGCTCCCGTGGACGAGGAGGTGGTCGACGGGTCCGGACTCGACGAGCTCACCCCCGTTGAGGAAGCCCCCGCGCAGGCAGAAGAGGCTCCGGTTCAGGAGGAGGCCCCCACCGAGCAGGCTCCCGCCACGGAGAACGAGGTCGTCGACGGGGCCGCCCCGACCCAGGAGGACGCGTCCCCGGACCAGACCCTCCCCGAGAACGCCTCCTCGCGTGAGGTCAAGACCTGCCTGACCGGGCACTTCGTCGACTTCGCCTCCGGCGAGTCCGAGATCGACCCGGCGAGGATGACCCGGACCAGCAGCGAGTTCGTCGAACGGGCGCTGTCCGGCGCCGAACTCGGCGACGCCGAGCGCGACCGTCTGCTGGCCACGGTCTGGTATTACGGCCACGAGGACGACAAGGTGGCCGCCACCAACGACTGCGCCAGCCGGTACGGGCTGGAGCGCAGCGAGGTCGAGGACGTCGTCACGGAGGTCTCCGGGATCATCGCCGAGCTCGTCCGGGAGGCCGACGAGAGCGTGGTCAGCTCGATGGACGAGGTCCGCAGGACCAGCGGTGAGGCCGCCGGGGCCCAGCCGGTGACGGACCCGGTGGGCGCCGAGGAATGGGCCGAGCTGTGGGACTCCCTGCCGTGGTCCATTCCGGTGGAGAATTCCTGAACCTCACTGCCTGAACTGCGATGACCGAAGCTCGGTCGCGACACCGAACGTGATCGCGGCCGGGCTTCCCCCATGCCCGGACCCGGGTTTCCCACACCCTCCCGGCGGCGACCGACAACCAAGGTCCCGAACCCCTGATCACCCGACATCCCGGTTCAACCCATGCTGTACCGTCACCCACGTTCGGCCGGTTCCACCGAGAACCGGCCGGCACCCCGTCCTCCACCCCGGAGCGACACCCCCAGACGGGCGGCGAACCCGCCCTCCCCCGTCCGCAGGAGGACCGCGCACATGTCCGGATTCACCACCCGACCCCAGCTCCGCGGCGACTTCGGCATGGTCGCCTCCACCCACTGGCTGGCCAGTGCCACCGGCATGTCCGTCCTGGAGCGCGGTGGCAACGCCTTCGACGCGGCGGTCGCGGCGGGCTTCACCCTCCAGGTCGTCGAACCCCACCTGAACGGCCCCGGCGGCGAGGTTCCCGTCATCTTCCAGGCCCGCGGCGGGTCCCCGCGCGTGCTGTGCGGCCAGGGCGTCTCCCCCGCCGCCGCCACCATCGGGGCCTTCGAGGGCCTGGGCATGGACCGCGTCCCCGGCAGCGGCGTCCTCGCCGCCACCGTCCCCGGCGCCTTCGACGCCTGGATGCAACTGCTGCGCGACCACGGCACCATGTCCGTCCGCGAGGTCCTGGACCACGCCATCGGCCTGGCCGAGCGCGGCTACCCCGTCCTGGGCCGGATCTCCGCCGCCCTCGAAGCGCTCACCCCGGTGTTCTCCCGGCACTGGGCGGGCTCGGCCTCCGTCTACCTGCCGCACGGCACCGCCCCGGCCGCCGGAACACGGCTGCGCAACCCGGCGCTCGCCGCCACCTACCGGCGCGTGGTCGCCGAGGCCGAGGCCACGGGCGGCGACCGCGAGACCCAGATCGAGGCGGCGCGCCGCTCCTGGTACCAGGGCTTCGTCGCGGAGGCGATCGGCGCCTTCCTCGCCAGACCGGTCCCCAACAGTCACGGCGAGCCCGAGCGGGCCCTGCTGACCTCACAGGACATGGCCGACTGGAGCGCCGCCTACGAGGACACCGTCAGCACCTCCTACGGCGCCCACACCGTGCACAAGACCGGGCCCTGGGGGCAGGGGCCCGTCATGCTCCAGCAGCTGCGCATGGCCGAGGCCGGAGGGGTCGGCACCGACGCGCGCCAGGGCGTGAGCGCGGACTTCGTGCACCGGAGCACCGAGATCGCCAAACTCGCCTTCGCCGACCGTGAGGGCTGGTACGGCGACCCGGACTTCACCGACGTCCCCCTCAAGGAGCTCCTCAGCTCCGGCTACGCCGCCGAACGCGTGCGGGGGGTCGACGGGGAGCACGCCAACCTGGAGCCGCGCCCCGGAGGCCCCGGTGGCCGCACCCCCTTCGAGGCGCCGGTGTACCTGCCCGGGCAGACCCCGGGCGACCGCACCACCGGGGAGCCCACCGTGCGCGACGCCGCCGGACAGACCCCCGCCGACCTGCGCGGCGACACCTGCCACGTGGACGTGGTGGACGCCGACGGCAACATGGTCTCCGCGACGCCCAGCGGCGGCTGGTTCAGCAGTTCGCCGCTCATCCCGGAACTCGGGTTCCCGCTCGGCACCCGGGCGCAGATGTTCTGGCTCGACCCGGCCTCGCCCAACGCGCTCTCACCGCGCCGCCGCCCCCGCACCACCCTCTCCCCCACCCTGGTGACCCGCGAGGACGGTGAGGCGGTGCTGGCCATCGGCACCCCCGGCGGTGACCAGCAGGACCAGTGGACCACCACCGCGCTGCTGCGGGTGCTCAACGGCGTGGACGACCTCCAAGAGGCCCTGGACACCCCCATGTTCCACACCAACGCGTTCCCCAGCTCCTTCCACCCCCGTGAGACCGTGCCCGGCGACCTCGTCGTGGAGCCGGGGGTGGGCGACGGGGTCGTCGACGAGCTGCGGCGTCGCGGGCACCGGGTCCAGGTGGCCCAGGAGTGGTCCCTGGGCCGTCTGGCGGCGGTCGCCCGCGACCCGGAGAGCGGCGAACTACGCGCCGCCGCCGACCCCCGGGGCGCGCAGGGGTACGCCGCGGGGCGCTGACCCGGGACAGACGAAAACGCACGGAAGCCCCCTCCTGCTGAACAGGAGGGGGCTTTGTCGCGGGCTGGGGGTAGTGGCATGGCTTGACCGGCTCTTGCCAAATCGGTCGGTCACTGCTTATGTAGACCTGTGCGGCGGGACACCCGGCCTGCGAGACCGTGGACTCCCGCCACAACTCCATACCACCCCAAGGGCCGACCACCGCTGTCTCCCCCTCCCTCAGCGGCGGCCCTGTCCCCCCTCCTAACCGAGGCCTGCCTTCCCCTCCCGGCGGTTTTTCGGACATGGAGAAGGAAGGGCCGTGGTGCCACCGCCCCGGTGGCGCCACGGCCCTTTCCCGTATCCGGGACCGGGCTGGAGGCGGTCAGGTGCTCACACGCACCGCGCCCGCGTAGTTGGCGGTCCGTACCGGTGTGACACGCACGTCCAGACCGGTACGAGGAGCTTCCAGCATCTGGCCGTCGCCGAGGTAGATCGCCACATGCGAGATGTAGTCGGGCGCGGTGGGGTCCGAGCGCCAGAACAGCAGGTCGCCGCGTTCGAGGTCGTCCCACTCCACGCGCTCTCCCGCGTTCCACTGGTCGTGGGTGACGCGCGGGATGGACACACCCTCCTCCCGGAACGCCCACTGGAGCAGGCCGGAGCAGTCGAAGCCGACGTCGGGGGTGGTGCCGCCCCACACGTAGGGGACGCCCAGCTGGGTCTCGGCGTTCGCGATGACCTGCTCGATCACCGAGGAGGGTACGGCGTCGCCGTCGACCAGGGGTTCGGGGGCGTCGGCGACCAACTGGAGGGAGGCGTCCTCACCGAGGATCTCCTCCAGCTCCTCGTGCAGCTCCCACAGGTCGGCGTCGGGGGCGGAGACGACGAGGGCGTTGCCCTCGGGCATGCCCAGTTCGCGGGCGAGCTCCCGGGAGACGAGGGCGTCGATCCCGGCGATGCCGGAGGTGGCGTGGGTCCACACCTCCAGGGGGACCTCGCCGTTGCCGCCCGCGAGGGTGATCTCACCGCCGACGTCGAGTTCGCGTTCGGTGCCCACGTCCTTGGACAGTGCGACGTGGCCCTCGGCGACCCCCTGCCAGATCTCGTCGGACTCGGCGGAGGGCCGGGGGGCGTGGTTGCGGAAGCTGGAGGGGTTGACTCCCAGCACGGAGGTGGGTTGGCCGTCGACCTCCACCCGCGCGGCGTCGACGGTCAGGACGTTCTTCACACCGTCGATGTCGCGGACCGCGTCGACGACCTCGCGGGGGAGCTTCTCGGGGGCGACCGCGAAGTACTCGACGGAACGCGCCTCGCGGAAGGGCGCCACGTAGGTGTCGCGCCTGAGTTCGGCGACGTCCGCGACGTCGGGACGGGGATGGGTTTCGGTCTGGGGATCGGCCGCGCGGGGCGCGGAGCCGCTGGGGACGGCGTTCTCGGGGGAGAGCTGTTCGGCGAGGGGAGGCCGGTCCTGGACGACGGGGTCGGCCATCGCGGGGCTGGCCCCGAAGGCCGTGAAGGCGACCGCGAAGGCGGCCGTGGTACCCGCACATGTTCTGAGACGGTTCCGCACGGGGGTCGATCACCCTTTCTGTGACCGCGGCGGGCGGGGGAAGCGCTGCGGCGCACGGCCTTAGATGACATGGTCCGGTCCAAGAATGGGTGTACCTGGTCGCGTTTGCAAGACGCCCACGCCGTCCGATACCGGACGTCCACCTATCAGCCGCTTGTCCGATCCCTGGGGATATCGCGTCTTACGGCGGGTCGTCACAGGTCCGCATAACAGTCCGTAACCGACACGGTGAGGGGGAAGCGGACCGGGGTGTCTCCGAAGAGGATCTCGCGGGTCCGGACCTGGGCGCGGTCGATCGCGCGGACCGTCTCGCCCGCGAGGCCCTCGGGGACGTGCAGGACGACCTCGTCATGGACGAAGAAGACGATCCCGCCACCGTCGGGAGCCGCTGGCAGTTCCTGGCGGAGCGCGGCGAGCAGGACCAGCGCCCACTCGGCGGCGGTGGCCTGGACGACGAAGTTGCGGGTGAACCGGCCGTGGGCGCGGCGTCTTCGGTCACCGTCCGTGGCGGCCAGGGTGGCCGACCAGTCGTGCGGGGCGGGCGACGTGCGGCCCAGCCACGAACGGACGATCCCGCCGCCCTCCCCCGTGCGGGCCGCGGCGTCCACGTACTCCAGGGCGCGCGGGTAGAGGCGTCGCATGGTGGCCAGGAGCGGCGCCGCGTCGCCGGACGTCTGGCCGTACATGGCGGCGAGCAGGCCGATCTTCGCGCGTTCGCGGTCGTCGCCCACGTGGACGGCCAGCCGGGCGTACAGGTCCTCCTCGGCCGCGGCGGCCGCGAGGGCGGTGTCCCCGGACACGGCGGCGAGCACGCGGGGTTCGAGCTGTCCGGCGTCGGCGCGGACCAGGACCCAGCCGGGGTCGGCCCGCACGGCCCGGCGGACCGACTTGGGGATCTGGAGGGCGCCACCGCCCCGGGAGGCCCACCGCCCGGAGACCACACCGCCCACCACGTAGTCGGGCTGGAAGCGGCCCAGCCGGGGGCCGTCCCCGCCCTCGCGGGGCAGTTCGCGCACCCAGGTCTCCAGCCACGACCAGCCGTTGGCGGAGTACAGACGGGCGAGTTCCTTGTAGCGCAGCAGCAGTGGCACGAGCGGGTGGTCCACCCCCTCCAGGACCCAGGAGCGGGTGGACTCCACGGGGTGTCCGACCCACGCCATCGCCTTGAGGACCTGGGCGGGCGAGTCCGGGTTGACCTCGTGGCCGACGACCTCCCCGATCCGGGTGACCAGGTCCGCGAGGACCGCCGGACGCTCACCCGTGCGCGGACGGGGACCGAGTGTCTCGGTCAGCACCCGGTCGTGGAGGTCCGGGCGCCAGGGCAGGCCGTCGTGGCTCATCTCCACCGCCGCCAGGGCACCCGCGGACTCCACCGCGACCAGCAGCGCCATCCGCCCCGGTTCGGGCAGCGCCGCGACGCGTCTGCGCTGGTCGTCGTGGACCTCCGCGAGAGCGGCGAGCCGGTCGGTCCCGGGCGGGAGCGTGGAGCGGTCGGCCTCGAACAGCGCGGGCTGCGCGGCGGTTCCCTCTCCCAGCGGCCGTACCGGGTCGTCGGGGACCGCCAGGTCGTGCAGGCGGGCCCAGGCGGCGCCAAGGGAGTGGGGTTCGGAGTGGCGGGCCTCGTGGCCGAGCAGGAGGGCCTCGGTCAGCCCGACGTCGTGGCACCGGGCCACGCGCACCCCGGCACGGACCAGGTCGGGGTAGACGTCACCGGTGTCCGCCCAGACCCACCGGACGGGTTCGGCCCCGGCGCGGTCTCCCCCGCCCTCCCCGGAACCGGTCTCCCAGGCACCGTCGCGCTCCGTGCCGTCCCGCTCGGTGCGACCCTCCTCGGCACGGTCCCCCGCGGAACGGCTCTCCTCGACCGAGCGCACGGCGGCAGCGAGGTCGTGCACGCGGCGCGGCGGAGCGGCCGCGCCCTCCCCGAGCTCCCGCAGCCACCCACCGCCCTCGCCGTCGGCGACCACCGCGATCCGCATGTGCCCAGTGTCCCCCCGGAGACCGACAATCGGCGGGCCGCCGCACGGGGCACCGGGGGCGCGGCCGCTAGCTGCCGGGGCGCACCACGTTGTCCAGGGGTTCCCCGGCAGACCAACGGGCCAGCTGCGCGTCCATGAAGGCGCGGGCGCGCGGGTAGAAGGCCGCGGAACCACCCGCCACGTGCGGGGTCAGGTACACACCGGGGGCGTCCCACAGCGGGTGGTCGACCGGGAGCGGTTCGGGGTCGGTGACGTCCAGGGCCGCGCGGACCCGGCCGTTCTGGGCGAGCAGGGCGTCCGTGTCCATCACGGCGCCCCGACCCACGTTGACCACCAGGGCGTCGTCACGCAGCAGCGCGAACTCGTCCGCGCCGAACAGGCCCCTCGTCCGCTCGGTGAGCGGGGTGACGATGACGACCACGTCCGCCTCGGGCAGCAGGGCGGGCAGCTCGTCCACCCCGTGCACGTCCTCGTCGGGACGGGCCCGGCTGGCCACCCGCACCACCTCGGTCTCGAAGGGCAGCAGCCGCTGCTCGATCGCCTGGCCGATGCTGCCGTACCCGACGATCACCACCCGGGAGTCGGCCAGGGAACGCTGCGGGACCGAACCCCAGCGGTGCTCGCGCTGGTCGATCGCCCATCGGGGAAGGTCGCGCTGTGAGGCGAGGATGAGCGCGAGCGTGTGCTCGGCGGTGCTGGCGTCGTGCAGTCCCCGCCCGTTGCACAGGGTGACGTGGTCGGGCAGGAGGTCGAGGACCTGCTCGTACCCCGCCGACACCAGCTGCACCACCCTGAGTTCGGGCATCCGCCCGATCATGTCCAGCCGTTCGTCCACGCCCTGCGTGGAGGGCGCGTACGGCACCTGGTAGAAGGTGACGTCCTCCAGTCCCTCGTCGGGGGCCGGACCCCCGGTGTAGAGGTCGACGTGGAGCGATCGGGGTGCGTTGTCCCGGTTCTGCTCCCACTGCACCAGTGCTCGGCCGCCCATGTCGCGCCCTCCTTCGGCTCGGTCCGTGTCACCCGACACCCTAGGGGCTCGCCCCTGCGATGGAACGAGGGTGGGTCCCCGGTCCGGCCCCGGTCAGGCCCGGTGGTCCCGTGCGGCCACGGAACCGAAGCGGGAGAGCTCGTAGCAGGCGACCGCGGCCGCGGCGGTGACGTTGAGGGAGTCGACGTCGCGGTCGGCCATCGGGATGTGCACGCGCGAGGTGGCCCGCTCCAGCCAACGGGCGGACAGACCGTCGCCCTCGGTGCCGAGCAGCAGCCCCACCCTGGCGTCGGGCGCCAGGGCGTCCATGGCCTCACAGAGCGGCAGGGAGCCCTCTCCGGGGGTGAGGGCCATCAGGTCGAAACCGGCCTCGCGCAGGGTGTCCAGACCGCCGTACCAGTCGTCGAGGCGGGTGTAGGGCAGGGTGAAGACGGCACCCATCGACACCTTCACGGACCTGCGGTAGAGCGGGTCCGCGCAGCGGGGAGCCAGCACCACGGCGTCCACACCCAGACCGGCGGCGCTGCGGAAGATCGCGCCGACGTTGGTGTGGTCCACCAGGTCCTCCAGCACCACGATGCTGCGGGCCCCGGCCAGGACCTCGTCGAGCGCGGGCAGGGGCGCGCGGTGGTAGGCGGCCAGGGCACCCCGGTGCAGGTCGAAGCCGACCAGCCGCTCGGCGGTCTCCTCACTCACCACGTACAGGGGAGCGCCGGAGCCGCAGACCACGTCGTCCAGGGCGGCGGCCCGCCGCTCGGTGAGCAGGAAGCTGCGGGGGACGAACCCGGCGGTGGCGGCGCGGCGGATCACCTTGTCGCCCTCGGCCATGAACAGGCCGTGCTCGGTCTCCAGGTGGCGGCGCAGGTTGACGTCGCGCAACCGTGTGTAGTCGGCCAGACGCGGGTCGGCGGGGTCACTGACCCTGATGACATCCATGGTCAGCGATTATCCCGTGCGGCTCCGGGTGGGTCAGCCGATCTGCTCGGTGACGGCGCGCAGGCGCTGCCAGCGGGCCTCCTCACAGGAGCCCTTGCGGGAGAGTGTGGTGTCGATCTCCTCGCCCTCCCAGGTGCCCTCGATCGCCGCTTCCTGTGGGCCGTACACCTTGTCGGTGCAGACGGTGCCCGAGCGGACCTCGGTGAACAGCTGCTCCCCGGTGGCCCCCTCGTCGGCCCCCTCCTCATCCGTCTCGGACTCGGACCCGCCGGCCGCCGGGTCCCCGGCGAACTCGGCGGAGGCCTCGGCCATCACGGCGCAGGGCTCGGGGTCGACGGCCAGGTCGCCGGTGCAGTTCAGGGTCTGCACCCAGGCCAGGCCCCGGTCGCTGACGTTGATACGCAGGTGGCCGACGGGACCGTCGAGGTCGGTCGACTCCTCCTCGGGTTCGATGACGCTCCCGAGCACCTCCGGGGTGGCGACGTTCGTGGTCTCCACGTCCTGCGGCGGCAGCATCGAGGGGGCGACCAGCACTGCGTAGGCCACCGCTCCGGCGCAGCACGCTCCGGCGAGCAGCACGGTGCCGAGGCTGCCTCGGTTCCGACGGTCACTGTGCGAATGGGACATGCCATAACCCTCGGGGGTCGGTTGGTCACGGGGGACGACCGCCACGCGCGAAGCCCCGTTTCCGGGGACGTCGGCCAAACGGACGCCAAGTATCGGTCAAGCGAATACCGGGCAATGGTAGCCGGGAGTGAGCACTGGAACCCGACCGGCGCCCGTAACAAAGCGGTCACCACGCGCACGGGGGAGCTGCGTACGGGGCCCGCTGTGAGCCGGACCACCCCTCCCCTTCCACTCGCGCATTACCAACGAGTAAGGTCCTGGGAGGAATCGTTCGTGTGCCACCGGTCGGTCGATCACATCCACACTGTGTGACGCCCTCCGCCCCGCGTTGGTTCTCACAGATCCCACCGCGGGTGCTGGCGCCGACCCCGCGACCACCCCCCTGAAGACCGGCCCCGGGAGGCTCCCGACCCGGGACCGGAGACAGCCACACCCCCGGAGTGCCCGTGTCCAGTGGACGCCATCGTCACCCCTCCCCGACCGCCGCCAACACCCGCAGGGTCGTGCGGTCGCCGTTGGGGGTCACCGCGATCGTCGTCGCCCTCATCGCCCTCGCGGCGATCGCCGTGCCGGTCACCATGAACGCCCTGGGCTGCGGCGAGACCCGCTACCTGCGCGTCTCGACCACCCAGAGCGTCGCCCCGGTGATGCGCGCGGCGGCGACGGAGTTCAACGCGGACCGGCCCAGCTACGGGGGCGAGTGCGTGTTCGCGCAGGTCGACGAGATCGCGCCGCACCGGATCATGGCGGCGCTGACCGGCGGCCAGGCCGGTGACTCCACCATCGCCCCGCACGTGTGGGTCCCCGAGTCCTCCGCCTGGGTCGAGCTGGCCAGGGTCTCCGACGGCGGCGCCCACGGCATCGAGACCGACCCGCCCTCGCTGGCCAGCTCGCCCGTCGTGCTCGCCGCTCCCCCGGGCACCGAGGGCATGCCGGAACAGGACGACGCCAGCTGGACCATGCTGCTGCCCGACGAACGCGACCCGGACCGCCCCGTGGTGATGGTCGACCCCAACCGGGGTGCCGACGGCATGACGGTGATGCGTGCGGTCCGCGAGCACCTGGGCTCCGGGGACGCCGCCGACACCGCCATGACCGACTTCGTGCGCGACGTCCAGCTGGACAGTGCCTTCGGCGAGATCGACCTGACCAACGTCTTCACCGGTTCCGCCGCCTCCAACGACAGGGTGGACCCGGTGATCGCCGTTCCCGAACAGGCCGTGGTGGCCTACAACGACCGCCGATCGGACTCGGCCCCCTCGCTCCAGGCGCACTATGTCAGCGACGGCACGGTCAACCTGGACTACCCGTACGTGACCACCACCGAGGACGCGGAGCTCCAGGCGGCCGCCGCGGACCTGTACGAGGTGGTCCGGGGCAGCGAGTACCGGGAGCGCCTGCGCGAGCTGGGCTTCCGCGACCCGGGCGGGGAGGCCGCACCCGCGCTGGCCGAGCGGTCCGGGATCATCGCGGAGCAGCCGCCCGCCGGAGACGACCTGACCGGCGACGCCCTGCTGGCCTCGGTCACCGACTGGAACAGGCTCTCCATGCCGTCCCGGACGCTGGTTCTGGCCGACGCCTCCCAGAACATGGCGGACGACCTCAACGGCGGGCCGCAGCGGATCGAGGTCGCCAAGCAGGCGGCGCTGATGGGGCTGGGCCTGTTCCCCGACGAGACGGACATGGGCCTGTGGCTGATGTCCGAGGAGTTCGGTGGCGACGGCCGCGACCGGGCCGCGGACATGCACCCGCTGGGCGCTGGCGACGACAGCGGCGTCACCCGCCGCCAGGAGATGGTGAAGGTCGCCGAGGAGCTGGAGGTGGAGGGCGGCGGGTCCCGGCTGTACGACAACATCCTGGCCGCCTACGACGAGGTGCAGGACAACTATCACGAGGACAAGATCAACAGCGTGATCCTGCTGACCGCCGGCCAGGACGAGGGGTCCAGCGACCTCTCCCACCAGGAGTTGGTCGCCGCCCTCCAGGACCGGTTCGACCCCCAGCGGCCGGTCACGATGTTCGTCATCGCCTTCGGCGAGCAGGCGGAC
The DNA here is from genome assembly GCF_000341265.1 of Nocardiopsis prasina DSM 43845. GTDB lineage: Bacteria > Actinomycetota > Actinomycetes > Streptosporangiales > Streptosporangiaceae > Nocardiopsis > Nocardiopsis prasina. Next base: position 32,345 of record NZ_ANAE01000103.1, on the reverse strand, counting down.
GGCCCGGAGCTGGCGCAGATCGCGCGCGCGACCAGCGGATCGTCCTTCGTGACCGAGGACCCGGACGAGATCGGCGACATCTTCCTCAGCTCGATCTCCCGGCGCCTGTGCGTCCCCAACTGCGACAACTGAGCCCCGCCCCGGGCCCCGTCCGCGTGGTTCGGGGCGTTGAGTAACGTTCCCACAGGTAACACACGGAAGGTCGCCCGACGCAGGAATCCGGCCGGTACACAATGATTCGCCCGCTTCGCGAACGACGGGCGCCCGACACCCCTGTACGACTCAGCCCCCCTGTACGAACACCTCGTCCGTACACCACCTCGTGAGGAAAGCTGTGGGACGTCACCGCGGAAAGTACGCAGAAGAACCCTCCGACCGGAGCAGACGGCACCGGGGGCGCGGCGGCGCCGTCGCCGCCCTCGCCGCCGCGATGGTGATCGTGGTCGGTCTCGCCGTGGCGGGCGTGTACATGTTCGGGCAGGGCGACGGCTGCGGCAGCTCCGACATCGAACTGAACGTGGCGGTCAGCCCGGAGCTGGCGCCCGCTCTGGCCGACCTCGCCGGCGACTTCAACGATGAAGAGCACACCGTCGACAACCACTGTGTGCGGGCCAGCGTGCGCGAGGCCGACTCGGCCGACGTCGCCTTCCAGATCACCGGCTCCGGCGCCACCACCGGCGACACCGACTCCCACGTGTGGATCCCGGACTCCTCCGTGTGGCCGCGCCTGGTGCAGAGCCAGGCCGGGGACGCCGTCATCACCGAGACCGGCACCTCCGTCGCCCGCAGTCCCCTGGTCGTGGCCGAACTCGCCGAGTACGCCGACGACCAGGAGGGGACCACCTGGACGGACGTGGTCCCCACCGGCGCCCCCGGTGAGGAGGCCGACCGGGTCGTCCGCGTGGTCGACCCGACCCGCAGCTCCAGTGGTCTGGCCACCCTCTACCTGCTGAACGGCGCCCTGGAGGAGGCCAGTCCCGACGCCGACACCTTCAACGCGCAGATGACCGCCGCGCTCCAGGCCCTGCATCGAGGCACCTCCGCGGACGAGGACTCCGCCTTCCTGGCCCTGAGCGGAGGCAACGCCGAGGCCCCGCCCGTGATGGTGATGTCCGAACAGGCCGTGTGGCGCTACAACACGGCCCACACCGACGCCGCCGCACAGCCCAGCTACCTGGAGGACGGCACCTACTTCCTCGACTACCCCTACATCGTACGCAGCGAGGACAGCGAGATCACCCGCGCCGCCGAGGTGTTCCGCGCCTCGGTGCGCTCCGAGGCGGCGGCCGAGCGCCTCCTCGACGAGGGGTTCCGCGGACCCGAGGGGGAGCTCGACGGCGGGGTCCTGACCGAGGACGCCGGGTTCCGCGCGGAGCAGCCCACCGAACTGCCCGCTCCCTCCGAGGGCTCCATCACCGAGCTGACCCGCTTCTGGAACCAGCTGAAGATGGACTCCCGCGTGCTGACCATCGTCGACGTCTCCGGATCGATGCTGGCCGAGGTGCCCGGCACCGGACTGACCCGCATGCAGGTGGCCGGGGCCGCCTCCGCCGAGGGCCTCCAGATGTTCTCCGAGACCTCCGAGCTGGGCCTGTGGGAGTTCTCCACCAACGTCAACAACAACCTCCACTACCAGGAGGTCGCCCCGATCCGGGAGCTCCAGGCCACCGACGACTCCGGGAACGAGCACCGGGACGTGCTGGGCGCCGCCCTCCAGGCCATGCAGCCGCTCCCCGAGGGCGACACCGCTCTGTACGAGACCTACCTGGCCGCGTACCAGGAGATGTCGCGCACCTACCGCCCCGACCGCACCAACGTGATCCTCATGCTCACCGACGGGGACAACGACAACCCCGGGGGCATGGAGCTCGACGAGCTGATGTCCCAGCTCGAGTCCATGTCCAGCCCCTCGCGCCCCATCCCGATCATCACGATCGCCTTCGGCCCGGACGTGCAGAACCTGGAGCCGCTCCAGCGGATCGCCGCCGCCACCGGGGGCGCCGCGTACATGACCGAGGACCCGACCGAGATCGGGGACATCTTCCTCCAGGCCTTCTCCCTGCGCATCGTGACCGAGGAGGAGTAGGGGTCCGGAACGGAAGGTGACATGAACCTGTCCACCAACGGCGGGCTATGGACTTCTCACTTCCGGTGGCGTACCACGGGAAGGGCCCGGATTCGGGGACCCGCCGATCCTGCACCCGAATCGACGGGTCGAGGACCCACCGCGGTCGGATGGGGGAGTGCCATGGCGAAGGCGTGGATGGCCAGTGCCGAGAGGATCGACGGCGCGGCAGCACGGACGGCCGCGGGGATCGGTGCTCCCCGTGCCGTCTGGACGGTGACCGGAACGGACCCCGACGTGTGGTCGGCGCGCGAGGAGGCGCTCCGACTCGTCCGCGAGGACAGGGCCGCCCACCTGGTGTGGAACCCGCGTGACGGAGGGGTGGCCCAGGCCCTGGCCGCCACCCGGCGGAGTCCGCTCCCCCTGGGCCGGACCGCGCGCTTCGACCGGTTCCTGGACCACGGCGACGAGGGGCGGGTCTGCATCGTGGTCGCCGTGGTGTCCCTGGAACGGGAGCCGTTCACCGACGGACCGCTGCTCGGCCTGGAGCCGATCCTGGAGTGGCTGGAGTCGTGGGGTGTGCCCAGGACCTGGCCCGCCGGTCCGCCCGGCCTGTGGAGCAGCCCCGAGGATCGGACCCGGGTGTGGTCGAGGGGAGGGCACTTCGGCCACGACCAGGTCCCGGGCTCGCTGTCCACCGCGCCGGGCCGGGTGAACCCCGAGCACGTGCTGACCCCGGGCGCCCACCCCACCCTCGAATCGCAACCGTCCGTGACCACATAGGCACACAAACGGAGTCCCGAAAACACCAAAACCCCACCACTCCGGAGAATCGGATACCACTGGTCAAGTACAGCTCCAAAACCCCTTAGTCTGTCGCCCATGGGTGGATCTATCGAGCCGGGTTGGTACGCCGACCCGCAGGGCGACGCGCAGACGCTCAGATGGTGGAACGGTGACGAGTGGACGCGGCATACCCGTTCACTCAGCGAACTCCAGGGCGCCGCCGACGGCTCCGACGAGGAAGCCACCACCAACCTGGGCCAGGACGGGGGTTCGTCCCTGTCCGACGACGACGAGGGAACGGTCCGGCTGGGGACGAGCGCCCCGACGCCGATCGACGACGATCCGAGCACCATGCGGATCGACCCCTCGTGGGCCCAGCAGCACACCCCCGAACCCGCGCCCCAGCCCCCGGCCGCCGAGGACCCCAGCACCGTACGGATCACCCCCTCCTGGCAACAGGGGGCCTCCCCCCAGCAGCAGCCGTCGCCGCCCTCCCCCACCCCGGTCGGCGACGAGCCCAGCACCATGCGCATCGACCCCTCCTGGGCGCACCAGTCCCCCGCGGCGCCCTCGATCGACGACGAGGCGACCGCCGACATGGGCGGCGCCACCATGCGGGTGAACCCCTCCGACCTGCCCGGTTCCGAGGACGAGCTGCCCACCGCGGACCTCACCAACGACGAGATCCCCACGGCCGACCTCACGGGCAACAGTGACACGCCCCGCACAGCGGTCTTCGACCCCGGCTCCGGCGGAGACGCCCCCCGCACCGCCGTGTTCACACCCGGCGGCGACGGCTCCCCCGGCGGGACCGCCGTCTTCGACCCGAACGACCCGATGTTCTCCGGCACCGCCGGGGACGACGACCCCAAGGGCGGCAAGTTCAAGGGGTTCCTCGGCAACCTCAAGGAGGGATGGGCCGACCTCTCCGAGGAGCGCAAGGAGCAGCGACGCAGCGCCGAGGAGGAGGCCGCCAAGAAACGCGAGGAGGAGCGGGTCCTGCGCGAGGCCGAGGCCGAGAAACAGGCTGAGGAGGAACGCAAGCGAGCCGAGGAGGCCGCCAGGAACGCGCCCGCCGCTCCCCCCGCCGACCCCCAGTCCGCCGCTGTACCGCCGGTCGGCTGGACCCCGCAGAACCCGGGCCAGCCGCAGCCCCAGTCGGGCCCCCAGCCGGGCTTCGGCGCCCAGCCTCCCTCCGGCCCGCAACCCGGCGCCTTCGCCGGACAACGGCCGCCGACCGGCCCCCAACAGCCGGGGCCGCACCAGCCGCCGTCCGGTGCCCAGCAGGGGTTCCCCCCGTCCGGGCCGCAGCAGGGCTACCCGGCGTCCGGCCCGCAGCAGGGCTTCCCCCCGCCCCAGCAGCAGTTCGGTCCGCCCGGCGGGTACCCGCCGCAGAACCGGCCCCCCATGCCTGCGCCGGGCCCGCCGCCCCAGCAGTTCGGTCCGCCGCCCGGCGGTCCGCGTGGCCCCATGGCAGGCCCTCCCGGCCCTGGCGGCCCGCCTCACGGTGGTGCCCCGTGGGGCCAGCCCCCAGGTGGTCCGCGCGGTGGCAACCCCTACGGCGGCCCGCCCAACGCGTACGGCCCGCCGCCTCCGCCGCCCAAGCCCCCCAGGAAGAAGGGCGGCTGCGGCTGCGGCTGCTTCTTCTTCATCCTCATCACCCTGATCGTGCTGTTCATGCTCTACCTCCAGTTCTGGGGCGTGTGGGACTGGATGTACGACATCTTCGACGTGGGTCTGCCCCAGGGCGGATCCGACCCGTTCGTCTGGGACTGACGTCCGATGGGGGCGGTGGGCCAGTGGCCCACCGCCCCCATCGGCGTCCACAACCCCTAAGCTGACCGGTATGAATGACAGTTTGGTGTGGATCGACTGCGAGATGACCGGCCTCGACTTCGAGAACGACGCGCTGATCGAGGTGGCCTGTCTGATCACCGACGGTGAGCTGAACATCCTCGACGAGGGTGTGGACGTCGTGATCAAGCCCCCGCAGGAGGCCCTGGACCGGATGGGCGACTTCGTCCGGAACATGCACACCACGTCGGGGCTCCTCGACGAGCTGGACAAGGGTGTGACGCTCCAGGAGGCGGAGGACCGCGTGCTGGAGCACATCCGCCAGTACGTCACCGAGCCCCGCAAGGCTCCCCTGTGCGGCAACTCGATCGCCACCGACCGCACGTTCATCGCCCGGGACATGCGCCGGATCGACGACTTCCTGCACTACCGGATGGTGGACGTCTCCTCCATCAAGGAGCTCCTGCGCCGCTGGTACCCCCGCGTGTACTACGCGAGCCCGGAGAAGAACGGCGGCCACCGCGCCCTCGCCGACATCACCGAGAGCATCCGCGAGCTGCGGTACTTCCGCGCGGCGGCCTTCGTCCCGGAGCCCGGCCCGAACTCGGCCACGGCCCGCGCCATCGCCGCCGAGGTCGTCGCCGACGGCACCGGCCTGAAGGCACGTGACGCGGCTCTCCGGGACCCCAAGCCCGAAAACTGATCGAAGCACTCCCCGGAGTCCGCTAAGCTTTCATACGTACGCAGGGCCGAGAGGCCAGGCGCACGTGGTGGGTGTAGCTCAGCCGGTAGAGCACTTGGTTGTGGTCCAAGAAGTCGCGGGTTCAAGTCCCGTCACTCACCCCAGAGGCTCAAGCCCCTGACCAGCGACAACGTCGCAAGGTCAGGGGCTTTTGCGTTGCCGGGGGTGCACCAGAGGGTGCACGGGACCCACAACCCGGGCCGGTGAGTGCGCACCGCCCATCCCGTCACTCACCGATGTGGCGGGGGTGCACGCCCGTGCACCCCCGAACGGGACCCGCCCCGAAACCGCACAGACCCGACGCATACGGGCATCGGTAGATCAGTCGGGCACCCGTCCTGGCCTGCGCAAAGATCTTCGAGGACCTTCGCGGATTCCCTTCGCTTCGGCCCGCACCCAAGCGATGGTCCACCCATGGCAACCATCAACCAGCGCACCCTGGCCGACGGACGCACCCGCTACTGGGTCAAATGGCGGCTCGGCGGCACCCGTGGCGGAGCGCCCCAGTCCGAACCCTTCGACACCCGCGCCGACGCCCACACCTTCAAACTCCACGTCGAAGCGGCCGGACACCACTGGCCCGAGAACTGGATCCCCCGCCAGGGCTGGGCCGAGGGATGGGTCCCCGGCCACGGCTGGATCAACACCTCGCAAGACGACGAGCCCGAGGCCGAACCCGTCATCTTCGCCGACTTCGCCCGCGAGCTCATCGACTCCATGACCGGCATCGAGGAACGCACCCGCGCCGACTACCATCGCGAACTCGAACTCCACCTGATCCCGCACTTCGGACAGGTCAACCTGCGCGACGTCACACAGCTCAAACCCAAGGACGTGCGCGCCTGGGTCAACCAGCTACGCACCGGAACCCCCGACCCCAAGGCCACCTACCGCACTCCCAACCCCAGCCGGGGCCGCAGGAAGGAACCCGGGTGGTTGCGCAAACCCCTGGCGGCCAAGTTCATCCACAACCTGCACGGGCTGCTCTTCTCCATCTGCGAGGCCGCCGTGCGCGAGGACCCGCCCATCCGGCCCTCCAACCCCGCCGCCCGCACCCGGCTGCCCCGCGCCGACCACGAGGCCGACACCGAGATGTGTTTTTTGACCCGCGAGGAGTTCACCCTGCTCCGGGACTCGATGCACCCCGACGTACGCGACATGGTCGAGGTGTTCGTACGCACCGGCATGCGCTACAGCGAACTCATCGCCCTGCAAGTCCGCGACGTCAGCTTCACCCCGACCATCGACCACGACGGACAGCAGCAGGTGCGCGGGCACCTGGACGTACGCCGGGCCTGGAAGCGCGGACCGAGCAACACCTTCCATCTGGGAGCACCCAAGACCCGCAGCTCCCGGCGGCGCCTGCCGCTCTCACCCCGCACCATCGACCTGCTACGCCCCAGGTTGGAGGGCAAGAAGCCCGAGGAGTTCGTCTTCACCACCGACCAGGGGTCCTGGTGGCGGCACTCCTCCTTCTACGGCCGCCGCTGGGCACCCGGCGTCAAGGAGGCCCAACGGCGCGGGCTGGGCAAGAAGCCGCGCATCCACGACCTGCGCCACACCCACGTGGCGTGGCTGATCGAGAAGGACGTGCACGTGTTCAAGATCCAGCGCCGCCTGGGGCACACCTCGATCACCACCACCATGGACCGCTACGGGCACCTGGTCACCGACATCGACGACACCATGATCGAGGCCATCGACGGCCCGCCCACTCCCCCGGCCCCGCGCACCGACCCCGGCGGTGAGCAGCGCCTGCGCCTGATCTCCTAAAGCCCAGGGGCAGGAACGCGCGGGGCCGGTGGCGCGGGTCAGCACCCGCACCACCGGCCCCGTTGTCGGCTCCCTCCCTACCCCTGTCGCCTCCACTGGTGGGCCATTCGCCTGGAGGTGAGGGCGTGCTGGGCCGCCCCGTCCACGATCGCCTCCAGGTCGCTCGCGCTGAAGCGCACGTGCTTGCCGAGCCTGCGGTGCGCGACCCTGCGCAACCGCACCCGCTCCCGCAGCCAGGACTCGGGCACCGCCAACACCCGCGCTGCCTCGGGGATCGTCAGCAACCGCTCCGGCTGGGCATCTTTGGTTTCCTCATCACGCTGCCCGGTTTCGCCCACGCGCTCCCCCTTCGCGCTCTCCCCGCACCGCGACCCGGTAGCGGCGGCGCTCCTCCTCCGAAGCACCACCCCACACCCCGTACTGCTCGTCCAGGCGCATCGCCTCGGCCAGACAGTTGAGCTGCACCAGGCACACTCGGCACACCCGTTTGGCCGCACGCACCGAACCGCCCTGGGCCGGGAACCACAGATCCGGATCCCGGCCCCGACAGGCCGCATACCCCCACCAGCCCCCGGCCGCCCCGCCATCGGGCTCCGTGGGGCCGCCAGCGCGCCGGTGGGCCCCTGACGGCCCGCCCGCGCCCGGTGGGCGCGGCGCCGATTCCCGGGCCGCCACGTCGCGCACCGGGCCCGGACCGCCCGAGCGCGGCGCGCGGGGCCCGTCCGCCCCGTGTGTGGATTCGTCATCCATGGACACCGCCTTTCGCGCGGCCGGGCTCGGGTATCGCTGACCTCGCTTCGCGCAGCCCGGCCGGCCTGGCCATCGGCGCAGTCATGGTCGTCAGAGCAGAAGTAGAGCAAGGCTGATCTGATGACGGCTGGGTTGGCGGGGAGGGTTTCCGGCAGGCTGAGAGGCCTGCCGGGTGAGGGTGTGCGGGGGCGTTCGCGCCCCCGCACACCCGGGCCGCCGCCCGCCCTACGTGATGGAAACCGCCTACTGGGGTAGATAGCCGGGGCGGCCGCTGGACCACCCCAAAGCCCGTCTGACCTGCCGTGAGTCCAGACTCAGGGGTGGTCCACCCAAGGCGGGTCCCCCACCCGGCCCACCGGTCGGAGCAACGGCGGGACAACGGAGCGGACCTCCCATTGGCCCACTGGTTCACTGCCCGATCCGCGCCCATCAGTCTTCCTCCTCCGCCTTGCGCCACGGGTGGATGAAGCAGATATCGAGCAGACTCAGCGGACGGGGATCGGTGGCCGAACGCCACACCTTACGACCGGCTCCCAACGACGCCATCCGATGGTGGGTGCTCAGGTACACCCCCACCTGCTTGGAACAGTGCTGGGCCAGCTTCTTGGCGGCGTTGGCCTCACGCTCTTCGGAGTGCACCAGGAACAGCACCACCGAGGGCAGCCTGCTCGTCTCGGCCAGACGCGCGTACCCGTACATCTTCGTTTGGAGCTGGCTCAGCGACTCCGAGCCGGTGTCGTACTCCACGAACGCCCACAGCTTCTTGCCGCTCTGGCTCCACGACAGCAGCCCATCGGGGCGGCAATAGTTGCTGTAGTCCCGTTCGCAGGTGCGCTCGCCCTTCCATTCGCCCACCTTGGCGCCCACCTGCGGAGCACCCTGGAGAAACGCCACCCGTGTCTGGGCCAGCCCCAGGATGTGGTCCAACTTCGCGGAGAAGGCCACCGCCAGAGCCCGGTCGCCCCGGAAGTTGAGCGCGTCCAGCTCCTTGCCCTGATCCAACGCGACCAAGACCGCACCGGTCGGAGACAGGATCCAGTGGTCGGGAGCGTTGCGGTCGTGGGCGTGGCGGCGGAAGCGGTTGACTACCCCATACCGGTACAGGCTCAGCATCCGGCTGCGGGCCCGCCGCGCACCCGCGTCGGGGAAGAAGATCTGGTGCAGGTGGTGCGTGGTCAGCACCCGGTGCTCCCACAACCCGTAGAGGATGCGCTTGTCCCGGCCGGTGATCCGGGGAAGCAGGCGGACCAGGGTCTGTTCGTACTCGTTCACGGGCACCTTCCCAAGTGACGGCTGTTTTTGCCCTTCACTGAGTAAGAAGCGCGCCCCCACCCCCGGATTCGACACCCCACGCGAGAATTCCCCGAACCGAACACACCCGGGCCCGGAGCAGGAACAAGGCTCCGTGAACGGCTCGCCTCGCCTTCAGGCCCTGCTCAGAAGTGGCTCACGCCTGACTCGCCCCCGGCGTGGGCCGACCTCACAACCCCCGCCATGCAAAGCAAACGGGGCGGCGCCGACCACGGCACCGCCCCGAGGCGAGAGTGTGCGCTCAGGTAGCCAGGCTCAACCAGGTGCGCACCGCGGCGGCCAGATCATTGAACTCCCCCGACGCTTGCACCACCGAGGAGTGCTCCTTGCCGGGTCGAGACCGCTCCGCGTCGTGGAACAGATACGGGCGCACCCCGCGCACCCCGTCGTCGTCCACGCACCACCCCTGCTCCGAGGGGTGTGGCCGTCGGGGTCGCGGCACTCGCACCGGCCCCGGCTCAGGTTTGGGTTCGCCCTCCCGGGTGGCGAGTTCGGCCACCGTCCTGCTCCGCGTCACGGGAGAGGAGGCAGTCAGGGCCTTGGGGGTCGCGCGGCGCTCCAGCCCCAACCGCCCTTGGTGCCTGGGGCGGTCGGTGTTGCGGCTCGGTGGGACTTCGAGCGGGCTGCACAGCACGGCGGCCAGGACCGCGCCGAACAGCCACCGCACGCGCTGTCCCCAGCCCCGCACGGGTTTGCGGTGCCTACCAGTAGGCTTCTCCACGGATCTCCTCCTGCTCATTCAGGTGGGGATTTCAGCCCCGGCCCGGTGTTCGCCGCACCGCGTCGGGGCGCCTCCACTTCTGGGTCCTTCTTCGTTGCTCGGCATGGGCGGGTGTCTATGGCCCCGAGGCCACACACTTCCCGGGGCTGCGCTTCCCGTCCACGCCGCACAGGGCATACGGCCCTGGATCCCCCGCTGGAAACGCCGTTCCCGCGAGGGGTGGTCGATGTTCGCTTGGGTGAGCGAGGTGCTTCAACCCCTGTCGGCCACAACCCGGTGGCGGGTTTTCAGGCGGCCATCCGGGTTCGCCCGGATCGGTCGAAAGCGGCCCGGACCGTCAACCCGCCGTCGGGCTCGCGGGTGAAGTCCCAGTACAGGGCCATCGCGTCCACCAGGGCCAGGCCGTATCCGCCCTCGACGAGCAACCCCTCAGCCCCGCACTCCCCCAGCACCGGGCGCGCCTCGGGCACAGTCACCTCCTGTCCGGGGCGGGGTCCGTCGTCGGTAACACGGAGCAGGAACAGCCGCCGTCGCCGCTCGATCTCGATACGCACCCGCCCACGGGGCAACCCCGAAGCGCTGTGCTTCAACGCGTTGGTGTGCAGCTCGGAGAGTGAGACCAGCAGCGGGTCCGCGCAAGCGGGAGTGGTGCGGGCCACGTGGGTGGCCCAGCTGCGGGCGGCCTTGAGGTGCCAGAGCTGGTGCCCGCACTCCAGAGTCCCCTGGTCCGGGTCCGTGCAGCGGATCCGCCGCGGCAGGTCGAGGGGCGACCGAGTGGCAGTCATGGAATCCACCGGTTCCTTTCGTCGTCGCGCTGATGGCTGCGGGCCCGCGACAGCAAGGATGTGGCCTGGGGCAATGGCGTGTGAAGGCTGCTCGGAGAGCTCACGAATCTTCCACAGACGCTTGGAATTCTCTGGAATCCCCCACGAGCCATCGCCCCCTGTGTTCCTATGGCTACATGCACACGGACGAACGGGATCTGAAGGCATTCGGGCGGGAGCTACGCAGGTTGCGCGTGGAAGCAGAGCTGACTCAGCAGGCCCTGGCGCGAAGGATCAGCCAGCGCGGCACGACCATCAGCGATTCACACCTGTCCGACGTCGAGAACGGCCGAGCCATGGCGCGGCCCTGGTTGAGGAAGTTCCTGGACGAGGTCCTGGAGAGCGACGGCAGGCTCGACAAGCTCTGGGAGGAGCTCACGGGGTCCGGTCGCCAGGTGTGGCTGCACGAGGTCATCAAACGCACCCATGCTGCTGACGCCATCTTGGAGTACCAGCCCCTGGTGTTCCCGTCGTATCTGCAGACAGAGCAGTACGCGCACGCACTGATTCGTTACGGTTCACCATGGCTGTCCAGCAAGGAGGTCGCGGTGCTGGCCAAAGAGAGGTGCGAACGTGCCGGTCGCATGGCCCAGGCCGAGGCTCCCTCCCTGTGGCTGATCATCGACCAAAGTGTGCTGGCGCGGCGCTACGGTTCCCCGGCAATCCAACGAGCCCAACTCACCCGCGTTGCCGACCTGGTCAACAGCGAACGCCTCACCGTGCAGATGATCCCCACGAACTCCCCTCGCCACGCGGGAAACTCAGGCCCCCGTCGCATCATCACCACGGCGGACGAACCCGAGGTGGTCTACATGGAATCCGCTGAAGAGGGCCGAATCATCACTGACTCCGCTGGTATCTTTCGAAGCCGGTTGCTGTTCACCTCTCTCCAGGGGGCCGCCCGCGACCCGCAGGAGACCCTGGAGGCCATCCACGACGAGATGAGGAAGATCGACGATGAGTGACTGGCACAAGAGCAGCTACAGCGGCGGTTCGAACGAGTGCGTCGAGGCCCGGGAGCACCAAGGCGGAGCCGACGTGCGGGACACCCAGAACAGAGAATTGGGCCACCTGTCCTTCACCCGCACGGAGTGGCGATCCTTCGTCGAGACCACCCTGCACAGCCGGCGGTAATCCTTAAGCGACGACCTCGCCGCTCTCCAGGTAGAGCGTGACCCCCTCACGACGTGCACGGTCCCCTTGAGCGATCCTTCGAGCCAGCCGGGGGATCGTTACCGTCCCAATCCCGGCCACCTCATGGAATCCGCACCCGGCCAGCTCGCCCTGGTCGAGGACGATCCGGTCCAGCCAGTACTGGTCGAGCACGCCCCCGTCGAAGACAAACAGCTGTTTGTCTCCTTCAGAGGGGTTGGGCGCCCAGTCCACGACCAGCAACCGCCCGATCGGCGGGGTGATCCCCCAACTCTTCTTTCACCTCACGCGCCACGGCCTGAGTCGGGGTCTCCCCGCACTCGATGTACCCGCCGGGGATCTCCAGGTAGTCCTTGTAGGTCGGGACCACCATCATCACTCGTCCCTGTTCATCGAAGAACAGGGCACCGGCAGCCACCCGGGGGCGGGCGAAGGATTCAACGGAGTCAGAGGCCATGCCCAGACACTAACCACCTCCCCGGCCCAACAGACGTCGGAACGAAAGCCGAGGGCGGCGATCAACCCTCCTCAGGCGCCGAAGCGCAGATCCGAAATTCCGGACAGGTCGATGCCGTAGCGGCCGTAGACCTTCGTAGTGTTCTCACCCGTCAGAGACGACTCGTCGAATCCGAGCAGCGCGGCCACCCGTACCACCTCGGCGCGGCTGTCCGCTTCGATCTCCAGATACGCGGGGATCCGCGGCCAGGAGTCGATCTCCAACTGGGCCCCGTCCAGCGTGAAGCTGTGCCGTCGGTTCTCCTGGTAGGCCTTGGGCGTGTAACCGAGTTTGCCCAACAACGCGTTGGCGGTCTCGAAGTCACCGACCTCCGTCTCGGTCTCCCGGGTGCCGCCGATGGCGTCGGAGTCGATCTCCTTCACCGTGAGCGTGACCCGGCTCCCGGTGTCGCGCAGACGCACCCACCGCGACACGTCCCCGGGCTCGATGTCGTACACGTAGCGCCGCTGAAGCACCTCACCCAGGTCAGCACCACCCTTGTCGAGAATGAGTCCGGCCACCTTTTCGGAGTCGATATCCAAGACCTTGGCCTCGTATTCGATCACGCTCACGTCGTTGGGTTCCCTTCTTTGCTGTGCGCGGTCAGTGGAGAAGTCGTGGAGTCGCGGTGGTCAGCTTCCAGCCTGCCACGATCCGCCTGGCGGAATCGGAGGATCTCGGTGCTCACAGGTCCGCTGAGGAAATCGTCGATCGGCCGGCACAGGTCCATGCGCTGCAGGCACACACCGACCAGATACCGCCCTGCACGGTCCCGGTACAGGCGGAGTCCGTAGAAGCCCTCCTGGCAGTCGGTGTCGTTGTTGAACCGGCACCCCTGGCATGAGGTGGGCAGCCGCACAGGCCGGATCCATTTGACGTGGATACGTCGTGCTCCGCCGTCGATGAGGTAAGCGGTCCGTGCTCCAGAGGCTCCGGCCGTCAATCGTCTGGCCTCGGCTACCGCACCGCGTTGTCGCAGAACCTCGTTGATGGCGTCGACGGACTCCTGGCCGTGGTCAAGGGAGTTGAGCAGGCGCACGGAAAGCTGCGGTGCGTAGCTGTCCAGGAGCCGGTGGACACGTTCGATGTGGGTGTGGTCGAGCACGACGATGTTGGCACTGGCTCGGACCCGGTGCTCAACGCAGGCTTGGATAGACGCGCGCAGGGCTTCGATCTTGGCGGCGGCCTTGGCCCGGTCGCGAAAGCGCTCGTGCTGGACTTGAGCGAGTTCCTCGGGGGTCGTACCGAAGACGGAGAAGTTGACCCGGTCGAGTCCGGCTTCGGCGCAGGCGGGGATCTGACGAGCCCCGTTCTCACCGTTGGAGGTCATACACACCCGGTAGCCCTGTTCCGTAGCGAGGCTCACCAGTTCGGGCAGACGCGGGTGGAGGGTGGGCTCGCCACCGGTGAGGTGGAGTTCGGTGAATCCCATGTTCTCATCGAGGCGACGTAGGGCGTGCGAGAAGCCCTCATCGGGAGGGATGGTGCTCGGTAGAAAGTTGGAGCCGTTGGTGGCGGCGTAGATCGACGTCCGTCCGGAGCTTCCGTTGGCCTGGAAGGGGATGAGCCCGCGGTTACGGTTGTCGACCACGACGGGTGTTCCCTCGTTGTGGCAGAAGGTGCAGGTCATGCCGCAGGCGTCGAGGATCTTGACCCGCAACGTCGTGTCAGTCTCGATGTGTGTCGGCAAGAATGAAGCGAACGAGGTCGAAGGCCTGCCTGGTTCAGTTCTCATCGTTTCCACAGCGGCTCCCCGGTCAGCGAAGCTCGCGTTTTCGTGATCTCCGCCAATGCCTGAAGACCGTTGAGGTTCACACGCGCGAACTCCGCGAGCTCGAGGGGTAGGAGTCGGATGTTCGCGAGCCCTTCACGGGTGGCGGGAACAGTGACCACCTCGTAGGTGCCTCGTCCGGGCCTGGTGAGCTCGGTCCCTGTACGTCGGCTCGGGTTCATAGAGACCAGGCCAGCAACGAATACGTGCTGCAGACCGACACCTTCGCGGAGGTCATCGGTAATGAGGAAGACCTGGCGCACCCCGTCGACCTCTCCCCCGAGTTCCTCGAAAACCTCGCGGTGCAGTGCCGCCTCGGCGCCGGTGTCCTCGGGTTCCAGCCCTCCACCCACGGTGACCCAGTAAGGCTCCTGTCCAGGTTTGGTGCGCTTGATGAACACCAATCGTCTCTCACTGTCGAACAGGAGCGCGCGTGCGCTCTGTCTGACGATCTTGTCCACGAGTTCTCCAGCATCGGTCGTTGCTCTGTTCGGGACTGCGAAGAAGGTGTCTACTCACCCCCGTCGCGTTCCTCGAAATGCTCTCTGAGCAGCGGAGAACCAGCCATCCCATCCACAGTCCAATCCTTGGACACCGATCACTCGGGTGGACATAGGCTGGACAGGTGTTGGACAACCCCCCGAACCTGACCGTGGATTCCGTCGCGAAGGAAATGAAAAGCCTGCGAAGGGGCACAGGACTAGGAAACCCGACCGCCGTCTCCGGTATCTCACTTGACCTGCGATCCCACCTTCTCGGTGAAGCCGTTCCTCTCGAAGAGGAGACAAGTGCGGATCAGATCATGCTTCTGGTTCGCTCTATTTCCGCCTCTGTCGAGCTACTTGATGGCAGTTTGAGGATGTTCGTGGAGGTGGATCTGAATCTCGACCCAGAGCATGGCCACTCCACACTGACCGATCGGCAGGAATCCCTGGCCGCGCATCTCGGGTGCGCGGCGAAGACGATCAGGAGGAAATCCGAGTCAGCATTTCGGGCACTCGCTGTCCAGATCATTTCGGGAACGTCATTCGCTGCGGAGCGAACTATGGACTCCCGACGTTCGAACGTGTCAAAGGACCGGATCGATCCAGCAGGTGGAGCCCAGAAGTTCTGGAACGCCCGTCCGGGCAGCCGCATAGACATCGTCTGTTCCGAGATCCCGGAGGAAGAGAGGCCCTACTTCGCCTCGCCCTCGGACCGGAACTACCTTCGATACGCAAAGTTCGCCGACCTGGACACCCTGATCCACGTCAAGACCGGCCTCGCTCGCGTCTCACCCGGCGCCACCGTTCGAGATTTCGCCCCTTCCGAGTACCACGACGCCAACGCGGACACGCTCATCGTCATTGGCGGCCCGCCCTGGAACGCCAAGTATCGGGAGTTCCTCCCGCAGTTGCCCTTCCACTTCGAACCGAACGCCCTCGGTGAGGATGACCCCCTGGTCATCCCCCACCTGGGGCAGTTGGTCATGGGCCCGGTTTGGAGCCCAGCGAGGGACCTGTTGGAGGACCTCGCGGTCATGTCCCGGCTCACTCTCGCCCAGGGCACCGTGGTGTACCTGCTGGGAGGATGTCTGACGCTAGGAGTTCTGGGAGCGGCCAAACTCTTTCTGCACGGCCCGCAGAGCGCACGCAACATCGAGTACATGGCTGGCGAGGTCGGACAGGACGACTTCGTCCTCGTCTCCGAGGTCCGCCGGGTCGGCGGTCTCACCGACACCCTCGACCTCACCACCGCCGGTCCGCTGCTGCTCATGACACGGGCCAACAACGCTCCCTTCGACGTACTCGCCGACAACAGCCAGCGATACGAGGGAGTGATCGCGGGCTCATGAGGAATGACGTGACAGTCCAGCCCCTCCTGCTCACCTATGTGGTGAACCTTCGGCGACGGACCGACCGGAGGAAACGCATGGAAGAAACCCTCCCGAAGCAGCTACGCTCACGTTTCAGCTCTGACTGGGACGGTCCCTTCGACGGCTGTTCCCTAACGGCGCAAGACATTGCCCGGTTCGGTCACCGAGTCTTCCCCTGGAAGATCGCCTCGGAGAACCCTTGGTGGAGTCGGCCTTTGAAACTCGGCGAGGTGGGGTGTTCGCTCGCCCACCTGGCGTGCTGGGAGGACGCCGAAGCGACAGGCTCGGAACCGTACACGCTGGTACTCGAAGACGACGCCGTACTCGGTGAGGACTTCCTTGCCAGGTTGCAGGAAGGGCTTCGAAGGCTGGAAGCCGCCGAACTCCCCTTCGATCTTCTCTATCTGGGCCGGGTCCCCCTACGGCCGGACACCCCCAGCCGCGTGGACGGGTTCGTCGTCCCCGGGTACAGCCACTGCACCTACAGTTACGTCCTGAGCCGTTCCGGACTCAAACACGTGCTGGCTTCCCGATTGGGTGACGCCGTGATCCCGGTCGACGAGTTCCTTCCCGCGCTCTACACGGATCATGAGCGTATCGACGTGCGGGCCCGCTTCCCCCGGTGTCTCAACGCGCTCGCCTTCGAACCGCCTCTGGTGACCCAGCTTCCGAAGGACGAGGCCGGGAGCGACACGGAAGAGTCGCCCTTCCTCGGTGAGGAAGCCGCGACCTGGTCAGCGCCCAGGGACACTTGACCAGTGCCTGATGAGGTTCCGCAGCCGTTTCCCCGGCCATTCGCTGATCGGGGTGAAGTCGTTCATGCCGACGGCGACGTGCTCGGCCGGAACGTCTCGGGTGACTGTCGCACCGGCCGCGACGTAACTCCTGGGTCCGACACTCACTCCCCCAACGACCTTCGCCCCGTACCCGACCACAGACTCCTGGTGGATGCGCGGTGACGGCTCGTCCACGTCCCACCAGCCTTCGTGTGGCCTGGTGTACTCGTGCACGAGGTCTCCCATCATCGTGCAGTCGTCTCCGATGACGACGGCGTCGCACACGAAGCCAGCGATCCTTCCGCGTGCTCCGATCGTCACTCGGTCGCAGACGTAGGCACCGTAGATGAGGCGGCTGTCAGGGCCTACACGGGTGTCGTAGCCGACTCGGGTGCGGTCCTCGAGCATGCAACCATCTGCGATGGACACGCCTTCGTAGATCACGACCTGGTTCAGGATCAGACAGCGTTTCCCGACTTGGACCGCTGATCCCGGCTCTACTGCCTCTCCCCGCTGGAAGGCCCGCAGGCGATCCTCCTTGGGCACACCGATCGCGCACTGCTCACCGATGAGGCAGTCCTCGGCCGCTTTGACCGGCCCGTGCAGGCTCTGCGGTGCCATCAGATCCGCTTCATCCGCGCCTCGAGCCAATCCGCCGATACCCGGATGGCTTCGTCCTCCCGTTCGGTCGAGTCGAAGCCGTGATCAGATCCTTTGACCGTGTGGAAGTCCGTGTTACTCCGGGAGAAGGCCGCAGCGCGGGCGATGTCGTAGGAGACGTAGGTGTCCTGGTCCCCGTGCACCACCAGCGAGGGAATCGGAGATGAGGTGTAGGCGCTGAGCGGGTCGTACAAGCTGAACTCGCGCCACATGACCGGGCTGACGGGGAACTCGCCATCGATCAACAGTCGACCGTTGGCGTGCAACTCCCGCTGCTGCTCGGGGCTGAAGTTCTCCACACCCCAGGGCAGCTCCGGGTTCAGAAAGGTGTGCCCCAGGTCGAGCACGGGGTTCCACAGGACGAGGGAGTCGATGCGGTCTCCGAGTACCGGCAGCAGGAGTGAGGAGGAAACCGCCCCGAAGCTCGCTGCCAGGACAGAGAGCGGTCCAGGCCATTGGTCCCGGGCCTGCTCGGCGACCGACTGGAGATCGATGATCTCGCCGGTGACGGTCACCCCCCGGGGCGTCCCGCCACTCTCGCCATGACCGCGGTAGGAGAACCGGATGACGTTGAAGCCCCTGTCGGACAGGGTTTCAGCCAGGCGGACGAACATGCCGCCCTCGTCCTTGTCAACGGTGATCCCGTGCGCCTGAACAACGGTTCCGACCGGATCAGCTTTAGCGGGATGAAGAACCGTGTCGAGGGAAACGCCGTCGGCGCTGACTACGTCGAGGGTACGCATGCGCTGAAGTTCCTAAGTCGTGGATCCGGAAAGGGCCCGCTCTGGGAGCTTTGGAATCTACTTCCAACCGATCACAATTTCTGGATGGCGGGAGCAGGAAGCAGTCCAACAAAGGTACTCGTGAGCCTTGGGGCACACGCCCCTCGCTCGGACTCTTAGACGGCTGCACGCCGCCTTTCGCGCCTGGCCCGCGCTCGTCAGGCGTTGAGCCGCTCCAACGCCGCGCGCAGGCGCTCCAGCGTGCGCTCCCTGCCCAGCAGTTCCAGCGATTCGAAGAGCGGCAGCCCGACCGTGCGGCCGGTCACCGCTACACGGACCGGCGCCTGAGCCTTGCCGAGCTTGAGCCCTTGGGCGGCCCCTGCCTGCTCAAGGGCTCCCTTGAGGGCCTCGGCCTCCCAGGTCAAGGACTCGTCCGAGTAGGTGGCGATCGCGGCGGTGAGCATCTCCGCACCGATCCCGGGCTTCATGGCCTTGGCCCAACTCTTCTCGTCGAAGACAGGCGAGTCCAGGAACAGGAAGTCGACGTTGGGCACGATCTCACTGAGCACCGCCACCCGGCTCTGCGCCAGCGGGGCGATCTGCGCGAACACGTGCGCGTCGAAATCTTCCGTCCGCCACGGCAACTCCTCACCCTCCAGGTAGGGAGCGCAGCGCTTGACGAACTCATCCACGTCCAAAGCACGGATGTAGTCGCCATTGAAGGCCCGCAGTTTCTTCTCGTCGAAGAACGCCGGCGAGGAGTTGACGTCGGCCAGGTCGAAGAGCGGGATCATCTCCTCGATCGGCATGATCTCCCGGTCCTCGCCCGGCGCCCAGCCCAGCAGCATCAGGTAGTTGACCATGGTCTCGGGCAGGAAGCCCTCGGCCTGGTAGGACTCCATCGCGACCTTGTCACGCCGCTTGGACAGCTTCTGGCGCTTCTCGTTCACCAGTACAGGGGCGTGCGCCCACACCGGCGCCGTGTGCCCCAGCGCCTCCCACAGCAACTGCTGCTTGGGGGTGTTGGACAGGTGCTCCTCACCCCGGATGACGTGCGTGATACCCATCTCGACGTCGTCCACCACGTTGGCCAGGACGAACAGGGCCGTGCCGTCACCACGGGCGATGACGAAGTCCTCCAGGGCCTCGTGCGGAAACTCCACCCGGCCCCGGATCTTGTCCTCGACCACGGTCGGGCCGTCTTCGGGAATGCGGAAGCGCAGAGCCCGTCCCGGACCGGCCTCCAGGCCACGGTCGCGGCAGAACCCGTCGTAGCCCAGGTTGGGATTGTCCCGGCGGGCCTGGACCTGCTCGCGCTTGCAGTCGCAGTAGTAGGCCAGCCCTTCCTTCAGCAGGCGTTGGGCGGCCTCGGTGTGCTTGTCCGCGTAGTCGGTCTGGGAGTAGGGGCCCTCGTACTGGGTGGAGTCCACACCCAGCCAGGCCATCGCCGCCAGGATGCCCTCGGTCCATTCGGGGCGGGAGCGGGCGGCGTCGGTGTCCTCGATCCGCAGCACCATGGCGCCGCCGGATTGTCGTGCGACCACCCAGTTCAGCAGCAGCGACCGGGCGTTGCCCACATGGAACATGCCGGTCGGGGAGGGTGCGAACCTGGTGCGAATCGAGGTGTCAGTCACCCCACAGAGCCTAGCGCGATCCGCGGCTGTAACAGGTCTGAACAGCGCCCCGGACTACCTGCCCACTGGAGTGACAGAGCTTCAAGAACTGATCGTCACCCTTCAGCGGTCACACGGGATCGATAGCATCGGTGGTGCTCCCGAGTCCTCAGAACACACGCCCACAGGTATATCCCGGAGGTTCAGCGTCCATGGCCCCCAGCAGCGCTGGCAACGCGATCGATCAGCTACGCAAGCACCTGACCGGAGCCACGCGCCTGGACACACTGTCAGAGTCGTTCTCCCTTTTCGTGTATGAAGCGCTACAGAGCGAGCTGGCTCAGGTCGACCTGCGCCTGCTTCTGCACCAAGAAAGCCAAGAGGGGTTCACCCTCAACGGCTTTGAGAGGGAGAACCTCAAGCGGGCTCGGCTCGATCAGCACCGGCTTGCCCGAGCGTTCGTTGGCTGGGCCGAAGAACACCTCCAGGCCAGGACGCTCAACCGACGGACACGCAACGCTTGGACCAGCATTGAGGGGCCGTTCCCTTACGCGGTCGAACAGGCCGGGTTCGATGCTGAGAGTCTCGGCCTCGTGGCATCCGATGATCTGCACTTCCTTCACCCTTTCACCGACGAGGACAAGGTGGCGCAGACCGTCGTCAACTTCGATCGGATGTGGCACGACGACGCGAACTCTCAGCCGGTCCAGGAGGAGTTCCTCGACGCCGCCCGAGCCCTGTTCGAGGACCGAGCCCCAGAGTCGGTCTACCTGCGCATCCTGATCGCCTTGTTCAAGGACTTCATCGAGGAGTCCGGTGAAGAGACCATCGAACGCGGCAAGACGGGCTTCTATGACTCCGCTGTCTGGAACAAGCTCTACAAGTTCCAGCGTGACGGTGTACTCGGCGCGATCGAGAAACTGGAACGGCACAACGGCTGCATCATCGCCGACAGTGTCGGACTAGGGAAGACCTTCGAGGCGCTCGCAGTCATCAAGTACTACGAGCTGCGGAACAACCGAGTCCTCGTTCTGGCGCCCAAGCGGCTCAGGGAGAACTGGACGATCTATCGCTCGAACGACTCGCGCAACCCCTTGAGCAAGGATCGTTTCCACTACGACGTGCTCAATCACACCGACCTCAGCCGCGTACACGGGCTGTCAGGCGATATCGACCTGGCCAACATCAACTGGGGCAACTACGACCTCGTCGTGATCGACGAGTCCCACAACTTCCGCAATAACCCGCAGGTCAAAGACCGCAAGACGCGATATTCGCGCCTCATGGACGAGGTCTTCAAGGCTGGTGTCAAGACCAAGGTCCTGATGCTCAGCGCCACACCGGTCAACACCCGTCTGGCCGACCTGAAGAACCAGGTCCTGTTCGTCACGGAAGGCGACGACGAGGCGTTGACCGCTGATGGGATCAAAAGCATCGGTTCGACCCTGTCCAAAGCCCAGCGGCACTTCAACGGATGGCAGAACACACCCGCGCAAGCCCGGAGCACGAAGTCCCTGGTCAACACACTCGGCATGGACTACATCCGGTTGCTGGACCTGGTCACGATCGCTCGTTCACGCAAGCACATCGAGAAGTACTACGGGATCGAGGACGTGGGGAAGTTCCCCGAGCGCCTGGCACCGATCAACCTCAGCCCGTCGATCGATTCGCACAACGCGATGATCCCCCTGGAGGAGATCAACCAGTCGATCCTGCGCCTGAACCTGGCAGCGTACAAGCCCATCTCCTACGTCAACGCGAAACACGTTCAGCGTTACGCGGAGAAATACGACCAGCGGGTACGTACGGGCGGTCAGCGTGTATGGAAGCAGACCGACCGCGAGAACAACGTGGTGCACCTGCTACGTGTGGGACTCCTCAAGCGCCTGGAATCCTCCGTCAACTCCCTGAGGGAGACCCTCGGCAAGATCCTCGGCACCATCGACAGGGCGATCGCTGGCATTGACACCTTCGAGGCGTCCGGTGTCGAGGGGACCTCGATCGACGGTTTCGCCGACTTGGAGCAGATCGACCTCGATGACCCCCAGTTCGAGGACACCGTAGGCGGCAAGGTCAAGGTGTTCCTGGCCGACATCGACCGGATCCGCTGGCGGCAGGAGCTGGAACAGGACCGCAAGACGGTGGAAGCCCTGCTGACCGAAGTACAGGCCGTCGAGTCTCCCCGCGATGCCAAGCTTGCCGAGCTCAAGCGGTTCCTTCGTGACAAGGTTGAGAACCCCACCAACGGCGACAACCGCAAGGCCCTGGTGTTCACCGCGTTCAGTGACACGGCCGAATACCTCTACCAGCACGTGGCCGGCTGGGCCCGTGACGAGCTGGGCGTACACGTGGGGTTGATCACCGGGCAGACCTCCCGAACCACGCTCCCGATGAAGCGCAAGCACATGATCGACCTGCTTACCGCGTTCTCCCCTCGCTCCAAGGGCGGTGAGCCGGACTCCCCGCAGATCGACATCGTGATCGCCACAGACACGATCTCCGAAGGCCAGAACCTTCAGGACTGCGACACGGTGATCAACTACGACATCCATTGGAACCCTGTCCGCATCGTGCAGCGGTTCGGGCGCGTGGACCGGTTGGGCACCACGAACACCAGCGTCCAGCTGGTGAACTTCTGGCCCAACATCGATCTGGACGCCTACATCAACCTCGAATCCCGCGTATCCAGTCGAATGACACTCCTCGACGTCTCCGCCACCGGCGAAGAGAACCTTCTGGACGTCAACTCCGACGATATGAACGACCTCGACTACCGGCGCAAGCAACTCGAGCGGATGCAGACCACCGCCCCCACCATGGAAGATCTCTCCGGAGGCCTGAGCATAACCGACCTCACGCTCTCCGACTTCCGGATGGACGCGGCTGCACGCCCACGCAAGGAGGTCCAGGAGATCGCGAAGTGGCCCAAGGCGCTGTTCGGCGTCACCCGCTTCGACAAGACCCTCACAGACGACGGTCTCTCCCCTGGTGCGGTATTTCTGCTGCACGTGCGCGACAACGCGTTTACCTTCTCCAGGGCCTACCCGCTGGCACCGTATGTGCTCGCCTACGTGACTGACGATGGCGAGCTCGCGCACCCCATCGAAGAACCGAAGGTAGCCCTCGACGTACTGCGCCGCCACTGTCACGGCAGCACCGAACCTGAAACCACCGTCCTCGCTGACTTCACCAAGGCCACCAGGTCCGGAAAATCCATGCAGCACTACCGCGACCTGCTGGACGCGGCAGTCCGAGCAGCCTCCGGCAAAGCCGAAGAGAGCATGGTCGCCTCTCTCTTCTCCGCGGGCCCCTCCCAACTGGGGGCGGAGAAGGCTGTACCCGGACTGGAGGCCGTCGACGTGATCGCGTGGGTCGCGGTGATCCCATGAGTGACGTTTTCACCGGTCACAGAGCTGCAAGCTTGCTAGGGTTGCCGGATGCGGCACGTCAACGTCAGCGCGTCACCAAGAAGATGCTCGCTGCGCAGTTCGAAGAGCACTCCCCAGCTGACGCACGTCTGATCAACCAGGCTGTTCAATCCGCCTGGGTGTCCGGCATGCTCCGCCCGACGACCATCCAAGTGTCGACGTACGAAGATGACGAGCGCGCTGTCACCGATATCCCGGTCTTGGACATCTCCCTGGTCGAGAAGATCACCGGCAGCAAACGCAACCGTGTGATCGAACTGATCCACCGCAGCATGGCTAGACCCGTGGTGTTACTCGTTTCCGTACCCGCCGGCACAGAGATCCTCTCCCTCGCTCTCAGCCATGTCAGCCGAACCGATCCCACTCGTTCGTCCTCTGTCATCGAGGAACACCTCATCGTGCCGACCGATCAGATCGCCCCTGGCTCCCTCCACCTGGAACGGCTCGACCGTTCGAACATGTGGGCTCTGTACCGTGACCTCGCCCGTACGGCCGCAGCCGGTGGTCACCCCGAGAGCGCGGCCTTGCAGGCCGACGAGGCCATCGGATTACGCAGACAACTGACCGAGCTGGAGGCTGGGCTGGTAAAGCTCCTGCGTGAAGCAGGTCAGGCGAAGAACACCCAACACCGCATCGATCTGAGAATTCAGTCGAAGCAGATCCAAGCGAAGATCAATCGTGTCAGAGGTCTCCTCTACGGTCCTGGCTACAGCGATGGCCGCCCCTGAGGGACCCTCCCTCACCCCATATCAATACAAGAAGGGCATCCTCGTGACTCTGGAATTCGAACCGGTCAGTGATCTGTCCGGCCCGGGAGAGGCCAAGTCGAACCTCGACCTTTTGGCTCGCCTGTTCCCTGACGCGATGGTCGACGGCACCGTAGACCTCGACGTACTCCGAGACTTGCTGGGCAAGGACACCTCTTCCCACAGCACCGAGGCATTCGGGCTGCGCTGGCCGGGGATGTCCGAAGCCCGCCGCCTGTCGACGGTCCCCGCTACAGGAACACTTCTTCCGAAGCCAGAAGACACGGAGTCTGTGGACTGGGACACCACACGAAACATCGTGATCGAGGGAGACAACCTCGAGGTCCTGCGCCTGCTGCGCCGCGGCTACACGAACAAGGTCGACGTGATTTACATCGACCCGCCCTATAATACGGGCAATGACTTCGTCTATGACGACAAGCGCACCACCACCCAGGTCGAGCACGAGACAATGTCTGGTCAGCGAGACGAAGAGGGCCTCCTCCAGACCGGTGTAGGATCCGACCGCGCTGAGGACCGTAAGGCCGGTGCCTCCAAGCACAGTGCGTGGTTGTCGATGATGTATCCGCGCCTGCTTGTCGCCCACCATCTCCTCAAGGAGACAGGTGTCATCATCGCGGCCATCGACGACACCGAGCACGCGCGACTCAAGCTACTAATGGATCGTGTTTTCGGGGCTGAGAATTTCATTGCCAACGTTATTTGGCAAGGCGGTCGAAAAAATGATTCTCGATATATTTCTGTAGGCCATGACTATATGCTGATCTACGCAAAGAGCGAAGGAACACTCCGCGAACATAATATTCGCTGGCGCGAAACCAAAGAGGCTGTCGACGAAGTACTAGATGAGGGAGCTCGCGCCTGGGAAGAGTCCAAGCATGACGAAGGATCAGCACGCAAGATCATGCAAAAATGGTTCCAGTCCCAGCCAAAAGATTCGCCAGTTCAGGCAATGGGACGTTATACATACTTCCTTCCAAATGGCGACCTAGCACGCGACAGTGATATTTCTTGGCCGAGTGCTGGGGGACCGAAATATGATGTGGCACACCCGACAACTGGAAAACCCGTCCCAACCCCGGAAACAGGGTGGCGATACTCAACCCCAGAGCGCATGAAAGAAGCAATTGAAGCTGGCGAAGTTATCTTTCGCGAGGACCACACCAAGCCCATCGCTTTGAAAAAGAGACTTGAGAACACTAAAGGACAGGTAGCACTTTCTGTCTTTGAACGCCAGCGCACACATGCAGGACGTCGAATCAAGGAACTCTTCGAAGGAGATTCCCCATTTGACTTCCCGAAGGACACCGAGGTGGTCGGCCGCTGGATCAACCTCGTAACAAAATCAAAATCGGATGCACTGGTTCTTGATTTTTTCGCAGGTTCTGGTTCAACCGGTCACGCAGTCATGGACCTTAACGCTACCGATGGCGGTAACCGCCGTTACGTCCTGGTCCAGCTCGATGAACCCGTCGACCAGGACGGGTACGACACCATCGCGGACATCACCCGCGAACGGCTGCGCCGTGCCGGAGCTCAGATCGCTTCGAAGCTGACCTTGGACACCGCGCACGTAGACACCGGTTTCCGCTCCTACCGCCTCGCCTCCAGCAACGTGAAGCCCTGGGACGGCGCCCCAGACCAGCTCAACCTGCTTGCATCCGTCGACAACCTTGTCGAAGGTCGCACCACCAACGACCTCCTTGTCGAGATGATGCTGCGCCTAGGTGTCGATCTGACCACCCCGGTGGAGACCCGTGAGGTTGCGGGCAGCACCCTCTACAACCTTTCAGGGGTTTTGTTCGCCTACTTCGGCACCGAGATGAACGTAGACCGGGCCAACGAAATCGCCCAGGCTTTGGTCGCTTGGCGTGACGAGGACCCTGCGGACTTCGACACCACGGTCGTCGTGCGTGACACGGGGTTCGTCGACTCCGCCGCCAAGCTCAACTTCGCCGCGGCTCTCGAGCAAGCCGGTTTCACCACGCTGCGGAGCATCTGAATGAAGTTTTCCTTCGACGCCAAACTCGACTATCAGCGACAGGCCATCGACGCTGTCACCGGCCTGTTCAAAGGCCAGGAGTCCCTGAGCTCTCAGTTCACCGTGCATGCCCACCCCTCCGCTCGCACGGGGATCGAGGGAATGTCCGAGCACGGTCACGGCAACATGCTGCGCTTGGACTCGGAGACGATCCTGGCCAATTTGCGGGACGTGCAGAACCGTACCGGTCTCGTACCGGAACCATCGCTGGACTCGATGAACTTCACCATCGAGATGGAGACCGGCACCGGTAAGACGTACGTCTATTTGCGCACCATCTACGAACTCAACCAGCTCTACGGGTTCACCAAGTTCATGGTGGTGGTGCCCTCGGTGGCCATCAAGGAGGGTGTCCAAACCTCCATCCGGATGCTACGAGATCACTTCGCGACCTTGTACGGCAACCCCCCGATGAACTCTTTCCAGTTCGATGGTGGCAACCCGTCCCGGGTGCGTTCGTTCGCGACCTCACCGAGCATCGAGATCATGATCGTCACGATCGCCTCGATCAACAAGCAGAGCAACAAGATCCACCAACCGGCCGAGGATCTCGACTTCGAGGTTCCCGCTGATCTGATTCGTGCCACGAATCCGATCATCATCGTGGACGAGCCGCAGAGCGTGTACGGCGATAGCGGAAGCGGAAAGAAGAGTGGCGCGGGCCGGAAGGCGCTGGAGGGTTTCAACGCTCTGGCCACATTGCGCTACTCGGCGACCCACTCCCGGAACGACAAAGCCAACCTCGTCTACCGTCTGGACGCCATCGCCGCCTACGAGAAGCAGCTGGTCAAACAGATCGAGGTCGACTCCCTGGAGACCTCCGCCAGTGGAACCACCCCTTACGTCAAGCTGCTCGATGTGAAGCGAAACCTCACGGCTCGTGTCCAAGCGGACGTCGAGCAGGGCAATGAGATCAAGCGCAAGACCATCACGGTCGATACCGGGACACGCAGCAATCTCGCGGACGTGACCGGCCGTGACCTGTACAAGGACCTGACCGTCACCGCCATCAACGCGGCCCCCGGGCAGCAGAGCATCTCCTTCGACACCGTCTCTCATCCGTTGAGGGCAGGCGAAAGCCTCGGTGACGAGGTCAGTGTCGAAGAGCGCGCGCGTCAGATGATCGCCCAGACGATCCGGCAGCATTTGCGCAAGGAGCAGGAGTTCGCTCTTCACGGGCGCGAGATCAAGGTCCTCAGCCTTTTCTTCGTCGACTCCGTTGCCAAGTATCGCGAATACGGCCCCGATAACGAGCCGCTTTCTGGCGAGTACGCGCGGATCTTCGAGGAGGAGTACACGCGCATCGCCTCCGAACCGGAGTTCAACACTCTGCTGGGCGAATCCGCGGCCGAATCGATCGCGAGAAAATCGCACGAAGGGTATTTTTCCGTGGACCGCCGCAAGGGTGGCGCCGAGGTCCTGGTGGACACCAAGGAGAACTCGGAGAATTCGGAAAAGGGACGCCAGCAGGCTGGGCGCGCTTACGAGAAGATCATGCGAGACAAAATCGGTCTGACCACTCCGGGCACCCCGCTTCGTTTCATCTTCAGCCACTCAGCGCTGCAGGAAGGGTGGGACAACCCCAACGTCTTCCAGATCTGCGTCCTGCGGAACATGGGCACCGAGCGATGGCGGCGTCAGTCCATCGGCCGTGGTCTACGCCTGTGCGTGGACGGTTCCGGCAATCGTGTGCAGGGCTTCGACGTCAACCGCCTCACGGTGATCGCGAACGAGTCCTACGAGGAGTTCGCCGACCGCCTCCAGCACGAGATGGCTGAAGACCTGGGTATCCGTTTCGGGTACATCAGCATGGAGGGCCTCTCTCGTCTGCCCGTGAAAACCGAGGACGGGAGCAGCGTGCCCGTGGGCGCGGCCGCCGCAGAGGGTCTGTACCAGGCGCTGCTGCATGAGGGCTATATCGATGGCAAGGGGAAGGTTCAGGAGAGCCTGCGCCTCACTGTGCGGGCGGAAGACTCCAACCTCGAAAATCTCGTGAGTGGTGTTGTGGACTCCCCAGCCGCCGTCAAGGCGGTACTCGGTTTCATCAAACGCCTGGTCCGTCCTGTCGACGTCAAGAAGGCCGGGGAACGCATCTCCGTACCTCTCGTCAAGGAACGGCTGGAGAGCCCCGAGTTCCAGGAACTGTGGGACCGCATTCGGCACCGCACGGAGTACCGTGTCGAAATCGACGAAGCGGATCTACGTGCCTCGATGGTCAAGGAGCTGCGCGGCATGCCCGCAGTGCCCAAGCGTCGGGGTGAGTGGACCACGCACCGCGTGGAACGGATCGATCAGAGCGGGCTGGCCGCGGAGGCCTCCGAGACACGGCGCGCTGACGTCACCTACGCCGACAGTGAAAACCTGCCCGACATCCTGTCCGTTCTCTCAGATCGCACTCAGCTGACCCGGGCCACTCTCGCCCACGTGCTCACGGAGTCCGGTACGCTTCCCCAGTTCCGCTACAATCCGCAGGCCTACATCGATCAGGTGACCCGACGCATCAATGTCACCAAGGAGAATTTCCTGGTCGAGGGGCTGCGTTATGAACTGGTGGACGCCTCCCGGCCAGATTCCGAACGCCGGTACTCGCTCGCTCTGTTCAGCGAAGCCGAGATCGCTGGCTATACCGGCGCTGGAGGCAACATCGTCTCCGATGCCGACGGTAACGCCATCTCCTTCGGGAAGAAGTCCGTCTATCAATACCTGGTCGTCGATTCGAAGGTTGAGAAGGACTTTGCGCTGGGGCTGCTCAAACGCTCCGAGGTCAAGGCGTTCGTCAAACTTCCAGCCTCGTTCACGATTCCCACTCCTCTGGGGCGCTACAACCCCGACTGGGCGTTGACGGTGGAACGTACCGACGGAAGCCGCTACATCGTGTTCGAGACCAAGGGCGTCAGCGAGGAAGCCCTCCTTCGCCCTGCGGAACAGGGCAAGATCGCCTCCGCCCGCATCCACTTCGATGCGGTGAAGGACGGCATCGGCATCGACGATCTCGAGTATGCGGTCGTCGACGGCATCAAGGGGGCTACCGCGGCGATGGAACGAGAAGATCAGCTATAGCCTCACTCAGCCAGAAATGGGCACCCAGCGGGGCGTAACTTACGGGACAGTCCTTGCCGCCCTGCCCCGTGTCGCCGATAGGGTCTTCGATCTCCACGAAGACGCTGTGGCGAAGCCCTGGGAGTACGTGTACCGCCACCCCTCCTGTAGGAAGAGAACCGCGGTTGAAACCCTTACAACCCGACGACCCCTCTTCGATCGGTTCTTACCGCTTGGAAGCACGTTTGGGCACCGGGGGCATGGGCCGGGTCTACCTGGCCCGCACCCCCGGTGGTAGGCGCGTGGTGGTCAAAACCGTTCTCCCCGAACACATTCACGACACAGAATTCCGTACTCGCTTCGCCCGTGAGGTCGAAGCGGCCCGGCGCGTGGGCGGATTCCACACGGCACAGGTCGTGGACGCCGACCCTCATGCCGACAGTCCGTGGATCGCCACCGCCTACATTCCCGCGCCAACACTCGAGCACAGGGTGCGTGAGCACGGTCCCCTCGACACCTTCGAGATGAGAAGCCTGGCCACCGGACTCGCGGAAGGGTTGGAGGCAATCCATGGCTGTGGGCTCGTGCATCGTGACCTCAAACCGGCCAATATCCTCATGGCCGACGACGGTCCACGGATCATCGACTTCGGTATCGCCCGCCCCTTGGGCGATACCGGTTTGACCCTGGCCGGCGCGGTCATCGGCACCCTCTCCTACATGTCCCCGGAGCAGGCACGGGGTTCTTCCGTCGGACCCGCCGGTGACGTGTTCTCCTTCGGCACTGTTCTCGCCTTCGCCGCGACCGGAGACAACCCCTTCTCCGCCGACACCTTGGCGGCCGTGGTGTTGAAGGTCATCACACCCGCCCAGGCGCCGTCTGCCCTCCCAGTGGATCTGAGGTCTCTCGTCTTCGACTGTTGGGATCACGATCCGAGTAAGCGCCCCAGACCGCGCGACATCATCGGCCGTTTCTCGCCCAGCCCGCTTCCTGCCGCAGGCGAGTCGGATCCCGTACGTGTTGGAGCAGGAGACCCGCCCGACCGTACTTTTCTGGCCCCGACCCTTCTCCGGACCATCCGGGCCAAGGAGCGAGGACCAAAGAAGGAAAGGAAGGACGATCACCCCGGAGCCCCTGATGCCCCGGAGACGACCAGTCTGAGGAGGAGTAGCAGGGAAACCACCGCCGCCATCAGCAACTTATCCCGCAGAAAGACCTCCCGCCGTCTCCTCATCCTGGGAGCCTGCGCGGTACTCGTCATAAGCTTGGCCTGCTGGCCCGTCCTCTCCGGGCGGGAGGAAGCACCTCCCACGATTGAGCCCGTCCTTGTCGCGGACACAATCACAAGCTCCCACGAAGACGAGGAGGAGGCACAGCAGGGCATCGTGTCCATGGAGCTTAGCCCGGACGGGACCATCCTTGCCGTACAGGACTATTTCTACATCTCTCCTGGCTTCCTGCGCCCCATGACCGATGCAAGGTACGTCCGGCTCTTGGACGTCAGAACCGGGAAGATCATCACCACGCGCAAGGCGGAGGAGAGCGTCCTGTTCAACGGCGTCGTCTTCACACCCGAAGGAGCCCCGCTGGCCATTGAGAGGGATCGTGAAAGTACCTGGCTGAGGAATATCTCGACCGGAGAGATCACCTTCACACTCGACGAGGAACAGGGCAGGTTGGAGGCCGTGAATTTCGGCGCGGACAGGACCGTGTATGCCACAGAGGATTCCGACGACCGTGTCCACCTGTGGAGCATGGAGACCGACGAGCCCTTGTCCACCCTTCCCGAGTACGACGGGTTGGCTTTCGTGGGTCCCTTCTCCCCCGACGGATCCCGCCTCGTCGTCCGGCGGAGTGAAAGCCTGCTCATTTGGGATGTCGATTCCGGCGAAGAGATCGCCACGACCTCCGGGGACGCGACGCGGTTCGAGCCGCCGGTCTTTTCCCCGGACGGCTCCGCGATCGCAGCCGGTGACGCCGACGGCACTGTCCATCTGTGGGACGCCGGCTCTGGGGAACTTCTCTCCAAGTTCACCGCATACCCGGAATCCCTCTGGAGGAATTTCATCGGCCGAGAAACCGTCGGATCCATCGCCTTCTCTTCGGATGGGACCATGATGGCCTCCGACGGTGAGGGCAGCGAGGTACACATCTGGAATGTGCAGACGGGCGCACATGTCCTCACCCTGGCGGGGCCCGATGGTGAAACGGGGGCGTTGCTCTTTGGGCCCACCGGGGAGAGTGTTGTGACCTCGGGGGAGAACAGAACGATCCTCCGGTGGGACCTTCCCTGAACCTCCTGTGGACGGTCCATAAAAAGAACACCGTGGCCGATCGTACACCCGTGAGGGTGCACGAGTCAGACCGAAGGTGTGCACCCAGAGGGTGCACACTCACCAGCGCAACGCGGGGCAACGCAGCACAACCGAGGGAACACCTCCCCCACTACCTGCAACTTCTCGTATCACCGCAGTTCAGGCCGCTCCCCCACCAGCATTCAAGTCCCGTCACTCACCCCAGAGGCTCAAGCCCCTGACCAGCGGAAACGCGCAACGGTCAGGGGCTTTTGCGTGTTCGGGGGTGCGCCAGCGGGTGGTGATCGATGCCGAGCACGGTGCGGTGCCACCGTCGATCCCGTCGAACTCGACGCTCCGGGACCTGCTCGAACAGCTGGACACCCCCACCGATGTCGTTGACGCCTTCACTAACGAAGTCGCCGCCGCTCCAGCCGATCAGACCGAACGGACTCGTCTCTCCCCGCCGACCGTGACCTTCGGAGATCTGACGCTGGGCGTCGGCGCCGACATCGCCCGATCGCTGGAGCCAGCCGGTACACGCTCGGCGGGTCCTGGAGGGAGCGTCCTCGTGGCGCCCACGTTCGCCGCACCCCGCGACACTCTTCGCCCCAGCGCGTGCGGGCGTCCGGGGTAGGCCGCTCTCCACCTGGTGCTCGGCCAGGACCTCCACGCCCCCGGGCTTGCGAAACCCCCGGATCCTTCGGAGGCAGGCACTGCGGCAGGGGCTGTGTCGGTGCTCACAGGAAAACCGGGATAAACCCTCCCACCTGCTGTAGTACGGGTGTACTGGTCAGACAGATGTATGTGTCAGAGACTTGACTGTGGCACCATGGATGAGGTGAACCGACAGGCCAATTTCGCACTCGCCCCTTCATCTCTCACCGACGCGCTGTACCAGTCCCTGCGCCGCCGCATCGTCAACGGGGAGATCGCAGCCGGTGAGAAACTCACCGAGCACCGGA
>NZ_ANAE01000102.1 GCF_000341265.1 Nocardiopsis prasina DSM 43845 | reverse complement strand
TGTCCCAGCCCCGGCCCCGCCGCATCGTCAACGGGGAGATCGCAGCCGGTGAGAAACTCACCGAGCACCGGATCGCCACCGAGTACGACGTGGCTCGTCCGACCGCCAAGGCGTGCCTGGAGCGACTGACCACGCTGGGGCTGCTCCGCCGGACGGCGCACAAGACCGCGGTCGTCCCCGCGTTCACCGCGGACGAGATCCGGGACCTCTTCTTCGCCCGGAACACGGTGGAGACCTCGGCGGTCACCACCCTGGCCGACCAGGGATTCGTGCCGGCCGAAGCCGACGAGGCCCAGTTGCTGGTCGAGGCCGCCGCCCGGGAGCAGAGCTTCGAGAAGCAGGTCGACGCCGACATCGCCTTCCACACGGCTCTGGTGGCCGGTGTCGGAAGTGAGCGGCTGACCCGGATGCACGAGCTGATCATGGGCGAGGTGCACCTGACCATGGGCCGGTTCCAGGCACACAGGTCGGCCCAGTCGAGCACCGTCGCGCACGAGCACTCGGCGATCCTGGAGAGCATCCGCGAGCGCCGTCCCGACCAGGCGACGCAGCGCCTGGACGAACACCTGGCCAACGCCCGGGACCGCCTCCTGGCCCGGCTGGAGGCCGAGTCCAGGGAGGCGGCGCAGAGCAACGAGTAGGCCTTTCTACTTGAGTCCGCTGGTGACCATGCCCCGGATCAGGTAGCGCTGGGCGAAGACGAAGAACACGATCACCGGGACGAGCGAGACCAGGGACATCGCGAACAGCATCCCGATCCCCTGCTGGTTCTCCGAGCTCACCATCGCACTGAGGGCGACGGGCACGGTGTACATGTCCGTCGAGGTCAGGTAGATCAGCGGTGTGAAGAAGTCGTTCCACGTCCAGATGAAGGTGAAGATGGTCGTGGTGACCAGCGCGGGGCGCATGAGCGGCAGGATCACGTGCCAGAACACCCGGAACGGCCCGGCACCGTCGATCTCCGCCGCACGGTCCAGGTCCCGGGGGATGCCCCGGATGAACTGGACCATGAGGAAGATGAAGAAGGCGTCGGTGGCCAGAAGCTTCGGGATCAGCAGAGGCAGGTAGGTGTCCACCCACCCCAGCTGGGCGAAGAAGATGTACTGCGGAATGATCAGTACGTGCATCGGCAGCATCACCGAGACCAGGGTGATCGCGAAGAACAGTCGTCGCGGCCGGAACTCCAGCCGGGCGAGCGCGTAGGCGGCCAGCGAGCACGAGAACAGGTTCCCGAGGATCGCCCCGACCGTCACGACGACCGAGTTCAGGAAGAACACGGAGAACGGGCGGTTGAGGGCGTGCCAGCCGTCCCTGAAGTTCTCGAACGTCGTCTCGCTGGGGATCAGGCCGGGCTCGGTGAGGATGAGGTGCGCCGGTTTGAAGGCGCTGACCGCCATCCACACCAGCGGGTAGATCATCAGGGCCAGGAACACCAGCAGGGCGGCGTGTTTGAGTATCGCGGACCGCCGCCTGCGGCGTTGCCGCTGACCGCGTGCGCTCGCGACGGATGCGGCGTCGATCATCAGTCGTCTCCGTAGAAGACCCAGAACTTGGACAGGATGAAGTGGAGGGCGGTCACCGCGCCGATCACCAGGAGCAGAACCCACGCCAGCGCGGACGCGTAGCCCATTTCGAACGCCCTGAACCCCTGTTGGTACACGTAGAGGGTGTAGAAGAGGGTGGAGTCCACCGGGCCTCCGGTGCCACCACTGATCACGTGCGCCTGGGTGAAGGTCTGGAACGAGCCGATCGTCTGGAGGATGAGGTTGAAGAAGATGATCGGGGTGAGCATCGGTACGGTGATGTGCCGGAACTGCCTGAGCCGTGAGGCTCCGTCGACCTTCGCGGCCTCGTAGTACTCCTCGGGGATCTGCCGCAGGCCCGCCAGGAAGATCACCATCGGGGAGCCGAAGGTCCACACGTTCAGCACGATCAGGGTGGACAGCGCGGTGGAGGGGTTCTGGAGCCAGCTCTGGCCCTCGATCCCCACGAAGGCCAGGACATCGTTGACCAGGCCGTTGTGCCCGAAGATCTCCCGCCAGAGGATGACGATGGCGACGCTGGCGCCGAGCAGCGACGGCAGGTAGAAGGCGCCCCGGTAGAAGGACAGCCCCCGGAGTCCGCGGTCGAGCACGACCGCCAGCAGCAGGGCGAACATCAGCTGAAGGGGGACGGAGATGAACACGTACCGGGCGGTGACGGAGGAGGCCGCCCAGAAGCGTTCGTCCGCGAACATGCGCTCGAAGTTGGCCAGACCCGTGAAGGACGGCGTTCCGAGGATGTTGTAGTCAGTGAAGGCCAGGTAGAGGGAGGCCGCCAAGGGGACCCCGGTCACCAGTCCCAACCCGAGGAGCCACGGGGTCAGGAAGACGTAGGCCGCGCGCCCCCGACGCCTTTCGGCGGCCCCCGGGCGCGGCGCGCGGCGTCTGAGCAGTGGTGCCACGCCCTACGCCCCCTGGTCGATGCCGGACTGGATCTCGGCGATGAGGGACTCGGCGGTCTCCGACACCCCGGCGTCGCCCAGCGCGATGCTCTCGGAGGCGCGGGAGAGGGCCTCGCGCCAGGTACCGGTACCGGGAGGAGCCTCGTAGCGGGGACGCTGGTCCTCCTCACGGGTGGCCTCGACCACCTCCAGCATCTCGGTCTCGTCCTCGGAGGCGAACTCGTAGGCCTCCTGGAGGAGCCGGGGGTTGGGCGGAGCGCCCATGGTCAGCCCAACGGTCTTGAGGAAGTCACTGTTGTTGACGTTGTGGTCGACCAACTGGCCGGCGGCCTCGACCTTGTCGTCGTCGATTCCCGAGTAGATGGCGAGCCGGGGGAAGTACAGGAACCGGTGGCCCTCCGAAGCGTCCTCACCGGCCGGAACCATACGGAGCCGGTACTTGTAGTCGGGGAACATGGCCGCTTCGTCGATGATGTGGTTGGAGCTGCCGAAGTTGAGCAGGATGTTGTCACCGACGGCGGAGAAGTCGGGCTGCATCCCCTCCTGCTCTCCCAGGCTCAGCACGGCGCCCTCGTCCAGCAGGACGCGCCACCACTCGAACCAGTCGCCGAGTGCCTCCGCGTCGAACCCGATGGAGCCGTCCTCGGTCCACAGGTCCTGGCCGCGCTGCCGCAGCCACGCTTCGAACGCCATGTCCTGGTCGGGGGTGTAGCTCGCCCCTCTGCGCCCGCCGGAGTTGCCTGCGGCGTAGTCGATGAGGAACTCCGAGAGCTCCTCCCAGGTCCAGTCCTCGCCGGGCAGCGTCGCCCCGTCCTCTTCGAGGAAGGTCTCGTTGTACCGGGCGACCGGAGCGAAGACTCCGTGGGGCATGGTCAGGAGCTGACCGTCGAAGGAGAAGGACTCGATGTCGTCGTCGCTGTAGTCGGACAGGTCGAGGGTGGGGATGTCGTCCAGCCGACGGTACAGACCGTTGGCCTCGTAGGTCATGACCTGGGGGGAGGCCACCCAGAAGATGTCCGCGACGTTTCGGGCGGCCATCTGCGTGGTCATGCGCTCCTGGAAGGCGCCGTACTCCGCGAACTCCGGGTCGACGCTGATGTCGGGGTTGGCCTCCTGGAACTCCTCAAGAGCCTGGCTGTAGGTCTGTTGGCGGACGGTGTTTCCCCACCAGGCATAGCGCAGCGCCGCCCCGGAGGACCCGCTGCCGCAACCAGCCAGGAGGGTGGACGCCCCGAGGGCGCCCATACCGGTCAACGCCAGAAACGAGCGCCGGTCGAAATTCTTCATCACATTCCCTTCGCTGCGGGGGATGTCACCCGCCTGGGTGCGCAGCCTCACAGGCCATGCTTCCGG
This sequence comes from Nocardiopsis prasina DSM 43845, assembly GCF_000341265.1. Classification (GTDB taxonomy): domain Bacteria; phylum Actinomycetota; class Actinomycetes; order Streptosporangiales; family Streptosporangiaceae; genus Nocardiopsis; species Nocardiopsis prasina. The sequence continues at coordinate 14,715 of NZ_ANAE01000102.1, read as the reverse complement.
GGTGTATCTGGTATGTCAATGATTCATGAATACTTGTTTGACAAAGTTACAGGGGGCTTTCGCCAGGTCACGCGGTCAGGACCTCGAAGAGGCCGATTCGCGGAAGCTCCACCCGGCTGTCGCCGACCAGCGCGGTGTCCGCCCGAAGCGCCCGCGAAGGCTGCTCCGGCCACCAGGGAACGCGCAGATACCGTCCCTCCACCGGGAGCGGTGACCGGAAGCCCTGCGGCACGTCTCCGGAGTGGTTGACCAGGTGAACCACTCCCCCGGACGCCGACGTGCCCAGCACGACCTCGACCTGTTCGGGCAGGTCGGTCTCGATCCGGACGGGTCCTTCGGCCGTGCGCGACACCTCGTCCACGAAGACGTCCCTGAGCCCTCCCAGCCCCGCCTGGCGGTAGGCGCGCCCCGGGGTCCAGGGCATGACGGTGAGGCGGCCCCTTCCCTGGGCGCGGCGCAGAACGCCGTGGAGGTCGAGCGGGAGGTGGCCGTGGCACTTCTCCGGCGGCCCGTAGGGAGCCCTGGACAGGACGGGCAGATCGGTGTCGGCGTCCGCGACCGGCTCGACGACGTGGAAGGCCCCCAGCACCGGCAGGTCCCCCCGCGGTCCGCGCCCGTCCCTCCCGGGACGGCGCAGGTGCATGGACCGAACGGACTCGACGGTGTCACGGACCGCCGTCCTCCTCAGTACCGGAGCCCCCTCCAACTGTGACCCGTCCCCCTCGAAGCCGCTGGAGCCGGTGCCCAGCACGCCTCCGCCGCCGGAGACGAACCGGTCCAGGACACCCACCGCCTTCGGCGCCAACGGCCCGAGGTCGGGCAGGACGATCAGGCCGTACGCCCCCAGCCGCCCCTGCTCCTCCACGTCCGGTATCCGGGACTCGGGCAGGACGTCGAAGGGGACGTGCGCTTCGACCAGGGCTGTGTACAGCCCGCGGAACTCCTCGGTCGCCTCCTCCGTCCTCGGGGAGGCGCGTCTGAGCGGATCGGGACGGACGAGGACGACGCGCGCGGCGGGCCGTAGATCCCGGTAGGTCTCCGGGTTGTCGCGGTGGAACCGGGTGATCTCCGAGGCCACGTCCAGGCACTCGTAGGTGACGTCGTCGGGGGTCCCCATGATGTAGGTGGAGGGGTTCGCCCCCCGCGAGATCGCCTGTACCAGGAACTGCGCGAAGTGGCGGGGGTCCTCACCGGCCAGACGGTAGGGCATGTCCACGAAACCGACGGCGTTGGTGAGCACGGGGACGTGCGGGCGGAAGGTCCGGGCCGCGCTCACGTGCTCGGCCGTTCGGTGGTGCCACAGCGTGCGGCCGACCGCGTTGTTGGCCTCGTGGAAGACGATGTCGGCACGGTCCCCGAGGATCAGGGGCGCTTCGGGCCTGCGGCGGCTCACATGGTCCCTGACCCGTGCGGTGAGATCGTCCAGCACCCCCGCCGCGAACCGCTTCCAGACCTGGTAGGTGTCCGAATCCGGCCCGGTCGGCAGCGCGACGCCGGGTGCGAATTCGGCGAAGGCGCGCTGGCAGGGGAGACAGTGGCAGGTCCCTCGGTGCACCCCGCTGTAGTCGACCTCGTTGAAGGACATCCAGTTGAAGAAGAAGCCGTCGACCGGGTAGCGGTCGAGCACCTCGTCGACCACGGCGAAGAGGTGCCGCTGGTAGTAGTCTCCGTTGGGGCACACGCTGGTCAGGCCGTTGTACACCTGCTGCGTGCCGTCCGCCCCGGTGAAACACCACTCGGGGTGCCGTTCGGCCCGTCGGTGGTCGACCTTGGAGAAGTCCATCCGGGCCAGGACGCGAATACCGCGCTCGCCCGCGGCCGCCACCGCGTCACCCACGAGGTCCCCGGAGGGACGCTCGGCCAGCGCCGGGTTACGGGTCTGGAACTCCAGGTCCGAGGGGTGGTTGGCGATGATGCCCCCGACACTGAGCAGCCAGGCTCCCGCGCCGAACTCCTCCAGATAGTCGAGGACCCTGTGCACGTCCAGGCCGGCGTCGATCTCCCTGAGATTGGTCTGGAACATCTGGAAGGGCCCGTGCCACCACAGGTCGTCCCGGCTCATGAGCGGTCCTCCCGAATCCACGTGAAGCTCACCATCTCCATGAGCTGCGCGGTCGCGACGAGGGCCTCCGCTCGGCCCCCGCTGACCGTGACCTCGGCGTCGGTGCCCGCCACGAGCAGGCGAGCGGTGGCACCGGTGGCGCCCTCGGGCAGGGCCACCGACACACGCTGTTCGGGCATGGGGACCGTCTCCCGGATCGGCCCCTTGAGCGCCATGGGGTTGGTCAGGTTGACCAGGGCGGCGGCGACCGAGTCGGCGTCCTCCCAGACGGCCAGGTCGACCAGGCCGGAACCGGTGACCCGTACCCTCTCCGAGCCGCCCAGGGCCCAGCGCACGGCGTTGGCGATGATCGTGCCGTGGTCCGCCTGAAGAGCCTCCCAGAAGAGGGCCCCGAGGTTGAACGGCACGTACACCGAACGCCCTCCGCCAGGGAGTTCCCTGGTCACGACGGCCGGGGCGTCGGGCTCGGCCCGGGGGTAGACCTCCTCCATCGGGAGGTCGGGGTAGTCGGGCAGGAACCGGAAGGGCACCCCGGTGCCGGGGCGCGCGGTGACGCCGATGAGTTCGGTCCCGCCGATGAGGCGCTGGGCGCCCTCGAACCCTTGGGTGAGCGGGTGCTCTTCGGTGAGCGCGATGTAGTTGTTCTTCACGGGGCCCCTGACAGGGGTGTTCAGGTCCGCTCCGAAGACCTCCGCGAGTCCGAAGTTCGCGCGCGGTGTCCCGTACTCGTCGTCGAGCGATGACCGGTGGGCGGCGACGACACTGCCTCCGGCCTCGGTGTAGGCCTGGATGGTGCGGCACTGCTCAACGCTCAGACGCTCTGCGTCGGGCAGGACCAGGACCTTGAACTGGGACAGCTCGTCCACGGTCAGGTTCTGTTCGGCCACGAGTTCGAAGGGGATGCGGGCCTCGACCAGCGCGTGGTAGAAGCCCTCTTCGTGGGCCCGGCCCCCGGTGCGCGCCGCCTCGGGTCCGGCCGCTTCGAGGAGGGCGACGTCCGCCGTGATCCTGCGTCCGGCGAACTCCGGTTCCAGCCGCTCGTGCAGCTCGAACGCCTCGGCCACGGGTCGGATCCACCGGGGGTCGGGGACCATCCCGTTGAATTTGGTGAACCAGGGGAAGGCGCCCTGGGCGAACCCGTCGACGATCCAGGTGGCGGTCTCGGCCCCGGGAGCGACGGAGTCCTTCCAGCGGTGCTGGTGGTGCTCCGGACCGATGGAGGTGATGAGCCCGACCGGCCTGTCCCTGAAGACGGCCCGACTCCGCTTGCCGTTGCGTCCGGCGGACCACGGAGCCTCGACCCCGGATCGGCCCTGCTTGTCGATGAGGAAGAAGGGGAAGTGCCTGACCAGCATGTCGCGGTCGAGGTCGCGCGCGGCGATGCTGCCCAGGTTGGGGATGAACCGCGCGTGCGGCCGGACGTCCCGCACGGCCTGGTCCCACAGGCTCACCAGGTCGCTCAGTTTGCGGCGGCGCCAGACCACGTAGGCGCGCCAGGCGGGGTCGGAGGTGTCCCCCTCGGAACGGGGGAGGTCGTAGCCGGTCTCGTCACGGAAGCTGCGTCGGGCCGTCTCGCTGTAGGAGATCCCGTGGCCCTGCCAGCGGTTGGCGAAGACGGCGTCCACGTCGTAGCGGGTGACGATCTCCCGGGCCACCTCGGTGATGAACTCGCGGTTGTAGCTCCCGAAGGGGCAGGTGAGCCAGATGTCCGGGTAGCCCCAGTGCTCCCGCGGGCTGCCGTCGGCGTCGCGCGCCAGCCACTCCGGGTGTGCTGCGGCGGCGTCCGGGTGGACGGCGTGGGGGTCCACCCTGGCCATGACGTGCATGTCGAGGCTCCGGGCGCCCTCGACCAGTTCGCCGAAGGGGTCGGTGTCCGCGAGGTGGGAGCTGCGGTAGTGGTACGGGATGTCCGTCGGGTAGAAGGCGATGTAGCCGCCCGCGCTGATACAGGCCGCGTTCGACCTGGTCTCACGCATGATGTCGATCCAGTGGCCGGGATCGAATCGACCGGGGTCGTTCTCGGTCAGCGTGAGCTGCGTCCACCGGGTCGCGCCCAGATGCCAGTCAGGTACCCGCACGGCGCCGGCCGCGCTCTGGGTTCCGTTTCCGGTAACACCCTGTGCCATGTGGCTGGTCCTCTCATCGACCTCGGCGCGGCCCCGGACGGCCTTGGTTCTCCGGAGGCTCCTCGCGACGAAGGCAGGCAAGTATAGGCACATTGTCAGTCAAGATTTCAAGACTGACAATGTGCCCGACCACAGGGCCGAGGTCAGTTCTCCCCGGCGTCCTCCCGACCCGAGAGCCTCTCCACCTGCAACAACAGCGCGGAGTGGTCCAGGCTGCCGTGCCCCTGCGACCGCAGCGACGCCACCAGAGACGCCGTGAGCGCTCCCAGCGGGATGGCCACTCCGGTCTCACGCGCCGCGGACGTCACGATCCCCAGGTCCTTGTGGTGCAGGTCCACCCGGAACCCCGGAGCGAACTCGCGGGCGAGCATCGAGGCCGCCTTGCGCTCCAGCACCGTGCTCCCGGCGAGCCCGCCGGAGAGGACCTCCACCGCGCGTTCCCGGTCCACACCGTGCGCGTCGAGAAACACCAGGGCCTCGGACACGAGTTGCAGCGTGCCCGCCACGATCAGCTGGTTGGCGGCCTTGACCGTCTGGCCCGCACCGGCCGGACCGACGTGGACCACCGTCGTACCGAGGGCGTCCAGGACGGGGCGGGCCGCGTCGAAGGCGTCGGCGCCGCCCCCCACCATGATCGAGAGCTTGGCCTCGACCGCGCCCTGCTCACCACCGCTGACCGGGGCGTCCAGGGCCTCGACGCCCTTGGCGGCGGCCGCCTCGGCGACAGCCACCGCCGTCTCCGGGCGGACCGTGCTCATGTCGATCAGCACGGCACCGGACCGCATGTGCTCCAGGGCGCCGTCCTCCCCCAGAACCACCGACTCCACGTCCGGGGAGTCCGGCAGCATCGTGATCACCACGTCCGCCCCGGCAACGGCCTCCGCGACCGAGGACGCCGCTCGGCCCCCCGACCGCTCCAGGGCCTCGCGTTTGGCGGCGCTGCGGTTGTAGCCCACCACGTCGAAACCGGCCCGGACGAGGTTGAGGGCCATGGGCGCGCCCATGACGCCCAGTCCGATGAACGCCGTCGTCTGCTTACTCACCATGAACTCCTTGATCGGTCGGATGCGGACCGGGTCCGCCGAAACACGCCCGCGAGGACCGGCGGGCCCGGGAAACGCGGGGATCCTGGCCGCTCATGCGCCCGACCGGCCAGGAAGCCCCGGGAGGCCGGAGTCGGCCAGCCAGCCGAAGGGGTCGGTCCCCTCCCCCGTGTGTTCCAGGGCGAACCAGCCGGAGTAGCCCCCGTCCGTGATCGCCTGGATCCATGCGCCGAGGGGGAGCCCGCCTGTTCCGGGGGCGCCGCGGCCCGGCGCGTCGGCCACCTGCACGTGGCCGACGCGGTCGTGGTGTCGGGTGAGTGCCGCGGGCACGTCGTCACCGTTGACAGCGAGGTGGTAGAGGTCGAAGAGCAGGCGCAGGTTGTCCGCCCCGGTCTCGCGCTCGACCCTGTCGATCACTCCGACGGCGTCCTCAGCCGTCAGGAGCGGGTAGTCCGGGGCCCCGCTGACCGGCTCGACCAGGATCTGACCACCGATGGCCGCGACCTCCTCGGCGACCGCGCCGAGGGCACGCACGGCGGCCGCGTCCTGCTCGGTGTCGGACGTGTCGGAGCGACGGTTCCCGTAGAGGGCGTTGAAGGAGCGGCAGTCCAGCTCCTCTCCGATCCGGGCGGCCACCGCCGCACTGGCCCGAAGCTCCCCCGCGCTGTCCGGCCACGAGACGACGCCGCGGTCCCCGCCCGGCATGTCACCCGCGTAGAGGTTGAGCCCCACCAACCGGAGCCCGGACGCACGGACCGTCTCGACGAAGCCGGAGACCTCGTCGGCACCGGGGTCAGGGGTGGCGAAGGGCCACCAGAACTCCACCGCTTCGAAACCGGCCTCGCGTGCGGCCGCGAGCCGCTCCTTCAGCGGCCGGTCCTTCATCATGATCGAGCAGTTCACTGCATAGCGTGGTGGGGCCACGGTTCTCTCCTCGTGTGCGGCGTGACAGTGGTCCGACCAAGAGAAAATTGGTCTGACCACCCGACCGATGGAGAAGCTAGGCGCGCGGAAGCCGCCCTGTCAACCGCCCGGCCCGGGTTCAGCCGTCAGCGGGCGCCTGGTCGCCGGGGTAGGAGCCCAGTTCCGCGAGGAGGCCGGTCTCGATCTCACTCATGTGCACGGTCATGAGCTGGCGGGCCCGGCGGTGGTCGCGCCGCTCGATCGCGAGGAGGATCTGCCGGTGGTGGTCGAGGTAGCGCTCGGACTGGTTCTCCCGGCCGAGCGAGCGCCCCTTGAGTCCGCTCCACATCGGTTCACCCATGAGGTCGACCAGGTTCCGCTCCAGCGAGAACAGGACGCTGTTGTGGGACGCGGCCGCCACCGCCAGATGGAAGTCGGCGTCCACAGTGGAGGGGTCTTCGCCCTTCCGCAGGACCTCCTCCTGCTTGCGGACCAGGTCCTGGAGGACCTTGAGGTCGTTGGAGTTCCTGGCCTGGGCCGCGTATTCGGCGCACGCGGGCTCGACCGAGGCCCTGGCCACGACGAGGTCCAGGGGGCTGTGCTCGCCGGCCACCGCGGCGCGGGCCCTGAGCACGCTCTCCCGGGACCCCCCGTCCCCCAAGACGTAGGTGCCGCTGCCGACCCGGACGTCCAGGACGCCCGCGTGCTCCAGGACCCGGATCGCCTCCCGGACCGAACCGCGCCCGACCTCGAACTGCTCGGCCAGTACGCGCTCGGCGGGAAGCGGGTCGCCCGCCGGGAAGGCGCCGGAACGCACCCCGGCGAGGATCTGGTCCGCGACGGAGGAGTAGACCTTGGAGCGTTCGACGGCCCGGAAGACCGGGCGACCCCCTCGTGACATCCCACACACGCCTTCCCTATACTCACCGGACCGGTCGGACCAATCAGACCTCAAATTAGCAGAGCGACCGAAGGACGTGATCGTTCGTGCCCGAGCACGGACCAGTACTGGTGAGCGGGCGGTTCGAGCCCGAGGAGGAGAAGAGGATCCGAGACGCCGCGGGCCCCGCCCGGGTCGAGTTCACGCCACGGCTCAGCGACCGCGCCGACCTGCTGGGATCCGCAACGGCCATCGCCGGGTCCCCGACCGCTGAGGAACTGCGCCGGGCGGGGGCGGCGCGGTGGGTGCACAGCTGGGCGGCGGGGGTGAACAACGAACTCGCCGCGGGGCTGGACTCCCATCCCGCCGAACTCACCTCCTCCGTCGGCAACGGCGCCGTCCCCTTGGCCGAACACGCCATGATGCTGATGCTCATGCTCAACCGCGACGCCCCGCGCTGGGCGAAGGCGCAGTCCGAACGCCGTTGGGAGCGCTTCCAGCACGGTGAACTGGCCGGACTCACCTGCGGCATCATCGGGCTCGGACACTCCGGGCTCGACCTCGCGACGAAGGCACGGGCCTTCCACATGCGCGTGGTGGGCCTGCGGCGACGGGCCGACCTCCCCGCCCCCGGTGTGGACACCGTCCACCCTCCCGAACAGCTCCACCGGTTCCTGGCCGAATCCGACTTCGTCGTCGTCACGGCACCGGACACCCCGAGCACCGCGAACCTCATCGATGAGGCCGAGCTCCGGGCCATGAAGGAGACAGCCCACCTCATCGTGGTCTCCCGCGGCGGAATCGTGCGGGACCGGGCCCTGCTGCGAGCACTGGCCGAAGGGTGGATCGCCGGAGCGGGCCTCGACGCACACGGCGAGGAGCCCCTGCCCGAGGACAGCCCCTTCTGGGCACTGCCCAACACCGTCGTCACCCCCCACAACGGGGCGACGACCGCACAGACCCGCCGCAGGGGACTGGACATCTTCGTCGACAACCTGGAGCGGTTCGCCCAGGGGCGGCCCCTGCGCAACGTCGTCGACAAGTCCGCCGGCTACTGAGCCGACCGCGCGGCTCCCCCGAAGCAGCCGCGGCACCACTGACACACGGAAGGCACCATGACCCACCACGCACTGCCCCAGTTCCCGCCGGACTTCCTCTTCGGCGCGGCCACGGCCGCCTACCAGATCGAGGGCGCCGCCCGAGAGGGCGGACGCGGGCCCTCTATCTGGGACACCTACTCCCGTACCCCCGGAAAAGTGGCCCGAGGCGAGAGCGGCGACGTCGCCTGCGACCACTACCACCGGTACGAGGAGGACATCGCCCTGCTCAAGGAGCTGGGCGTGGACACCTACCGCTTCTCCATCGCCTGGCCTCGCGTCCTCCCCGACGGCACCGGTGAGGTCAACCCCGAAGGCCTGGCGTTCTACAGCAGACTCGTCGACGCCCTGCGGGAGGCGGGCATCGAACCGGTGGCCACGCTCTACCACTGGGACCTGCCCCAGGCCCTGGAGGACGGCGGCGGTTGGCGGGTCCGCAGCACCGCGCACCACTTCGCCGCCTACGCCCGCGTGGTCGCCGACCACCTCGGCGACCGCATCAAGCGCTGGATCACGCTCAACGAGCCCCACTGCACCGCGTTCGTCGGCCACGCGGTGGGCCGTCACGCCCCCGGGACCAGGGAGGGCACACCCGCCCTGGCCGTGGCCCAGCACCTACTGCTGGCGCACGGGCTCGCGGCGAGGGAACTGCGCGCCTCCGCCGCCGCGCACGGCCGCGACGCCGAGGTCGGGATCACCCTCAACCCCGACCGCCTGCTGCCCGCGACCGACTCCGCCGAGGACGCCGCCGCGGTCGACCGTGCCGAGACCCTCCACAACCGCGTGTGGCTGGACCCCCTGCTGCGCGGCGCCTACCCCGACAACGAGGAGGCGACCTGGGGTCCGATGGCCGACGGCAGCTACCGCGAGCCCGGGGACCTGTCGGTCATCGCACAGCCCCTGGACTTCCTGGGCCTGAACTTCTACCGGCCCATCCAGCTCGGCGACGCCCCGGTCCCCGAGGAGTCCGCCCGCACCGCCGTGGACATCGGGGTACGGGAGGTGCCGATCGAAGGGGTTCGGCACACCACCATGGGCTGGCCGGTGGTCCCCGCGTCCTTCACCGACCTGCTCGTGGACCTGCACCGCCGGTACCCGGAACTACCTCCGATCCACATCACGGAGAACGGCTCCGCCGAACCTGACGAGCCCGGCCCCGACGGGGTCGTGCACGACGCGGACCGCATCGACTACCTCCGGGACCACCTCAGCGCCCTCACGGACGCCATCGCGGCCGGGGTCGACGTGCGCGGCTACTTCGTCTGGTCGCTGCTCGACAACTTCGAGTGGGCCTACGGCTACGAACGCCGCTTCGGCATCATCTCCGTGGACTACGACAAGCTGACACGTACGCCCAAGGACAGCTACCACTGGTACCGGGAGCTGGTGCGGGGACACAGGCAGCGCCGCGACACGATCGGCTGATCCCCGCGGCGCGGCGAGCACCGGTACGCATCCTCCCGCTGATCGGGGCCGCTGCCCGACCGAGGGTCCGGGATTCCGGTCAGGGGTTGGACACGTACCGGCTCGCCCCGCCCCAGGCCGACCGGGCCCTTCGCAGCCATCGGGCGCCCCGACACAGGCAGCGACGACCGGAGGGGGGTCACCCACAACTACTTCTGGCACAAGGGCCTCAGCTCGACCGACCTGTTGCGCAACCACGTCTCGGTTCAGTGAGTCCTCAGACAGGTTGATTCCAGAGACCGCGTCGAACTTGCGCAGTGGGTTCCTCCACCGCCGATGGGGTACGACCGTCACCGGTCCAGCGACAGGAGGCGACCGTGGGCAGAACGGTTCTGGTGACCGGCGGCACGAGGGGGATCGGGCTCGGCATCGCCAAGGCGTTCGCGAGGGCCGGGGACCGGGTACTGATCGTCGGACGTGACGAGGCCAGGGCACGGGAGGCCGCTCACGGCATTCCGGGAGCGGAGTGGGCCGTCGCGGACGTGGCCGATCCCGAGGACTGCGCACGCGTGGTCGAACAGGCCGTGCGCAGCACCGGTGGTCTGGACGTGGTCTGCGCCAACGCCGGTATCTTCCCCTCGTCCCCGCTGGTGTCGATGGACCAGGACGAACTGGGCCAGGTCATCGACACCAACCTCAAGGGCACCGTGTTCACGGTGCAGGCCGCGGTGGAGGCCCTGACGGTCTCCGAGCGGGGACGCGTGGTGATCACCTCCTCCATCACCGGACCGCTGACCGGATACGCGGGTTGGACGCACTACGGTGCCACCAAGGCGGCCCAGTTGGGGTTCATGCGCAGCGCCGCCCTGGAGCTCGCGCCACGGGGCATCACCGTCAACGCCGTGCTTCCGGGCAACGTGCGCACCGAAGGCCTGGATGACATGGGCCCGGACTACCTCGAACGCATGCGCGCGGCGATCCCTCTCGGCCGCGTCGGAGAGGTGGAGGACATCGCAGCGACCTGTCTGTTCCTGGCCGGGCCGGGGGCCTCCTTCATCACCGGTCAGGCCATCGTCGTCGACGGCGGCCAGGTGCTGCCCGAGGACGGCGGTGCCTTCGCGCCTCCCGGTTGAGAACCGCATCATCACCGGCCGGAGCCAGGACCGTCCTCTCACCACAGATAAAGTATCGGTCGGAAGTGAGCGACCACTTTCCGCAGCGAATCGAACGGGCAAGACCCTCAGCGTCACCCCTCTCTCGCCCGGCGTGCCAGGGCCCAGAGCAGGGGGCGGCGGGCCAGCCAGATCTCTGGGGTGTCGCTCTGGTGCCAGTCAGTCGGTTCGTCACTGTTGGTCATCATCAGGGTCCACGCGGCCAGGGCCTCCGCCCAACGGCGGTCCACGACCACCAGGTCCGCGACCTGCCCCAGAGCACGTGCCATGTCGAGGGCGTGGGCCCGGCGCTTCTCCTCGGGGAGCTCCCGGTAGAGGCGCACCGCCTCCTCGCTACAGCGCAACCCCTCTTCCCAGTGGCCGAGCTCCAAGTGTTCACGGCCCAGGAGGGTCAGACATCCCGCCAGATCGGGTGCGTGGCCGCCGGGAACGCACACCACCCGGGACCTGCACAGCTCGACCGCCCGCTCCAACACCATGAGCGATTCCTCGTGCCGCCCCGCCCTCGCCAGGCGCTGGCCGAGCAGACGGTGTTCGACCTCCTGTCGTCCCGGATCGTCGGTGCGGCTCAGCCTTTCCTTGGCGAGACGCCTGCCCAATTCGGCGATGCCCGTGTCCAGGTCGATCCGCCGGTGGTCGGGGAGCCGCGCCTCCACGCCCTGCAGAAGGGATCGCGTAATGCCCCGGCGGCGATGTCGCGGATGCGCGATGACGTCCTGGACGTAGACGTCAGCGGGATCGTCCTGGCATCGGAATGCCATGACTGCTCCGATGACTGTGCCGTCGTCGTCGATAGCGAGAGGGCACGTAGAGGAGAACAACGTTGCGTAAAGCCAGTAATCGGAGAGGGTGCGTGCATGGAAGTAGGGCCCGCCGAGCTCCATGAGCCGCTGGACCTCGCCAATATGTTCAAGTCGAAGGGGGTGAAGATCACAGAGGTTCCCATCTGTTGATCTTGCGGACGATGGTGGACAGCTGGTGTGCCATGTCGGAAGGAGCGACGGCGTCGGCGATGCTACGGCCGACGATGACGATATCCCAGTCGCGGCTGCTGGCGAAGGCGTCGTCAGCCGCGCTGCTTCGGCTGCGAGCTCGACCTGGTCACGTCCCAGACAGCGGACATCATTTCCGCCACCACAGCCGTGTCTGGTGCGTGGCGCTTGACCGTCTCGATCGCGACGGAACCCGCCTTCTTGATCAGCGGATCACCAACCTCGAGGAAATCGAATCCAGCTGCTGCGGCAACCGAGGCGATCTCGACCGCACGATCAAGACTGTGGACGTCAAGGGCGACTTGAACAGAGCGGTCGCCACGGCGGCGCCGATACCGTTCACGGGGATTCCCAGAAGTTCAGCTGGAACAGCTCCGGTACGTGTCAGACCTAGTGGAGACAGAACGGGTCAACCTCCTGGTGGTCCCCGTGGACGCCCCCCGCAGACCCCCGGACCCCTCGGCCGATCAAGCCGAGGTGGTCCACGTGGAGCCGGACCGACAGGGGCACCACCGCGACCAACGAGGTAGGGCGGTACCGGGTGTGGTTCGCGGCCCTCCATGGGGGCCGGATTGACCCTGAGGCCATCCGAAACGAGATGAAGAGATCCATCGAGCGCTCGATCCCACCTCAGGCTCCGCTGCTTTGAAGGCGCCTCCTCGGGACCCGCATGTCACCCCCTCACGATGCCGCCCCGCAGGGGGCAGTGGCGTGTGGGGCGGGCCGACCGAAGCGGCGAAAACCGGGCGGGTACGCTGCTGTTCGGGGAAGGCCGCGGACGGAGACGGATTCTCTGCTCGACCGCGCTCTCGCGGCGCGGGTCCGCGATCCCGGTGAACAGTGAGGTGAACGGCCATGGACAAGCCGCTCGGGAAAGACTCGTTCTCGTTGCTTTATAGGACGGGATTCCGTATCAACTACGCACTCCTGCAGGTCATGGGCCCGGCGGCCCTCAGCCCCGAGACCGATCCCAGGATCCGCGCGAAGAGGGACTACGAGCGTCGGCGCAAACTCCACCGGGAGTGGAAGGCGCACCAGCGGTCGGTGTAGCACGACCGCGCATGAGGTGTTCGCCAGCGCCAATTTTGCTGACTGCTTTCTGTTGAAGTGACAAGAAGCTGCTCTCGCCGCATACCGAACGAAACCTGGCAACCACCCTCCGCGCTGTTGACTGTCGACCTCGTGATCCAGACGTTGCGGTCCTCGATCCTTCACGTACTCCTCATCGAAAGGGGCATCGAACCCCACCGGGGTGAGCTCGCGCCCTCGCGGACGGATCGTTTCGGTCGCCTATCTCGCCATCGCTCCAGGGCTGCCGGAACCAGAGGCGGGCACTGACGCGTCGGCCGCCGCTTGGCACCGCGTGGACGAACTGACCTCTCGCACGGACAAGGCGGGCAGGACCGAAGCCGGTCAGTGGAAGAAGCCGATGATTCCGTGGCCGCGGCTGGCTGCGGTGCGGATCCAGCTCAGGACCGTGGTGACGGACTCGCGCATGGAGGGGTCCTCGATCTCCGCGATCCTCTCCGGGGTCACCGCGCGTGCCTGCTCGTCCGCCAGACCCACGGACTTGGCGGTCCACTCGTCACCGTCGTCCTGATCGCCCGCCAGGTACTCGACCCGCACCGCGTTCACGCCGAGACCCGACAGGGTCTGGTCCACCTTCTCCAGCCACCAGTACTTCACCGGGGAGAAGCAGGCGTTGTGGAGGAAGCTGCCGTGGACCTCGCACTGGTCCCGCACGGTCTCGGAGGAGGAAGGGGAGACGCGGTCGAGGTCGACGCTGAAGGCCATCAGTCCTGAACTCATGTCCCGGACGATACGGAGCCCCTGTGACAGTTCGGGTCTCTCGGCGTGGAGACGGGGACGGCGATGACCGCCGTGTGAGACTGGCGTTCTCGTCGGCCCGGACGCGGCCGTCGGAGAGGAGTCAGCGTGCAGATCACCCTCACCCAGTTCGTCTCCCTCGACGGTGTCAGCCAGGGGCCAGGCTCGGCCGACGAGGACACCTCCGACGGCTTCACCCGGGGCGGGTGGTTCGTGCCCTTCATGGACGCGGCGTTCGTGCGGACCGCGTCGGAGTGGCTCGACCACGCGGACGGGCTGCTGTTCGGCCGGCGCACGTATGAGGCGTTCGCGCGTGACTGGCCGCTAATCACCGAGCCCGACCCGTTCACGGTCAGGATGAACTCGCTTCCCAAGTACGTCGTGAGCTCCACCCTGGAGGAGGGCTCCTGGGACCCGACCACCTTGCTGGGTGGGGACCCGGTCGCGGCCGTGGGCAGGTTGAGGGATCGGCCCGGCCGCGAGATGCAGATCCACGGCAGCGCTCGACTCGGCGGCTTTCTTGTGGCTTCGGGTCTGGTCGACACCCTTCGCCTGGTCGTCGCGCCCACCGTGGTGGGTGAGGGCCGGAGACTGTTCACGCACCCTTCGGGTAGCACCGGGTTCCGGTTGGTCGAGCGGGACCACACCCCGTCGGGGGTGCTCCTGCTGGAGTACGCCTCCACCGGGGCGGCACCGCTGGCGGACTACGAGGGCCTGGACTCACTGACCTCGTAGCCGGACAACGGGCGGTTTCTGGCACGCGAACGCCCGCGGTGGCCCGAAGCACGTCTGTGTGGCACCCAGGCACACAGGTGGCAACGGGCCTCCGCGGCTTCCCGAGGCATCACCCCACCGGTGCTGCGTCGGGCACGTCCGGTATGCGGGACGACCGCCTCTCCGGCTGGCGTGGAGCCGGACTGTCCGCAGCGAACGGCCACTGCGCCGTGTGGCCGGTGCGCGGACGGTACGGACTCCCCTGCCGTTCGGGAGCTCCCCCACCATGGTGCTCCCCAACGGGCTGGCCGCCGACGCGTTCCTCCGCCCAACGAGGTGACGTGTCGGAGGAGAGGGGTGTCGCCCTTTCCCAACCGATTCCCTCGGTCGCCCAACCGGGGGTCAGTCGTCGATCAGTGTGCCGGGTGGGGGTCCCCGAGCCAGGGTCGTGGTCCCCCGCCGATGGTCACCGGTCGTGCGGTCCACCCGTTCCGC
>NZ_ANAE01000101.1 GCF_000341265.1 Nocardiopsis prasina DSM 43845 | reverse complement strand
GCCCCCCCGCCGATGGTCACCGGTCGTGCGGTCCACCCGTTCCGCCCACGGGGCACGGATCCGCTCGCCGCCGCTCCCGGTCGGGTCGTCGGGCAGGGGGCCTGGGATGAGGAGGTCCGTGGTTCCCACCGGGACGGTGGGAGGCTGTGCGGGGCTCGAGGGTTCGTCGCCCGGGAGGGTGACGTCGTCGAGGGGCGCCGCCGTCTGGGAGGGCGCGATGGAAGTGAGGTCCCGTGCCGGTGCGGGGCCGTGGTCGACCACCAGTACCGGTGGGGTGTCCTCGACGTCGAAGCGGCGCCAGGCGGTGTTCCCGGACTCGTCCGCGGACCCGAGCCTCAGGTGGAGGTGGTGTTCCCCGTTGTCCAGGGCCTGCTGGTAGGCCTCGGTCACGTCGAACTCGACGCCGCCGTGCAGCGGGCAGGCCGCGTGCCCGCCCCGCAGGTTCCGGGTGTCGAGCAGCCCCTGGGAGTCCGGCTGATCGTTCCAGGTGGTGTCCTCGTCGAACGGGTCGACCCGGTGCAACTCCACGGCGGAGTCGCTTTCACAGTCGTAGGACCACGCCACCTCGGTACGCAGGACGGCGGATTCCAGCGGGGAATCGGAACCGAGTTCCACCGGGAAACGGAAAAGGGCCCGGCGCGTGTAGACACGGTCCCAGGCGAGCCGCCCGGTACCCACGCTTCCGGTTTCGGCCCCACTGGAAGGTTGGTCCGGAAACGCGCGGTCCACATGGGTCCACAGCGAACTTCCGGCCTCAATTCGACCACCGTCGTCGTGCGCGGTTTCGGAAGGCTTCACAGCGGAGGTGACACCGCTCCGGTCGCGCGATTCTCCCATGGCGGGGGCGGCACCGAAGACACTGGAGTCCGGAGTACTTCCCTCGACAGCGGGGGGCTTCTCGTCAGCAGCGGCGGGGGCGCCCACCCCCAGCGAGAGAACCAGGGCATAGGTCGCACAGGCCGCCGTCGCGCGGGTCAGGGTACGACGCATTACGGTTAGTGCCTACACATTCCAACTACGACCGAAAGCAATTCCGACGAGGCATCGTGCCACGCCTTCAACTAAGAGGAATTTACCAAATTCACACCGCACCAGACAAACAACGGGGATATATACGCGGACCAAAACCACCATTACCCCACAAGACAAACGAGGGCCACGGGAGGCCGCTCCCGGGGCCGGGAGCGCCTTCGTTTTCCGCCTCCACTCATCCGGCGACAACCAAAACAGGGATCGTTTCGAACCGAAAATCGAAGGCGTTCGACCGCTCCACCGCTCCCCGGATCGGGACCGCACCAAGAGATAGGTTGCGAACATGGAAGGCAACGATCCCGACGCCGAGGTGCTCCGTGCCGTGGGCGCCCGGCTGCGGCGGCTGCGTGGCCGTGTGGGGCTGACCCTCAACAAGCTGTCGGAACACACGGGGATCTCACCGAGCACGCTCTCGCGTCTGGAGACCGGACGGCTCCAGCCCACCCTGGGGCAGCTGCTCCCCCTCTCCCGCGCCTACCGGGTGCCGATCGACGAGCTCGTCGACGCGCCCAGGGTGGGTGACCCGCGCGTCCACCTGCATCCGGTGCGCCGCTTCGGTCTGACGTTCGTCCCGCTCACACAGCGCGCGGGCGGGGTCCAGGCGTACAAGGTGGTCTATCCGCCGTCCCGAGCCCTCCCAGCGCCCGAGCTGCGCACGCACGATGGCCACGAGTGGTTCTACGTGCTCTCGGGAACCGTACGGCTGGTCCTCGGTTCCGAACAGGACGTACTGCTGCACGCCGGGGAGGCGGCCGAGTTCGACACCCGGACCCCGCACTGGATCGGCAACCCCGCCGAGCGGGCGGTGGCCGAGGTCATCGCGATCTTCGGGACCCAGGGCGAACGCATCCACCTGCACGGGGGCTGAGGCCCCGCGCACACGCCGTTGCAGATCCGCACGGAACCGTGCACGGAACCGCCCCCGCCGCCCAGCATGGGCGTCATGCGATCCGAAACCGGGGTCCCCTCTCCCGCCCGGGAGTTCTGGGACCAGCAGTACAGCGACGAGAATCCCTCGACATCCCCTCCCCCGCCCAACGCGGCCTTCGTCGCGCTCGCGGGAGAACTGGCGCTCGTACCGGCTCCGCGCCGAAGAGCGCCCCGGGCCCTCGAACTCGCGTGCGGACGCGGCGGGGACGCCCTGTGGTTGGCCGCACGCGGGTGGCGGGTCACGGCGGTGGACGTCTCGGCACACGTGCTCGACGTCCTGGCCGAGCGGTCCAGGCTGGCCGGGGTCGAGGAGCACCTCGACCTGGAAGCCCACGACCTGGCGTCCTCCGCGCCCGACACCGGCCCCGTCGACCTCGTCTACGCCAACTACTTCCACACCACGACCGGCCTCGCCAGAGACGAGGTCCTGCGCGCGTCCGCGCGGTCGGTCCGCGACGAGGGAATCCTGCTCGTCGTCGACCACGGTTCGAGCGCGCCCTGGTCATGGAACCGGCACGACGACCATCCGACCGCGGACGACCTGTGGCGCTCGCTCGGCCTCGGGCCGGAGTGGACCGCCGTCGTGGTCGAACAACGCACACGACTCGCGCACGGACCCGAAGGCCGCTCCGCGACGGTGGTCGACAACGTGGTGGCGGCACGCCGCCAACCGGGGACGACTCCGGGGACCGAACGGCTCTGATCGCCCGCACCGCCACGAAGGGAGCACCATGTCCGCCCGATCACGACGCGACCGCCCACCGCCCAGGACCGGGCCCGGTGAGAAGGAGGTCCTCACCGGATTCCTGGACTACCTGCGCGAAAGCGCCCTGGCCAAGGTCGAGGGGGCGCCGGAGGAACACGTGCGCACCCCTGGCGTGGCCTCGGGGACCAACCTTCTCGGCCTGATCGCGCACCTGACCCGCGTCGAGCGCCGCGTGTTCCTCGGTGAGGAGACCACCGACTGGGCGGCGACGTTCCGTGCCGGTCCGGACCGTAGCACCGAGGAGGTACTCCAGGCCTACCGCGACGCCGTCGCCGCCGCGAACAGAGCTATCGCCGCCTGCGAGGACCTCGGCCGACCCGCGCACGACGGCCGCCGCGGCGGGCCCGCGCCGTCGATGCGGTGGGCTCTGGCGCACATGATCGAGGAGACCGGTCGTCACGCCGGACACCTCGACATCCTCCGCGAGAGGATCGACGGCCAGACCGGCCGCTGATCCCCTTCCGGAACGGGAACGGCCCTCGTCCCGGCCGGTGCGCGCTCGCACCGGCCGGGACGCCCGCGACCGGCTCAGTCGTCGTGGACCTCGCCCGGTAGGCGGGTCGACGGACCGGTGTAACCGGCGAGGACCGTACGCGGGAGGGGGCCCTTGATCCTCGCGCCGCTGTTGCTCTCCTCCCAGGCGTGGGCCAGGATGCCGACCGACCGCGAGAGGACGAAGAGCCCGCGCGCCAGTTCGGCGTCGAAGCCGAGGCAGGCGTAGACGACGGCCGTGGCGCCGTCGATGTTCATGGGCACGCGCCTGCCCCTGCGTCCCTCGAGGGCCTTCTCCAGTGCGAGCGCGGACTCCAGCGGACCGGCGTCGACGATCCCGTCGCGCACCGCGTCCCGCACCATGCCCAGGAGGGGGTCCCGTCGCGGGTCCCTGGGGTGGAAGCGGTGCCCGAACCCGGGGACGTAACCGCCTCTGTCCCGGTACTCGGCCACGATCGCCTCGGCCGCGTCGTCGGCGCCGGTGCCGTCGGAGCGCAGTTCGGCCATCCGGTGCAGGAGGGTGACGCACTGCTGCCCCGCGCCCCCGTGCACGTCCCCCAGGAGGTTCACGCCGCTGGCGACCGCGTTGTTGAGCCCCAGCCCGCAGGTGGCGGCCATCCGCGCGGCCGCGATGGAGGGCGCCTGTGGGCCGTGGTCGACCCCGGCCACCAGCGCGGACTCGAGCATGCGGGCCTGGGCGGGCTCGGGCAGCTCCCCCCTGAGCATGAGCCAGACCACCTCGACGAAGCCGTGGCGGCCGATGACGTCCTGCACGGGGTATCCGCGCAGCTCGATCTCTCCGGGGGCGATACGTGTCAGGGAGGTCGACCACCAGTCGCCGATCTCCTCGTGGGTCATGCTCGGGGTGTCAGGAGCGCTCACACCACACCCGCCTCTCTGAGCGCGTTGACCTCGCTCTGTTCGTATCCGGCTTCCTGGAGGACCTGGTCGGTGTGTTCGCCCAGGAGGGGTGGGGAGCGGTCGGGCCCCAGGGAGGTTCCGTCCACGTGCACACCGCTGCCAAGGACGTGCAGTTCACGGTCGTCCCGGCCGGGGAAGGCAAGCGTGCGGACCAGGCCCCGGTGCTCGACGTGTTCGAGTTCGAGGGCTTCGCGGACGCTGAGCACACGGGCCGCGGGCACCCCGGCGGCGGAGAGGACCGCCTCCCAGTCCGCCGCGCTCCGGCCCGCCAGGCGCTCCTCGAGTTCACCGCGCAGCGCGACCCGGTTGGCCTTGCGGTCCTCCCGCGTGGCGAAGCGGGGGTCGGCCACGAGTTCGGATGCCTGGAGGAGGCGGCACAGGGTCTCGAACTGTTCCTGCTTGTTGGCCGCGATGTTGAGCGTGCCCTCGCCGGTGGTGAAGGTGCCGGACGGGGCGGCGGTGGCGTTCTCGTTGCCGATGCGTGAGGGTTCCACTCCCGCCGAGAGGTAGTTGGAGACCCCCCAGCCCATGGCCGTGATGGCGGTCTCCAGCATCGAGACGTCGAGACGGGTGCCCTCACCCGTGCGTTCACGTCGCACCAGGGCGCTGCCGACCGCGAACGCGGCGGCCAGTCCGCCCAGGACGTCGGCGATGGGGAACCCGGCTCGGAGGGGACCGGTCTCCTCGGTCCCGGTGGCGTCCATCATGCCGGACAGCCCCTGGATGATCTGGTCGTAGGCGGGCCGGTCGCTCAGCGGACCGTCGGAGCCGAACCCGGACACGGCGCAGTACACCAGGCCGGGGTTGAGTTCGCGCAGGGTCTCCCAGTCGAAGCCCAGGCGTTCCATGACCCCCGGGCGGAAGTTCTCCAGCAACACGTCCGAGTCGCTCACCAGGGTGCGCATGACCTCGCGCCCCGCGTCCGACTTGAGGTTCAGGGTCAGTGACCGCTTCCCCGCGTTCTGGGCGAGGAAGGACGCCCCCACACGCTCGTCGTTGAGTTCCGAGGAGGCTCCGAGCTGTCGTGCGAGGTCGCCCGCGCCGGGCACCTCCACCTTGACGACGTCCGCCCCCATCAGGGAGAGCTGGTACCCGGCGTAGGGTCCGGCCAGCACATTGGTCAGGTCCAGGACGCGGACCCCTGCCAGGGGGAGGGCGTCACGCGCGGCTGTCGCGGGGCTCATCCGTTCTCCTTGTCGTCGCTCGCCACGTTCTCCGACCCCGGGTCGAACCCGATCCGGCCGATGCGTTCCGCCGCCTCTCGTACCGCACCGCTGAAGGCGCGGACGGAGGCCTCGGTGAAGCGGGCGGTGGGCCCGCCGACCGCGAGTGCGGCGACGGGCGCGGGACCTCCGGCGGCCCCGTGGACGGGAGCCGCGACCCCGGAGGCGCCGTGTTCGCGTTCTCCGTGGCTGACCGAGTACCCCTGGCTCCGGGCCTCGGCGATCTCGGTGAGCAGGCGGTCGAGGTACTGCGGTCCGTGGGGGGAGGCCGCGGCGACCCTCCGGACCACCGACTCCGGGGCTCCGCCCAGGAGCACCTTGCTGGCCGCCCCGCCCCAGAGGGGCATCTCGTCACCGGTGTTCACGACGTGGCGGAGCCGTTGGGGACCCTCCTCCTGGGCGACGCAGACACGAACGGTGTCCGCGCGCACGTAGAGGTTGACCGTCTCGGAGGTCTCGACGGTGAGGTCCCGCATGATCACGCGGATCGACTCGGGCACCTGCCAGACGGCGTGGGCCAGGCGCGCCCAGCGGAGCAGTCCCGGTCCGGCTCCGACCCGGCCGTCCGAACCGGACCAGAGCAACCCGCGTTGTTCGAGGGTGCCGACCAGGCGGAGCACGGTGGTCTTGGCCAGCCCGGTCAGTTCCACCAGCTCACGTGTGGTGTAGCGCTGGTTCCTCTCGTCGTAGAGGTCCAGCAGGTCGAGCGCGCGCACCACGCTGCGCACTCCCCCTTCGGTGTCCCCGGCCATCACACTCCCGTCGTGGTCCACCTGGTGGACTCATTGGACTACTAGATGGTCTTACTGGGGGTCAGGCTAACCCACGGACGCAGGAACCGCCAGGGGCACCCGGCAACCGGTCCGCCCAACACAGAACCTCTGCCCAGGCAGGACACACCCCAGCGCACGTGACGACTTCGTTAAGGAAAGATTTCCCGGACGCATTGACACACCCCCGAGTGATTTGCATCATTCTCTGAACCAATCAGCGGCCCATTGAGTCCACCTGGTGGACCAGTGGGGTCGAGAGGGAGTGAAGATGGACAAGCAGCGCACCCTGCGTGCGGTGGGGGCCGTGTGCGCGACCCTCGTCGTGGGTGCCGCCGCGGCGAACGCCGCGCTCTCGCAGACGCACGACTCCGAGGCCCGCGCCCGGGTGGACATCGTGGTGCCCGCCGACCCGGGCGGCGGCTGGGACCTCGTCGCCCGGGAGGCACAGCACGCGATGCGTCTGAACGACATCGTGGCCAACACCCAGGTCGTGAACCTGCCCGGGGCAGGGGGCACGATCGGCCTCGCCCAGACGGTGCGGCGCGAGGGCGAGGCGACCACCCTGATGACCACCGGGACCGTCATGATCGGCGGCATCATCGTCAACGACTCCGCCCAGACGCTGGAGGACGTCGTGCCCATCGCCCGGGTGGCGGACGACTACGAGGTCTTCGTGGTCCGTGACGACTCACCGCTCCAGGACATGAACGACCTGATCGAGGCCTGGGAGGACGACCCCGGAGCGGTGGCCGTGGGCGGCGGTTCGCTCGGGGGCACCGACCACCTGCTCGCCGGGCTCGCCGCCCAGTCACAGGGCCTGCGTCCAACCGACGTCAACTACATCCCCTTCGCGGGCGGCGCCCAGGCGCTCACCTCCCTGCTCTCGGGCAGCATCGACGTGGGTGTCTCGGGTTACAACGAGTTCAGCGACCAGGTGGAGACGGGGAGTCTTCGGGTCCTCGGCGTCTCCGCCCACGAACGGGTCACCGGCCTGGAAGAGCACCCCACCCTCCCCGAACAGGGCGTGGACGCCGTGCTCCCCAACTGGCGGGGCTTCATGGCGCCGCCCGGGATCACCGAGGAGGAGCGTGCCGAGCTGACGGCCATCGTCGAGGAGATGGTCGCCACCCCCGAGTGGCAGGACACCCTCGAACGCAACCGGTGGGACGACACCTTCCAGTCCGGTCCTGAGTTCGAGGCCTTCCTCAAGGAAGAGATCACCCGTATCACCGAAGTCACCAAGGACCTGGGGCTGTCATGAACCCACTGAGAGAACCAGCGCCACCCGCGTCACCGGGGTCGGCCACCTCCCACCCGGCCCGTTCCTGGTTGCGGGGGCGCAGCGAGGTCTTCGTGGGCCTGCTCGTCGTCGGGGTCGGTGTCTTCCTTGCCGCGCAGACCACGGCCATGCACGTCCCGGACACCTCCACCGGGCCCGGCCCCCAGCTCTTCCCGGGGCTGGTGTCCGGACTGATGGTGGTGCTCGGAGCGCTGTTGGTCGTCCAGGTCTCCCGCGCCCCGGCCGTCCCTCCGGCGAACGGCGACACCGGCACGGAGAGCGCGGGGATCGTCGGTGACCTGGTCGAGGGCCAGGAGACCCGGCGCACCGCGACCCACAGCGACTGGCGCACGGTCGGTCTCGTGCTGGGTTCGGTCATCGCCTTCACCCTGCTGCTGCAACCCCTGGGCTGGCTGCTGTCCGGAGCCCTGCTGTTCTTCGGTGTCAGCACGGCGTTCGGAGGCAGGCGCTCGCTGTTCGAGGCGGCGGTCGCGCTGGTCTACTCGGCGGTCGTGCAACTCGCGTTCGTCGCGGGCCTGGGCCTGAACCTCCCCTCGGGGATCCTGGGCGGGGTGCTCTGACATGGACACGCTCGTACTCCTCGGCGGCGGGTTCGCCGCCGCCCTGACCCCCGAGAACCTGCTGTGGGCCTTCGTCGGCGTGGTCCTGGGCACGGCTGTCGGTGTTCTCCCCGGCCTGGGCTCGGCGATGGCCGTGGCGCTTCTGCTCCCGGTCACGTTCAAGCTCGACCCCACGGGCGCCTTCATCATGTTCACCGCCGTCTACTACGGCGGACTCTTCGGCGACTCCACCACGTCCATCCTCATGAACACGCCGGGCAACAGCTCGGCCATCGCCACCGCGATCGAGGGCCACAAGATGGCGCTGCGCGGCAAGGCCTCCCAGGCACTGGCGACCTCGGCGATCGGGGCGTTCCTCGGCGCGGTGGTCTCCACGGCCGTGGTCGCGTTCTTCTCCGGTGTCATCATCGACATCGCCCTGCGGTTCGGCCCCGCCGAGTACTTCGCCCTGGCGGTCTTCGCCTTCGTGGCGACCTCGGCCGTCGTCGCCCAGTCCATGATCCGCGGTCTCATCGCCCTCTCCCTGGGCCTGGCGATCGCGATGGTCGGCATCGACGCGCAGAGCGGCGCCGCGCGGTTCACCCTCGGTGTGCCCTCGCTCTTCGAGGGGATCGGCATCGTGACTGTGACCGTCGGGCTGCTGGCCCTGGGCGAGGTGCTCCACGTGGCCTCGCGGATCCACCGGCAGCGGGACGACGCCCAGCTGGTCCGAACCGGCGGATCCCTCTGGCTCAAGCCCGGTGACCTGCGCCGGGCCATCCCCGCCTGGGTGCGCGGACTGGGCTTCGGCCTTCCGTTCGGCACCATCCCGGCCGGGGGTTCGGAGATCCCGACCTTCCTGGCCTACGGGACGGAACGCAAGCTCTCCCAGCTACGGGCCCGGCGCGGCAAACGCCCCGACGAGTTCGGCAAGGGCGCCATCGAGGGCGTGGCGGCTCCGGAGGCCGCCGCCAGCGCGACAGCGGGCACCGCGATGGGCGCGCTCCTCGGGCTGGGGCTGCCGACGTCTGCCACGGCGGCGATCATGCTCGCCGCGTTCCAGCAGTACGGCATGCAGCCCGGTCCCCTGTTGTTCGAGCGCAACGCGGACCTCGTGTGGGCGCTCCTGGCCAGCCTCTTCGTGGGCAGCGTGATGCTGCTGATCCTCAACCTGCCCTTCGCCCCTCTGTGGGCGAAGCTGCTGCTCATCCCCAAGAGGTACCTGTACGCGGGGATCACCGGCTTCGCGGTGCTCGGTGTCTACGCCTCCTCCTACTCGGTCACCGACCTGTGGCTGCTGATCCTCCTCGGGCTGTTGGGGTTCATGATGCGCAGGTACGCGATCCCGGTCGCCCCGGTACTGATCGCCGTCATCCTCGGCCCCCTCGCGGAGACCGAACTGCGTCGCGGACTGGCGATCGGCCAGGGGGACGTCGGAGTGATGTTCACGGGCCCCATCACCCTGGGCATCTACGCCGTCATCCTGCTGGCTGTCGGCATCGTCGTGGTCGCCCGGATACGCGCGGCCCGGCGCCCTGCGGCCCCGGCGGAGCGGGAGACCAACCCGACGGCGTGAACCAGCCCGCCCGTGCCCGGAGCAGGGCACGGGCGGGTCCCGTGTGGTCGGTTCGCCTCCGTGACCACCCCGGAGCAGGGCCGGGGCGCGAACGCGAAGCCTTCACGGGGTACCCCGCCGGGGGTGCCGAAGTCGCCGGTGGCCAGGATCGGAATCCGTGGCCGGTGGTCGACAGCGGCCCGCGGCTGAGCGGACCTCTCCACCGGACGAGGAACCCGTCACGGGGCCGGGCACGAGAAAGGGGTTGCGCACCGCGAGGGACTCGCGGTGCGCAACCCCTGTGTCACACGGGCCGACAGGACGGACCGGCCCGGGCGACTGGTCCGCCCAAGGACCGGTCAGAGAGTGGGCGCGACACCCACGGCGACGGCCAGGTCCTCCCACGACATGCCGGAGCCCTTGAAGACGTTGGGGCGGTCGGTGCGGCGGGTCACCTCGCCCCGGACCAGCGGGGCGATGCCGACGAGGTCGGCCTTGGTGAGGGTGCCCTCGTCGATGGCGATGACGACGTCCCCGCACTCGCGCAGGGCGGCGTCGCTCTCCTCCACCACCACGAGGGAGCGGCCCATCAGGGCGGCGTCGAGTTCGCGTCGATCGGCCTCGTGCGAACCGATGGCGACCACGCAGGCGCCGTCACGGACCAGGGATCCGTCGAAGAGCGGGTCCTTGGTGGAGGTGGCGCACACAACGATGTCGGCCTCGGCGACGTCGGCCACGGTGCCCGTCTCGGCGGTGATCCCGCGCCCGGCGAGCTCGCTGATGGCGGCCTCCACCCGGTGCGGAGTGCGGCCCACCATCCGAACGCTCGTGAGCTCACGGATACCCGCCACGGCGACGACGTGCTCGACCGCCTGCGGACCGCTGCCGAACACCACGAGGCGGGAGGCCTCCGGGGCGGCCAGCCGGTCCGCCGCCACGGCGGAGGTGGCCGGAGTGCGCAGCGAGGTGAGCGTGACACCGTCGACCATCAGCCTCGGGGTGAGGGTCCGGGCGTCCATCAGCAGGTAGACGGCCTGGATGCGGGGCAGGTCGCGCGCGGGGTTGTCCGGGGACACGGACGCGACCTTGACGCCGACCCAGTCGCCCAGGGTCGAGGGCATGAGCAGCAGGTGGCCGTCCCCGGCCCCCGCGTGGGACCGCGCCGGGTCCTGTGAGGGATCGAATCCGTCGAGCAGGGCACGCTCGATCAGTTCGAAGGCCCGCTTGGGCCCGATCCGCTCACGGACTTCCTCCGCGCTGACGAAGGGCAGGCCGGTGGGTGTCTGGGTCATGCGGAAACCTCGGACTTCTCGTTGCGCTCGGCCTCTTCACGGGCCGCGATCAGGGCGCTCTCCTTGCGCACCACCCGGCCGGACGCGGCGACGGCGGCGAAGGAGATGACGGCGAGGATCACCAGGTAGGTGGCGATCGGCCACCAGGCTCCGTCGAAGCGGGCCAGCAGCCAGGTGGCGAGCAGCGGGGCGGTGCCGCCGGCGAGGGCGGCGCCGATCTGGTAGCCGAGCGTCACGCCGGTGTAGCGCACCCGGGTCGTGAAGATCTCGGAGGTGAGGGTGCCGAGGGTGGCGGTGACCGGGGGCCAGGCCACACCGAGGGCGATCACGACGGCCGCGTACACGGCCCAGCTCATCTGGAGGTCCAGCAGCATGAAGAAGGGCGCTGCGAACAGGGCGATGAGCAGGGTGCCGCCGAGGTAGACCTTCGGGCGGCCGACGCGGTCGGAGAGCGCACCCATGAGCAGGATGCCGAAGGTGCTGACCAGTGCGCCCGCGCTGACCGCGTTGAGGACCACCGACTGCTGGATGTCGAGCGTGCCGGTGGCGTAGCTGACGACGAAGGTCGCGAAGATGTAGAACGGCGCGGTCTCGACGACCTTGGCGCCGACGGCCACGAGCACGGAGCGCCAGTGGTCGCGGAGCGTGTCCCGGATGGGCAGCTTGGCGACGTCGCCGCTCTCCTTGGCCTCGCGGAAGGCGGGAGTCTCGGCCAGGCCCTTGCGGATCCACAGGCCGACGAAGACGAGGACGATGCTGGCGATGAACGGGAGGCGCCAGCCCCAGGACTCGAAGGCACCGTCCGGGAGGAGGCTGACCAGGCCGAAGGCGACCGTCGACATGAGCATGCCGATGGTGATGCCGGTCTGGGGCACCGAGCCGAAGAAGCCGCGTCGGTTCTCGGGGGCGTACTCGTAGGCCAGCAGCAGGGCGCCGCCCCACTCGCCGCCGATCGCGAGGCCCTGGATGATCCGGCACAGGATCAGCAGCACCGGGGCCAGGAGGCCGACCTGCTCGTAGGTGGGCAGCAGACCGATCGCCACGGTGGCGCCGCCCATGAGCGACAGGGTGATGACGAGGGTCTTCTTGCGCCCGATCCGGTCACCGATGTGGGAGAAGACGATCCCGCCGAACGGCCGGATGAAGAAGGTGAGCGACAGGGTCAGGTACGACAGCATCAACGAGATCACGGGATCGTCGTTGGGGAAGAACTGCTTGTCGAAGATGAGCGCCGCGGCGGTGGCGTACAGGAAGAAATCGAACCACTCGATCGCGCTGCCGCTGAGGCTGCCAAAGAGTACACGGCGGTTGGTGGCCGGTTTACCGACCACCGAGTGCTGCGAGGCCACTCACAACTCCTCGGATCAGGGCCCGATGAAGAGGGGCTTCACGATGGGAACCAGTGCAACGTACAATCGCACCTCGCCCGAATCAAGGCCCGTGACCGAATCGAAGCAGCTCAGGTACCTGTTTCGTGTTCGGCAGCGTCCTCCGTCAGATCTCCGCGCGACCCGCCCAGACCCCTCGGACATGACCGAGGTGATGTCGCATGAGGGCCTCGGAACCCGCTGTGTCACCGGCTTCGAGGCGGTCCAGCAGGGCGTGGTGCTCCTCTGCGGTGTCGACCAGACGGCCCTCCTCGTACAGCCCCCGCAGCGCTGACAGCCGCGACATCCCCCGGAGCCTTCGCACCTCGTCGACCAGCCTCTGGTTGCCCGCGATGGACAGCAGCCGGAGGTGGAACGCCATGTCGTTGGCGATGAACTCGCGCAGCTGCCCGTTCTCGGCGGTCTCGGTCAGCCGGTCCGCGAGCGGACGCAGCGCGGCGATCTGCCCGGCGGTGGCGGTCGCGGCGACGCGGCCGACCGTGGGCACCTCGATGAGCGCGCGGAGCTCGATGAGTTCGTCCAGGGCGACGTCGCTGAACTCCACCACGCGGTAGCCGCGGTGGCGGAGGGTCTCGACCAGTCCCTCCTGGGTCAGCTCCATCATGGCCTCGCGCACCGGGGTCGCGGAGACGCCGAGGCGTTCGGCCAGGACGGGGGCCGAGTAGACGACACCGGGCTCGAGCTCACCGGCGATCATGGCCTCACGCAGGACGTCGGTCACCCGGGCGCGCAGGCTCGCGTGCTCGGTGAGCGAACGGAGGACCGGCCGCGACCGGTCGCGCGACGCGTCGATGCTCATGTGCTGTTGTCCTCCTCGACCGGGCTGCGTAGCTCCCAAGGATGCCACGCGCCCGGGGCCGACCCGCTCGCAATGCCCGTCCGGACGCGGACGGAAAGAGTGGGAAGTGCGACTCGGAGGTCACGGGGGGGTCGGCACCCCCGAACCGACGCCGCAGCGGACCCGCCGAACCGCCACTGACCAGGATCGGAGGGGCTCACCCCGCCCCTCCTCCGACACCGGAGGAACGCACTTCGTCCAAAGCATTGACGAAGTGGCATCACGCTGGCAATGTACGCGGCATCTGCCAGGGGACGACCGAACGGAGACCCACCGTGCACGACGACCGGCGGCTGACCGAGGCACGACTGGACCGCGTCCTGAGGGAACGCGTATGGCCCGCGGTGTACACGACGTCGATCCCCCTGGAGGTGGCCCGCTGGGACGTGCCGGGAGAACCGGTCCCGGCCGAGGAGGGCATCGGCGCGCCCCACGAACCCGCGCGCGTGGGCGACTCCTGGGGGCCCGCCTGGGGCACCACCTGGTTCCGGCTGCGCGGTCGGGTACCCGCCGAGTGGTCGGGCCGGACCGTGGAGGCGGTGGTCGACCTCGGCTTCGACGACGCCATGCCGGGCTTCCAGTGCGAAGGACTGGTGCACCTCGCCGACGGCAGTGTGGTCAAGGGCCTCAACCCCCGCAACGCGTGGATTCCGGTCGGCGCCCCCGCGAGCGGCGGCGAGACCGTCGAGTTCCACGTGGAGGCGGCCGCCAACCCGGTCATCCTCGGCGACCCCCCGTTCCAGCCCACCGAACTGGGCTCCGGGCTCGGGCCCGAGGACCGGCCCCTGTACCGGCTGGCCCGCGCGGACCTGGCGGTCTTCGAACGCGAGGTGTGGGAGCTGGCCATCGACCTGGAGGTGGCGGGCGGTCTCATGCGTGAACTCGACACCGGGGACCCCCGCCGCTGGGAGCTTCTGCGCACCCTGGGCCGGACCCTGGACGCCCTCGACCTCCAGGACGTCCCCGGAACGGCGGAGCGGGCACGGGGCGTTCTGGCCCCGGCGCTGGACTCCCCGGCCTCGGCCAGCGCCCACCGGATCTCCGCGGTCGGACACGCCCACATCGACTCCGCGTGGCTCTGGCCGCTGCGTGAGACCGTCCGCAAGGTGGCGCGGACCAGCGCGAACGTGGTGGCGCTGATGGACGACCACCCGGAGTTCGTGTTCGCGATGTCGCAGGCCCAGCAGTGGGCCTGGCTCAAGGAACACCGTCCGGACGTGTTCTCGCGGGTCGTCCGGGCAGCCGAAGCGGGACGGTTCGTCCCGGTCGGGGGCATGTGGGTGGAGTCCGACACCAACATGCCCGGTTCGGAGGCCCTGGCCCGCCAGTTCGTCTTCGGCAAGCGCTTCTTCCGCGACGAACTCGGGGTGGACACCCAGGAGGTGTGGCTGCCCGACTCCTTCGGCTACTCGGCCGCCCTCCCCCAGCTGGTGCGGCTGTCCGGGTCGCGCTGGTTCCTCACCCAGAAGATCTCCTGGAGCCAGGTCAACCAGTTCCCGCACCACACCTTCTGGTGGGAGGGACTGGACGGCACCCGCGTGTTCACGCACTTCCCCCCGGTGGACACCTACAACTCCGAACTGACCGGCGCCGAACTCGCGCACGCCTCGCGCAACTTCCGGGACAAGGGCGGTGCGTCGCGTTCCCTCGTGCCGTTCGGCCACGGGGACGGGGGCGGCGGCCCCACCCGCGAGATGCTGGCCCGGGCGGCGCGCCTGCGCGACCTGGAGGGTTCGCCGACGGTGGAGATCGAGCACCCGGAGCGGTTCTTCGCCAAGGCGCACGAGGAGTACCCGGACGCCCCGGTGTGGTTGGGGGAACTCTACCTGGAGTTCCACCGGGGGACGTACACCAGCCAGACCGCCACCAAGCAGGGCAACCGGCGTTCGGAGCACCTGCTGCGCGAGGCCGAACTGTGGGCCGCCACGGCCGCCGTGCGGGTGGGCGCCCCCTACCCGTACGAGCGGATCGAGGAGGTCTGGCGGACGGTCCTGCTCAACCAGTTCCACGACATCCTGCCGGGCAGTTCCATCGCCTGGGTGCACCGGGAGGCCGCGCTGGCCTACGCCCGGGTCGCGGAGGAGCTCGGGGAGATCATCCGGCACGCGCAGGAGGCGCTGGCCGGTGACGTCGGGGACGGGGGCTCGGGCGGTGTGGTCTTCAACCCGACCCCGCACGAACGCGACGGTGTCCCCGCCCTGGGCGCCCTCCCCCGTGCGCGCACGGCGGAAGTGGGGCAGGCCTCCCTCAGCCCGGACCCGGAGACCCCGGGGGGCTTCGTGCTGGACAACGGGCTCCTGACGGTCCGGGTGGACGAGCGGGGCCTGGTCACCTCGGTCCTGGACCGGGGAGAGGGGGCGCCGGGCCGCGAGGTGCTCGCTCCGGGACAGCCGGGGAACCTGCTCCAGGTACACCAGGACCTGCCCAACCAGTGGGACGCCTGGGACGTGGACGAGTTCTACCGCAACACCACCGAGGACCTCACCGAGGCCGACGGCGTCGAACCCGAACCGGCGGGTTCGGGAACCGCCGCGCTGAGGGTCACCCGCTCCTTCGGGGACTCCTCGGTGGTCCAGGTGCTCTCCCTGGCAGCCGGGGCCCGGCGTCTGGACGTGGAGACGGTCGTGGACTGGCACGAGCGGGAGAAGTTCCTCAAGGCCGCCTTCCCCCTGGACGTGCGCGCGCACGAGTCGTCGTCGGAGATCCAGTTCGGCCATGTCAGGCGGCCCGCGCACACCAACACCTCCTGGGACTCGGCCAAGTTCGAGATCTGCGCCCACCGCTGGGTGCACGTCGCCGAACCCGGCTACGGCGTGGCGGTCCTCAACGACTCCACCTACGGGCACGACGTGACGCGTGACGTACGAGGCGACGGCGGCACCACGACCACGGTCCGTCTGTCCCTGCTGCGGGCGCCGCGGTTCCCCGACCCCGACACCGACCAGGGCGAACACCGGTTCCGGTACGCCCTGGCCCCGGGCGCGGAGATCGAGGACGCCGTCCGCGAGGGCTACCGGATCAACCTCCCGGTCCGGGAGCTGCCGGGCGACGCCGTGGTGGAGCCGTTTGTGACGGTGGACGACCCCGGTGTGGTGGTGGAGTCGGTCAAGCTCGCCGACGACCGCTCCGGCGACGTGGTGGTGCGCCTGTACGAGGCCCGTGGCGGGCGTGCCCGCACATCGGTGAGCCCCGGCTTCCCCGTCTCGGGGGTGCGCGCGGTGAACCTGCTGGAGGAGGACTACGCGGAGGCCCCGGAACTGCTCTCGGCCGGTGACTCCGGGGCCGACGGCCACGGTCCCGGCCGGGTGTCGGTCTCCCTGCGCCCCTTCCAGATCCTGACCCTGCGCTTCGAGCGCTGATCCGACCCCGGGGTCCGGGCTCGCCGTCCCGAGTCCGGACCCCGGCCCCGCCCCTCGGGGGTCGCCGCGGTGGGCTACCCCTTGATCGCGCCGCCCAGCGCGAACCGGCCGCCCAGGGCTCGTGACACGGCCATGTACAGCACGACCACGGGAACGGTGTAGAGCAGTGAGTACGCGGCCAGTTCGCCGTAGCGAACCGATCCGTACTGGCCGAAGAAGGTGAACACGCGGACCGCCGCCGGCATCTTCTCCGGGCTCGTGAGCAGGATGAACGGGACGAAGAAGTTGCCCCAGGTGGTGACGAGGGTGAAGATCGCGACCACCGCCAGCCCCGGTGCGAGCAGCGGGGCCACCAGGTAGCGGATCGACTGCCAGGCCGAGGCCCCGTCCACCCAGGCGGCCTCCTCCAGGGAGAGGGGGATGCCGTCGATGAAGTTCTTGGTGAGCCAGATCCCGAAGGGCAGCGTGCTGGCGGCCAGGAACAGCGTGGTCGCGACCAGGGAGTTCAGCAGGTTGGCCTGCACGAACATCCCGTAGACCGGAACCATGATGGCGGTGACGGGCAGGCCCGTGGCGAACAGCACCGTGTACAGGAACGGCTTCCTGAACCGGAGGTTGTACCGGGAGAGCGGGTAGGCGGCCAGCATCGAGCACACGGCCGTGATGAGCGCGGCTCCCCCACAGGTCAGGATGCTGTTCCAGATCGGCAGGTAGACGATCTCCGGGATCATGATGGCCGTGAAGTGGTCCAGGGTGAACCCCGAGGGCGGGCTGGCGCGCAGCGAGGGCTCCGGGTCCACCGACGCGAACACCATCCACAGCATCGGCACCAGGAACAGCACCGCGAGCACGCCGAGGACCAGGTAGGCGAGGAAGCCGCCCGCGGCCCGGCTCGGGGCGCTGACCACGGCGCGCGCCCGCCTCCGCCCCGCGTCGGCGGACCTCCTACCGGGCTCCTGCCCGCGGCTGTTTTCGTCGCTCACCGGTCCTCCTCCTTCCGGAGCATCCACACGTAGACGATCGAGAACAGCCCGGCGACCACGAGCAGCGCCAACGCGATGGCGGTGCCGTAGCCCAGGTCGCCCATGCGCAGCGCCTCCTGGTACATCAACAGCGGGAGCGTGGTGCTGCGGGAGCCCGGCCCGCCCGAGGTCATCACGAAGATCAGGGTGAAGACCTGCACCGTCTGGAGCGTGATGAGCAGCAGGGTGGTGGCCAGGGTCCGGCGCAGGAGCGGGATCACGACGTGCCACAGCACCTGGAAGGCGGAGGCGCCATCCACCCGCGCCGCCTCCTTGAGGTCCTCGGGGACCTCGGACAGCCCCGCCGAGTAGGTCATCATCGAGAAGGCGGTCCCCTTCCAGACGTTGGCCAGCACCACCGCCAGGAGCGGGGCCGCGAACAGCCAGTTCTGGGGACCGGTACCGAACCAGCCCAGGACCGTGTTGAGGGTGCCCTCCCGTTCCAGGAAGGCGTACCAGACGAACCCCGCCACGACCTCGGGGACCACCCACGCGCCGACCACGATCGCCCCCACCGTGGCCCGGACCGCGCCGTTGCGGTTCTGGAGCAGCAGGGCCAGGGTCAGGCCCAGCACCGTCTGCCCGAACACGCAGCCCACCAGGAAGAGCACGGTGAGGACGGTCGCGGTGCGGAATCGGGGGTCGGAGAGCAGTTCGGTGAAGTTGTCGAGCCCCACGAAATCGGTCTGGGCGGCCTGCGCGCCGGTCAGGGCCGCGTTGGTGAGGGAGGCCCAGACCGTCCACAGGATGGGCCCCGCGAAGAAGGCGAGGAGCAGGAACAGGGCCGGGGCCATCGGAACGGCCCACCGCGCCGCCCCGGCCAGGGGTCGACGGGACCGGACGGTGGCCACCGGTCAGGAACCCGTCGTGACGTTGTCGGGCCCGACGACGCCCTCCACCTCTTCGGCGTAGACCTGGGCGGCCTCCTCCGGGGTGGCCTGTTCGAGCATCACGCTCTCCATGGCCTCCTGGACCGCCAACGAGATCCTCGGGTACTCGCTGTAGGCGGGGCGGAAGCCGGTGATGTCGACCAGGGCGGCGAACTCCTCGGCCTTGGGCGAGTCCTCCAGGAAGGCCGGGTCCTCGGCGACGTCCGCGCGGACCGGGATCTGGCCGCCCTCGACGGCGAACTTGACCCCGTTCTCCTGGTTGAGCGCGTACGTCATGACCTCCCAGGCGAGGTCGGGATCGGTGGCGTTGGCGCCCATGGAGAGGGCCCAGCCACCGGACATGCTGGTGGCTCCGGCGCCCTGGCCGTTCTGGGTGGGCATCGGGGCGAAGTCCATGACCTCCTCCCACTCGGGCCAGGGCTGGTTGGCCTCCTCGATCCAGGACTGGGTGGCCCAGGAACCCTCCAGGCTGATCGCCATCCCTCCGGAGGGGATGCGCTCCTCGTTGTTGACCGTGCCGACGTTGGCGTCGAGGGCGTCCTGGGGGTCGAGGGTGAGGTCCTCGTCGTAGAGGGTGCGGAGGAAGTCCAGGGAGTCGGTGAACCCGGTGCTTCCGGTGACCCACTGTTCCGACTCGTCGTCGAAGAGGGCGCCCTCAGTGCCGCTGAGCAGCATCTGGAAGCCCTGGAGGGAGGCCATCTCACCGGCGGGGGTGCCGGAGTAGACGTTGAGCGGGACCACGTCGTCACCGAGTTCGGCGCGGATGGTGCGGGCCGTGTCGAGGACGTCCTCCCAGGTGGTGGGCGCCCACGGGGTGTCGATCCCGGCCTGCTCCAGCAGTTCGGTGTTGTACCAGAGGCCGCGCACGTCGGTGCCGAGCATCACTCCGTAGCGCTGACCGTCCAGCGAGGTGACCGCGACCGCCTCCTGGTCGCTGTACTGGTCGCGTTCGTCCCAGGCGTCGAAGTGGTCGTCGAGCGGCATCAGGTACCCGGCGTCGGCGTCCTGGTTGATGGTGAACGTGTCCTGGTAGATCAGGTCCGGCGCTTCGCTGGGCGAACCGTTCATGAGGTTGACCTGCGTCTGGTAGTCCTCGGCCTGCGCCTCGATGGCGTGGAGTTCGACGGTGACACCGGGGTTGGCGTCCTCGAACTCCTCCTTGACCTGGCGCATCAGCGAGTCCATCGCGATGAAGGTGCCGAACTTCTGGTAGACGACGCGGACCGTGTCCTCGTCCCGGTCCGCGGCGGTCGAGCAGCCCGAGGCGACCAGCGCCAGGAGCGGGACGGCGACCGCCGCACGGATGGTGTTCCGTCGGATTCTCCTCATCGTGGCCCCTCGCGCAGAAGTGGGTGCCGGGGCACCCGAAGGCCCCCGACACGTGACTCACATCACTTGCTTACTAAAAACCTTGGATAAAGACAATGGGTGAAGTGGGCTCTTCCGGGGCGGTTACCCTCATGTGGTCAGTCGGCGGCCTGATCGGGCGGAGGGAATCGGCGTATGCGCACAAGCACCAACCTGCTGTGGCTGGGCGGGCTCAACCAGAGCAGGGTGCTCGACGCCGTGCGCCGCTCCGACGGGATCAGCCGGGTGGAACTGGCCGAGCAGACCGGCCTGACCGCCCAGACCGTGTCCAACATCGTGCGCAGACTCCTGGAGGACGGTCTGGTTCTGGAGGACGGGCGGGCCAACTCGCGCGGCGGCAAACCGGCGACGGTGCTCCGGCTCAACGCGGGCGCCTACTACGCGGTCGGCATGCACATCGACCCCGCGTCCACCACGCTGGTCGTCACGGACCTGGCCGGGCGGGTCGTGGCGCGGAGCCGTCGACGCACCCCCGCGTCCCAGGGTCCGCAGCGGGTGATCGACGCCCTCAGCCGCTCGGTGCGCGCCATCGTCGCGGAGTCGAGCGTCTCGGACCGCATCCTGGGACTCGGGGTGGCCACACCGGGTCCGCTGGACACCGAGGGCGGCGCGGTGACCCCGCCCCACCTGCCCGGCTGGAGATCGGTACCGCTGCGGGAGGCCCTGGCCGAGGGCACCGGGCTGAAGGTGGTCATCGACAACGACGCCACCGCCGCCACCATCGGCGAACGGTGGTCGGGCGGCGAGGAACGCTCCTCGGACATGGCCTTCGTCTACGTGGGGACCGGAGTGGGCGGAGGGCTCGTCCTGGACGGACGCGTCTACCGTGGGGCCACCCTGAATGCCGCCGAGATCGGCCACGTGACGGTGGACCCGAGCGGACCGGCGTGCCCCTGCGGCAACCGGGGCTGCCTGGAGACCTACGTCGCACCGCACGCGGTCGCCTCGGACGCGGCCAGGCTGCGCGGGGAGGGCCCGGCGGACTTCGAGCGCGGGCAGGCCCGCACGGTCGCGGCGTACCGCAGGGTGTGCCGTGAGGCGCACGCGGGCGACGCCGTGGCCCTGGAGGTGGTGTCCGCCGCCGGACGCCGCCTCGGCCAGGCCGCGACCACCCTGCTCAACCTGGTCGACGTGCCACTGGTGGTGCTCGGCGGCTGGGGCATGTCGCACGTCGGGGACCTGTACGGCGCCGCACTGCTCGAAGCCGTGTCCGGGCGCTCGATCGCCCGTTCCATGCGGCGGGTGCGGGTGGAGACGTCGCGCATCGGCGAGGACGTCGGCGCCATCGGAGCGGCCGCGCTGGTGCTGCACTCGGCGTACGCACCCGAGTTCACCAGCGTGTGAGTCCGCGCGGGGGCGTGGGTACGGGCTTGCCGGCGTCCCTGGGATCAGTCCTCGCGCAGCGCGTGGCGGAGGGTCTGCGCGACCCGGGCCTCGTCGAGGTCCTCGTCCCCGAGCAGGATCCTGGCGCACAGGCCGTCGGCGGTGGCGGCGAAGCGGCGGACGGTCAACTCGTCGACGCCCTGCCCCCTGGCCAACTCCGACACCGCCTCACGCCATCTCCGCGCCACTGGGCGCAGGGCCGGACGGCGGGCGGCCAGCAGGTTGAGTTCCCGTTCGGCCAGGGCGCGTGCGCGGCCCTCGCCACCGGCCCCGGCGATCACACGGGCCAGCCCCGCCACGGCCTCCTCGGCGCCCCGACCGGGTTCCCGCAGAATGGCGAGCTGATCGATGTAGGCGTCCGAGGCGGCTGTCAGCGCGGCGACCAAAAGGTCGTCCATGGTCTTGAAGTAGTAGACGGCGGAGCTGGCCGGTACGTCCGCCTCCCGGGCGACCGCCCGGTGGGTGACCCCGGCGACGCCGTCGCGTTCCACGACCCGGAGCGTGGCGGCGATGATCTCCTCACGCCTGCGTTCGCCCCGGGCCCGACGTCCGTCGACCCGCTCCGTCGTGCCGCTCACGATCTCTCCCGTCGTTCTGGCGGCGACGATACCAGCGGGTTCAGGCCCGGACGCGCTCCCTTGGGGCCTCGGGCTCCTCGTTCGCGCGGGCCCGGCCCAGTTCCATGGCGAGTGCGCCGGCCATCACCAGGGCCAGGCCACCGACCTGTACCGGAGTGAGCTCGTCGCCGAGCAGGACCACCCCGAGGAGGGCGACGATCGCCACTCCGGAGGCGGTCCACACCCCGTAGGCGACGCCCACGGCCATGCCGCGCCTGAGGGCGAGGGCGAGCAGGAAGTAGGCGACGAGGACGGCCGGAACCGCCACCAGGACCGCGATCGGGCGGGTGAAGCCCTCGGAGAGCCCGGTGGCGGTGGCACCGATCATCTCGGACGCGAGCGCCGCCGCAAGGTAGAGCCAGGCCATGTTCGTTCCCCTCGGTCGTCGGCCGCTCCTGCGCGACCAAGTACTTGAACTATCGTTCAGATAGGTGTGTACTCTGATCGTAGATCTACTTGAACCATCGTTCAAGTACTTGTGTGTCAGAGACCTTCAGGAGGACGCGTGTCCCTCGCCTATCTCTTCCTTGCCGGAACGATCACCCTGGAGGTCGCGGGTGCGATCGCCAGCCGGTACTCGGACGGGTTCACCCGCCCCGTCCCCACCGCGGTCACCGTGGTGACCATCGTCGGCGCCTACTACCTGTTCGCCCTGGCCCTGGAGGAGGGGCTGGGGCTGGGTGTGGCCTACGCCGTGTGGGCGGCCGTGGGCATCGTGGCCGTCACCCTCATCGGGGTGTTCGCGCTGCGCGACCGGATCACGCGCGTCCAGGTCGCCGGGGTCGCGCTGACCGTGGCCGGGGTCCTGGCGCTCCAGCTCGGCGGTTGAGGAGCGAAGCCTACCGCTCGGGGTAGACGGACTGGATGCGTTCGGC
The DNA here is from genome assembly GCF_000341265.1 of Nocardiopsis prasina DSM 43845. GTDB lineage: Bacteria > Actinomycetota > Actinomycetes > Streptosporangiales > Streptosporangiaceae > Nocardiopsis > Nocardiopsis prasina. The sequence goes on along the minus strand of NZ_ANAE01000101.1, from coordinate 10,661 downwards.
GACGTCGGGGAAGCCGCTCCGCTCCAGGATCTCCACCTGCTCGCGGACGAACGCCGCGCGTTCGCTCTCCCCCTCGACGGAGTCGATGAGCCCGCGCAGGATGGCGACCTGGACGTCCTGCTCCATGCCGCCCTCCTCCGCGTCCTGCTCGGCGGGCCACCAGTAGCTCTCGTAGCCCTCCTCGTCCACCCCGCTGCCAGCGGTGGGAACGGCGGGCTCGGGCTCCTCCAACAGGTCGGACAGGTCGTGCGCCGGAAGGGGGAAACGAGGTTCCGGTTCCAGGTCGAGTTCGAGCCCGGGATCGTCGGACAGCGACTCGCGGACCCGCGCGGCCTCCTGCTCCGCGACCCACAGCGCACGGTCCTTGCGCAGGTGCGCCATGCGGCCCAGGCGTTCCTCGTCCTCGTCGTCCAGTTCCAGGCGGACGTTCTCCGCCCACACCTGGATGGTGCCCCCGGCGACCGGCTCCTCCACCGCGAACACCGACTCGAGTTCACTCTCGGCCAGCGCCCGCTCCCCGGGGCGCGCGTCGCGCAGGATCTCACGGGCGCGCAGCACGACCGAGCGGACCGCCGGGCCCGCCGGGTTGCGCAGACTCAGGTCGACCCGGTGGGCCCACCGCCAGTGAACCAGCGCGGAGAAGCCGAAGGTGTAGTCGTCCAGAGCGCTCGGAAGCTCGATCCGACGCGTGCGGACACCGCGGGTCCCGCTCTGGCCGCGGGGTGCCTCGACGGGCGCGGGCTCGTCCCCCTGATCCGAGCGGTCCCGGAGTTCGTCCCGAGAACCTCGCACGTCGGTCTCCTCCCGCTGCTCGCCCTCGTCGGCCCCGCCACCGCCCGTCACCGACTCCAGCGCGGCCGCGAGCAGCTGCGGACGCGCCAGGGCCAGGCCCAGCAGCGCCATCGCGCCGGGCAACCAGAGCAGCGTCCATCCTCCGGCCAGCGGAAACAGCACCGCCGGGACGATCAACACCACGATGACCGCCGCCAGGCGGATACGGGCGAAGGTGGCCACGGGGTGTCTCCTCGTGCGGGGCAGGGGTTCGGAAGGAAGGTTCCTCAGGCCAGTGTGCCCGAAGACCGGCGTGAACGCGCCACCAACGCCGAGTCAGACCCCACTCGGATCCCGCTCAGGGCCCGCTTTCTCCCCCTCCGGGCCCCCTGTCCCCGCAGGGGCGCCCTGGACCCGGTCCCCGTTTCCCCGCTCGACGGGCCGGATATGACCCCAGTGCCCGACCGGTGCCCCCGAGCACCCGCCCCCGACGCGTTTCCCTCCGCCTCTGGTGACGGCACCGGAACACCCCCGCTCCACCCCCCGAAAGGTGACAAGAATGTTCGGTGCCGAGCTCCGCCGACGTCGGCAGGAAGCCGGGATGACCCTCGATGAGCTGACCCGGAGGGTGCACTTCAGCAAGAGTCACCTGAGCAAGGTGGAGACCGGGGCGAAGAACCCCTCCCAGGACCTGGTGCGGGCCTGCGACGCGGCTCTGGGAGCCGACGGGCGGCTGGCCGCACTCGCCCCGGGCACCACCGCGGAACGGGCCGGCCAGGCCGACCAGGCGGAGCCTCCCAGCGTCGACCAGGAGGTATGGCTCATGAGTATGACCCCGAACGGAGAGACGGGTTTCGCCGGAATGGACCGCCGCACCGCCCTCTCCCTCAGCGCGCTGGGCGTGCTGGGGGCCGGGCTCGGGAACGGCGCCGCACCGGACCGCCCGGGCCGGGACGGAGGCGGCGACGCCGAACCCGCGCTCGCCAGTTTCCGCGTCCAGTTGGGCGAGCTGAGGAACATGGGGCAGCACGTCGCCCCGTCGATGGTGTTCCCGATCGCCGCCGTCCAGACCAACGCGCTCCGCCAACTGGCCAGGTCCGCTTCCCCGGCACAGCGGAGCGCCGCACTGCGGCTGGCCGCCCGGTTCGCCGAGTACGCGGGGTGGATGGCTCAGGAGAGCGGATCGGAGCAGCGGGCCCTGTGGTGGACCGACACCGCCGTGTCACTGGCCGGTGCCGGTGACGACGCCGAGATGGGCGAGTACGCGCTGGTGCGGCGGGCCCTGATGACCATGTACGCGCACGACGGGCCGCAGACCGTCGCTCTGGCCCAGCGCGCGCAACGGGGCCGGGCGAGCTCTCCCCGGGTCCTCGGGCTCGCCGCCAAGCGCGAGGCACAGGGCCACGCCCTGGTCGGCGATCTGGTGTCCTGCGAGAGAGCCCTGGAGCGGGCCCGGGAGCACCTGGCGGCCGACCGGGCCACCCGTGGCGACTCCGAAGCGGGAGGGCCGGAAATCCTCGGGTCGCGGAACGTCAGTGATCCGGTGGGGGTGACCCGGGGGTGGTGCCTCGTCGATCTGGGCCGTGTGGAGGAGGCCGCCGCGATCCTGGACCGGGAGTGCGCGTCGCTCCCGGGGAGCGCGATCCGGGCCCGGACCAGGTTCGGGGTTCGCCGGGCGCTCGCCCACGCCCTGGCGGGGGAGGTGGAGAACTCCTGCGCGGTCGCCACCGAACTCCTGACCGAGGTGTCGGGGGTCGACTCGGCCACCGTGCGTCTGGACCTGCGCCGCCTGCACCAGACCCTGGCGCGTCACCACGGCCACCGGTCGGTGCGTGAGCTCTCCCCTACGCTGGTCACCGCTCTGAGCACCGTCTGAGCGGTGCGGGGGGCGGTTCCAGGAACGCTGAGCGGGGCCGTGCCCGAGGTGGTCTCGGGCACGGCCCCGACCCCTGTTCACACTCCGGTGCGGGGGTCGCTGGTCAGAGGGGCACGCCGTTGCCGTTGGGAGAGGGAACGGCTTCCGGGGCGAGATACGTGAGGCCGATCAGGGGCGACTCGTCACCGTCTGCTTCACGCTCGGGCTCAAGAGGATGGCGGCGACGGATCATCTCCGCGATCCCGGTCAGGGAAGCCAACTCGAAATCCTTGATCAGCCTGTCCACGAGCTGGACTCGCAGGTCCTCGTTCTCCATGCCCTCGATCTCGTCCATGAGCCTTCCGACCGCTCCGTCGAGAACACCCTCGGCGCTCGTGGACGCCCCGCCGCCGGAGGTCCGGGCGACCGTCACCTCGTCCGCCCAGTCCCGGCCCTCCGGCCACTCCCACACGGAACCGTCCGGTAACCGGCCCGCGAGTCCGGTCCCGTTGAGGAAGGAGAACGACTCCGGGGAGGCCGCCCTCAGCCGATCCAGGAGATCAGCGGAGTCAACACCCTTCGAGGCCTCCGCGACCCGGGTGAGCACCTCGATCAGTCCATGGGTCCGGTCGACGTCGGCGTCCCCTCGCACCAGGTCCCACACGATCGCGCTGCCGGGGGTCGCCAGCACGTCATCCGCGTAGTACCTGCGTTTCGCGGACTCCACCGAGCGCTCCACCTCCCAGAGGACGCTCTCCTTCCGAGCCTTGGCGATGCGGGCCAGCCGGGTCTCGTCCTCCTCGGAGAGTGCGAGCGTGACGTCCTCCGCCCACACCTCCACGGCTCCGCCGAACCCGTGGGACGCCACTCCCAGTGTCGCCGCGACCTGGTGGAGCGCCATGTCGTGCTGCTCGGGTTGGTACCCCTCGCTCACCCGTCGGGCCTGTTCCACAACGAGCTGTCTTGCCAGGCCCTCGGGGTTGCGCAACCGGTGGTCCGGCTCCCCCACCCACTTCCACCAGACCATGGCGGAGAGGACGAACGGGTACTCCCTGTCCTGGCTGGGTGCCAGGGCCGCCTTGATCCGGGTGTTCTTCGGTCCGCTCTCCACGAACGGGTCGGGTGGGCGAACCGTCTCCCCGGGAGTCGCCGCCTTGGTGCTGTTGACCATGAGGGCGAGCACCCCGATGAGCAGCAGAGGCGGCGCCAACACCAGGGCCCACCAGTCGATGGTCAGGTACAGGACCACTCCCAACGAGACCAACGCCGCCGTCAGGATCGCGGCACGTCGCTGTGCGGGACTCATCCGTTCTCCCTCCTCGGTGTTCCAGCCGGGGTCGAGGTGCCCGCCACCGATGACTCACGACCGCCCAGGCCCTCGGCGGCGTCGACCATACGAACGAGGAGTTCGCCGTCCGCCCGGTGGAGCTCTCGTTGTTCCGGGGTCGCCGCCCCGTCGGCCCAGCGCAGCCCGGCGGTGTAGAGCGGCGGGAGCGTCCCCGCGAGGACGGAGGCGTCCACGAGGACCTCCATCAGCGGCCGCCCGGACCCGATCCACCGGGCCGCGTAGGTCTTCGTCAAGGCGCGTTCACGGCGGAAGAGGGCACCCAACCCCTCGGTGAGCCACCGCCGCACTTCGCAGCTGTCGTGTCGGCCTCGCTGGACGTCGGCTATCCGATCAGGATCGGCCAGGTCCCAGAGCAGGTCCCGTTCCGTGTCGTGTTGCCAGTCCGGCTTGGAGCCGTGGTCATGGAGACGCTCGCAGACCCTGCGGAGGAGTTGGAGGTACAAGGGGGCCTTCATCGCCAGGGTGCCCAGTTCGGCGCGGGCCGCGTCGGCCACCGCCGTTTCCTTGTTCCGTGCGAGCAGGTGCAGTCTGGTGACGGCCTGCCCCGGATGGGTCTCGGCCAACTCCTGCGCGCACACCGCGACGAGCACCTCCCCCCAGCCCGGCGTGAGCGTCGCGCTCTGCGCCTTCGTGTAGAGGAACTGGCGACCAGCACGCCCGTACTTCTCGTGCCTCAGCACCTTCGTGAGCAACAGGGCTGCCTGCGGGGCACTCCGTCTTTGCTGGACGGACCAGAACTCGGCGCGGAGGAAGACCGCCCCGGGGTCCGCGATCCGCAGCGTCTGGTCGGCCCACCGCTTCGCGACCCGGTCCCGATCCGCGTGCGACAGGGGCTCGGCGGCCATGAGGGTGTCCACCCACTGGCCAAACGCGGAGTGGAGTCGGGGGTGGGCGTCCCAGAGCGCCGAGCGCAGCGCTCTCCCGCGCCCCGGGCGTGAGAAGCGCACCCTCCGTTCAGGCCCCACCACGATCCCGGCGAGGCGCAACTCCTCCTGGAATCCCGGGCGGTTGAGCAGCGGCGTCTCATCTTCGGGGAAGGAGATCTGGGAGAGCAGGGACTCCACACCGACGGCCAGGTGCTCGACCAGTGCCCCCTCCATCAGTGAGGCGGCGAGCAGAATAGCCCGGGCCCTCCCCTTGGTGTCCTCCAGGTTCTCCGGCGGGGGCGGTCCCCCGGTCTCCAGGGCCTCTCTCAGCCAGTCGTCGATCGTCCCGGCGCCCGCGGCTTCCCTGCGAGCGGCCGCCGCGCGCCTGGCAACCCTCTCAATCTCGCCCATGGAGGCGGTGCCGGCCCACACCCGGACGTCGTGCGCGGCGCGGTCGGGGAAGAACCCGGGCACGTCCCGGGAGCCGAGGTGCCGATCCAACACGGCGAGCGGATCGGGACGGTTGAGGGGCACCACCCGGTCCTTCAGGGACTCGGGAAGTCCCTCCTCGTCCCCGCGCTCCACCAGCACCACGAGGGAGGCTGCCGAGCGGTGACCCCGTACCCGCAGCCTCTCCAGCTCATCGCGCACAGAAAACGGAGAGACCCCGCTCTCCCTGGTGAGGTCGACGAGCAGGCGGCCCCCGTCCTCAAGCGGTTCCACGCCAAGAACCGGCCGACCATCGGCGCCGGTCTCGACGAGATCGTCCCGGACGTCCTGGTCCGACTCAGCGTTTCTGGGGGCCAGGATCATCAGAGCAGCGGACCTGGCTCCGTCACCGGGTGAGGCGCTGAGGACGACCGCCCCGTGGCGGACGATGTCGGCGCGGCACTCCTCCTCCTGGAAACCGTCCGGCGCGACGAACCGCCCTCGGAGGGTGACCAACCGGTCCCCGGGGACGACCCTGCGTTCCTTGACGTAGCGCACCCGGCCTTCGGCATCGAGGCTGAGGCGCGCCGAGTAGGAGCCGACGTCGGAATGACTGAGGTAGTAGTTGGTCTGGGAGTTCCAGTCGCCGGCGACGCGGTTGACGGTCGAGTCCCGGTTGACGTCGCCCGTTCCGGCGTGGGTGGTGGCATGCTCGCCGTTCACGGACGTGCCCGCCTCCCCCTGCGGGCGTTCGGTCTCCTGGGTCGTCACTCGCGCCCCCGCCTGTCGACGCGGCCGGAGATCTGGTCCCTGACCCGCTGGTCACCGGACACGTTGTTGACGGTCGAGTTGTGGTCTCCCGCGACGTGGTTCACGGTGGAGTTCTGGTTGATGTCCCCAGTTCCGGTGTGGGTGGTCGCGTGTTCGCCGTTGACGACCACTCCGTCGTTTCGGTAGTCCCTGGCCTGGATAGCGATCCCCCTGACATCGCCCATGGTGTTGCCCGTGCCGGTCGCTGTCCTCTCCTGCGTGGCCCGTTCCTCTTCGCGGGCGCGCACTCGTTCCTCCAGCTCAGGGGCGGCGACGAGAACGGCCTCGGCGATCTCGTCGAGGTCGGTGCCGCTGTTCCGGTGACGCAGCCGCCGGTACTGGCAGCGGGCGAGCGGGGCGAGTTCGTCGGGCAGGTCTGCGGCACGTAGACGCGGGGTGGACTCGCTCAGCACGGGGATCACCGTCACCCCCGCTTCGAAGGCCGCGGCGATCTCCCAGCGCGTCCAGTCGCGCGGGTCGTCGATCGCCCTCAACCCGTCGCTTTCTCGCTTCTCCAGCCATCGGGGACCGACGATCGCCAACAGCACCTCGCACGCTCGCACAGCTTTTCGAAGCCGCTGTTCGAAGTCGGCTCCGGCCGGAATCGAATCACTGGCCCTAAACACCTCGTCCTCACCGAACCGCTGGGAGAGTTCTCGGCCGATGAGTGCCGCGACCTGCTCTCCGTCGCCGGTTCGATAGTTCACGAAACAGCCGTGCATGGACATTCCTCCGCGCTCAACGACATCTTCATCACCTGACTCGACTGGCAATCAGAAGGGATTATGACGGCGTCCCATATAGCCGCCTCCCTCTTTTGCCAGCGCTCCGATAATGTGCCCAAACCGTCGATCCAGAAAGGCCGTTGGGCTTGTTTCCCGCAGTCTTTCCCAGGGGAAACGGGAAACCCTCGCGCGGATCGGTTCCGGCGCCGCCCGGTGGGGTCGCCGGAGGGTCCCGGGGCAACGTGGTCGTAGCGGTGTCCCTCGGGAGGGCGAAAACTCAGGAAACACTGGCGAAAGGTCTCCCGAGTTCGCTCCCCAAGAGCTCCGACGAGGCGCAGTATGACGGCATGCGATCACCCGACTTCACTTCGCCGCAGGTCCGATCCGCCTCGGAGCGGACCGGGCCCCGGGGTCGTGGGAGCCGCTTCCGACCCGAGGTGCAGGGGCTGCGCGCCGTCGCCGTGCTGCTCGTGCTCGTCTACCACCTGAACCCGGATCTGCTGCCGGGCGGCTACGTGGGCGTCGACGTGTTCTTCGTGATCTCCGGCTTCCTCATCACCTCGCTGCTCCTACGCGAGGTGCGGGAGCACGGCCGGGTGTCGCTGGCCGGGTTCTACGTGCGACGGGTCAGGCGCCTGCTCCCTGCCGCGACCGTTGTGCTCCTGACGACGGGGGCCGCCGCCCTGGTGCTCCTGCCGGTGACCCGGCTGGGCGACGCCGCCTGGCAGACGCTGGCCTCCGCCGCGTACGTGGAGAACCTGTACCTGGCCAACCAGACTCTGGACTACCTGGCGGCGGAGACGGCTCCCAGCCCGGTGCAGCACTTCTGGTCGCTGTCGGTGGAGGAGCAGTTCTACGTGCTCTGGCCGCTGCTGTTCGTGCTGTGGGCGCTCTTCCTGCGTGGGCGCTCCGGTGGGCTCCGGGTGCTCACGGTGGTGCTGGCCTCGGTGTTCGCCGCCTCGTTGGTGTGCTCGGTGGCGATGACCGCGAGTGGCGACCCCTCCGCCTACTTCCTGCCCACCACCCGGGCCTGGGAACTGGCGGCGGGCGGGCTCCTGGCGGTGTACCTGGCCGACCGGGGACTGCCGCGTGCGCTGCGGCTGCCGTTGGGGTGGGCGGGATTGGCCGCCGTGGTCGCCTCCGCGGTGCTCTACGACTCCGACACCCCCTTCCCCGGGTACGCGGCGCTGCTGCCCGTGCTGGGGTGCGTGGCCGTGATCGCCGCCGAAAGCCCGGAGGGCCCCTCCGCGGCGATGGTGCTGAGCACGGGACCGGCGAGGTTCGTCGGTGACATCTCCTACGCCCTGTACCTGTGGCACTGGCCGCTGATCGTGTTCGCCCTGGTCGTACTGGAGAGGCAGACCCTGGGACCGCTGGGGATCGCGGCGGTCGCGGCCTCGTCGGTCCTGTTGGCGTGGCTGACCAAGCTGTGGGTGGAGGACCCGGTGGCCCGGCAGGGCCTGGTGCGCACCGGTCGCGGCGCGTTGGCCGTGGCCCTGGCGGGCGTCCTCTCCGTGGCCGCGGTCTCCGCCGCGGGTCTGCTGCGCGTGGAGCGCTTCCAGGCGAGCGACTTCGACCCGACCGTGCATGTGGGGCCGAAGGGGATCGGACTGCCCTCTCCCGAGGGGGCGTGGATGTACCCCTCACCGATCGGCGCGGAGGATGACACCCCCGAGGCGTACGACGACGGATGCCACGCGGGCTTCGACAAACGCGACCCCTCGGATCCGTGTGTCTACGGCTCCGACGACGCGGAGACCACGGTGGCGCTCACCGGGGACTCCCACAGCACCCAGTGGTTCCCCGCCCTGGACTCGCTGGCACAGGAGCGGGGGTGGCGCCTGGTGGTGTTCAACAAGTCGGCCTGCGCGTTCACGGCCGCCGAGATGGGCCGCGAGGGGGCTCCCTACGAGGAGTGCCAGGAGTGGAACCGGGCGGTGGTCGACGAGATCGAGGAAATGGGGCCGGACCTGGTGGTGACCAGTTCCTCGGCTGCCGGTCTCCCGTACGGCTTCGAGTCCGGCCCGGAGGCGCGGGACGCCATGGCGGAGGGAATGGCCGAGCTGTGGGAGGAGGTCTCCGGGCCGGACACCCCGATCATCGCGATCCGGGACACCCCCCGCACGACCTCGGACGTGCTCGACTGCCTCGCCAAGTACGCGGACGACCTCGCCGCCTGTGACCGGCCGGCGTCGGCCGCGCTGGAGCTGGACGACCCCCAGGAGCTGGCGGTGACGGAGGTCGAGGGGGCCGAACTGGTCAACCTCAACGACCTGATCTGCACGGACGACTCCTGTCCGGCCGTCGTGGGGAACGTGGTGGTCTACCGGGACTCGCACCACCTCACCGAGACCTACGCCCGGTTGCTCGCCGAATCCCTGGGCACGCGGATGGATCAGGCCCTGGACCGGTCCTGAGGGCGGGTGCGTTCGGCGGGGCGGGCGATCCCGGCGACGGTGAGCGCGGCGGAGACGGTGTTGAAGGCACGGGGGGATTCTCAGGGTGCGGGTGAGCACGGACTCCCCTGACGCCGATCTGGCCAGTGCGAACACCCCGGCCCCGACCCCACCAGCACGGGACCTGACATCCTGGCTCCGAACCGACCACCCTGCCCCCGGGCAGCCCGACAGGAGGCACCCGCCATGGCCGTCTACGCCGTCACCTACACCTACGCCGAGAACAGCACCGAGGCGCGCGACCAGCACCGTCCCGCACACCGCGCCTACCTGGACGAGCTCTCCCAGCAGGACGTCAACCTCTGCTCGGGCCCCTTCGGCCCCGACGACGCCCCCGGCGCCCTGTTGCTCTTCCGGGCGGATTCCGCCCAGGAGGCCCTGACCCGCACCGAGCCCGACCCGTTCCGCATCGAAGGCCTGGTCGCCGACGTCTCGGTGCGGGAGTGGATCCCAGTCCTGGGCCCGCTCGCCAAGGAGTTCTGACCCCGGACACCCGCGGGGGTGCGTCCCCTCTCGGAGGGACGCACCCCTGGGCGAACACCCAAACACCCCCGCACGGTGGACCCCGCCACGGCGGGCACCAGGCCTCGATTTCACATGTTCTCACCATTCAGATGATTACAGTATCTTGAATCGAGAACTCGGAAGGGAAGGCCATGGAGCCCGAGACCACACCGCACACCACCGAGGCGGACCTGCTGGTCCTGCACGCCCTGCGCTGCGCCGGGTTCTCCGGCACCACACGGCTCGCCGAGGCGACCGGTCTCAGCGAGGACGAGGTCGAGTCCGAGCTGATCGACCTGGCCCTCTCAGGACTGGTCACCCGCACCGGAGGGACCTTCGGCGGCTGGGGACTGAGCGAGGCCGGACGCGCGGAGGGCGCCACACGGATCGCCGCCGAACTGGGCACCACCGGCACCCGCCCCCTCGTGGAACGCGCCCACGAGGGCTTCATCGAACTCAACCCGGAGCTGCTCGACCTCTGCACGGCCTGGCAGCTACGGCTCGTGGACGGCGTACCGACCGCGAACGACCACACCGACGCGGGCCACGACGCCCGGGTCCTCGACCTGTTCTCCGACCTCGACCAGCGCCTCACGACCGTCTGCGCCGACCTGTCCGCGCGCCTGGTCCGCTTCGGCCGCTACCGGGGCCGGCTCTCCGGCGCGCTCACCCGTGCCCGGGCGGGGGCCCTTGACCAGGTCGCGGACGGCACGACCTCCTACCACGCGGTGTGGGCCCAGCTCCACGAGGATCTTCTGGCCACCCTCGGCATCCCCCGGTACTGACGGACCCAGGAAAGGCGATCGCGATGACGTGGACCCATCCGCTCTCGGCACGGGTCGAGCAGGGCCCGGAACTGTTGGGCGGCAAGGCCCACGGGCTCCTCACCCTGAGGCG
>NZ_ANAE01000100.1 GCF_000341265.1 Nocardiopsis prasina DSM 43845 | reverse complement strand
CGCCCCCGCCGTCAGCGCCCTGGAGGCCGAGACCGGACGACGGTTCGGCGACACGCACGATCCCCTGACGGTGTCCGTGCGCTCCGGGGCCGGTGTCTCGATGCCGGGGATGATGACGACGATCCTCAATCTCGGGCTGCCGACCACGGACCCCGACGTCGCGGAGGACCCGTTGGGAGGGCTGTACCGGGCGATCGCGGAGGTGTACTCCTCCTGGGACACCCCGCGCGCCCGGACCTACCGCGCGCTGCACGGCGTGCCCGACGACCTCGGCACCGCCGTGACCGTGCAGGCGATGGTGTTCGGGGACCGGGACGCCCGCAGCGGCAGCGGGGTCGCCTTCACCCACGACCCCAACACCGGAGAACACGTGCCCTTCGGCGAGGTGCTGTTCGGCCGCCAGGGGGACGCCGTCGTCTCGGGCAGCGCGCTGACCAGCCCCCTGCGGGACCTCGCCGACCGGGAACCCGCCGTGTGGGCGGACCTCGTGGCCGCTCTGGACCGCGTTTCGGAGCATCACCGCGACGCCTGCTACGTCGAGTTCACCTACGAGTCGGGGCGGCTGTGGATGCTCCAACTGCGCCCCGCCCGCCTTGTCGGGGCCGCCGCCGTCCGCGTCGCGGTCGACCTTGCCGAGGCGGGCGTGATCAGTCGCGCGGAGGCCCTGCTTCGGGTCTCTCCCCCGCACCTGCGGCACGCGCGCACGGCACGCGCCGTCCTGCCCGACGGGCGGCCCCCGCTCGCCCGGGGCGTGGGCGCCTGCCCGGGGGTGGCGGTCGGCCGTGTGGTGACCAACGCGGACCGGGCGGTCAGTATGGCGGCCCGGGGGCCGGTGGTCCTGTTCCGCCCGGAGACCTCTCCGTTGGACATGCGCGGTCTGGCCGCCTCGGCCGGGATCGTCACCGCGCGGGGCGGCCCGGCCAGCCACGCCGCCGTGGTCGCCCGGTCCATGGGCACCCCGGCCGTGGTGGGGGTGGAGGACCTGACCGTGGAGCCCGACGGCATCCGGGTGGGTGACCGCCACGTTCCCGAGGGAGCGCTGGTGACCGTCGACGGGACCGGGGGCGAGCTGGCCTTGGGCCGTGTCCGGGTCACCTCCGGCGAGGGCTCACCCCAGCTGGGGCGGCTGCTCGCGTGGGCCGACGAGGTGGCGGGGCGCCCCGGCGGGGGCTCGTGTCCGGGCATGGAGACGGGCCCGGAGGCCGAGGAGGCCCGCCTGCGCGCCGCACACACCGCGCTGCGCGGCTAGCCCGCTCCTCGCCGACCGCTGCCCGCCGACCCTCCGAGGGCGGTGCCCCCGGGCCCGGTCAGAGCACACCGCGTTCGCTGAGGTAGCGAGCCGCGCCAGGGTGGACGCTGTCCGGATCCACCCCGCTCAGTGCCTGGTCCACGGTCGCGATCTGCTCATTGGGAGCGTGGTCGCCGAGTTCCTCGTAGACGGCGCGTACCAGCTCCTGGACCAGGTCCTCGTCCAGGTCGGCGTGCGCGTACAGGGTCTCCCAGGAGGCCAGGAGGTTGGTGTCCCCCTCCTGCCCGGGCAGACTCCCCGCCTGCACGGAGAGATTCGTGTAGGCGGGGTCGACGCGGCTGACCGTCGCCACCACCTCCTCCGGGACCTCCAGGACACGCAGGTCCATCCCCTGCCGTTCCAGGTGGTCGAGCTCCGCGTTCCCGACCCGGCCCCAGAGGACGTGGACGTCGACGTCCCCGTCGATGAAGGGCTGCTGCGGGGTGTCGGTGTCGAAGTCGTAGCCCGAGACGACCTCCATGGAGAACGGGTCCAGCCCGGCCGAGAGCAGGGTCAGGTCGCTCAGTTCGAGGACCTCCGGGTCGTCCCCGGAGAAGACGGCCGTGGTGCCGGCCAGGTCGTCGAGGGAGCGGATGCCGGAGTCGGCCCTGACGACGTACTGGAGGGTCCAGGCGGAGACGTTGCCCAGCACCAGGATGTCGCGTGGCTCCCCGACCGGGTCGCCGTCGCGCACGTCGAGGGTGCCGTCCCGGAGCCGGGTGTACCAGGTGTTGTGGGTGAGGACCACGTCGTTGCGGTAGGCGGCGCCGTTCCCGGGGGCCTCGACCTCCTTCTCCAAGGCGAGGAACTCCACACCCGGGTCCATGAGGTCGTGGGCGACCTGCTCGGAGAAGGTGACCTCGTCGATGGCGTCGGTCCACACCTCGCAGATCTCCCGGGACAGGCGGGAGTTCCCCAGGCCCCAGGTGGGTTCGCCCAGCAGGTAGTCGCCCGCGTAGGGGACCGTTGGCTCGTCGCCGGCAGTGTGCTCGGGTTCGGGTGGGCCGATGAGCCCCGGAAGCGCCCAGTAGAGGGCTCCGCCGAACAGGGCGAGCGCGAGCACCGTGGCTCCGACGATCAGCGGGGTCCCGACCCGCCCCTCGGCGTCCGGAGTCGGCCGGTGGGCCGCCAGCGGGTTCGGGTCCGCCCCGTGGCTCTGGGGCTCCTGTGGACCGTGACCCCGCTGGAGGCGCGGGTCGGGCACGTTGGGGGATGTGTCCACGATGTCCCTTCAAGGACTTCTCTTCGCTTTTTGTCCCCCTGAGCCTAGAGGGGCGGCGCGGACGTTTCGATCAGCGCCTCTGTCGCTGGTGGTCCGCCTGATCCGGGCCAACATGCCGCCCCGGGGCCTGGTACTCGTCCTGCCCCGGGTACTGGCCCTGGTGGGCACCCTGGCCGGGGTGCTGGCCTGGCTGGTTGGCGCGACCGAAGGCCTCCTGTGCCCGCTGCCCGCGCTCCCAGGCGACGAAGCGCTCACTCTCCCCCAGCGCCATGGTGGTGAGCCAAACGGCGACGGCGACGTCGTCGACCAGGCCGAGCACCGAGAAGATCAGCTCGGGCACGAAGTCGATCGGGGAGATGATGTAGCCGACCATGACCAGCATCATGAAGAGCTTGCCGCCGCCGAGCTCCGGGTAGCGCCCGCGCAGCTTGGCACCGAGCATGCGGGGGACCGCCCGAACCCGCTCCCACAGCGAGACCTTGCTGTCCGTGTTCTGGATGACCTGCCAAGCGGCCGCACCGGCGGCGGCCCGGTTTGCCTTGCGCATCGTGTTCGTCTCCTCAGGGGGCAAGTGACTTCTCAAGATATGACGCGAAGTCACCCTCGTTCGTTCCCCGTGGCGTGGAGGACAACCCCGAACGAGACCGACGCGACATCCCCGCCCCACCCCTCCCCGGTCCGCGGTTGTCCACAGAAGGACCGGTGGTACTGGTGACTCCGGGTCCGGAGGGGCATCCTGGAGGGACGGCACACCCACCTCTCCTCGCATTCCTCGCCCCCACCCCGCCGTCGCCGACCCGCCCCCGGACCCGACCGCGACCACCCGACCAGCTCCGACACCAACGAACGTCCAGTGACCAGGGCCCGCAAACCCGGAACGCAGGCATCAACCGAAGAGGACAAAAGGCACGAAGGCATAGGATTGGCCCGCCACTCACCGAAACGCGGCCGAACCAACGACACGGGCGTGCCGGACACGCGACCGACTCCCCCGTCCCCGACCGACACGAGATCCCCCTCCCGTTCACGGGGTCACCTTGGCCTCATTGACGAAAACGCACCACATGGCGCAACCCGTGCCCCAAGGTGGTGATTACCGGGCCTCCCGCAGTGCCGCACCCATTCGTTACGATGCGTCCGAGTGGCACCTGAGACGCGGGGCGTCTCTGAAGCAACCGACCTCGCCCGAGCGCGCAGAACCGATGGAGCCTTTCCAGTGTCCAATGCCCTACCGCGGTCGGCGACGACCGTAGCCCTGTTGGCGGACATCCCCAGCACGGGCCACGTGGGCGAGACCGGAGCACGGCGGTTCGCCATGACAGGCGACGACGTGGGCGCCCGCAGCGCCGCCTTCGTCCTCTTCGCCAAGGAGGAGGTGCGCGCGGGCCGCAGGGTCGTCGCGCTCTATCCCGCCTGGCAGTCCACGGACGCCCGCAAGGCGGTCGACTTCGCGCGGGCCGCCCTGCGCACCGACCACATCGCCGGGATCAGCGTCGACCTGTCCCCGCTCGCCCTCTCCCTCATCGCCGACCAGCTCGCCTACCTGGCCCCCTACCTGCCTCCGGGGATGGTGGCCGCGCTCAGCACGGAACTGCCCAAGCACCTGTTGGCCGGGGCATGGCTGAGAACGGTGTCCGGGTTGTCCACGCTCCCCACGAGCCTGCGTCAGCACATGGGATCGTACGCGCCCACGGTCTCCTTCCTCGCCTACTGCGCTCCCTCCGCCCAGGTGGGCCGTCTGCGCCCTTCGGACGCCATCAGCGTCCCCTTCCGCCCGGTGCAACCGGTTCAGCTGCTGTGCTCCACCCCGGACCCGAGCATCACCCGGGTGTTCGACGAGAACCTGCCCCAGGCCATCCAGCCGGTGGCCACCCGGACCCTGCCGGTCCAACCCCTCGGCAGCACCTACTGGGGCACCCACAAGTACGTGGAGTTCGTGGCCCTGAGCGCCCACCCCCAGGCTCTCGCCTACGCCGCCGGGGCGCTCAGGGCGACGGAGTGCACCTGGTGCGGCGAACCCGTGACCGCCACCCCGTGCCCGTTCTGCCGCGGGGTCGGCAGCGGGGACCCCGCCGCGGCCCACCACCCCGGCCCCTCCGCCCAGGCCACACACACGTCCCAGTCCGCCCCGGCCCCCGCTTCCCGTAACGGCGTCCACGCCCCCCAGGGCCCGTTCGCACCCCGCGGCGTTCCCTCCGGGGCCCAGGCCCCCGTCGCCCCCTCACCGCCCCCCGGCACGCCCCCTCCGACGGACCCGGCACCGCGCAGGCCCCCCAACCTCCAGGGGAACACCGGCCCCCAGGCGCCCCGACCGCCCCAGGTGGGCCCGGTCGGGCAGGCGACCACGAGCCCTTGGAGTGCCCCGCCCCACCGGACCGGCCCCAACCCGCCCATCGGCGCGGGCGCTCCGCCCGGCGCTCCGCGTACCGATCCACCCCCCGTACCAGCGCACGGGCACCGACCGTCCGCTCCGCCGAACCCGTCGGAGGGCGACGCGAACCCGGACGGCCCGCCGCGCACGGAATCCCCCAGAACCTACTCCCGCTAGGGCCCGCCGCTCCGACTCCAGGACGGACGGCCCCCGACGACACGGAAACGGATACCACCCCCTATGAACCCCCGTCAGCGACGCGGCGTCCTGCTCATGGTCGTGGCCGCTATCGGCGCCGTCGCCGTGTTCGCCTCCGTCTTCACCTACCTCAACAGCCAGCAGGACCAGGTGGGCAGGGTCGCCACCGTCCTGGAGCTGGTCGAGGACGTCGACGCCAACCAGCCGCTGGGACAGGACTCGTACACGACCGTCGAAGTGCCCGCCTCGTACTTCGACCCGGAGGTCTTCATCTCCGACCTGGACGAGATCGAGACCCCCGAGGGCCAGGAGCTGGTGGCAGCGAGCCACCTCACCGAGGGGTCGATCCTCCAGCACGGCATGGTCAAGCCCCAGCCGACCCTGACCGCGGGTGAGCGGGAGATCGCGATCATGGTCAACGCCGAGACCGGGATCGCGGGCAAGGTCCAGCGCGGTTCGGTCGTGGACATCTACGGCACCTTCCAGGCGCGCGATCACGGCGAGGCCTGCGCCACCCGGATCGTCACGGAGGTGGAGGTCCTGGACATCGGGGAGCTGCGCAGCCAGGAGTCCGAAGCCGGCGGGGTGGCGGGCGTCGTACCGGTGACCTTCCGTCTCGACCCGCAGACCGCGCTCCAGCTCGCCTACGCCGAGGAGTTCGCCACCAAGCTCCGTATGGGCCTGGTGAGCGCGGCGGGCGGGGGCGACCCCGGTGACACCCAGGTGTGCAGCGGTGACTTCGAGGGTGTCTTCGAGAACTCCGGCGGCGGATCCGGTTCGGACGACCAGAGCGACCAGCGGCGCATGCCGCATGAGGGGTAAGTACCAGTGAACTTCCGAGTCCTGGCGGGGATGCCCACCTCCGAGACGGAGATGGTGATCGCGGCGCGCTTCGAGGAGCTGGCCGGGGCCGACCTCGTCTCGTCCCGCCTCACCAGCACGGATCTGATCAACGCCGCGGGCGAGTACCCCGACCTGGACGTGGTCCTCATCCACCAGGAGCTGGGCCCGGCTCCGGTCTTCGACACGATCCGGGACCTGTCCCACCGCCATCCGCAGTTGGCCATCCTGCTGGTCTCGCCGTCGATGGACCCGGACACCTTCACCGCGGCCATGGAGGCGGGCGCCCGGGGAGTGCTCCCCGCCGACTCCGGCGCCACCGAGCTGGAGACCCGGGTGGCCAGGGCCGCCGAGTGGTCGCGCACCCTGCGCCGTCACCTGGAGTCGGCGTCGTTGGACCTGCCGACCTCCGGGGCGCGCGGCCGGATCGTGACGCTCAGCGGGGCCAAGGGCGGGGTGGGCACCACCACCTGCACCGTGCACCTGGCAATGGCGGCGGCGAGGCGGGACCGGCTGGTGTGCCTGGTCGACCTGGACCTCCAGGCCGGTGACCTGCCCGCCTTCCTCAACCTCCAGCACCGCAGGTCCATCACGGACCTGGTGGACGCCGCCGACGACATCAGTCCCGGCATGCTCGCCGAGACCCTCTACGTGGACCCGCGCGGCCCCCACGTGCTCCTGGCGCCCCAGCACGGCGAGCGCGGCGAGGACGTCACCGCACGGGCCACCCGCCGCATCCTGAGCGCCCTGCGTTCCCGCTACGAACTGGTGATCGTGGACTGCGGCTCCACCATGAACGAGGCGACCGCGATGGCGGTGGAGGTGGCCGACAGCTCGGTGGTGACGGTGACCCCGGACGTGCCCGCGCTGCGGGGCGCCCAGCGGCTGATGGCGATGTGGGAACGCCTCCAGATCCGCTCGCACGAGGATGTCCACTCGCTGGTCACCCGGCACAGCCGCAAGAACGAGATCCAGCCGGAGTTCCTCCAGCAACTGCTGGGCACCAAGGTCCTGCGCACTCCCGTCCCCGCCGCCTACCGGGCGCTGGAGCCCGGGGAGAACAGCGGCGACCCCACGAAGGTGACCGACGAGGGACTGCGCAGGGCCTTCGCCCGGCTCGCGTCGGAACTGGACCTGCTCGTGCCGCCCAGCGCCGTCGCGGGCGGCACCGGGCTGGGCGGCCACACCACGCCCTCGGCCGAACTCCCGCAGGGACTGGCCGGGCGGGCCTCCCTCCCCCAACCGTCGTCGGGTCCGACCACCAGGGACGTGTCCGGCTTCCTCAACGCCATGGGCCCCGACCCGACCACCACCGGGAACCAGAGCCGACCGGCCGGCCCCTCCCCCTCCTGGGGGCAGAGCGGCCCCCAGCGGTCGGGGGGAGGCATCGGTGCCTGAGGAGCGCGGAGGCCTCCGGAGACACCGGGGCCTCCGGGACGACCACGGCGCGATCTTCGTGGAGTTCGCGGCCATGGTGCCGTTCATGATGCTGGCGCTGGCCCTGGTGTGGCAGGTGCTGTTGATCGGCGTCACCGCCATGTACGCGTCCCACGGTGCGGCCGAGGCGGCCCGGCAGGCCTCCGTCACCCCGGACGACATGGCGCGCATCGACGAGGAGGCGCGCAAGCGGGTGCGCGCGCCCTGGGACGGCGAGGACGTGCTAACCACGGAGGTCGTCGAGAGGGACGGTGCCCGGTTCGCCCGGGTGAGCCTGGACATGCCGGTGTTCCTGCCCGGTGTGACGGCTCCGTGGCCGATCACCGGGGAGGCGAAGGTGGTCACCGAGGTTGCGCCGCGAGGGACCTCGGATCCGGAGGGGGTGGAGGCACCCTGAACGGCACACCCTCCCCCGGGCGGCTCCGACGCCTGCTGTTCGGCGGCCGTCCGCGCTCGGACCGGGGCGGCCCCATCCTGGAGTTCGCCGCGATCCTGCCGGTGCTGCTGCTCACCGTGGTGGTGGCGATCGAGGTGTTCCTGGCCTTCGTGGCGATCGAACGCATCGAGTCGGCGGCCAGGGCGGGCGCCCGGGCCGCGGGGGCCCAGCAGCTGTCCGGGGCCGAGGACGCCGCCCGCACCGCCCTGCCCGGCTGGTTGGACGACGCCACCATCACGAGCGGGGCCAACGACAGTGAGGGGTACTTCGTGGAGGTCTCGCACCCGCTGCCGATCGTGTTCTCGTCGGTCGAGCTGAACCTGACACTGACCCGACGGGTGGACATGCCGAACGTGTGAGGCGAGCGAACGAGAAACACCGCGACGGGACCGGCGAGGGAGGAGACGAGGGGCATGGGGCTGAAGGACCGTTTGGAGGAGGACCGCGGCGTCGAGGAACGCGCGGACCGCGGCAGTGTGACGCACTGGCGTCGGCGCCTCCTCGAGGAGATCAACCTGGAGGACCTGACCCAACTGACGCTCGCACAGCGGCGCGTGCGCCTGGAGCGGGTCGTGGGGCACATCCTGTCCCGTGAGGGCCCGGTGCTGTCGGACCGCGAACGGTCGGTGCTGATCCGCCGGGTGGTGGACGAGGCCCTGGGGCTGGGTGTGCTGGAGCCGCTGCTGGCCGACGAGAGCATCACCGAAATCATGGTCAACGGCCCCGACAACGTGTTCGTGGAACGCGGCGGCCGCATGGAGCGCATCGACGCCGCCTTCAACGGCGAGGAGCAGTTGTACCAGACCATCGACCGGATCGTCTCGCTGGTGAACCGGCGCGTGGACGAGTCCTCGCCGATGGTGGACGCCCGCCTGCCCAGCGGGGAGCGGGTCAACGTGATCATCCCGCCGCTGTCCCTGTCCGGGCCGGTGCTGACCATCCGGCGTTTCCCCAAGCCCTACCCCATCGAGGAACTCGTGCGGATGGGCAGCCTGGACCAGGCGACCGGGGTGCTGTTGTCGGCGATGGTGCGCGCCCGGTTCAACATCGTGGTGTCGGGCGGTACCGGTACCGGTAAGACGACCTTCCTGAACGCGCTGTCGGCCTTCGTGCCCAGTCAGGAGCGGATCGTCACCATCGAGGACTCGGCCGAACTCCAGCTGATGCAGGAGCACGTGGTGCGGCTGGAGTCGCGGCCCGCCAACATCGAGGGGCGGGGCGAGATCGCCATCCGCGACCTCGTGCGCAACGCGCTGCGGATGCGCCCGGACCGCATCATCGTCGGTGAGGTCCGTGGTCCCGAGACCATCGACATGCTCCAGGCGATGAACACCGGCCACGACGGCTCACTGGTGACGGTGCACGCCAACTCGGCGGACGACGCCATCTACCGGTTGCAGACCCTGGCGACCCTGGGTGAGGGGAACATCCCCTACGACGCGATCCGCGACCAGATCAACAACGCCGTGGACGCGGTGGTGCACCTGGGCCGATGGCCCGACGGGTCGCGGCGGATCAACGAGATCGCCGTGGTCTCCTCGCGCCGCCGCGAGGAGTTCCGTCTGGACCGGCTCATGGAGTTCGCGGCGCTGCCGGTCAACCCCGACCGCACCGTCGAGGGGCGGTACCGGCACCATCCGCTGCCCCGCCACGTCGCCGCTCGGATCTACCACGTGGGGGAGAGCATCCCGTCCGTGTTCGGGGTCGTGTCCGACGACCGCCCACAGGGCAGCCCGTGAGGGCCCGACAAGCGTCCACGCGGACGCACCAGCGAAGTACGACACCGGACCGCGCGGCGGTACCGGTCCGAAGGGAGTCCGGGTGAACTGGCAGGTTCCGGCGATCCTCGGCGGCCTCGCCCTGGTTCTGTTCCTGATGCTGTGGGCGCTGTGGGAGTTCCTGGCCAGCGCGGAGCAGCGGCGGCTGATCGCCGCCCGCAGCGCCCTGGACCAGGCGGAGTACGAGGCGTCCACCCCTCTGGCCCGGTTGGACGCACGGTTGCGGCGCACGCAGTGGGGTGCGCGGCTCGCTCGTCGCATGGCGCGCTCGGGCACGGACATACGCCCGGCGACGTTCGTCGTGGCGCTCGTGTCGGGAACGCTGCTGACGGTCCTGGTGGTGTGGCAGGTCCTCGCGCCGTTCTTCGGTCTGCTGGCCGCGGTCGGCGTGGCGTTCCTGTTCTTCTCCTACCTGCGCAGGGCCGAGGCCAAGCGTCGGGAGGAGTTCACCAACCAGCTGCCCGACCTGGCCCGTGTGCTGGGCAACGCGACCTCCGCTGGGCTGGCGCTGCCGACGGCCGTGGCCATCGCCGCCGACGAACTGGACGGCCCGGCCGGGGAGGAACTCGGTCGGATGGCGGAGTCGATGAAGCTGGGGGCGAGCTTCGAGGAGGCCATCGCGGACCTGCGCCAGCGCATGCCGTCGCGGGAACTGGGCGTGCTGTTGTCCACCCTGGTGGTGGCGTCCAGGTCCGGCGGTTCGCTGGTGACGGCCCTGCGCAACATCTCCGGCACGTTGGAGAGCCGCAAGGAGACCCGGCGTGAGGTGAGCACCATCCTCAGCGAGACGACCTCCACCGTGTGGGCGCTCGCGTTCATGTCGGTGGGCGCGCTGTTCATGATCAACGGGATCGAGCCGGGGATCATGCGTACGATGACCAGCTCCGGAGCCGGGATCGCGGTGCTGCTGGTCGTGGCGGCGCTGTACGCGACCGGTTTCGCGCTGGTCGCCCGCATCACCAGGTTCAAGATGTAGCGCCCGGCCGCACACGCCACGGTCCTCCGGGACCCCCGACCCCGCCCCTCGAAGGACACCCCCATGAACCTCCCGCTCCTGATACCCCTGGCGGCCGCGCTCGCCTCGGCCCTGGTCGTGCTGCTCGGTGTCTACGGCCTGTACCTGACCCAGTCGCAGACGCGGGTGGCCGTGGACGACCCGGTCGACGCTCCGGTGACCACCAAGAGCGACGAGACCTTCTTCCTGCACCGGATCACCGAGCGGATCGGGCGCCCCTTCTCCAAGGCGCTGATGGCGTCGATGAGCGAGACACTGAAGGCGTCCGTCTCCTCCCGTATCGAGGCGGCGGGGCGCCCGGACGGTCTGACCACGGAACGGTACGTGCGTCGCAAGGTCGGTGAGGTGGCCGTCTACGGTTCCCTCGCCGTGCTGGTGCTGGTGGCGGACTCCAGCCCGATGCTCGCCCTCCTGGCGTTGGCCTTCACGGGCCTGACCGACCTCAACCTGTACGTGCAGACCCAGGAGCGCGCCGACGAGGTCCAGACGCAGCTGCCCGACTTCCTGGACGTGCTCGCGGTGACGGTGAGCGCGGGCATGTCGTTCCGCGCCGCCGTCGCCCGGGTGGCGGTGTCGATGCCGGGGGTGCTGGCGGACGAGTTCACGATCGCGCTCCGGCAGATGGAGCTGGGCACCTCGCGCCGGGAGGCCTTCGAGACCCTGCGCCGCCGCAACCGCAACGAGTCGCTCAGCAAGTTCGTCACCGCCATCCAGCAGGCCGAGGAACTCGGGGCGCCGCTGAGCGACACCCTGGTCGACATCAGCAAGGACATGCGCCTGGCCGACGCCCAGTACATGCGCCGCAAGGCCCAGCGCCTCAACCCGAGGGTGACGATGGTGACCGCCGCGACCCTGCTTCCCGGTCTTCTGATCCTCATCGTCGGTTCGATGTTCCTGGGCACCGAGATCAACCTCGGCACCCTGTTCGGGGGGTAGGCGCCCCGCGCCGGTACGGGAGCGTACGTGGGAGGCCCCGGGGACCGGCTGGCGGTTCCCGGGGCGCCCCACGGCACGGGTGTCACGCCGGCGGGAAGGGGATCTCCGACAGCGTCGGGATGAGGGCTTCCTCCTCGAAGTCCAGATGGGCCTCGAGCTCCTCGGTCAGGCGGTCGAGTTCGGCCATGAACCGCACGGGGTCGGCGGTGCGCACGTCGGCGAGCAGGCCCTCCAGCTCACCCCGGACGCGGTCGACCACACGGTGCTCCTCCACCAGGCGCTCGACGGGTTCCCGCAGGTGCGGGAAGCCCTCGGCCAGGCCGGGGAACATGGCGTCCTCGCTGGTGTGGTGGAAGTGCAGTGACTCGCAGAAGGCGAGGCAGTGCTGACGGATCTGGAGGTTGAGCCCCACCGGCTGCCCGGTCGTCACAGAGTCGCGCTCGGCAAGGTAGCGCTCTGCCTCCCCGCGCACGTTGGTGAGCTGGCCGCGCAGCCACGCGTGGATCTGGAACAGCTTGTCCGCGAGGTTGCGCACCTCACCGGAGCCGAACTCCGGTGAGGGCTGGAGCTCCACCACCGGGAGCCGACGCTCCACCCGGTCCTGGTAGTCGCCGTAGCCCGGGTGGCGGCGGACGATCTCCTTGAAGACCAGGTCGCGTTCCCCGCCCGCCAGCGGGACCGCGACGCACTCCCGGGAGTCCTCTCCCGGAAGTTCCACGGTCACCATGGGGTGGGAGAGCAGGTTGCGGTACCAGTCGGGGTCCTTCGGGGAGCCCCCGGCGGAGGCCACCACGTAGACGCGGTCGTCGATCCGCGCGAAGCCGAGCGGGTTGGTGTGTTCCCGGCCCGAGCGCGCACCGGTGGTGGTGAGCAGCAGCAGGTCGCTTCCGGCGAACTGGCCGCCCATGCGGCCGCCGTTGGCTCGGAACTCCGCCACCACGGGCGCGTTCCAGGGGCTCACGCCGGGTTCGGGGCGCGGGTGGGGTCCTGCGGGCGGCTGGTTCGGACGGCCCGCCCCGGTGTTGTCCTCGCTCGTCTGCTGGTTGTCGTTGTGCGTCAAGAAACGGTCCTCTCACTGAAGGTCGTGGAGGCGGACGTCCCCGGGGCGCGGTCGTCGCGCTCGCCCTCCGGGCGGGGCCGTGCGGGTCGGGGCAGGGCAGGGTGGCGGTCGGCCAGGAGGGGTTCGGGGAGTCCGCCGGAGTGTGGGCGTCCAGGGGCGCCTGACGGCGGATGAGCGGCCGGGGAACGGGCGGGGGTTCGGCGGGACGAACCGCGCGGCCCGGTCTCTCACCGGGGCCACGGGGACACGGTCTCGAAGGCCGTGTCACACCGGCGCCGCGAACGCCTCAGCCGCTCAGATTCGGTACGCGAAGTGTGTGCTCACGATGGCTCCCCGAACAGTCATGGCGCCTCCATGCACTCCGGCCGGCCCACTGCTCATTGGCTGGGAACACGCGACGCCCCACCATCATAGGCGCTCGTTCCGGTGGGGACGGACCCACCCGAAGTCTCGGGAAGGCCCCATGGGAACGGGTCGCGCGGCTCCGTAGCTTCGTCGACGGGCCCCTGAGGGTCCCCGCACGTTCGTCCCACCGCCTGTCAGCGCCCACAAGAGAGTCCCCATGAGTCAGCCCAGCCGACCTCCCTCGACCGGTATCCCGCCCGTGCCCGGCTCGGGGCGATCCCTCGCACCCGACCTCGCGCGCGGTTTCATGCTGCTTTTCATCGCTCTGGTCAACGCCCAGTTCTTCCTGACCCACTCCGAGACCGTCCGCACCCTCACCGACCAGGTGCTGTTGTTCGTCCAGAGCACGCTGGTGAACGGGCGGGCGATCCCGCTGTTCTCGCTGCTCTTCGGCTACGGCACCGTGTGGATCATGCGGCGGGTCGTGGACGCGGGCGGCGGGTGGGTACACGCCCGTGTGGTGCTGCGCCGTCGCGGACTGTGGATGCTGGTGATCGGCCTGCTGCACGGGGTCCTGCTGCTGCCGGTGGACATCGTCGGGGCGTACGGGCTGGGCCTGCTCCTCTTCGTGGGGTTTCTGCGCGCACGCGACTCCGTCCTGCTGTGGTCCGCGGGCGCCGTCGCGTTCGCCTCGGCCGCACTGAGCACCGTCCTCAGCCTGGGCGACGTGTCCGGTGCCTCCCCCGGGGACGACGGGCCCGTCTCGGCGGTGCCCTCACTGATGGAGCCGGACTTCCTCGCGGCCAGTTCCGAGCGTTTCGCGGAGTGGACCCTGTACACGCCGGTGACCCTGCTGCTCGTGGTGCTGCCGCCGTTGCTCGTGGGGATGTGGGCCGGTCGCCGGGGCATCCTGGAACACCCCCGGGAGCACCTTCCCCTGTTGGCGCGTACCGCCGTCGCGGGCCTGGGCGTCGCGGTGGTCGCCGGGCTACCGGACGCCCTGGTCACCGCCGAGTTCCTGCCGGAACCGGAACCCGTCGTCCTGGTGTCCCTGTGGATCGTGCACGACCTCGCGGGCTGGGCGGGCGGGCCCGGCTGGGCGGCGCTGATCACCCTGGTCGCCCTCCGGGTGACCGAACGGGCCGTGCTCCCCGGTGGCACCGGCTCCGCCGGGGCGGTCGCCACCTCGATCGCCTCCGTCGGAGAGCGCTCCCTCAGCTGCTACCTGGCGCAGGCGGTGGTGTTCACCGCGGTGTTCGCCCCCTACGGCCTGGGACTGGGGGCCAGCGCGAGCGCCTCGGGCGCCGTGCTGGTCGCCGTCCTCACCTGGGGACTGACCGTGCTGATCGCCGACCTCTCCCGCCGCTTCGGGCTGCGTGGACCGGCCGAGGCGCTGCTGCGCCGACTCACCT
>NZ_ANAE01000099.1 GCF_000341265.1 Nocardiopsis prasina DSM 43845 | reverse complement strand
CCCCCCCCCCCCCCCGCCGCTTCGGGCTGCGTGGACCGGCCGAGGCGCTGCTGCGCCGACTCACCTACGCACGCACCCGGCTGCCGGGGACGCGGGGGGAACACCGCTGACGCGGTCCTCTTCAGGACGTCGGAGGTCAGACGCCGCCCTGTTCCACCGGTTCGTCCACCGGGCACCGCATCATGTCGTTCTCGCCGGGCTCGGTGCTCGGCAGGGCGAACTGTCCGGAACCCAGCCGGTCCCCGTCGCGCCACTCCTCCGTGCCGTCCACGTCGTAGCAGTGACCGCTGAGGTCGTGGACGAGCGTGACCGAGTACTCGGAGGGCCGGTAGGCGATCCCCGATCGCTCCGGAGCTCCCGGGATGAGCACGGTGACCTCGGCGGACGGGTACTGCGGGCTCAGTTCCGCGAGCGTGGTCATCGGTTGTCCCAGCTCGCTGCCGGTCCCGCCCCGGACGGTCTCCTTGTCGACGCCCCCGTTCCGTTCGGGGTCGAGGGGCGTGAGGGTGAGGAAGTCCTCCTCGTACACGCGGTGGCTGCCGACCGTGGGATGGTAGGTGAGCTCCGCCGTGAACTCGACCCCCTCGCCGGTGTCGCGCGCGGCGGTCATGCACACGGTGAGCACCGGGAAGCCGTCCAGTTCTGGTGTGACCAGGCCGAAGTCGACGGTGTCGTGGTCGAGCGGGGAGACGAACGGCCAGACGTCGGGACTGGTGTTGGGCTCGCCCTCGGGCCCCGGGACGAGGAGCGGGGCGTACGCGTCCGGGGAGACGGTCTCCGTGCTGAAGGGGCGCCAGGGAGCGTGGGCGTGCTGGGCACTCATGCGCTCGGCGTCATCGCAGTCCAGGGCTGGGGGACCGCTCTCCTCCCCGGGTTCGTCCTCGGGCTCGGACTCGACAGGTTCCTCGGCGGCGCCCTCCGAGACGACGGTGTCGGCGGGCGACTCACCCAGGGTTTCGAACAGCAGGTAGCCGCCACCGAGCACCGCGACCATCCCGACGGCGCCCACGGCGAGCCAGAGACCGACCCTGCCCCGGGAGACGGTGTCGTCGTCCCCGTCGAGGTCGATCCCGCCGGTCTCCGCCCCCGAGGGACCGTGGCCTCCGGTCCGGGAGGGCCCGAACAGGTACTCCGCTCCCCCGAGTCCGGCCGTGCCCGCGCCGCGCGCGGCGGGCACGGCCCCGTGCCCGCCGCTCATCGGGGGGCGAGGGGTGTGCCCGTACGCCTCGGCCGCCGCTTCGGGCCCCCACTCCTCGTCATCGGTGCCCGCGTCGCCCCCGGTGGAGGAGTCGGGCCCGCCCGGCCCGGGACCGGCGGACGGCCCCTCCGGTCCGGACGGAACGACCGCGCCACCGACCACCGCGCCGGTGTCCCCGGGCGCCGACCCGCTTGCGGCCGTCCGCTGACCCGCCTGGCCCAGGGCGCGTGCGGCCCGGATCCAACGCTCCGGATCGTGCCAGCTCAGGTCCGGTCGCGGCCAGTGCCGGGTGATCAGCGCTCGAAGCTGGTCCGGCCAGGTATTGGCGGTCGACTGTTCGTCGATGCCGAGCATCAACAGGCACTCGAGGTAGGCGTCCTCGGCCGAGGGCCGCAGCTCCGGGTCAGGGGAGAAGGCGCGCATCAGCAGCGGCCGCAGGTCCTCCGGGAGCAGTCTCAGGTCAACTCTCGCCTCGCGTGTGCGGCGGGCCATCTCCCACAGGATCTGCCCGGGCACCCGCCCGGGGTTGTGCCCGGCGGGTGACGCCCCGAACGGGGGTTCGCCGGTGGCCGCGAACACCACGAGACAGGCCCAGCCGTGCACGTCGGACCCCTGTGTGGCGGGCGAGCCCTCGTACCGTTCGGGGGCCAGCCAGCCCAGGCTCGTCCCGCTCTGTACCGACGCCGTGTCGTCGATTCGGCGGGCGATCCCGAAGTCGAGCACGCGGGGCCCGCTCTCCGAGGCCACCACGCTCTCCGGGCGCACGTCGCCGTGCAGGGTGCCCGAGGCGTGGGTGCTGGCGAGTGCCTCGGCCATCCCTGCGGCCAGCACCAGCAGGGCTTCTCCGCCCACGGCTCCGTGCGTTCGCACGTGCTCGCGCAGGTCCACGCCGGGGAGGTAGGCGATCGCGGACCACGGCCGGCCCTCGTGGGTCCCGAGTTCGCGGACGCCCACCGCGCACACTCCGGTGGTGTGGTCGACCGGTGCGACCTCCCCTTCGGAGACGGTCGAGGGCGCCCATTCGGCTCCCGCCATCCGGAGGACGGTCGGTTCGTGGTCGGGGGAGACAGCGGCGAACAGGGTGCTCACACCGTCGGCGCCCAGACGCCCGATGAGTCGGTAGTGGCCCACCTGGAGCGGGTCGCCGTCGGTCAGGGGGGTGACGTTCGACGGCAGAGCGGGGAGGGAGAAGTCCATTGGGGGCAGCTTTCCACACATCAGGGACGGTTGTGGTGGGCCGTGCCGGGATAGCACATTCGATCCCGTTGTTCTGCGAATCTACCTAATTTGTGAGAGATCCGATGCAGCGATCCCCCTTTTCCGCGTGTGCGCGGGACCCATTCGCGACGGACACCCAGCCGCACGCGAGAGCGCGCCCACACCCCCGCGCGGGGGCCGGTAACGCCTGTTCACCAAGGATCGCGGGGGCGATCACGACTGCCCGGTCACCGCCCGACGGGTCGCCACCACGGACTCCATCCGTCGACACGGTGGGTGAGGACGTTACGGGAAGGAGAGGAAATCGGTGCAATCCGATGTCAACCAGTCTCCGACGCCGGACGAAGGCGGATCGCTCCGACAGCGGCGACAGTGAACAGGAAGACCAACCCGACATCGGACACCAGCCACGGGACCAACGTCAGCCCAAATGCACCACAAATCACCCGTGGTCGCACTGATAGTTTCTCCGCGACCACCGACGTCCTTCCTCCACCAGAGAAGACCATGGTTGACGACGCCCCCCGGAACACGGCGGCTCACCGCGCGGACCGCCCCCACGCATCAGGTGACACGACCCCGCCCGAGGTCGATCCCGCAGAGGAAGTGACCTCGCCGAACGATCCCGTGCCGGAACCCCGACCCTCCTTCGGCCGACTCGTCAGTGGGATCGCGGGTAAGGCCCTCCCCCTCTACCTCTCCATGGCCGCCACCGTCGTCGGAACCCTGGTCACCGCAGGGGTCCTGGGTCACACCGGCACCGCCGTCCTGGCCGCCTACGCCATGACCGTCGCCCTGTACAACCCCGCCTCGATGGTGGTCCAGGGTGCGCTGCGCGGATCCATGCCGTTCGTCGCGCAGAACGCCGAGGACCCCGATGCCCTCGCACCCACCCTTCGCGACTCCCTCTGGCTGGCGCTGTGCATGGGCCTGCTCGGCGGCGCGGTGGTGGCGTCGGTGCCGACGGGCGCCCGGTTGATCGGGGTACCCGCGGAGACGGTGGCGGCGCTCGGCCCCTTCCCCTACCTGATGGCGCTCGCCCTCCTCGCCAACTCCTTCCAGTCCTGCGCGACCGTCCTGCTGATCGGGCTGGGCAGGTCCAAGCAGGCGATGACTGTGGGCCTGGTGGGTACGGCGATGTCAGTGGTCCTGATCCCCACGTTGGTCCTGTTGCTCGGCCTGGACATCGCGGGCGCGGGGATCGCGATGCTGCTGACCGCCCTCGCGATGGCGACCGTGGCCCAGGTCCTGCTACGGCGCGGCGCGGTCCTGGCCACCCGACCGCGCGGGCCGGCCGCACCGGACTGGTCGGGGGTCTGGCACATCGCGCGGGTCGGTCTCCCCATGGGGACGACGATGCTGGTCAAGTTCGGTGTTCTCGGCCTGCTCGCGATGGCGGTGGCGCGGATCGGCGCCGTGGAGGCCGCGGCCCATCAGGTGATGGTGACCCTGGTGACCTTCGTCTTCCTCCCCGCGACCGCGACGGGCCAGGCCGCCGTCCCCTTCATGGCGCGCGCCGCCAGGGAGGCCGAGGTCTCCCGGGACGGTTCGGGGAACGGCTCGGAGGGCGGTCCGGGGAGCGGGTTCGGTGAGGTCCGCAGGATCCTGGCGGCGGGGCTGACGCTGGCCCTGCCGGTGATCGGGTTGAGCATGCTCCTCATCTCGGTCGCGGCGGCCCCGGTCATCGGGGTCTTCACCCCCGACCCGGCGGTGTCCACGCTGGTGTCCGCCCTGATCCCGGTGGTCTTCGTGGTCGTCCTCGCCGACGGTGTGCAGGCGATGCCGGGTATGGGGCTGCTGGCCCTGAAGCGCACCGCGCCGACGCTGTACACCTTCGCGGTGTGTTTCGGGCTGCTGGCCCTGGCCGCCTTCCCCGTCGCCTCCGCGGGTGGACTGGCCTGGCTCTGGTGGGCCTACGCACTGGCCAACCTCGGGCTGGTCCTCGGCCAGGCCGGTGGCTTCCTCCGACTGACCCGGGCCTGACCGACCCCGCCCCCACCGAGGCAAAACCCGACCACCACTCGCAGTATGCGAACAGGACGGTTCAGGGAACGGCCCGCTTCATGCGTGACTCGCATAGAAGTCATGCTTCGTACCGGTGGATCTCTCGCTTGCCTTCCCATCCTCGCGACGGCACGCCCACCGCCACCGACCTCGACGGGGGTGCCAAGCGGACCCCGAAGACCCCTGCTTTCCCCTGCGCGACACCACCATGATTTCGGGAGGCGTCCATTCGCATTTCACTGGGTAAAGCGCTCGGTAAGCGCTCGTATATTTCTTCGGGAATCGACTCGAGAACGCGGCCTCGCTCGGGCGTCCGGGCCCACGGAAGGCCCGATCCCCGCAAGCACGGTGACGCCCCTTGGACCCGACGTCCTCGACACCGGCACCCTGTGCACCCGGGGGCTGCCACCCGCGTCAACCCCTTCCGAAGCCCCACTCCGAGGGGGAACCGGACAGTTACCCCAAGGAACGAGACAACCGTCGATGTTTCCCTTGGGGTCGGAGAAGCCCCATGAGGCCATCCCAGCGGCCACCAGGAGCCACCTCAAGGACATGCCCAACCCGCCCCCGGTAAGGAGCACATCGCCACGCCACCCGCCACTGGGAGCCACGGCAGGGCGTCCGGCGCAGACCCCTCCCCGCCGAAACCTGCACTCCGAGGGTGTCCGGTTTCCGCCAAGCGATGACTTTAGACACCAAACCACCTACAAAAGACGGCACGGAGCGCCCGCCCCAACCAATCCGGACGCCGCCAATGACCACCCCGAGTGCGGCACTGAGCCACATCGGAGAATCAGATTGAGGAATTGCCACGGAACGGCTGCGAAGCACCCTCCGCCTCAGGCATACTCGGACCGTCGGTCACCGGTCGGCACTGGCTTCGAGCCCGAGGCCAGCGCGTGTCCTGGTGTCCGCGTCATGCACTCAGCGTTCCGTGCGTTCGCCCGTTTCCGGGGCCCGGCGGTTGGTTCACGTTCACCACAGAACGGGATTCCCGGACATGGACAGAATGGTTCCGCGAAGCGATAGAGTGCATCTGCGGGATCTCGCTTTCTCTCGTTCGTCACACGAGGGATGTGCGGGTTCGATGGGGATTGACTTCGTGGAAGTTGTAATCTAGGGGGAACTTCCGCCAAAGGCACTCCCGCCTGCTCAAGTGGCATGGGATTCGGGGGAATTCACGTTCGCCGAGCACGTGGATGTTCCATTCGCCACCGAGGGGCCCTGCGCCTCTGCTGCCTTCCGTGCGACAAAGCCACTGGAGGGAAAGGGGAACAGAGGGTTCGCGGGCCCCGACCAAGAAGGAAAAAGGGGGGGCACTCGCCGTTCCTGCCATCTGGGGGGAGAGGCAGGAACGGAGGCCATCCTCGGTCGCGGCCCCGGTTCGCGTCGGCTCTGAGGAGCCGACCGCGACCGGGGCCGCACTCCTTCGCCCCCGTCCCACGAATGAGACCGACGTCGAGCCCTTACCCGGATCACGCATACGGCTGCGCTCGAACCAACCCCCGACCCCGCCACGGAGACACCCGCACCAGAAACACGACGAGGGCGGGAACTCAGCGCCACCCGGCTTCGTTGCGCCTGCGTGAGTGAAGACATGACGTGTTCGCGCCGCGGGGCCACCCCGGTCCCGTCGCCCCATGGGGGATCGCACGGACGGAAGCTCACGCCTGCGCCACCAGCACGCGCGACAGCGTCAACGGAACCGCGCCTAGCGCGAGTCCCGACAGCTCAGCACCGTCTCCAGCAGCCCGGGGAACCGCCCGTCGAGCTCCTGGTCCCGCAGCGAGACGAAGCAGCGCGTGCCCTCGGTCCGGTTCTGGATCACCCCGGCGTTGCGCAGGATCTTCAGGTGGTGGCTCAGGGTCGACTGCGCGATCGGAAGTTCGATGTCCTTCCAGGCCCGCTCACCCTCGAACTCGGCGAGCATGCACACGATCCGCATCCGGGTGGGTTCGGCCAACGCGGACAGGACCGTGACCAGATCCACTTCGGCCAGGGCCGGATGCTCATGCCCCTTGGACGGCCCCTTGGGAACCAAGACCCCACCTCCACTTCCTCTGTCACGCAGCCGTTCCGCACGTCCGTTCGAGGGCGTCGCCGCCCCGCCGAACCCCGTCCGGCGGCCTCGCCGATCCGCGGTCAGGATTTGGTGTGCGTTCAGCGGCGAGTGTACCGTCAATGTTCGATGTTCGACGATCATCGAATGATTCAGGCCAGTGGGGGTAACTGAGATGACGGAATCAGCTGGGGCAGCACGGACCGAGACACCGGGAACGGGGCCCGCCCTGTCCGTCCTGGACCACGCGAGCATCGTCGAGGGCTCCACCCCCGGCGAGGCCCTGCGCGACGCCCGCGAACTCGCCCAGAACCTGGAACGCTGGGGCTACACGCGTTTCTGGTTGTCCGAGCACCACAACATGCGGGCCATCGCCAGCGCGGCCACCTCGGTCTCCCTCGGCTTCATCGCCGAGGGAACCTCCACCATCAGGGTCGGCTCGGGCGGCGTCATGCTCCCGAACCACTCCCCACTGGTGATCGCCGAACAGTTCGGCACCCTGGAGTCCCTCTACCCGGGACGCATCGACCTCGGGCTGGGGCGTGCCCCGGGAACCGACCCGCGCACCATGCGGGCCATGCGCCGTGACCACTCCGCCTCCTCGACCTTCCCCCAGGACGTCCAGGAGCTCCGGTCGCTCTTCGAGCCCGCCAGCCCCGGACAGCCGGTGCGCGCCGTCCCCGGCGAGGGCCTGCGGGTGCCCCTGTGGATCCTCGGATCCAGCCTGTTCGGCGCCCAGCTCGCCGCGCACCTGGGGCTGCCGTACGCCTTCGCGTCGCACTTCGCGCCGAGCGCGCTCTACGACGCGCTCGCCGCCTACCGGGAGGACTTCGCGCCCTCGGAGCAGGCCCAGAAGCCGTACGCGATGGCCGGGATCAACGTGGTCGTCGCCGACACCGACGCCGAGGCGAAGAACCTGTTCACCTCGCAGCAGCAGGCCTTCCTGGGCATCATGCGCAACGCGCGCGGCCTGCTCCAGCCCCCGGTCCGGAGTTCGGCCATGGACACGATGTGGCGCCCCGGGGAGAAGGAGCAGACGAGTGCGATGCTCCGCTACTCGTTCGTGGGCTCCCAGGAGACCGTGCGGAGCAGGATCGACCAGTTCGTCGCCGACACCGGCGTGGACGAACTGATGATCTCCTCGATGATCTACGACAAGACGGCCCGCTTCCGCTCCTACGAACTGCTGGCCGACGCGTTCGGTCCGGCGGCGCCCGTCGGGAGCTGAGTGCGGCACGGAACCCTGACCGGGGGTACTGGTCAAGGGTGCGGAACCGGATCAGGCAGGATCCGGAACCGCTTCCTCCGGTGACAGGGATGGGGCGGGGTCGTCAGGGACCCCGCCCCGCACTGTCTCCGGGGACCGTCCTGTGAACAGAGGACGGTGGCGTCGGGCCGGGCACCCGTCCGTCCTGTTCACGGGCGGCCGCACTGTCGAGTTCCCTGCGCGCGGGGCCGCTCAGCGGGATGCGGCGCCACCACCACTTCTCGTCGGTCCGGCCCTCGGCCTCCGGTTCGGCCAGGGCCAGGAGGCCGACGCCGTCCTCCTCCGTGAGGGAACGGAAGCGCTCGTCGAGGTCGGCCAGGGCGGAGTCCACGCTCCTGGTGAGTTCCGTGCCCAGGGTGGCGATCCCCCGATCCACGAAGTCGCGCAGGACGAGCGCGGTCACGAGGTCGTGGACACCGCAGGCGGAGGGGTCCCCGTCCGCGAGGGTGAGATCCGCCCGCAGTCTTCGGACGTGCGTGTGCCAGGCGCCGAGCAGGCCCAGCAGGCCGAACTCGTGGCCGGTGGGGATACGGACCGGGAACTGTTCGAGCCGGTCCAGCTCCTCGGGGGCGAAGTAGCGGCGAAACCACTCCCCCGCCTCTGGTTCCGCTGGTTCCGGAGTCATGGAACTCCTTCTGGGGTGAGCTGGGTCGGTTCTGGGGGGCGGGTGTCGGATCAGCCAGGCGGGAACAGGGCCGGACGGGTGAGGGGAGCGGGGTCGGAGGACGTTCGAGACTCGGTGTGTGGGGGCTTCGTGCCCCGAAATCGGCCCAGGACTCACCCGGGTAGACGATAACGTCCCCGTGCCTCATACGGTCGGAAAGGTGATCCTGGCGTCGGCCGGCGCGGGCGGCGCGGTTCGCACCGCCACACGCGACAGGGTTCGCGTCTCCTGGATCTTTCGATCCGCCAGGCACACCATCGTGGTACCCCCACACCTCACCTCCCCCTGCATTCTCTTACGCCGCTCCCCCCTACGGCCGGTTCACCCGTTTCCTGGGAAACGGATGCGGAGCGGCCACCGCGGGTGTAGGGGCGCGGCCCCCGGAGGTCAGTCCCCGCCCCCACCGCCGCCTCCGTCACCGCCACCGGAACCCCCCGAACCGTCACCTGAGCCGCCGTCGAAGAGCCCGCCACCGCCCGAGGAACCTCCGTGGGAACCCGATGGAGCCGAGCCACCGGAGTCGCCGCCCACCGAGCACAGGTCGGCGAACTCGCACAGGTCGCCCCAGTCGAGCTCGAACCCCTCCCGGGGCTCGGGGGTCCGCTCCGCGAACCCGCCCGAGGACTCTCCGACCAGCTGTGCCGATCCCGAGTCCGTCACGACCCGCACGGCGTCCCCGCCCGAACCGTCCCGCCCCCGGCGCCCCGCCGCCTCACGGCCCATCGGGCCGAGCCCGATCACCGCGGTGTAGCCGAGCGCCTCCTCCCGCACCATCGAACGTCCCTCGACGTCGTCGACGGAGTAGGTCCGTTCCGCCTCCAGGAGCAGTTCCCGGCCCGAGGGGGTCCTGGTGGAGACGTTCCGACCGCCCCGGCCCAGGTACAGGGCGAAGGAGAAGCCGTTCAGCACGGAGAGGATCCCGCCGAGCACGGTCAGGGCGACCGTCCAGCCGTTCTGTTCGTGGGCCGTCATCAGCACCAGCCCGGCCAGCAGCAGCCCCGACCCCACGAAGGAGAGCCGTTGGGAGATCCACCCGCCGTCGTGGAAGTCGGCCAGCGTCTTGGTGAGCTCACCGGAGTGGGCGATCAGACGCCGTTCGGCGAGCCGCTGCCGGACCCGGTCGATGCCCCGGCTGAAGGTCGCCGTACGAATCATCCCCCGGGCCGTCAATCCCGTGCGGTCCTTGAACGCCTTGACGATGTCCCTGCGTACCTGGTCCTTCTCAGTGACGTAGGCGTTGGAGGGACCCACCAGGGTGAAGAACCCGCCCCTGGTCTGGCGTCGGATGCGTCCCGAGAGAAAGAGGTCCAGGAGCACCACCTCCCCGACGCGGGTGGCACCGCCCACGAGGTAGGCGAGTTCGGTGGGGGTGAGTTCCTCGGGCCTCGGCTGTCGGCTCGGGGCGGGGACCGACGAGACCGACGCGCCGATCACACGATTCGCGTTGAACACCTTGACGAGGGGAAACAGACCGATGGCCAGGCCGAGCAGGGCCCCCAGGAGGGGGATGAGCACCGTGGCGTCCAAGATTCGGGCCTTTCTGACAGGTCGGCCGTTGGGGGCGTCGGCCAGGAGGATCAGCTGGAGCAGGGGTGCGGCTGTGGAGGGTCACTGAGGTAGGGGTGGCGAAGGGTGAGCGTCGTGCGCGAACTGGACAATTCAACACCATCGCGCGGACACACCCTCTGGCCTGGGGCTTTGTTCCCGCATCACGGACTCGACCGCGAAAACACAGCAACCTCCTCCCTGTCAAATGACCCGTGGAAGACTCCCGCGGACATCCGAGCCCTCCAACAAGGCGAGAGAACCCCGAGAATCAACCCTTACCTGCGACTTCTCGGACGGAAGGGAAACGGGGAATCCAGAGCACCTAGGATGAACCCCGAATCAATGTGGCCACATTCGGCCAGACTCGGGGGTGGGACACCGAGTGATGTCCGATAGTGGAGGGGCACGGGTTCAGGGCACCGCCATGCGCGGACCCGGATCAGTTCAGCCCCGCGAGGAGGTGACCGCGATGACCACGTTCCAGACAGCACGGGCCACACAGAGCGCAGGACAGAGCAGCTTTGGGCACGCCCCCGGCCGGCGTCCGGCCCTCGAACCAGGCGAACTCGCCAGCGGCTGTGGCCTCGCAGCCCCAGTCCCCCAAGGAGTCCCCCAGTGAACTTCACGCACCAGGTCTGGGTCAGGCTCAGCTCCCTCGCCCTTCCCAGGGCCGAGCGCAGCAGCGATCGAGGTGCTGGTTTCGTCGAGTACGGGGCCATCCTCGTGTTCGTCGGACTGGTCGCCATGGTCCTCATGGGCAGCGGGATCGCC
Organism: Nocardiopsis prasina DSM 43845; assembly: GCF_000341265.1. Classification (GTDB taxonomy): domain Bacteria; phylum Actinomycetota; class Actinomycetes; order Streptosporangiales; family Streptosporangiaceae; genus Nocardiopsis; species Nocardiopsis prasina. The sequence goes on along the minus strand of NZ_ANAE01000099.1, from coordinate 7,648 downwards.
GACACCATCGTCCAAGGGATCAGCCGGACGATCCGGACCACCCTGACTCCCCCGTGACCTCCGATCGCCTGCGACGATGACCCCCATGGAACAGCCAGAGGAGCGGTAGGAGTTTGACGCCCGAGACCAGGCCTCCCTCGATGGAGGCGAGTACAAGAGGCATGTCGGCGGCAGCACTGCTCTCCGTGCTTCTGTTCACTCTCTCCGGTTGCGTCGTGGCTTCGGACAGCGCCCCCGAACGACCTGACGCGACATCAGAGGGGTCGGGAGGAGAGGTCACCGAAAACGGTGGGACCGAAGAGGACAACTCGGAAGTCATCGCCAGTTCGGTTACCACTTCAACCGACATCGGCTCGGACCTGCAAATCGATGTCTACGCCCTTGAGAGGCTGGAGAACGACCTTCTTCGGCTCCGCATGGGAGTCACCAACAACTCCTCTGAAAGCTTCATTCTCGGCTTTGGCCTGTCCGGCTCGAATGATGAGGACAGCGCGAGCGAAATCAGCCTCATCGACAGTGCGAACCAGAAGAGATACCGAAGCCTGAAGCACACTGATACCAGCTGCTTCTGCAATGCCCTCCCCGGAGCACTGGAAAGCGGATCGACCGAAGAACTCTGGGTCATGTATCCGAATCCACCAGCCGACGTGCGCAGCATGAGCATCGTCACCCCGCTGACCCCTCCGATGCTGGACGTACCCATCAGCCGGTCATCCGAGTCGGTGGAGAGCGGTGATCTGGAAGGCGACGAGGTTCTCAATCTCACCCTCATTTCCGACAGCCTGGATGGAGACCAGACCGGGCGGACCGAGAGCGGAGACGAGGTGAGCATCATCCTTTCCTCTGATGTTCTCTTCGGCACGGGCAGCTCAGACCTCAGCGACGAGGCCCAGGAGATCCTGGAACAGGTGGCGCAGGAAATCGATGACGCGGGCTCGAACGTGGTCTCCGTCGACGGATACGCCGATGACACCGGCAACGACGCGGTGAACCTCCCACTCTCGGAGGATCGTGCCGCGAGCGTTGAGTCCTCCCTGAGTGAACTGATCACCCGCGAGGGCATCACCTTTGAGGCCGCGGGCCATGGATCCGCGGACCCTATTGCCGACAACGCCACCGAAGAGGGACGTGAGCGCAACCGCCGTGTGAGCGTCACGTTCGAGAAGTAGGGGTCTGATGAAGCGAATCGTCCGAGCCGTCGGGGCCGCCGCTCTGCTCGCGGTTCTGGCCGCCGTCACCTCTTCCGGGGCGCTGGCCGCCTCTGGGCCGATGACCGAGAATCTCGATTCCCTGGGAACCGCGGAGTCGAACGAGGGTTTCAGCTCGGGCCTGTCCGCCGAGGTCCACTCTGCGGAGAAGGACGGAGCGGAATCCTTCCTTTCCGTGACTTGGAGCATTCGTAACGACAGCGGCGAGGACGTCTACTTCGACTGGCCGACTGGGGATTCGTATCTGTACGAGAACATCCCCTACTCCGGGGTCACGGCGACTTCCACGGATATGGCCACTCGGTTCCATCCGATTATGGACAGCTCCAACGCATGCCTCTGCTCCGGGGTTTCGTCCATCGACTTCAAGGAACGGATCGGCCCGGGTGAGCAGGTAGCGTACTGGTCCATGTTCTCGGTCCCCGAAGACGTCGACGCGATCAACCTCGAGATCCCAGGCTTCGCCGACATCGAGGACATCACGATCTCCTGAACACATCCCCCGATCGTTCCCGGACTCTTCTGGAGGCGGAGTTGACCACCCCTCACCGTCCCGAGCTCGGGGACACGCGCCGCCCCTCCTCCAACCGACCCCCCAACCGTTCGGACGGGCGCGACCGCCCTCCTCGGATGTCCGTGTGGCGGGAGAGGCTTCTACGGTGGGCCAGGGCCCCTCGGGACGCCGGGCAGGACCGCGGCGCCGCGTTCGTGGAGATGGGGGCGACGGTCATCCTGGCCGCGCTGATCATCGCCACCGTGTACGCCTCCGGCGTGAGCTCCACCTTCAACGAGGGTGTCCGGCAGATGGTGTGTCTGGTGAACGGCCCCGGCTGCGGTGACCAGACGTGGGTGGACGAGGACCGTCCGGACGAACCGGAGCAGTTCGAGTGGGGGGCGGGAAACTCCAACGCGAGCGACAACAAGAACCTCGGCATGCAGGCGGCCGCCGCCGACCCGTACAACTGGACCGACCAGGAGTGGACGTGTCTGGACGGTCTCTGGAGCGCGATGTCCAACTGGGACTCCGGGATGGTCGACCCGACGACCGGCGCACGCGGGATCGTCGGGTTCAACCCCGCGGAGCACGGCTCGTTGCCCTCGGGGTTCGGTGACAGCGCGTCGGCGCAGATCAACTGGGGACTGGGCTACATCAAGGAGGCCCACGGCTCCCCGTGTACGGCGTGGCGGTACTGGCAGAGCACCGGGTACTACTAGGCGGTCGCCGTCTCCGAACCATGGTTCGGACCATGGGATCATCTCACCGTGCGCGACCTGGTGTTTCCCCACGGTGGCCGGATTCGGCCAGGCGAAGTCCGCTCCGGGCCGGGATTTTTGACCGTCGATCCGGCAGAGTGTCCATCACGACCAACGTCGCGTTGCTCCTGTCGAGACGTTGTGGGTGGGTCAAGCACCGAACGTTGGGTCGAAGCAGGAGTTCACCAACCGGGGGCGGAGATCCCGCGGTTCAGCACGTGCGCCCCCACGCGCTGGGGCACACGGCACGGCACGACCACAGACCAGGAGACGGCGCCCGGACGGGGGGCGGGCCCCGTTCGGGTGGGTCGGATTCGGCGGTCGGGGATGGTGCTCGGACCTGGAGGGTCTCCGAGCACTCGCCCCGACCCGTTTCCGGTACCGGCCGAGCCGTCTCCCCCCACCGCTCCCCCGCCCCGAACCCCGGCTCCCCTTGCCGAGGGGCGGGGGAGCGGGCCTCACTCCCGGCTCCCCGGAACCGCGAGTGGTCCTGTTGTCCGCCCGCGCCACGACCGCGTGAACGCGCCGCAAAACCCCCACAGTTGGCAGCAAACCTTTGGACAGTTCAGGACAGATTCGGACTTTTAGTGCCATATCACCCATAGCCTGATCCCTCAATCCCCACCGGGCCCCGGCCAGGGCGCACGGCTCGGTGTGGGGGGACGGGGCCGGGACCACCTCGCACGCACACGGCGCGGTCGGTCTCGAGGACATGGGGGCTCGATGAGGATCGCCTATCTGATCAACGACATGTACGGCATCGGTGGCACCGTGCGCACGGTCGCCAACCAGGCGGCGGCTCTGTCCGCCCGGCACGACGTGGAGATCGTCTCGGTGTTCCGGCACCGCGCCGATCCCGTACTCCCCGTTCCCCCTCAGGTCAGCCTGCGTCCCCTGGTCGACATCCGACAGCACGACGAGCGCTCGACCGGGGTGAACGGGCGCCCGCTGTACGAGGGGTCGGAACGGGCCGGGCTCCCCCCGCTGCTCTTCCCGCCGGAGGACGGTCGAGGGAGCACGCACAGCCGACTCACCGACGACCGGTTGGAGGAGTACCTGGCCACCACCGACGCCGACGTGATCGTGGGGACCCGGCCCGGACTCAACGTGGTGATCGCACGGGCCGCGCCCAGCCGCGTCATCAAGGTCGGCCAGGAACACCTCACCTACGAGCAGCACTCCGAGGAACTGATCCGGGTCATGGCGGCCGAGTACCCCAACCTCGACGCGTTCGTGACCGTCACCGAGGCGGACGCGCGCACCTACGCGGCACGGATGCCACTGCCGGGGGTGCGGCTGCTGTCCATCCCCAACTCGGTGCCCGCGCCGCCCTTCACCGTGAACGGTCACGACACACGCACGATCGTCTCCGCGGGCAGGCTGGCCCCCAGCAAGCGGCACGACCTGCTGGTCCAGGCGTTCTCCATGGTCAGCGAGGAGTTCCCCGACTGGACGCTGAGGATCTACGGGCGGGGCAGCCGACGCGGAGCGCTCGGCAGACTGGTGGGTTCCCTGGGACTCCAGGACCGTGTGTGGCTGATGGGGCCTCACCCAAGGGTCGAGGAGGCCTGGGCCCAGGGAGCGTTCGCCGCGGTGACCTCCAGCGAGGAGCCCTTCGGGATGACCATCGTGGAGGCGATGCGCTCCGGGTTGCCGGTGGTGAGCACGAACTGCCCCCACGGACCCGCGTCCATCATCCGGGACCGGGAGGACGGCCTCCTGGTGCCGAACAAGTCCGCGCCCGGGATCGCCGAGGGCCTGGCCCAGCTCATGGGGGACGACGAGATGCGTCAGCGCATGTCGTCGGCGGCGCTCTCCGGATCCGAGCGCTTCGACCCGGTCAACGTGGTCCGGTTGCACGAGGAGCTGTTCTTCGACCTCGCTGGGGCGGGGACGCCGTCCTCGCCGGTGGCGTCCGTGCCCGCGCCCCGCACGGAGCCGCCCGCCGCCTGCCGGGTGGAGGTCGGTCCCGACGGAGTGACGGTGCTGTCCTTCAGCCCGGACGAAGGGAGGTTCGGGGCCGTGGCGGGTCGGAACCCGGGCCGCGTGGTGCTGACGAAGAAGGGACGGCGGGTCGAGCTGCTGCCCGAGGCCGACGGCCGGTTCCTGGTGGACGCGTCCCGAACGGGAGACGACACCGAGGGGCCCGGGGATGAGCGGCCGAAGGATCTGGTCACCGGGACATGGCAGGTGTACCGGGTGGACGACGGTCTGGAGACCCCGGTACGCGACGTGGAGATCCACCAGCACGGGTTCCCGTTGGTGCCCGAGCGGACCGCGGAGCTCTCCATGGTGATTCCCGCGCGGTCCGCGAAGGGGCGCCTGGTGCTGCACGTGCGGCGTTCGGCGCACCACGCGGAGATCTCACATGTGGAGGTCGCGGACGGGCTGATCACCGTGCAGGGGCGGGTGCTCGGTAGGCACCTCCCCGACGCGCGCGCCCGACTGGTCGTGCGGCTGCGGACCTCCCCTCAGACCCGGCGCGAGTTCCCCTCGGCTGTCGCGGCCGGGGGCGAGTTCACCTCCGTGATCGATCCCGAGCTGGTGGTGCGCGGGAGGGAGGGCGACTCCGAGAAGTGGGAGATGCGCGTGGTCCTGTCGGACGGCACCGAGTACACCGTGGGCCGTCACCTGTCCGGGGTGGTCGGGTACAAGAAGATCATCGAGTACGCGCCCCAGAAGGTGCGGCCCGAGCTCGGCCTCGGCACCAGGGTGCGCCCGTACTACACGATCAACGACCGGCTGGGGCTCCTGACCGCTCCGTTGGCGCCGTCACTGCCGGTGGACCGGGTCCGGGTGCGGCCGATGGGCCGCCACGGCGACCAGCTGTACTTCGAGGTGGTCCTGGGGGCCCCGGTCCCCGTGGACACGAGCTTCGCGCTCGAGGTGGTGCGGGGCACCGGCTCCGGGCAGCGGTTCCCGCTGGAGGTGCTACCCGCCCAGCCCGGCGGGGAGGAAGGGCGTCTGGTGGGGATCCTCCCGCTGCTCGAACACGACGACTACCGGGGGCTGTCGGCGCTGCGTGCCTCCTGGCAGCTCAGGTTGAAGGCGGGCCCGGCGGACGCGCTGGCCAAGCTGGGAGCGAAGGCGGTTCCGGACCGGACCGCCCGCCGGTGGAGCCACGGCGCCTACGTGCGGTCCGCGACCGTCTCCCCGCTGGGTTCGGGGGATCTCAGGGTCACCGTCGCCGATGTCCACCTGGTGGAGGCCATCAACCGCCGTATCCACTGAGACGGACACAAGAGTGCCGGGGCGGGTCGGCCCACCCCGGCCTGGACAACCCTGAGCACACCGCTACAGTTCCCCTCATGGACGGGCACACCACGACACGGCGGTGGGGCACCCTGGTGGTGCCCCTGGTGGCCGTCGTCGTGCTGTGCTTCCTGTGCGCGCTGTGTTATCCGGGCTCCGGTTCAGCAGGGGAGATCGGCCCCCTGGCCGCCACGGAGTGGTCCGCGGCCTCCGACTCCGCCGAGGACCCGGGGTCCTCGCACGCCTGCCCCACACCGGACGAGCGTGGTCTGTTGACCGCGCAGCCGATGCTCGCCCTCGGGTCGGCGCTGGTCCTGTGTGTGCCCGTGCCGCCCCGAGCCGGGCCCTCCCCGCGCCGCACGCGCGGGGACCCTGCCGGGCCGCACGGCCACCGCCTGCTCACCCTCCTCTGCGTCCAGCGGGTCTAGGAGCACCCCCGAGCCCCGCCCCGTGCTCGTGGGGCTCACACGCGTGCCCTCGTTCGCAACGGACCCCAGGAACCCTCACATGAGCAAGAACCTGATCATCACCCTCTGCCTGCTCGTCGTCGCCGCCCTCGGGATCGGCCTGCTCGTCTACCTCGACCGGGACGACGAGGCCGCGACGGCGCGGGGCGACGCCGGACCGACCGCCCCGGGGTCCTCTCCCGAGGACCAGCCCACCGCCCCGGCCGACGTGCTCGTTCGGGACGACAGCCGCTACCTTGACCGGGTGGAGGACGCCCAGGTCACGGTGGTGGAGTTCCTCGACTTCGAGTGCGAGGCCTGCCGCGCCCAGTACCCCGCGATGGAGCAGGTCCGGGAGGACTACGAAGGCCGGATCAACGTGGTGATCCGCTACTTCCCGCTCCCCGGTCACCTCAACTCCGGCCCGTCCGCGGCCGCGGTGGAGGCCGCCGCCCAGCAGGACGCCCTGGACGAGATGTACCAGAGGATGTTCGAGACCCAGGGTGAGTGGGGCGAGTCCCGCGAGGACCAGAGCGAGGTGTTCGTGGGCTTCGCGGAGGACCTCGGGCTGGACATGGACGAGTTCGTGGAGACCATGGAGTCCGATGAGACCGAGGCGCGGGTCCAGGCGGACTTCGACGACGGTCTGCTGCTCGGTGTACAGGGCACCCCGACCATCTTCGTCAACGGCCGCCTCGCTCCGAGCATGCCGACCCCCGAGGTCCTGTCCGCCATGATCGACTCGGAGCTGGAGTGATGGCCGCCGCCGTGCGTCACGACGGCGCGGTCGGTTCCGCGAACCCGCGCCCCGGCGCGGACGTGCCCGTCGTCAGTCGGGCCCTGCCGTGGCTGCTCGTGGTGGGCGGGCTGGTCGGCATGGTCGCTGCCGCCGCCCTGCTGGTGGAGAGGATCCGGGTCCTGGCCGACCCCGACCACGTGCCCGCGTGCAGCTTCAACCCGGTGCTCTCCTGCGGGACGGTGATGGTGACCCCGCAGGCAGAGGTGTTCGGCGTCCCCAACCCGCTCATCGGAGTGGTCTGCTTCGCTGTGGTCACTGCAGTGGGGGCGGCCCTGCTCGCCAGGACCGAACCGGGGACGGGGGCTGGACCGGGGGCGCGAGCCGACCTCGGGTTCCGTCGGTGGTTCTGGCTGGGTCTCCAGGCGGGATGCCTGTTCGGCGTGGTGTTCGTGCACTGGTTGATCTTCCAGAGCCTGTACCGGATCGGAGCGCTGTGCCCCTACTGCATGGTGGTCTGGGTGGTGACGATCCCGCTCTTCTGGTACGTCACGCTGCACAACCTGCGATCCGGGCACGTGCCGGTACCGAGCGCGCTGAGGCGCCCTGTCGGGGTCCTGGCACGCAACCACACCGTGGTGCTGACCGTGTGGGGCGTGGTGATCGTCGGCGCGGTCGCCGAGGCCTTCTGGAGCTACTGGACGACCCTGTTGTAGGGCGCCGCGGAGCGGGCCGCCGGTTCCCGGGGAGGA
>NZ_ANAE01000098.1 GCF_000341265.1 Nocardiopsis prasina DSM 43845 | reverse complement strand
GCTCCCCCCGCCGTGTCACGGGTGTCACCTGGGGTGACGGGACACTCGTCCACAGGGTCCGGGGCTCTGCCTTTCGCTGTCGTGCCCGCGCGGGTTAAGCTGCGCCGGGCAGGGGTTTCACGCGCACTCCCCCGACCCGGGCCGCTGCCCCCGAAACAACCAGCTCCTCCCGATCCCGCCTCCCCCGCCCTCCGCGGGGACCGACCCCCCGGACCACCATGCGAAGGCCCACTTCCGCCCCGGTACGCAAACGCCAACTCCAGGGTCGCCGCGACGACGGTCAGGCCAACGTCCTGCTCCTGTTCGGTCTGACCCTGAGCCTGCTCGCGCTCACCGTGCTGTTCGTGCGGGTGGGCGCGGCCAATGACATGCGTTCACAGGCGCAGACGGCCGCTGACGCGGCGGCACTGGCGGCTGTGGCGGGGCTCCGGGACCACGCGGCCCGCCAGCTCGCTGACGGAGTCCACCCCATGCCCCGGTATGACGAGGAGATCGCCGAGTCGCGCGCCGAGACGTACGCCCGCAACAACGGCGGCGTGCTCACGGACATCCGGGCCAGTGACAACGCCATGGGCCGCTTCGGCAACATCGTCCGGGTGGAGGTGCGCGGCGCGCTCTGTCAGAAGGAGCTGACGGAGGACGGGTCCCGTGCCTGGAACGACGTCGTGTGTGACGGCGAGGAGGACGACGCCACGTCCTTCGAGGGCACCGCGGCCGCCGTCGCGATCATCGATCTCTCCGCGGACTGCGGCCGCGACGGCGACGGACTGGTGTGCGGCGGCGACGCCGTCACCGACGAGGAGCAGGCCTCGTCCTACTTCGACGTGCACCTCATCGACCGGGAGGGGCAGTTCAAGTTCGACCCGAACTCGGTGTTCGGCGGCGGGGCAATCACCGACTGCGGTTCCCTCGGCGGGCTCCACCCACAGATGTGCGCGGCGCACGAGGCGCTCAACCAGGAGTTCCCCGGCTTCTACCTGAGCGCGGGCGGATACCGGGACGAGGACAACAGCGACCACGGCTACGGCGAGGCGGTGGACTACATGATGGCCGACCTGGGCGCGACGCCGACCCCGGAGATGGACGCGACCGCCATCGAGGTGATCGACTTCCTCATCGCGAACGCCGAGGACCTCAACATCAAGGGAATCATTTACAACTACCACATCTGGAGCCCCAGCAGAGATAATCCCGGGCCCTGGATGGAGGTCAAGCGTCCGGCGAACACGGTGTACAACAACCCGACCCTGGACCACGTGGACCACATCCACCTGTCCGCCGGTCCACCGCCCTTCCGGTAGTCCTCCAGCCACGTCTGGTCCGGGGGCGCCGAGCGGGTTGCGGTCAACGGTCCGCGCCGGTTTCCCCCGTCATGTGCTCGGGCTCCCTCAACCCTGCCGCGAGTTGTCCACAGATTCGGATCGGGGCTTGTCCAGGGTGGTCCGGCGACCGAACCTGGAGGCATGAAGCGAGACCGCCGTGTTCCCTCTGGTTGTTCCCCGCTCTTCCCGCTCCCCCGCCCCGTGCCCCGACCCGGGCCACGCCGTACGGAACCCCCGCCGCGACGACCCTCCCCGCTGACGGGGCCGCCGCCCGACCACGACCTCCTCCTGCGCACGCTGCGCCCCGTCCTGGCCCAGCTGTCCCCGGACGCGGTGGCCTTCGGTCGAACGGCCGCCTACGTGTGGGGAGTCGATCTGCACCCGCAGGGCACCTCCGTGACCCGCAACCGGCTGCATGTGGCGGTACCTCCGGAGGTCGAGGGCGCTGCTCGGGCCGGGGTCATCGCGCACCGTGAGCGCCTACAGGAGGCCGAGCGCACCCGGGTGCACGGGGTACTGGTGACCACACGGGCAAGGACCGCGCTGGACGTGGCGGTGCAGTCGACCTCCCTGTACGCCGCGACCGCGGCCCTGGACCGCTTCCTCGCCCTGCGCCTCACCTCGGAGGAGCGGTTGCGGGCCGCCGCCCTGGTCCACCCCCGACGGTCCCAGCGGCAACTGAGGCGGGCGCTGGGGCTCGCCGACGGGCGCAGCCAGTCGCCCGCTGAGAGCTGGACCCGGGTCCTGTTGCACCAGGTGGACCTGCCCAGGGCCGTGCCGCAGTGTCCGGTCTCCACCATGGAGGGCGACTTCAGGGTCGACCTGGGTTGGCCCGCGTACCGGGTGGCCGTGGAGTACGACAGCGCGGAGCACCACTCCCTTCCGATCGACCGTGCCCGCGACCGACTGCGGTACCGGGCCATGGAGGAGGCCGAGTGGATCGTGATCCCGATCGGCGTGTTCGACCTGTGCGCCCGCCCGGCCGGGTTCCTGCGCCGGGTGATGGGGGCGCTCACCGAACGGGGCTGGTCCGGGACGCCGGAACGCACGGCCGGGGTCTGGCGGGCCATCCGTCGGATCGAGCGCCATCCCCCGCGGTTGGGCTAGGCCGTTCTCGGCGCAGGTTCGCGCGGGCGGTCACGGCCACATGCGGACACCGAACGGATGCGTACCGTGGCCGCTCCCTCCCCCTGGGCGCACACGTCACGGACCCGGCCGCACGGGACCGGACCCCCGGCGCACCCTGGTCGAACGTGTCCGGGGCCGCACGGTGGGGCCGACAGGTCGGCGGCGCCGGGCCCCGCGCACCCCGCTCCGGGCCCCGTGGCGGGCCGCCCGTTCGTCGGTGGTGACAGCGATGATGTTCGCCCGACCCCCGAACGGAGCGGTGAGTTACCGCGTCGTACTCCGCGTAAGCGGTACCCCCCGATCGTCGAGCCGCAGAATCGAGGCGTTGTCAGTGTCGACGTCGATGCCGTCCACGGAGCAGGAGCTGGAGGACGTCCCCGGGAAGCCCAACTGGCTGCTGAGCCTGTTGGTGGCCGTGGCCAGTCTGGCGGTGGTCGCCAGTGGTTGGAGCGTGGCCCGGCTGACGCTGGACGTGGAGGCCGCGGTGCCACCGTTGGCGGACCCGGGCGGAGTGGAGTCGCCGCTGGTGCGGGCCGTGGACGCCGACCCCTCGGACCCGGAGGTGTTCCTGGAGTCGGCCGTCCAGGAGGTACGGGACGCCCCCGCCCTCCATGTGAGCTACACGCGGACCGTGGAGGGTGAGGAGCCCGCCCAGGGGTGGGCCCGCCACGAGCCCGGCTCCGACACCGCCTTCGAGCACTACTTCGAGTCGTCCGAAGGGGTACGGGTCTACCGCTACGACCTGCCCGGCACCGGATTCATGATGACCGCGGAGAAGGGCCTGCCCGGCATGACCGTGCTGACCCAGCCCACGGAGGCCGACCGCCGCCTGTGTTCGGAGGAGTTCGTCCTCGGCGTCCTGGAGGACCTGGTGGAGACCGCGACGGACCTGGAACTGGTGGGTTCGGAGGAGATCGAGCTCCCCGAGAGCACCCGCGGGGTCGGGGCCAGCACGCACACCGCCTACCGGTACGGGGGGACCTTCGCGACGGAGGCGGGCGAATACCTGTCCGAGCCCGGTCGCAACAGCCTGGTCCCGGTCCCCGAGGCCCGGTTCGACCTCTGGGTGGACGAGGGCGGCCACCCGCGAAGACTCAGCTACACCGCCCCGGACGGGTTCGGTGAGACCTACGACTACCACCCCGTGGGGATCTAGGAGGTGCTCCGCCGCTGTTCACGGGCGGCGGTCAGTCGGTTCCGGCCCGGCTCATCACCAGCTCGGGAACGTTGACGGTGTCGTCGAGTTCGTAGGCGTAGGGCGGGTCGGGCACGGTACCGCGCGGCTCGGGCTGGTCGGAGTCGACCAGCAGGTTGTCGCGGGTGACCACGTTGCCCGGTTCGTCGGGCTCGGCGGACACGGAGACCGGGGTGTTCTCGAAGTAGTTGCCCTCGACCAGCACCTGCGAGCCGTGCGAGGACTGGACGCCGTACTCCGGGTTGGCGCGGAAGTAGTTGTTGAACACGTGGACGTGCTCGGCGTTGCGGGCACGGGGGTGACGTTCGGAGGTGCCGTCGAAGAAGTTGTGGTGCACGGTGACCCGCAGCGCGCCGGGCTCGTCGTCGTCGCCTCCCACGGTGACCGCGGACTCGGCCTCGGTGAAGTGGTTCCACGAGAGGGTGACGTGGTCGGCGCCGTCGGTCACGGAGATCAGGGAGTCGTCCTCGCCACCGGAGAAGGTGGAACCGTCCACCCACACGTGGTGGGCTCCTCCCCTGAGGGTGATGGCGGGGCCCGTGGAGACCATGCCCAGGTTGGCGAGGATGACGTTGTCGGCGCCGTCCACGGTCAGACTGCCGCCGCTGAGCTCGGCGCCCTCCCCCACACCGAGGAGGGTCTTGTCGGAGGCGATCCGGACGGTGCCGTCGAGGTCGATCTCGCCCTCCACCTCCACCACGAGGGGCTCCTCGGCCTCCAGGTACTCGGCGAGCTGGTCGGCGTCGGTCGCGGTCACGGTCTCGCCGGCCGCTCCTCCGGTCACTCCGGGGTGTTCGGCCGGGGCGTCCTCCGCGGAGCCCTCCGTGTCCTCGGGGTCGGGGACCTCCTCTTCGGCCGAGGCCTCCGCTTCGTCTCCGGGGTTCCCGTCCGCCTCGTCCTCGTCCACCGGGCCGGCCAGCACCATGGGCTGGTCCGCCCAGCCGACGGGGGTGCCGAAGGGCCACTCCTCCTCGGGCGTATCCGGGGGCGGGCTGGACTCGTCCGCCTCTCCGGTGTCGGGGTCCACGGCGGCACCGACGGGGGGTTCGAGGGTGTCGTCCGTGTCCTCCTCCGGCCGGGAGCAGGAGGTGAGGGCCACACACAACAGAGCCGCCAGGCAGGCGGCGGCGAGAGGGTGGAGTCGCATCTGGAACTTTCCAACGAGCGGGGCGGGGGGGAGGGGAGGTGTCGGGGCTTCGACGATTCTCTCAGGCGGGGGGAGACACCGAACACACCGCCCGCGCGGTCCCGCCCCGTGCGAGCACGACGAAGGGCGTCGGCCCCCGTCCGACGGGGGCCGACGCCCTCACTGTCACGCCTCGCGATCACTCACCGTGGCCGCGAGGGGCTCCCCGGTGCCCGGTGTGGACACCGGGGACGCCCCGTGGAGGCACGTCACCCTGGGGTGGCGCTAGTCCTCCTTGGCCCAGCCGATGTCCTCGTAGACGTAGTCGGCCGCCAGGCCGTACTCGCCCCAGTTGTGCAGATCCTCGTTGACCACGTAGAGGCCGGGACGCTCGAACAGCGGGATGGTGACGACCTCGTCCCACAGCAGCGCGTCGATCTCGTTGGCGATCTCGGCGTAACGCTCGGGGTCGGTCTCGATCGCGAGCTCGTCGAAGAGCTCCTCGATCTCCGGGGTGGAGTGCTTGCTGTTGTTGGCGCCCCAGTCCTCGCCGTCCTCGTCCAGCGGCATGCCGTAGTTGCCCTTGGTGGTGGAGGAGAAGGGGGAGGTTCCGACGAGGACGTAGGTGACCATCTCGTAGTTGCCGGGGGTGACGTACTCGGAGAAGAGCGCGTTCGCGGGCACCTGCTGGACGTCGACCTCGATACCGACCTCGGCGAGCATCTGCTGCGCCATCTCGCCCTCGTCGACGGCCAGGTCCATGCCCTCGGAGGCCACGTAGGCCAGGGTGAGGGTCTCGCCGTCCTCGTTGGTCCGGATCTCCTCACCCTCTTCCAGGGTCCAGCCGGCCTCGTCGAGCAGCTCGGCGGCGCGGTCGAGGTCGCGGTCGCCCAGGTCGCCGCTGTTGTCCTGGTAGCCGTTCTGGCTGGAACGGAGGAGGCGGTTGACCTCGCCCGTGATGGGCCAGTCGACGGCGCCGAGCGCGACCTCGGCCATGGTGTCGCGGTCCAGGGTCATGGCGATGGCCTGACGGACGCGCTTGTCCTCGAGACGCGGGCTGGAGCCGTTCAGCGCGGTGAAGCGGTGGCCGTGGTTGACGGCGCGGGTGAAGTAGGCGCCGTCGCCCTCCATGTCCTTGACGCGCTCATAGCCGGCGGCGTCGTAGCCGAGGTAGAAGCCGTCGACTTCACCGTTGGCGAAGGCACCGGCCTGGGCGCTGGTGTCGAGGCCCGCGAAGATGATGCGGTCGAGCTTGGCCTCGTCACCCCACCAGTCCTCGTTCTTGTGGACGGTGATGCGGGAGGCGACGTCGTCGAACTCCACGTCACCGAAGGGACCGGCGGTGACGGGGATGTCCTTGTTGTAGCCGTCGGCGAAGAGCTCCTCGTCCTCCATGTACTCCTTGGGGTACAGGGGGGAGAACAGGGTCGGCCACTCGCCGTAGGGCTCCTTCATCTTCAGGGTGAAGGAGTGCTCGTCGTCGCCCTGGACGATCTCGTCGATCCACTCGTAGCCGGTGGTCGAGAGGATCTCGAAGTCCCCGTCACGATCGCCCTTGCGGGTGATGACGGTGGCCTCGTAGTCCTCCCAGGTGATCGGCTCGCCGTCGGACCAGACGGCGTCCGGGTTCAGCGTGTAGTCGACCTCCAGGCCGTCGTCGCTCACGCCGTACTCGAGGACGTAGTCCTCGTTGGGGGCGAACCCGCCCTCGGCGTCGTAGCGGCTCGCCGACGGCATGACGGCGGCGATGACACGACGGACGTCGCCCTTGTTGCCCTGCACGTGGTTCATGTTGTGCTGCTCTTCGTACTCACTCAGAGCCCAGACGAAGTCACCCCCGTCCTGGAGGTCGTCGCGGTCCGCCGGGTTGAGGTCCTCAGCGGCGAGGGAGGCCTGCTCCTCGCGGGCGTCGTCCTCGCTCTGACCATCATCACTCGCGCAGGCGCTGGCGAGCAGCACCAGTGCGGCCACGGGCGCGAGATAACGCGCCTTCCCGATACGCATGGGGATCTTCCTCCTAGGGGTGGTCTGACCGGCGCGCGGGGCGGCGTCGGCCTTGCCTTTGGTGAACCGTGGGTCAGGCAAGACCCGCNGAAAACCCCCCCCTGCCGCTCCGAGAAGTGGCAGGCCGAGGCCTGGTCTCCTCCATTGGTCGGCAGGATCGCCGGTTCGGCGCTCATGCACGTCTCCTGGTCGGACTCCGAGAGAGTGATGAACTTCTGGCACCTCGTCCGGAAGCTGCAACCCGTGGGCGGGTTGGCGGGGCTGGGCAGATCGCCTTCCAGAACGATGTGCGTGCGTGCCCGCTCGCGTTCCGGGTCGGGAACGGGGATGGCGGACAGCAGGGCCTGGGTGTACGGGTGGCTCGGGTGCCTGTAGACCGACCCGGTGTCGCCCAGCTCCACGATCTTCCCGAGGTACATGACCGCCACCCGGTCGGCGATGTGCCGGACCACGGACAGGTCGTGCGCCACGAACAGGTAGGCGAGCCCGAGCTTGGCCTGGAGTTCCTCCAGCAGGTTGATCACACCCGCCTGGATGGACACGTCCAGGGCGGAGACCGGCTCGTCGAGCACCAGGAGCTTGGGTTCCAGGGCCAGGGCTCGCGCGATGCCGATGCGCTGGCGCTGACCGCCGGAGAACTCCGCCGGGAACCGGGTGGCGTGTTCGGTGTTGAGTCCGACGAGCTGGAGCAGCTCGTAGACGCGCGCGGTGACCTCCCGGGACGGGACCCTGTGGGTGCGCAGCGGCTCGGCGATGATGTCGAACACCGGCATGCGCGGATCCAGGGAGCTCATCGGGTCCTGGAACACGATCTGCATGTCACGGCGCAGTGCGAACCGCTCCGTGCGGGACAGCTTGGAGACGTCCCTGCCCATGACCTCGACGCTGCCCCGCTGGGGCTTCTCCAGGCCCAGGATCTCCATGAGGGTGGAGGACTTCCCGCAACCGGACTCCCCCACCAGCGCCAGGGTCTCCCCCTCCCGGATGTCGAAGTCGAGGCCGTCCACCGCGAACACGGTGCCGACGCGGCGCTTGAAGACCGCGCCCTTCATGAGGGGGTGGTGCTTGATCAGGTCCCGGACCCGCAGGACCTCGGGCAGGTCCTCGCGCCGCTCGGAGGAGACCTCGAACTCGGGGATCTCGGGAACGGGGTAGATGTCCTTGGCGGTCCAGTCGTTGGCGTCGATCTCGCCGGAACGGATGCACGCGGCCCGCTGGACCCCGGTGTCCTCGACGCGGACGTGGTCGTCGTCGAAGTCGTGCCTGGACCCGATCATGAGCAGGTCCGGTTCGGCTGCCTCGCACTCGTCCTGCGCGATGGGGCACCTGGGGGCGAAGGGGCATCCGGGCGGCAGGTCCGTGAGCGAGGGCGGAGTGCCCTTGATCGGGACCAGCGCCCCCTGGTCCTCCAGGTCCATGCGGGGCACGGCGCCGAGCAGGCCCATGGTGTAGGGCATGCGGCTGTTGTAGTAGATCTCGTCGACGGTGCCGATCTCCACCGGCCGCCCCGCGTACATGACCAGGAGTCGGTCGACGAACCCGGCGACGACGCCGAGGTCGTGCGTGATCATGACGATCGCCGCGCCGGTCTCCTGCTGTGCCGTGCGCAGGAGGTTGAGGATCTGCGCCTGGATGGTGACGTCGAGGGCCGTGGTGGGCTCGTCGCAGATGATCACGTCGGGGTCGTTGGCCATGGCCATCGCGATCATGACGCGCTGGCGCATACCGCCGGAGAACTCGTGCGGGAAGGAGCGGTAGCGGTCCTCGGCGTTGGGGATGCCGACCAGGTCGAGGAGTTCCACGGCTCGGCGGCGCGCCTTGTCCTTGCCTCCCCTGGGGTTGTGCACCATGACGGCCTCGGCCAGCTGGTCGCCCACCGTGTACACGGGGGTCAGGCCGGACAGCGGGTCCTGGAAGACCATCGAGATGACCTTGCCGCGGATGCGGGCCATCTCCTTGTCGGACTTGCCCAGGAGTTCCTCACCGTGCAGGCGCACGGACCCGGTGATCTCGGCGTGTTCGGGGAGCAGTCCCATGGCGGCCATCGAGGAGACGGACTTGCCGGAGCCGGACTCGCCGACGATGCCCAGTACCTCGCCGCGGCTGACCGCGTAGCTGACGCCTCGCACGGCCTTGACGTCGGGATTGTTGTTGAAGCCACGGAAGGTGACCGTGAGGTCGGTGACCTCCAGGACGGGGGTCGACCCCGTGTTGGCGGTGTTCTCGGACTCCGTGTCCGCGATGGTCTCGGTGCTCATTGGTGGGCCTTCCCCTACTAGGACCGACGCGACTTGGCGGTGGGGTCGAGGGCGTCGCGCAGCCCGTCCCCGATCATGTTGACGGCCAGGACCAGCAGCACCAGCAGAGCCGTGGGGAAGACGAAGACCCAGGGCGCGGTGGTGGCGAAGGACGCTCCGTCAGCGATGACCACACCGAGGCTGACGTCGGGCGACTGCACACCGAGACCGAAGTAGCTCAGCGCGGTCTCGCCGATGATCGCGGTGCTGACCATGATCGTCGCGTCGGCGATGAGCAGCGACGACATGTTCGGCAGGATGTGCCGCAGGATGATCTTGTAGGGGGGCACGCCCATGAAGCGGGCGGCGTGGATGTACTCGCGTTCACGCAGGGAGATGGTCAGTCCCCGGACCATCTTGGAGGTGACCATCCAGCTGAAGGCCGCCAGCAGGATCACCAGGATGAGCCAGCCGCCCTGGCCGACGAAGTGTCGGGACAGGATCGCGAGAATGACGAAGCTGGGCAGGACCAGGGCCAGGTCGGCGGTCCAGGTGAGGGCGCGGTCGGTCAGTCCGCCGAAGTAGCCCGCGAAGGCACCGATGAGGGCGGCCATCACCGTGGAGATCGCGGCCACGAGCAGACCGATGAGCAGAGACTTCTGCAGACCGGCGGTGGTCTGGGTGAAGATGTCCAGCCCGGTCCGGTTGGTGCCGAACCAGTGGTCGGGTGAGATGCCCTTGAGCAGGGCCCCGTAGTCGCGCTCCCCGACGTTCCACGGGCTGATCACGGGCCCGATCAGGGACAGGACGATCAGCAGCACGAGGATCACGATGCCGACGATGACGCGCCGGGTGGAGATGAGCTGCCGGGCGATGTCCTTGAGCCGGCTGGGCGCGGGCGGCGAGGTGGGGACGTCCTGGGGCGTCTCGGTGGTGGTGGTCATGGCGTGGTCTCCAACATGGCTGCTGCGGTGGCGTCCGGGAAGGGCTCGCTGGTGCTGGTGGCGTGGCGGTTCGGCATCGTCACACCCGGACCCTCGGGTCGAGCCAGGCGTAGAGGATGTCCGAGAGGAACGACGCCGCCATGATGGTGACGGCCATGAACCAGGAGACCGCCGCGACCACGTGCACGTCCTGTCGCGCGATGGAGTCGATGAGCCAGGCGCCCATGCCGTGCCATCCGTAGATCTTCTCGGTGAAGGTCGACCCGGAGACCAGGGCGCCGAAGGTGAAGGTGAAGTACGTGATGGTGGGGATCAGTGCCGTCCGCAGGGCGTGCTTGAACAGCGCCTTCCTCCGGGTGAGCCCCTTCGCCATCGCCGTGCGCACGAAGTCCGAGCCCAGCACGTCCAGCATCATGTTGCGCTGGTAGCGGGCGAAGGCCGCGAACAGGGCGAGCGCGAGCACGAGGGTCGGCAGGATCGCGTGGTGCACGCGGTTGAGGAGGGTCTCCCAGAGGTTGCCCTGGAAACCCGCCGAGTACTCGCCGACGTACTTCAGGAAGGTGAATCCGAGCCCGTCGTTGATCGCCACCGCGAGGACCTGGATGACGATCGCGATCACGACCGTGGGAATCGAGAGCACGAAGAAGGAAGCGCCGGTGGCGGCCTTGTCGAAGAACCGGTACTGGCGTACCGCGGCGTAGGCACCGATCGCGATGCCCAGGGCGCTACCGAGGAGGGTGGCGACGGTGATCAGCCGCAGGGTGACACCGGCCTTCAGCCACATCTGGGCGGTGACGTCGCCGCCCTGGATGTTCTTGCCGAAGTCACCGGTCAGGACCCCGCTGATCCAGGTCACGTAGCGCTGGGCGAGCGGCGTCTGGTCGTTGAGGTTCAGCGAGTCCAGCTGGGTGTTGACCACCTCGGGCGGCGGCGGTGGCTGCATCTGCTCGAAGTAGACGCGCGGTTGAAGATTGGTGGCCGCGAGCACGTACGCGAAACTCGTCGCGATGAAAATCAGCACGACGTAGTTCAGCAGCCGTCTGGCCAGGAACTTGCCCAAAACTATCTCCGAACCTCACAGCCGAGCCCGGCGCTTGACCTGTCTTGATCTGTTGTGAGTCACCAGCACGGGGAGTGACACGGGTCGGGCAGGGTTCGTGGGCTCCGATCGGTTAGTCCGGGTAAGCGCCCAAGCTCTGCCGACACCGCGGGGATCACCCCCAGTGACCGCCGAAACACACTGGATTCCAGTTCACGGTCAGTGACCGGAATGTCAAGATTCTGGGGGATCACTAGACACTTGCTGGTAACCACCACATCAAGAAAGGACAACGGTGGCAATTTGGGCAGCAAGTTCGCATGCAATTGTCAAGTTTGACACGCAACGCAGCACTCCAACTCCATTGCGTCACATAGCCGCACTGACCTGGACAAAGGGGAGGCACAAACACGGATCACGTAAACGACGTTTACAGAAAACCGCTCCCGAAGACGTTTCGCCACCCGATCGGTCGACGTTCGCAACATGCCGGAAACGATCCCCCTCCGCGCGTCGACCAGGACCGAACCAGCACGCGGGCATATTACCCTCAGTCACAAAAGTGGCGATGTCCGGCGATCTCCGTTCCTCCCCGCGGCCCCCGAATTCGTCACCGTGGGTGACACGCGTTAACACCGACTAAGCACCGTCCCTGACGCGGTCTTACGAACGGCACCCTCAGCACCCTCTGCCACCTGCACGGATTCGAGCGACGTGGCCAACACCGGAGGACGGACACGCGGTACCAGCGGGGCCGGAGAACCGGACCGCACCGCACCCCACCAGGTGCCCAGCGAGCGCGCCGCGTCACCGGCGACGGACAGACCCGTCCATGCCAGTGGCCCCACCGGGGCCACACCGTGGCGGCGCCGCCAGGACACCAGGTGAGGAACGGTCAGCACCGCGGCGGCGATCAGCGCCCGCTTCCCCGGCCGCCGCGCTCCCCTGCCGTAACGGGGCGAACGCCGGATGCCCGGGGACAGGTCCGCACGGCGCGGGCGTTCGCGGGCCCAGACCACCGCGCCGCTGACGGCCACCGCCGCGACGAGCGGCCAGTGGGCCGTCCGCGCGAACCGTGCTCCGGTGCGCACCGTGTGCGCCAGGTCCATGGTCACCGGCCGCACCGTGTCCCTGGCCGGGACCCCGGCCTCCCGTACCAGTTCGCGTGCGGTCGCGGCTCCCCCGAGCGCGCACACCGCCAGGCCGGCCAGCGGACGGCCGGACAGGGCCAGGCCCAGGCCGACCACGCCGGACAGCGGCAGCTCGGGACCGGCCGCACCCCGCCCGTGCCTGCGCGTCAGCGGCCCGGCCGCAGCCCCGGCCTCGAACCGGGAGAGCAGATGGGAGCGCAGGTCCGTGAGCGGCGCCGTGCGCACCCGCGACCGGGGCTCGTACCGGACCGTCCATCCCCGCTCGGCCAGTCGCCACAGCAGGTCCAGGTCGGCCGTCGCGCCGAGGGAGGGGTCCGGTTCGGCCAGGCCCCGCCGCACGAACAGGGCGGGCACCGGTTCCGGCGACGCGGCCGGGCCGTGGGTGGGCGCGGGTCGGCCGGGGCCGGGCCCCCAGGGCAGGATCGGCGCGGGGTCGGGTCCCCTGTCGGCGTGCAGGGCACTGAGGGAGGCGACGAACATCCCCCGGGGGCCGCTCCGCACCCGTTCGGCGAGGACCCTGGGCACCACCGCCGCGACACCCGGGTCGGCGAAGTGACCGAGGGCGGTGACCAGCCAGCCGGGCGCGGGCCGGGTCCCGGCGTTCACCAGGGCGACCACCGGGGCGTCGCAGACCCTGAGCGCGACCGCCCGGGCCTCGGCGCCGTCCAGGGGTCCGGGCACCACGTGCAGGCCCCGGGCGCGGGCCACCTGGGCGCCCAGAGAGGTGGCGCCGACCACCACCGGCCTCAGGTCCGGGTGCTCTTGCCTGAGCCCGTCCAGGGTGGCCTCCAGTTCGAGGTGGCGTTCGGCCCCGACCACGGCGACCTGCACACCGGGAACAGGGGCCGCCGACGCGGGCCGTGGGTGGGCCAACCCGGCGTCCACCAGCGCACGTGCGATCCGGCGTTCACCTTGGTGGGCGGGCATGGCTCCGCTGAGCCAGCGGATGACCGCGCTGACGCCCTCGGGCGGCAGGCGCAGGGCTCCGGGCGGTGAACCGCCGACGAGGACGTGGCCCTCGTCCGTGAGTCGGACGGCGCGGTCGATCTCGACGCCGAGGCCGACAGGCAGGGGGTCGGGGGTGGGCGAAGCCATGCCTCCTACCCTCTCGGGTGATCCGCGCCACGCGCAAGGCCGAGGCAAGCGGCAAATTTCGGGAGGTCTTCACCAAATCGTTATTCGACCTTGAACCGCCGCAGCGGCGCGTATCCCCGCCGATATCCGACCCCCACCGGGCCCACCCACCCGACCGGAACCCTCTTTGGGCAGTTCAGAGGGGGTTACCCTGTCCGGACCAGGTCGGCTGGGTCGTCAAGGAGGCACGGAGCGTATGCTGAGCGCGATTAGGCCCTTCAGTGTCGTAGGGCACACCCCCCACCACACATGACCACCCTCCACGGCCGGCCCTTCGGCCTCGCCACCGTCCCGTGTGAAGCCCCGCGGCTTCTCCGCCATCGCATGCCGCCGCCCTCGTGCCGCGTCCCCAGCGGCACCGAGCCGTGTCCCTCCCTGCTCCCGGGGGCTTCGCCCCGTGTCTGCATCCCGCGCCGTGACCCGTTCCGGGCATGGACGCGTCCAGGGCCAGGCGCCAGTCCGGCCCTGCCCGCGAACACACATCCTCGGGGAGTGAACCCACTTGTGTGAGACCGCAGCCCCTCGACCAGTGCCCGCGCACCCGCTCCCGACGGCGTCGGCCCCTCTCCACCGTCCCCAACGCCCGGCCAGTCCCATGAAAGAGTCCAGCAGTACCCCGTCCCGATCCACCGCAGAGGGCCGTCCCGTGCGTCGGCGCTTCCCCGGTCTGGCCAGCCAGATCGCCTACGCGCGCAGGTTCGTCGCGCGGCAGCTGGCGGTCTCACCGGAGGTCACCACGGCGACGCTGTTGACCAGCGAGCTCGCCACCAACGCCATCACCCACAGCGACTCGGGCCGCGCCACAGGGAAGTTCGAGGTGTGCGTGCGGCACGCGCCCGGGTGGGCCCGGGTGGAGGTCCGTGACCTGGGCAGCACGACGGAGGCGCCCACGCCCCAGCACCGCGATCCCTACGACACGGCCGAACACGGCCGGGGTCTGGATCTGGTGGAGGCGCTCGCCAGTAAGTGGGGGACCGAACCACGCCACGACGGCCGGGGCCGTCAGGTGTGGTTCGAACTGGTGTGGGACGGCGACGACCAGGAGTCCGATCGGTCCGGCTGAGGGGCCGGTGCGGTTCCGGAGCTGGGCGTTCCCGGCCGCCAGGTCCGTGCGTCGCCGTGCCGGGGGCGTGTGCTGTCCTAGTCGTCAGCCGTGGTCGGTACGGTCCCCTTGGGGGCCTCGGTGGTCACACCGGTGTCCGTGGCGGGCAGCCGGTAGCGCTCGTACAGTTCGCGCGCGTAGTCCTTGGCCTCCTGGGAGGGCTCGTCTCCGAGCTCGTCGCGAACGAGGTCATCCAGGCTCTTCTTCGAATCATCCATGGGGGGAAGCCTGCCTGGACTGGGCGGATAGCACAAATCGACATACCGGTGACACAGAGGAAGGGCCCTGGATCCCTTGATCCACAGGGCTTTGCGGTCCTCCGGCGGTCTCGGGGCCCCGCGTTCCCCACGCTCACGGGCCCGGTCCGGTGCCGCCGAACGCGAGGAGGGTGCCCCGCACGACCCCCGTGCGGGGCACCCTCCTGTGGGTGCCGTACCGGTGGAGCTAGCTCCCGCTGGTTCCTCCGGTGGCGGTGTCCTGGTCCCGCGGGACGTCACCGGCCTCACCGTCGGCCGTGGTGCCGTCGCTCGATTCCCTGGCCTCCGCCCGGGCACGCCGCTTGGCGCGGCGCCGCTCCTGACGCTCGGCCGACCTGGCCTCGCGCCGCTGGCGGCGCACCTCCACCAGCTGGTAGAGGACCGGGACCAGGATCAGGGTGAGCAGGGTCGAGGTGACCAGACCACCGATCACCACGAGGGCGACCGGGGCGGAGACGAAGGCTCCGCCGCCCGCCAGCCCCGTGGCCATCGGGACGAGCGCGGCGATGGTGCCGACCGCGGTCATCAGGATGGGGCGCAGGCGGTGTCGCGAGCCCTCGACGATGGCCTCGCTGAGGCCCATCCCCTTCTTCCGGTTCTGGTTGATCAGGTCCATCAGCACGATGGCGTTGGTGATCACGATGCCGATGAGCATCAGCATGCCGATCAGGGCGGCGGCGCCGATCGGCGTGCCGGTCAGCATCAGCAGGCCCAGAGAACCGGTGGCGGCGAACGGGACCGAGACGAGCAGCATGAGCGGCTGCATCAGGCTCTTGAACGTCGCGACCATGATCAGGTAGCAGATGATGACCGCGGCGAGCAGTGCCAGACCCAGCTGCGCGAAGCCCTCGGTCTGGTCCTGGCTGACACCGCCGAGGCTGGCGGTGGCACCCGAGGGCAGGTCGATCCCGTCCAGCGCCTGGGTGATCTCGACGCTGACCGCGCCGAGGTCGGAGGCCGTGGGGTTGGCCGACACCGTGGTGCTGGTGACACCGTCGATGCGGGTCAGCTCCGGCGGCTGCTCGACCTCGGTGACCTCGGCGACGTCGCCGAGTTCGATCTCCTCGCCGGTGGGCGTGGTGATCGGCAGCTCCTCGAGCTCGGCCACGGTGCCCGGCGCGTCCTGGACCAGGACGACGACGTCGCGGCGGATGTGCTCGATGGTGGCGTCACCGACGTCGCGGCCGTTGAAGGCGGCGGAGACGGTCTGGCCGACCACGCTCTCGTTGAGGCCGTACTCGGCGGCCTCCTCACCGTCGACGTGCACCTCCAGCGCGGGCTGCGACTGGGAGATGCCGCTGGTGACGTCGTCCGCGCCGTCGATGCCGCGGAGTTCGTCCTCGATCATCCCGGCCGCCTCGACCAGGGTGTCCTGGTCTTCGGCGGTCACACGGACCTCGATGCCCGAGCCGCCCATGCCGCCCGTGGAGTCCATGCGCGGCGGGTACTCGGTGTCGAGGTCGTCGAAGGTGTCCCGCAGGACGTCGCGGTTGCGGAGCTGGTCGGTGTCGGGGTCGGCGGTGATCGTGTAGTCGATCTGGTCGCCGCCCCCGCCCATCATCGGGTTGCCGCCGATGTTGACCTGGTAGGTCTCGATCCAGGCCATTCCGGCCAGGGCTTGCTCGACCTTGACGGCCTCGGCGTCGGCGGCCTCCAGGGACATGCCCGGTTCGAGCTCCTGGATGACCGTGTAGGTGTTCTCCTCGGCCTCGCCCAGCCAGTCCGTCTCGGAGTTGGCGGCCATCACGACGGTGCCGCCGAAGATCGCCACCGAGGCGGCGAGCGTGACCACCGTGGCGACCCTGCGCTTGGTGGTGATCCACCGGATGATCGGCAGGTAGGCCCGCTGGAGCGGGGTGCGCATCTCGCGCTGGTGCGCGGCTCGCTCGATCTCCTCGCGGCTGGCGTCCCCGACCTCGGCGGGCCGCAGGAACCAGTAGCACAGGACCGGGGTGATGGTCAGGGCGACGAGCAGGGAGCCGGCCAGGGCCAGGCTGCTGGTGACCGCGAACGGCATGAAGAGCTCGCCGACCATGCCGCCGACGAAGGCCAGCGGGAGGAACACGGCGATGGTGGCGAAGGACGAGGAGGCCACGGCGGTGGCGACCTCGCGGACACCGTCCTTGACGGCGGTCATCCGCTCCTTGCCGTAGTCCATGTGTCTGCGGATGTTCTCCAGCACCACGATGGAGTCGTCCACCACCCGGCCGATCGCGATGGTGATCGCGGCCAGGGTGAGCATGTTCAGGGTGAACCCGAACACCTGCATGCCGACGAAGGCCGCCAGGACCGACACCGGGATGGACACCGCCACCACCAGGGTGGAGCGGATGGACAGCATGAAGACCAGGATCACGATGACCGAGGCGGCCAGGCCGTAGGCACCGGCCTCGAACATGTCCGTGATCGAGTCGTTGATGAACGGAGCCTGGTCGAAGACGACGGCCAGGTCGATGTCGTCGCCGAGCAGGTCGGACTGCTGGTCGAGGACGTCCTGGACGCCGTCGGAGATCTCGACGGTGTTGCCGTCCGGCGTCGCCATGACCATGAGCGCGACGCTGGGGTTGCCGTCCAGGCGGGCGATGGAGGAGGCGTCCTCGGTCACCATCTCGACGTCGGCGACCTCGGAGAGTTGCACGGGAGAGGGCGCCGGGGCCGGAGGCGCGCCCGGCATGGCCGCGGACGGGTCCGCGCCCTGGGAGGGCTGCACCCACACGTCCTCGATGTCGTCGAGGCTGGTGAGCTGGTCACCGGTGGTGACGCTCAGGCTGCGGCCGTCCTCGTCGATGCTGCCGCCCGCTATGAGCAGGCCGCTGGACTCCAGGGCGTCGGCCAGGTCCTGGGTGCTGATCCCGGCGTCGGAGAGCTCGTCCTCGTCCGGGGTGACCTCGACGCGCTGGTCGGGGACGCCGGACAGGTTGGCCGAGCGCACGCCCGGGACCGACTCCAGTTCCGGGATGAGCACGTTCTCGATGGACGCGGCCATCGACTGCTCGTCGCCGTTCTCGGAGCTGGCGGCGAGCATCATCACCGGCATCATGTCCATGCTCAGGGCCATGACGGAGGTGGAGGCGTCGTCGGGGAGCAGACCGGAGATCTGGTCGACGGCGACCTGGGTCTCGCGGACCAGGGCGTCCTGATCGCGGTCGTAGTCGAACTCCGCCATGATCTGCGCGGACCCGGTGGTGGAGGTCGAGGTGATGGTGTCGACCCCCTCCACTCCCTGGAGGGCCTGTTCGAGGGGCTCGGTGACCTGTCCCTCGACCACCTGCGGTGTGGCGCCCTGGTACTGGGCGGAGACCATCACCATCGGCAGGGACATCTCGGGGAAGAGCTCACGCTTGGACGACATCGCCGCGAGGACGCCGAAGAGCAGAACGGCCAAGGTGATGAGGAGGACCAGCGCCCGGTTGCCGAGCGACATGACCGAAAGCCGGTTCACGCGTTCGTCCCTTCCGCCGGGTGGGCGGAGCCCCGAGTCGGGGGTTGTTCCGCGCGGAGGGCCGTTGGGGCCTGTCTGGACATGAGAGGTGCTCGCTCCTAGCTCGCCGTGTGTGGGACGGCCGGACCCGGGTGTGCGGCGTTCGTTGTCGAGCGCGCGCTCACCGGTGCGGTCTCGGTGCCGATCCGCGAGGACGTGGGTGTGGGGGATGCGGGGTGTTCGTCCGCCTGGTACGGGGCCCGCGAGGGGCTGCGCATCCGCCGGGCGCACCACTCACCATACGTCGCGTTATATCGGAAGTTGAGCGGAACAAGGGAGTTCAGGGATCTCTCAGGGACATGTCAGCCTTCTGTCAGGGTCCCGTCCGACCAAAGTTAGGGACGCCTGCGAAAAGGACGGGGGTCACCCCTCCCGAAGTGTGTGTTCGTGCGCTCAGAACGCACGGGTTCCTGTAACGGACATCACATGGACCTTTCCGGCCCCCCGAAACTCGCCGGAGTGTGCCGCGCCCGCCCGGCGAACCGGGGACGAGCGACGGCGCGGCGCGGTGACTCAGACGACCGGCGCCTGTTCCCCTGGTTCCCCCTGGGAGTCCAGGGTCACGTGGGGCTGCGTGGTGCCCCAGACGACACCGAGGAGGTCCTCCAGCGCGTGGGCCAGGGACGCGTCGACGAGTTCGTAGCTGACCTGGCGTCCGCGCGCCTGCGTCCGGACGAGTCCGCAGTCGCGCAGGCAGGCGAGGTGGTTGGAGACGTTCTGCCGGGTGAGGCCGAGCCGGTCGGCGAGTCCGGCCGGATAGTCAGCCCCCTCCAGCAGGGCCAGGAGGAGGCGGCACCGCGTGGGGTCGGACAGGGCGCGGCCAAGACGCTGGATCGCGGAGAGGCGCTGCTCGGAGGTCAACATGAAAATCATTGTACATCGTTTGCTGTATAGACAGTCATCGCTGTATAAACAGTGAAGGCTGAACTGTTGGCCGGGGACACCCGGGCCCACCGATCACGCGGGCCCACCGCAGCAGACCGCAGCGACCGTGGCGACGCCGCCACCGCTCGCACCGAACCGAGGAGGGAACCCATGGGCGCGGGACACGACCACGGCCCGATCACCGCCGGGGCCGCCAACAGCAGGAGGTTGGCGCTGGTCCTGGGATTGATGCTCGTCGTCGCCGTCGTTCAGGTCACCGGCGCCGTGTTCAGCGGCAGCCTCGCCCTGCTCGCGGACGCCGGACACACCGTCACCGACTCCTTCGGGATCGCCCTCGCGCTGGCCGCCGTGTGGATCGCCGCGCGCCCCGCGACCAGCAAGCGCACCTTCGGTTTCCAACGGGCCGAGATCCTCGCCGCCGCCGTCAACGCGATCGTGCTGTTCGCCCTGTGCGCGTTCATCGTGATGGAGGCGGTCAAGCGACTCAGCGAACCCGCCGAGGTGTCCGGGCCCGGCATGGTGGTCGTCGCCGCCTTCGGCCTGGTCATGAACATCGTGGCGCTGTTCGTCCTGCGCTCGGGCGCCAAGGAGAGCCTCAATGTCAAGGGCGCCTACCTGGAGGTCATGAGCGACGCTCTGGCCTCGGTCGGCGTGATCGTGGGCGGCCTGATCGTGTGGCTCACCGGCTGGCAGCAGGCGGACACCCTGGTCTCCCTGGGCATCGCCGCGATCATCGTGCCGCGCGCGTGGGCGCTGCTGAAGGAGGCCGTGCACATCCTGCTGGAGGCCACGCCCAAGGGCATGGACCTGAGCGAGGTCCGCGCGCACCTCATGGGTCACCCGGCCGTCATCGACGTGCACGACCTGCACGCCTGGACCATCACCTCGGGTGTCCCCGTGATGTCCGCGCACGTGGTGGTCTCCGAGGACGACCTGAGGGACTCCGGAAGGATGCTCGACGAACTGCACGAGTGTCTGACCGGGCACTTCGACGTCGAACACTCCACCCTCCAACTGGAGCCGCCGGGCCACGCCGACCACGAGGGCGCCCGGCACCCCTGAGGGGTTCCCACTCCTCGCGGTGGGGCGGCGTGCCCGGACCGCGTGGCTTTGGCAGAATTGTTCGGGTCCCCGAGCGAGGAGAGCCCGTGTCACGGAGCCCTGACCACCAGGCACGTCAACGGTGAACCGACCGCCCGCACGCCGTCGCCCCAGGGCGCTGCGATGGTTCGCACGCGGCGTGTTCTCGCTGCGGGGAGCGGTACGGAACCGGAACCCGGCCACCGAACGGCACGTCAGTCGGGAGCCCCGCGCCTGGCTCAAGCCCGCGCGGGTCTTCCTGCTGATGTTCGTGACGGTGGATCTGGTCGGTGCCCTGCTCCTCAGCACCCCGTGGGCGACGACGGACGGCCGCGGGCTCCCCTTCGAGCAGGCCTTCTTCACTGCGACCTCGGCGCTCGCGGTCTGCGGTCTCAGCGTCGTCTCGATCGGTGACGACCTGAGCGGGTTCGGCCAGGGCGTGGTTCTGGCGCTGATGCAGGCGGGCGGCATGGGCATCATGACCCTGGCCTCGCTGCTGGGAACCGCCGTGATCCACCGGTTCGGGCTCCGGATGCAGCTCAACGTGCAGGCAGAGATGCGCACCCTGTGGGTCGGGGACGTGCGCGGCCTGGTGAGCCGGGTCCTGATGATCTTCCTGGTCTGCCAGGCGATCACCTTCCTCCTGATCACCCCCCGCATGTGGCTGGGCTACGACCTCACCCTCGGCCAGGCGGTCTACTCCGGCGTCTTCCACGCGGTCTCGTCGTTCAACAACGCCGGGATGTCCCTGTACCCCGACAGCTTCGTCCGGTTCTCCGGAGACGCGCTCGTCCTCTTCCCCATCGCGCTCTCCTCGATCCTCGGCGGCATCGGCTTCCCCGTGCTGCTGGAGCTGCGCCGCCAGCTGCGCACGCCGCACCGCTGGACCCTGCACACCAAGCTCACCGTCGCCACCACCAGCCTGCTCTTCGTGGTGGGAGCGCTGCTGGTCACCACGATGGAGTGGAACAACCCCAACACCCTGGGGCAGCTGCACTGGTGGGCCAGGGTCACCGACGGCGTCTTCGCCGGGGTGATGCCGCGCAGCGGCGGCCTGAACTCCGTGCCCACCGGCGAGATGCAGGACTCCACCCTGCTGCTGACCATCATGCTGATGTTCGTCGGCAACGGCAGCGCCGGGACGGCGGGCGGGATCAAGGTCGCCACCCTCGCGGTCATCTTCCTGGTGGTGCTGGCCGAGGTCCGCGCGCACGACCGCGTGCACGTCTTCGGTCGTCAGCTTCCCTACGACGTGATCCGCCAGGCCCTGAGCCTGGTCTTCCTGTCCGCGACGGTGGTCGCGGCCAGCACGTTGGTCATGCTGTACGCCACCCGGTACTCCCTCCTGGAGGTGCTCTTCGAGGTGGTGTCGGCGTTCGGCGTGGTGGGGCTCTCCACCGGGATCACCCCCGATCTCGCGCCCTGGAACCAGTACCTGATGGCGGTGCTGATGGTGGCCGGACGGATCGGGCCGGTCACCTTCGTGACGGCCCTGGCCTTCCGCGACCGGCACCGCCGCTACGAACTCGCCGAGGCCCGGCCCATCATCGGTTGAGCACGGGATCCCATCGGTACTTCCCCGGAGGAGAGAGAACATGCCACACCGAGACAGACCAGACGACAAGCGCGTGCTGGTCATCGGCCTCGGCCGGTTCGGGAGCTCGCTCGCGCTGGAACTGGTCAACCGCGGCTGGGAGGTGCTCGGCCTGGATTCCAACCCCCGCCTGGTGCAGACCTACGCCGACGCGCTCACCCACACGGTGGTCGCCGACGTCACCGACGAGGAGGCGCTGCGACAGATCGGCGCGGCCCAGTACGCGCGGGCGGTGGTGGCGATCGGCAGCCACCTGGAGGAGAGCATCCTGGCCACGTCCCTGCTGGTGGACATGGGTGTGCCCTCGATCTGGGCGAAGGCGACCAACCGCAGGCACGGGCGCATCCTGGAGCAGGTCGGCGCGGACCACGTGGTACTGCCCGAGCACGACATGGGCGAGCGGGTGGCGCACCTGCTGTCCGGCCGGATGCTGGACTACGTGGTCCTGGACTCGGGCTTCGCGCTGGGCAAGACCCGGGCGCCGAAGTCGCTGCTGGGCAGGACGCTGCGGGAGACACGGGTACGCCAGCAGTTCGGGATCACCGTGGTGTCGGTGAAGCGGGTGGGGGCGTCCTTCACCTACGCGACCCAGGAGACCGTCCTCCACAAGGGTGACGTGATCGTCGTGGCCGGGCGCACCGACGACGTGGAGCGGTTCGCGGAGAGCACCTGAACGGGGTTGTGGCAGGCCAGGGAGCTTCCCGACAAGGCCGACAAATTGACAACCGTTTTCATTGTCCCGATGATGGGTCCATGAGAACTCCCATCGCGCGCGCCGCCGCCCTCGGCGCCACCACACTCCTGTTCGTCACCGGGTGCGGAACCGGCGGAGGCGGGACCGACGAGGACGGCGTCTCCCCCGCCGACGCGGACCTGACCGTGGTCACCGGCGTGTATCCGCTGGAGTGGCTGGCGCAGGAGATCGGTGGCGACGGCGTCGCCGTCGTCCAGCTCACGGAGCCGGGCACCGAACCGCACGACCTCGAGCTGACCGGCCGACAGATCGCCGAGGTCAGTGAGGCCGACATCGCCTTCTACGTCCAGGGACTCCAGCCCGCGGTGGACGAGGCGGTCAACCAGGAGGCCGAGGGGGCCGCTCTCGACGTGGCCGACATCGTCGAGCTCCGCCCGGCCGCTGGCGCAGACGACCACGCGGAGGACGAACACGCGGAGGACGAACACGACCACGATCACGATCACGACCATGGGCACGAGGAGGAGGACGGGGGGCACGCCGAGGACGACGGTCACGACCACGGCGACCTCGACCCGCACTTCTGGCTGGACGTGGACCTCATGAAGGAGTCCGCCGAGGCCCTGGCCCAGCGGATGGGCGAGATCGACCCCGAGGGAGCCGACCGCTACCAGGAGGGGGCCGAGCGCGTCGTCGGCGAACTCTCCACCATCGGCGATGCCTACGAGGACGGCCTGGCCACCTGCGAGCACCGCGAGGTGGTGGTCGGCCACACCGCCTTCACCTACCTGACCGAACAGTACGACCTGGAGCAGATCGGGGTCAGTGGGGTGGACCCCGAGACCGAGCCCTCCCCCGCCCAGATCGCCGCGATCACGGACGTCGTCAGGGAGCGCGACATCACGACGATCTTCACCGAACCGCTGATGCCCGCCGCCACCGCTGACACCATCGCCGCCGAGACCGGCGCTCGGGTGGAGGTGCTCGACCCGCTGGAGGGCGTCACCGACCGGTCGCCCGGCGACGACTACCCGTCGATCATGCTCGGCAACCTGGACGCGTTGACCGCCGCACTCTCCTGCGAGTGAGTCGAGGGGGCGCACCCCCCAACGAGGCCCCGTCGGATACCGGCGGGGCCTTTTGCTACCACAGGACATTCAATGCGGGGCGCCCTTTCCAATAACGGTTCCGCGATCGTCACAAAGGGCCTGACCTGCATCGAAATGGGCTTGATCGGATACCGAAAGGCATCCCGATTACATGGCGCTTACATCCTCACAAAGCTCCGGACAAGTGGCGATGGTCACGCTATGCTCGGAAGAGTGTCAGTGCTGATGCACGTGCATCTGTCAGTGCATCGGTACGCACATCCCCTCAGAGAGACCAAGGAGCTAGACGAACATGACCGCACACAACGGCATCCGCGCGACCGAGCTGACCGAGGCCTCCTGGCAGAAGGCCAAGCGCAGCAACTCACAGGGCGCCTGCGTCGAGATGGCCCGCCTCAACGACGGTTCGATCGCCATGCGCAACTCGCGCTTCCCGACCGGACCGGCCCTGGTCTACACCCAGGAGGAGATCGACTGCCTCATCCTGGGCGCCAAGGACGGCGACTTCGACAATCTGCTCGGCTAGGGCGTGTTCCCCGACTCCTGACCGGCGCACCCCGGGGCGGTGCGTCAGCAACGGCCTGGTATGCCTCACCCTTGCTCTCTCCCAGGCCGCAGGGGCTCCACGAACACCGAAGGGCTCCGTCCGAACGGACGGAGCCCTTCACGCGT
Organism: Nocardiopsis prasina DSM 43845; assembly: GCF_000341265.1. Taxonomy (GTDB): domain Bacteria; phylum Actinomycetota; class Actinomycetes; order Streptosporangiales; family Streptosporangiaceae; genus Nocardiopsis; species Nocardiopsis prasina. Next base: position 30,065 of record NZ_ANAE01000098.1, on the reverse strand, counting down.
GTGTGGACCGGCCGGGCGGGGGGGCGGCCTCGGTACCGGTGTCAGTTGCCTTCGAGGTCCTTCAACATGTCCTTGAGGAAGGAGAGGGTCTCGTCGGGGGTGGCGGCGGAGACGCTGAGCCGCGTCATGGCCTTGGTGTAGGCCTCCACCGTGGCGGGCTTGTCGATGACCTCGCCGTCGGTGAGCTGTTCGAGGTAGACGATGTCGGAGAGTTCGAACTCGGAGTAGCGCAGCAGCGTGAAGGAACCGGCCTCCGCCGCGTGCGCACCCACCTCGAAGGGGATGATCTGGAGGGTGACGTTCTCGTGGTTCTCGCAGAGGTGGATCAGGTGACGGAGCTGGCCGCCCATGATCGCCGGGCCGCGCTCCCTGCCCCCGATGGGACGGCGCACGGCCGCCTCGTCGAGGATGATCCACATCTTCTTCCCGGCTTCCAGGTGCTTCTGTCTGGTGAGTCTGGCCTGGATGCGCTGCTCGGTCACCATGTCCGTGTCGACGCCGCCGGAGATGATCTCGCGGGCGTACTCCTCGGTCTGGAGCAGGCCGGGCACGAACTGGGACTCGTAGATCCGGATCTGGTCGGCGGCCTCCTCGAAGCCCACGTAGCGGATGAACCACTTGTGGAGGGCGTCGCCGTACTCCTTCCACCAACCGGGCTTGTTGGATTCGGCGGCCAGTTCCCGGAATTGCTTGAGCAGCTTGCGGTCCGTGACGCCGTACAACTTCAGGAGGTCCTCGATATCACGGGTCTTGAATCCGACCCGGCCGAGTTCCATGCAGCTGATCTTGGAGGCGGAGGCGCGAATCTTCTCACCGGCCGCCTCACGCGTGAGGCCGCTGCGCTCCCGATGCTTCCTCAGCTGGTGCCCGAGGAGCATGCGACGCACGGTGGGTCCACTCCCCTGACGCAATTGAGCGATATCCACCTTCGCCGCCTCTCTGTCATTCTCCGAACAAGGGTATCGGGTGGACCGAACCCCTTTGCCGGGCGGTCCGGACACTACACGTACACGATATAGCCCGCGTCCCGCGCCGCCCACGGATCGGTCCCGTCTACGCCTCCGACACGTCGGATCGCTGGGTGGAGACCCTCCGGGGGCCACCAAGCGGTCGGCCCCCGAGAACCGGGGGCCCGTGTCATCGACTCACACGAATTGCGCCCAAACGAACTTTCCGCCGGGCGGCGTGGGAATCACTCCCCACTCTCGCGCGAAAGCGCTCACCAGGGCAAGCCCTCTGCCACCCTCCATGCTCGGCTCCGCTTCCCTTCTGTGGGGCAGGCGATCTCCGCCGTCCCGAACGGCGCAGATGAATTCACCGCCGCTGCGCATCAGGGACAGCTGAATACCGGCTTCGCCCTGCCTGGTCAAGGCCAGAGGTCCCCCGTGGCGTACCGCATTGGTGACCAATTCGGAAACGACCACCGCCACATCACCTGACAAGTACTCCATCCGCCATTCGAGGAGGAGGGCCGCGGAAATCTCGCGCGCGGCGGCCACCGCCCGGGGACGGGGTTCGAAGGTCCACGTGACGGCGTCGTGCCGGTCACCGCAGACCGGGGTGTTCCAACGACGCGAACCATGGGTCAGGACCCTGAGCCACCAGGCGCCGGCCGGCTTCGCCACCACCTCCGCACACTCCATGCCCTTCAACTCCTCACTGACGCTTCGCGCCGGGCCGCCGACGAAAGGGGAGGCCCGTGCCGGTGCACGACCCGAATGCACGTGCATCTCGGCGTTGGAGGCAATCGTAGGCCACACCCCGACAAAGTGCAGGCAAACGCGGACACGAACCCGAATGGATTGCCGGTGCGCAGGTGGGAGGTATCGAGGAGCTGCCGCGGAAGCGCTACCCAGGTGTTTCGCAAGTGCGGCGCAACCACCACCCGGGGACGTACCGACCGGTAGGCATGTGGATAGGATTCCCCAGCGCCCAGCACACGAATTACGGAGGTAACACCATGTCCCCAACGCCTCGTGTGGCGATCGTTACCGGTGCGGCCCGTGGTATCGGGGCCGCGACCGCCCAGCGTCTGGCCCGTGAGGGCCGAACCGTCGCGGTGCTGGACCTCAGGGAGTCCGACGCCCGGGAGGTCGCGGACCGGATCACGGACGCCGGTGGCACGGCCGTCGCGGTGGGCTGCGACGTTTCCGACGAGGACCAGGTCGCCTCGGCGGTCGACACCGTCGCCGAACGGCTCGGCCCGCCCGCGATCCTGGTCAACAACGCGGGCGTGCTCCGCGACAACCTGCTGTTCAGGATGTCCGCCGACGACTGGGACACGGTCCTCGGCGTGCACCTGCGCGGATCGTTCCTGATGAGCAGGGCCGCACAGGCGCACATGACCGCCGCCAAGTGGGGCCGGATCGTCAACCTGTCCAGTTCCTCCGCGCTGGGTAACCGGGGCCAGGCCAACTACTCGGCGGCCAAGGCGGGGCTCCAAGGCTTCACCAAGACCCTCGCCGTCGAGCTGGGCAAGTTCGGTGTCACCTGCAACGCGGTCGCCCCCGGGTTCGTCGAGACCGCGATGACCCGCGCCACCGCGGAGCGGATCGGTATCGACTACGACGACATGAAGGCCTTCAAGTCGGCCGAGATCCCGGTCCAGCGGGTCGGCTACCCGGAGGACATCGCCAACGCCGTCGCGTTCTTCACCGGCGAGGACGCCGGGTTCGTGTCCGGCCAGGTCCTGTACGTCGCGGGTGGCCCCCTCGACTGACCGGCCCCGGCCACAGGGCGGGCGTCCCCTGGCGGCGGGGCGCCCGCCCTCCGTGATTCACGTGGCCGGAACCGGCCATCCGATCCCGGCGCCGGCGCGCTAGGAGGGCGGCTCCTCCGGCTTCGGGCGCACGAGCACCTCGGTGATGGTCCTGCCGTTGGTCTCCGCCACCTCGGCCGTCCAGCCGCCGAAGTCCACCCGTTCCCCCGCCCTCTGGGGGATGTGTTCCAGCACGGCGAGGATCAGCCCGGCCACGGTGACGTAGTCGCCCTCCGGCGGGTCCGGGAGGTCCAGGTCGAGGTCGGACAGGTCGTGCACCGGGTAGGTCCCCGGCAGCGTCATCGACCCGTCCTCGTGCCGCCGGACGACGCGGACGTCGGTGTCGGTCTCGTCGTAGATCTCCCCGACGATCTCCTCCAGCAGGTCCTCCAGGCTGACGATCCCCTCGATCCAGCCCATCTCGTTGACCACCACGGCGAGCTGCGCGCGTTCCTCGGTCATCCGTTCGAGGGCCAGGGACACCATTAGGGAGTCCGGGAGCAGCATCGGTTCCCGAGCGACCTCACGGACGCTTCCCGCCCCTCGAACGAGGTCGGACCAGTGCACCACGCCGAGGACCTCGTCGAGGTCGCCCTCGGCCACCACCGGCGCCCTGGAGTGCCCGTGCTCGGCGAGCATCCGCAGGGCGTCGTCGGTCGGCGTCCCTGCGGGGACGGTGAACACCTCCCCGCGCGGCACGACCACCTGGCGTAGCCTCCGGTCGTCGATCTCGAACGCGCCCGTGATGATGGTGCGCTGTTCCTGGGTGATGCCGCGCTGGGAGGCGAGCATGTCCCGCAGTTCCTCCTCCGGGATCTCCTCCCTGGCGGCCGCGGGGTCACCGCCGGTCAGTCTCACCAGCAGGTCGGTGGACGCGCTCAGCAGCCACACGACCGGACGGGACAGCGTGGCCATCAGGTCCAGGGGGCGGGAGACGGCCAGGGCCCAGGTCTCGGCGCGCTGCATCGCGACGCGTTTGGGCGCGAGCTCTCCCAGCACGAGCGTCACGAACGTCAGGACGACCGTGACGAGGACGACCGACACCGGGGCCGCGGCGGCACCGAGGAAGCCCAGGGGTTCGACGAGCGGACGCGCCAGGGACACGGCGGCGGTGGCGGAGGCGAGGAACCCGGCGAGGGTGATGCCGATCTGGATGGTGGCGAGGTAGCGGTTGGGGTCCCCGGCCAGGCGGGCCACGGCCCTGCCGCCCGCTCCGCGTGCCGCCAGGTGCTTGACCTGACCCTCGCGCAGGGTGATCAGTGCGATCTCACTGCCTGAGAACAGGGCGTTGACCAGGACCAGGGCCAGAACCAAGCCGAGCTGCACCCCGTAGCTGTCCATGTTCCGCCGTCTCCCCCGTGGTGGCCCCGTGGTTCGTTACCCCTTGTCCACTCACCCTTACACAACGCGCTGGTCGGACCCCCTCCACGCACCGTGGTCCGCGTTCTTTGTCGGAGGGCCGGGGTACCGGGCGCCGACCGCCGCGTCACGTCCCGAGTGACGGGCCGGTGGCCAGGAGGAGGTCGTCGCGGGGGCCGGGCGTGGCCTCGATGGCGTCGGTGACCTCGGTGACCAGTTCCTCGACGAGTTCGATGCCCGGGGCGTAGCCGGGGTGTCCTTCGGACAGGACCGCGACCAGGTACTCGTGGTCGGGGCCGCGGACGTATCCGACGCTGTTGATGATCCACGCGCCGCCGTCGGACTCGTTCGGAGTCCAGCCGTTCTTCACCCCCACGGTGTCCCCTGGGGCGGCGACCGCGGTGACCCCCCAGGCCTGTTCGGGGACGACCGACTCCATGAGCCCGCGGACGTGAGCGCGGTCGTCCTCGGAGAGCGGCCCCTCGTCGCTGTACAGGGCGCGCAGCAGGCGGACCTGGTCGGCGGCGGTGGTCGTCGTGGCGCCCCAGCTCCCACCCGCGTCGGGTTCCGTGCCGGTGAACCCGAGGCGCCTTGAGTGACGGCGGAACCCGTCGGTGAAGCCGAGCCGGGAGTAGAGGGCGTCGGTGACCGAGTTGTCGCTGTACCTGATCATCCGTTCGGCCCGATCGCGCTCGTCCTCGGTGAGTGCGCGGCCCTCCTCCTCAGCGCTCATGAGGAGCATGGTGATGACGGTCAGCTTGGCGACGCTCGCGGTGGGGAACCGCTGGTGCGCGTGATGGCTGAAGGTGGTGCCGGTTCGCAGGTCCTGGACCGCGATCCCGAACCCGGCCGCGTGCCGGGCGTCGAGGGCCTCGACGCGTTCGGTCAGGGCGGCCCGCTCGTCCGGGGGAAGGGCCGTGCCTCCCAGCGCGGCGGTGGGCGACTGCCGGGGCGGGGCGGCGTGTTGGGCGATCCGCGCGTCTCCGTGGGGCACGGCGTCGATCCCGGGGAGCGCACCGGGCAGGGAGGTGGCCACCAGAAGGGCGACGAGGACGGCGGTCGCGACGGACCGGACTCGTCGATCGGCGGAGGGAGGCCGGGGCACACGATCACCGGTTGCACCGTTGAGGGGGTCTGGCGGCCATTGTCCCCGGACAACCAGCGCGAATCACCCGTTCGATGCCGAATCGGTACCGGCGGGTCAGTCCGTTCCCACGCGGGTGTCCTCGTCGATCCCCCGGGCCACCAACGCCTCACCGGTGGCGTCGGCCATCCGGAGCAGTTGGACGATCACCGGCACCACCAGCAGGTGCGGCCGCCCGGTCAGACCGCGTGCGCGGTACCCCTCCCGCGCGGCGCGCCAGGCGGTGGCGACCATCGGGATCGACCGCACGGTCAGCGCGAGCACCAGGGCGACCCGGTCGGGGTTCACCCCTACGTGGCGCAGCGGACGGGCGAGGCGTTCGAAGAGGTCCAGCATCTCCCGCACACGGGTCGTGAGGGTGACGGCGTTGGCCAGCAGCACCAGGGCGGCGAGCTGGGAGCAGAGACGGAGCCCCTCCTCCCAGGCGCCGAACAACACCTGGAACGCCCCGATGGCCAGGAGGAACGGCCACAGCGCCCGCAGGACCCCCAGGGCCCGGCGCGGGTGCAGGCCGACGAGCGGGTACGCCACGAGGCTCGCCGCGAGGGCCCCCAGGGACACCCAGGGGCCGGCGGCGACCAGCAGCGCCGCGCCGGCCACGAGCAGGCCCAGGAGTTTGGGCCCGGCGGGCACCCGGTGCAGCGGGCCCGTGCCGGGCACGTACAGGCCGATCGCGCTCACGTGGCGCCGTCCGCCTGGTCCATGAGCTTGGTGTAGAAGGACACCGCGTCCCCGGGGACTCCGTCGAACGCCACCCGGCCCCCGGCCATGACCAGGACCCGGTCGAAGCCGGAGAGCAGGTCGAGGTCGTGGGTGAACAGGACGACCCTTTGATCGAGCCCGGCCAGGGTGCGGTGCACCATGCGGGTGTTGCGCAGGTCGAGCAGGGTGGTGGGTTCGTCGCAGACCAGGATCTCGGGCCCGGTCACCAGCACCGAGGCCAGCGCGAGGAGCTGCTTCTGGCCTCCGGAGAGCAGGTGCCCGGGGTGGTCGCGGTGGTCACTGAGCCCGTACCGCTCCAGGGCCTCGTCCACGCGGCGGGCGGTCTCCTCCCTGCCCAGCTTCAGGGAGCGCAGTCCGATCTCCACGTCCTCGGCAACGGTCGGCATGATGATCTGGTTGGCGGCGTCGGAGAAGACGAAGCCGACCCTGCGCCGGACCTGCCCGGCGTGCCGCCGGGTGTCCCACTCCCCCAGCGAGACCCTGCCCGCGTCCGGCAGCACCAGGCCGTTCAGGGTGCGGGCCAGGGTGGACTTGCCCGATCCGTTGGCCCCGATCACGCCGATGCGGTGCTCGCTCAGGTCGAGGTCGACGTCCCGCAGCACCGCGCGGCCGTCGTAGGAGTGTGAGACCCCTTCGAGGCGCAGCATCAGTCGTTCTCCGGGGAGACCCGCTCGTCGATGACCGGGCGGCCCGCCGGGGGGATCGGGTAGGCGCGGAAGACGGCGCTGGTGATCGCCGCGGTCGCCACGGCCTTGACGATGTCGCCCGGAAGGAAGACCGCCATGGACAGGGCCCCGGCGAGGACGCCGTCCCCGAGGACCACCGCCATCCAGGGGACGCCGATCGCGTAGATGACGACGACCCCGCCCAGCAGGTTGATGAGCAGACCCCGCAGGAAGCCGTACTTCCCGTGCGCCACCATGCGGTCGGTGAGGAAGCCGATGACGAGCGCGGCGAAGATCCAGCTCACGATGAACCCGGCCGAGGGCCCGGCCAGGACGGAGAGCCCGCCGCGTCCGCCCGCGAAGAGCGGGAGCCCCGCCAGTCCGAGCGCCAGGAAGGCCGTGATCGCCAGGCTGCCGCGCTTCCACCCGAGGAGGCTGGGGGCGAGCATGATTCCCAGGGTCTGGAGGGTGATCGGCACCGGCCCGACGGGGATGGCGACGGTGACGCTGAGCGCGGCGATCAGCGCGGCGAACACGGCGACGAGTGCGAGGTCGCGCGCGGTGAGTCCCCGGTAGCGGACGTGGGCCGTCACGGTGGTGGGCATGCGTGGTCACCTTCGGGGAGGAGTCGGGATCGGGTCACCGTCCATTGTCCGTTATGCGGGGTCGACCGGCAGGGGGCGGGGCGCACAGAAGCTCGGCGCGGGTGTTGTAGGGGTTCGCCTAGGACCCCGGTCACAGTGAGTGGTCCGGGCCCCTGGCTCTCCCCGCGATCCCTCTCCGGAGTCAGGCCTGGGCGGTCTCGGCGCGTCGGATGCGCTTGATGGGCACCGGCAGCACGCAGACGGGGACCGGGACGTCCAGGCGGTGGCCGGTGTCGGTGGGGATTCCGGTGTCGGGATCGATGAGCAGCGACATCAGGGAGTCCCCGTTCTGGGCGGCCACGACCAGGTGGTCGGGCTGTCCGTTGTGGCCCCGGACCACGGTGAAGTGGCGGGGCCAGGCGCCCACGGGGGTGTCGGCCAGGTGTTCCAGGCGGGCGCCCTCGTCGCGGACGGCGAAGGTCGAGACGGCGTCCGCGCCGCGGTTGGACACGTAGACGCGCCCCTCGTAGGTGGTGGTCATCGGCAGGGCGTCACCGTCGGCGATCTCACGGCCCTCGACCTTGAGCCGGTGGAGCGCGATCTCGGCCGGGAAGTTGTCGGGAAGGGGGTCACCGACGGCGGGGACGGACCCCAGGTGCTCTCCGGTGCCGTTGCGCGGGTTCCAGCGCACGACGTGCACCCGGGAGTCCAGTTCGCCGGTGACGTAGACGTGGCGGCCGTTGACGGCCATGTGCCGGGGGCCCGTTCCGGAGGGCAGGCGGACGGTGCCGAGGAGACCCTCGTCGATGGCGGGGGCCGGGCCCTGGTTCTCCTCGTTGAGCGGGGTGGCGTAGTGGTACACGCGCAGTTCGTCCGTGCCGAGGTCCGCGGCGAGCAGGTAGCGCAGGCGGGGATCGTGGGAGTCGAGGACCACGGCGGTGCTGTGCGCGTGCGGCCCCTCCTGGCGGTCGGAGACCGGCCCGTGGCCGCGGTGGGCGAGTTCGCGGCGGGGTTCGGTGGGCGCGCCGTCGACACCGGTGGGCTGGATGGTCACCACGCCGTTGGCGTAGTTGGCCACGGCCACCCGTTCGGGGCCCAGGTAGCGGACGTGGCAGGGCGAGCCTCCGCCGGTGGGCGCGGAGCCGAGTTCGGTGAGTGTGGCGTCGCCGTGCACCCGGAAGGCGGTGAGTGAGCCTTCGGCCCGCTCGTTGACCGCGTACACCGTGGGAGGGTCCGGCCGGAAGGCGAGGAACGAGGGTCCGGTGGTGCGGGCGGCGACGCCGTCCGGGGTCAGTTCTCCGGTCTCGGGGTCGAACCAGACACGGTGGACGCCCTCCCCCTTGCCGGGCGGGTCGGAGTCGGGGGTGTAGGTCCCCACGAGCAGGAGCCGTCGTGGTGTGTCCACAGGATGTCTCGTTTCCGTCGCCTCGGGCAGGATCGTGGTCCAGACCACGGCGGGAATGCTACCGCCCCCGTCGTCGGTGGGAAAGGACGCGCGGGCCGGCCCCGGGGCCCCTCCCAACGGTGGTTACCAAGAGAAACCTCTGACTCACGTAGCCCTTCTGTTACAGTTCCTCCTCGACAGCCCGATTAACGGTGGTCAGGTCCCCCTCATTCCGACCTGCCCTGTTCGTCTCCGGGTTCCGGGCCTCGGCGAGGCCGCGAACGGAAACCGTTTCGGCGCTGCCCGCGGGATCGAGTGCCCCCCGCGGACGAAGACCCACAGCCAGAGGAACCCGACCCTCGGTACACGGATCACCCATCGCGTTCCGTGGTTCCCCGCTCACCGGAAGTCTGGACCCGTCTTGACCCTTCGCTCCCTGTCCGAAGTGCCGTTGCCCGACCAGGAGATCATCGAACTGGTCCGCCAGTCCTGTGTGGACATCCCCGAGGGCTCCACACGTCTGGCCCGGTCCTTCTACGAGAACCTCTTCTCGATGGTCCCCGAGGTGCGGGGCATGTTCTCCGAGGACATCAAGCCCCAGCAACAGCGCATGGCGGACGCCCTGCTGTCCGTGGTGCGACATCTCGACAGCCCCGACGAGGTCGCCCACTACCTGCGCCGCCTGGGGCGTTCTCACCGCATCGAACTCGGCGTGCTGCCCGAGCACTACCCGCACGTGGGCCGTGCCCTGGTCCGCGCGGTCAGCGAGGTCTCCCCCACCTGGTCGTCCTCGATGAGTTCGGCCTGGGTGCTCGTCTACCAGTGGATCACCGCGAACATGATCGCCGGGGCCGAAGAGGCCCCGAACCCCGCGCAGGCGTCCCACCGACGGCGCTGACGCGGTTCCACCTCACCCTCCCCTCCTCTCACCCCGTCGAAAGCCTCCGTTCATGAGTCAGAGTCATCAGAACCGTACGCCCGGGACCGAGGGAGAACGCCACGTGCAGGCGGTCATGGGCACCGCCGAGCGGGCCGACCGCTTCTACAGTGACCAGATGCTGGACCACCTGAACCCGCTCATGAAGGACTTCATCGCCCGGCAGGAGATGCTGTTCGTCGCCACGGCGGACGCCCGGGGCGAGTGCGACTCCAGCTTCCGGGCCGGGCCGCCCGGGTTCGTGCACGTCATCGACGACCGGACCCTGGTCTACCCGGAGTACCGGGGCAACGGCGTGTTCGCCAGCGCGGGCAACATCCTGGAGAACCCGCACGTCGGCCTGATGTTCCTCGACTTCGAGCGGGACCGGATCGGCCTGCACGTGAACGGCCGGGTGAAGATCATGGAGGACGAGACCCTGCGCCCGCACGTCCCGGACCTGCCCCTGCCGCAGATGCCGGGCCAACGGGCGCAGATGTGGATGATGGTGCAGGTGGAGGAGGCCTACATCCACTGCCGCAAGCACATCCCCCACCTGCGCCGGGTCGGCGCGGAGGAGTCCTGGGGCACCGACGACGCCCTGCGCAAGGGCGGGGACTACTTCGGCGCCAAGGCAGGGAGGCGGGCCCCCGCCGGGCCCGGCCCCTGGTAGGGCCGACTCCGGGGGAGCCCGTCCCCTTCCTAGGGCCGCCTGCCCGCGTCCTTGACGGCCTCGATCGCCTTCATGATGCGTTTGTCCGAGACCGGGTAGGCGGTGCGCAGTTCCTGGGCGAAGAGGCTGACCCGGTACTCCTCCAGCATCCAGCGCAGCTCCACCACGTCCGGGTCGTCGGCCCGACCGGCGGGGAGAGCCCCCCGGATCCTGGCGACAGCCTGACGCATCTGCTCGACCTTGGACATGTTGACCTGGTCACGGCGCGGGTTCTCCGGGAGCTTGCCCAGCCGGTACTCGATGCCGCGCAGGTACCGGTGCACGTCGTCCAGGCGGGCCAGCCCCGTGCGGGTGACGAACCCGTCGCCGACGAGGTCGCCCAACTGTCCCTGGACGTCGTTGAGGGACGGCAGGACCGCGAGGGACGTGGTGCCCTTCACCTTCTTGCTGACCTTGCGCCACAGCACGAGGATGCGGGCGGTCCTGCCGAGGATCTCGGCGAGGGTGTCGCCGAGGTCGGCTCGCACGCGGTCGGCGAGCCGGGCGAAGTCGTCGGCGTTCCACACCGGCCCGCCCTCACGGGTGAGCAGGTGGTCGACGGCGGCGGCCTCGGCGTCCTCCAGCATCTTGCGGATCGACCCGTGCGGGTTGTCCGCCAGGGCGAGCTTGTCCGGGTTGTTCAGGCCCTTGCTCACCGCCGTCGCCGGGGACGGGAGGGTGAGCATGAGCAGGCGCCGGGTGCCCGCGCGCATGGCGGAGCGCTGCTCGGGCCGGGTGTCGAAGATGCGCACGGCCACGCTCTCGCCCTCGTCGACCAGGGCGGGATAGCCTTTGACCTTCGGGCCCAGGGCCTTGCGTTCCAGGGTCTGCTCCAGCGGACCGAAGTCCCAGGAGGTGATCCCCTTCCTCTCCACGCCCTTGGCCTCGGTGGCGATCGCCTCGCGCAGGCGGGGCTTGAGCTTGGCGCGCAGCTGTTCGAGGTCCTTGGACTCGGCCAGGGTGCGTTTGCGGTCGTCCACTGCGCGGAAGGTGATGCGCAGGTGGTCGGGGACCCGGTCCAGCTGGAAGTCCTCCGGGCGGATCCGCTCGCCGTGGGCCATCACGGTGAGTTCGGCGGCCAGCGCCTCGGTGAGGGAGCCCTCGTAGGGGGTGAGCCCCCCTCTGGCGCGGGCCGCGTTGTCGGGCACGGGGACGAAGTTGCGGCGCAGCGGCTTGGGCAGCGAACGGATCATCGCGGTGATGAGTTCGTCCCTCAGGCCGGGGATCTGCCAGTCGAAGCCGGTGTTCTCGACCTGGTTGAGGAACTTCACCGGGACGTGCGCTGTGACGCCGTCGGAGTCGCTGCCCGGCTCGAACTGGTAGGTGAGCGGGAAGACGAACGCGCCCTGGCGCCACACGTCGGGGTAGTCGTCCTCACTGACCCCGTCCACGCCTTCGTTGATCAGCTCCTCACGGGTGAAGTCGAGGAGCGCGGGCTCGGTGCGTCGGGCCTTCTTCCACCAGGAGTCGAAGTGGGCGGCGGAGACGGCGCTGTCCGCCACCCGGCGGTCGTAGAAGTCGAAGAGCGTGTCGTCGTCCACCACGATGTCGCGGCGGCGGGCGCGGTGCTCCAGGTCCTCGACCTCGTCCAGGAGTCTGCGGTTGTCATGGAAGAACTGGTGCCGGGTCTCCCAGTCGCCCTCGACGAGGGCGCGGCGGATGAACAGCTCCCGGGAGAGTTGCGGGTCGATGCTTCCGTAGGACACCTTGCGCTGGACGACGATGGGCACCCCGTAGAGGGTGACGCGCTCGTAGGCCATGACGGCGCCGCGCTTGCGCTCCCAGTGCGGTTCGCTGTAGCCGCGCTTGACGATGTCGGCGCCGAGCTCCTCGGCCCACTCCGGCTCGATGCGGGCGACCATGCGCCCCCAGAGCTTGGAGGTCTCCACGAGTTCGCCGACCATCACGAAGCGGGGCTGCTTCTTGAACAGCGCGGAGCCGGGGAAGATCGCGAACCGCGCCCCCCGGCCGCCCAGGTACTCGTGCTTGTCCGGGTCCTTGAGGCCGACGTGCGAGAGCAGTCCGGCCAGCAGCGACATGTGCACGGAGCGCGGGTCGGCGGCCTCCTCGCGCAGCGGCGGGACCTCGATGTCCATCGTGCGCAGGACCTGCTTGAGCTGGCCGTGGATGTCCTGCCACTCGCGCACCCGCAGGTAGTTGAGGAACTCCTCCCGGCACATCCGGCGGAACTGGTTGCCGGACAGCTCCTGCTGCCTGTCGCGCAGGTGGTTCCACAGGTTGAGGAAGGCCAGGAAGTCCGATTCCTTGTCAGTGAACCGGGCGTGGGCCTGCTGGGCCTGCTGCTGTTTCTCAGTGGGGCGTTCGCGCGGGTCCTGGATGGACAGGGCCGAAGTGATGACCATGACCTCGGCCAGGCAGTCGCGCTTCTCGGCCTCCAGGACCATACGGCCCAGGCGGGGGTCGATGGGCAGCTGGGCGAGACGGCGGCCGATCGCGGTCAGGCGGCGCTGCCGGTTCGGTTCGCCCGCGTTCTCGGGTTGGAGGGCGCCGAGCTCGGACAGCAGGTTGACGCCGTCCTTGATCTGCCGGTGGTCGGGGCCGTCCACGAACGGGAACGCGGCGACGTCGCCCAGGCCCAGTGCGGCCATCTGGAGGATGACCGAGGCGAGGTTGGTGCGCAGGATCTCCGGGTCGGTGTACTCCGGGCGGGAGAGGAAGTCCTCCTCGGAGTACAGGCGGATGCAGATGCCCTCGGACACACGGCCGCAGCGGCCCTTGCGCTGGTTGGCGGAAGCCTGGGAGACGGCCTCGATGGGCAGGCGCTGCACCTTGGTGCGGTGGGAGTACCGGGAGATGCGCGCGGTGCCGGGGTCGATGACGTACTTGATGCCGGGGACCGTGAGCGAGGTCTCGGCGACGTTGGTGGCCAGGACGACGCGGCGGCCCCCGTGCCGGGACCACACGCGTTTCTGTTCGGCCACGGACAGGCGCGCGTAGAGGGGCAGGACCTCCAAGCCCCGGATCTTCTTCTTCTCGAGGGCCTCGGCGGTGTCGCGGATCTCCCGTTCGCCGCTGAGGAAGACCAGGACGTCCCCGGGGTCCTCGCGGGAGAGTTCGTCGACGGCCTCAAGGATGGCCTGGGTCTGGTCCTTGTCGGTGCCCGGCCCGGGGTTCTTCTCCTCGGGGTCGAGGATGTCCTCGGAGATGGGCCGGTAGCGAACCTCGACCGGGTAGGTGCGCCCGGAGACCTCCACGATGGGGGCGTCGTCGAAGTGGCGGGAGAACCGTTCGGGGTCGATGGTCGCGGAGGTGATGACGACCTTCAGGTCCGGCCGCTTGGGCAGGAGCTGTTTGAGGTAGCCGAGCAGGAAGTCGATGTTGAGGCTGCGCTCGTGCGCCTCGTCGATGATGAGCGTGTCGTACTGGCGCAGCATGCGGTCGTGCTGGATCTCCGCGAGCAGGATGCCGTCGGTCATCAGCTTGACGAGCGTGCTGTCGTTGGAGGAGTCGGTGAACCGGACCTTGTAGCCGACCGTCTCGCCCAGGGGTGTGCCGATCTCGTCGGCGATCCGCTCGGCCACGGTGCGCGCGGCCAGCCGGCGGGGCTGGGTGTGGCCCACGGTGCCCATGACGCCGCGCCCCAGCTCCAGGCAGATCTTGGGCAGCTGGGTGGTCTTGCCGGAACCGGTCTCTCCGGCGACGATCACGACCTGGTTGTCGCGGATGGCCTCGGCGATGTCCTCGCGCCGGGCGCTGACCGGCAGGTCCTCGGGGTAGCTGAGCTCGGGGACGGCCTCACGGCGCAGGCCCACACGGAGTTCGGCGCGGTCGATGTCGCCCGCGATCTGGGAGGTCACGGAGGCACGGCGGCGCTCGTCACGGATTCTGGCCAGACCGTCGATACGGCGACGCAGCCGGTGCCGGTCGGCGGGCATGAGGTCGCGCAACCGGGAACGGAGCTGGTCCGTGGCGGGCGCGGGCGTGGTGGTGCTCATCAGTACTCAAGGTTAGAAGGGCTGGCAACCGGTTTTCCCGGCGGGCACGGATCGGGACGGCACGTGCCCGTGCCGAAGCGGACGTCCCGGGCGCGCCTCAGGGGCAACGCCCGGGATGTCGGAGTTGTTCCGGAGCGGGTGCCCACACCGGACGTGCGGCCACCCGGGGTCCGCGACTCCGGGTCAGTCCGTGGCACCGCCCTCCGAGACGACTCGTCCGACGGCCTCCGCGGTGTGGGGCGCCCACTCCTCCATCATGGTGAAGTGGTCGCCCAGCACCTCGACCCGGACGTGCCCGGTCGGCCAGCCCCAGCCCAGTCCGAGCTTGGCACCGGAGGCGGTGACCACCGCCTCCGTGGGCCGCACCTGAACCGTCGTACCCCGCCACTCCGAGGGGCGCCACCCGGAGAACAGGTCGAGGTAGGCCCCCATCGCGGTGAGCCGGGGGGTGTCCAGGAGCTCGAACTGGTGGGCCCGATCGGTCACGAACTCCGACACCATGGGCAGGAGTTCGTCGTCCCCGGGCACCACCGAGTCGAGCAGGATTACCTTCTCCGGAGCCCTCCCCCGGCTCGCGAGACGTTCCGCCACGGCGTGCGCCGTCCATCCGCCGGAGGACCGTCCGACCAGGACGAACGGGCGCCCCTCGGCGACGGTGAGCACCTGGTCGGCCTGGGTCCGCACGAAGGTGTCCAGGTCGGCGGGGAGGTCCTCGCCCTCCAGGTAGCCCGGAGCGGAGACCACGTGGACGCGGCGGCGTCCCTGCCAGCGACTGGCGAACCGCGCGAACTCGTGCGGGCCCGAGGTCATCACCAGAGACGGGTGGCAGATCAGGACGGGTTCCTCGGGGCCGGTGGCCAGGGTGGTGGTGGCGGGGGGAGAGTCACCGGTGAAGACCGTCCGGGTGCGCGAGGCGGCCAGGGCGAGTCCGACGGCTTCCTTCGGTCGGTGTCGCACACAGGCGTCCGTGAACAGACCCACCAGACTGTCCCTGACACTCGTGTCCCGGGGCGTGTGACCCAGCCTCTCCCGATCCGGGACGATGTCCCCCCCGTCGACCGGTTCGCCCATCTCCTGGTCCAGGTACCGTGCCAGGACCTCCGGGTTGCTGTGCTGGAACACGAGGGTGACCGGCAGGGGCAGACCGGTGAGGTCCTGGAGGTGGTTGCGCAGCTCCACCGAGGTCAGCGAGTCGAAACCGGACTCCGGGAACTCCTGCCGCGCGCCGTACTCGCGGTAGCCCAGGATCTCCGCTGCCCGTTCCCTGATCCTGCGCGTGATCAGTGCCCGGCGCCCGGGTCCGGGCGACGCCGCGGCCAACGGTGCGGTGTCCGGCCCCGTTCGGTCGGGTGTGCGGACCAGCCCGCGCATCAGGGCCGGAACGGGCCCCTGGGTGACCGCCCGGGCACGGAGTCCGACCAGGTCGAGGGGTGAGGGCACCAGGTGGGGACGGTTCGTCGCCATGGCGGCGTCGAGGAGGGCACACCCCTCCCGGTCACCGATCCCCTCGACACCCCAGGTGCGGGCCATCCGGTTCGCGCTGACCTCGTTCATCTCCGCGAACTCCCGCGTCTCCACCAGCCAGCGCCCCCACGCCAGGGACTGCGCGGGCAGGCCCCGCGCCCTCCGGTACTCGGCGAGCGCGTCCAGATACGCGTTGGCGGCCGAGTAGGCGGCCTGGCCCGCGCTGCCCAGCACTCCGGCCGCCGAGGAGAACAGGACGAAGGCGTCCAGGTCGAGGTCGGCGGTGAGTCGGTGCAGGTTCCAGGCGCCCGCGACCTTGGGAGCCGTCACGACGTCGAGGGACTCCTTGGTCAGACCAGTGAAGGTGGAGTCGTCGAGCACGGCCGCCGTGTGCACGACGGCGGTGATCGGAGCGTCGTCGAGAAGCAGCCGCAGTTGCTCCTCGTCGGTGACGTCACAGGCCTCGACACGCACGTTCGCCCCGAGACCCGTGAGCTCGGCGACGAGTTCGTCGGCGCCCGGGGCCTCCCGGCCCCGGCGGCTGACGAGGAGCAGGTTCTCGACACCGTGCCGGAGCACCAGGTGCCGGGCGACCAAGGCGCCGAGACGTCCCATGGCGCCGGTGACCAGGACGGTCCCCCCGGGCCGGAAGCGGGTCGACAGCTCCAGTACCGCCTTGCCGACGTTGTGGCCGCGTTGCATGACCTGGAACGCCTCCGGTGCCTCCTCGATCGGGTACCGGGTGAGGGGCCCACGGGTCAGGGTGCCGTCCACCAACAGGGGAAGGAGTGCCGCGAAGGCCCGCTGGATGCGCTCCGGCCCCACCTCCATGACGTTGAAGTGCAGGTAGGTGATGTCCTCGGGAACGTCGTCCCTGCCCAGCAGCTCGTTGTGCCCCAGTTCCACGAACCGGCCTCCCTCCGAGAGCAGACGGAGGGAGGCGGTGATCGCGTCACCCGTGAGCGAGTTCAGGACCACGTCCACGCCTCCGGCTGCCGCGCGGAAGCGCTCCTCGAAACCGGGTTCGCGCGAGTGGGCGATCTCGTCGTCGGTCAGCCCCGAGGATCTGAGCAGGTCCCACTTCCCGGGGCTGGCCGTCGCGAGCACGCGAGCTCCCAGGTGCCGGGCCAGGCCGAGTGCCGCCTGGCCGACGCCCCCGGCGGCGGAGTGGACGAGCACGGTCTCCCCCGCCCGGAGCTTCACCTCGTCGACGAGCACGAGGTAGGCGGTCAGGTAGACGGCGGGGACGGCGGCCGCCTCCGCGTGGTCCCAACTCTCCGGAACCCTGGCCAGGTACCGGTGGTCGGCCACCGCCAGGGGACCGAAGGCCCCGGGGAAGAGCCCCATCACGCGGTCACCCGGCCTCAGGTCCCTGACCCCGGATCCGGTCTCCAGTACCACACCGGACCCCTCGTTGCCGATGTCACCCGGCTCCGGGGTCATGCCCACGGTCATCAGGACGTCACGGAAGTTCAGTCCGGCGGCGCGGACCGACACCCGCACCTCGTGAGGGGCCAGAGGGCGGTCGGGCACGGGAATGTAGGTGAGCCCGTCAACGACGCCCCGCCCGTCGGCGTCCAGACGCCAGCCGGGACTACGGGCGGGCGGGTGGGAACCCTCGTCGGCCTTGGTGAGGCTACGCGCCAGGCGCGGTGCGTGGAGGCGGCCGTCCCGGGCCGCCAGACGAGGTTCTCCCGTGGCCAGGGCGGCCCGGACCAGATCGACGTCGGCCCGATCGGCGTCCAACAACAGGAAACGCCCCGGGTTCTCGGTCTCCGCGGTGGCGACGAGTCCCCACAGCGCCGCTCCGGACGGATCCATCGACGGCTCGGTGTCCCCGGGCAGGCGCACGGCGCCGCGGGTGAGCACGACGAACCTCGTGGTCGTGTAGCGCTCGTCCTCGACCCAGCCGCGCAGGGAGGCCGTCCCGAGCAACCGCTCGTGTGTCCTCTCTGGGTCGGCGCCCCCTGTGCGCCCCTCGTCGACGACCACCACGGCGGGCGCCTCGTCCCCGTCCTCGGGGCGACGGTCGATGCCCAGAGCGGCACCGCCGGACACGGCCCAGGTTCCGGGGTCGGCGGTCACGGCCGCATCAGGTGCGGTGACCTCCTCCCACTCCAGGTGGAAGAGGGCGTCCCGGTCTGCGCGGACCGCCGACGCCGCTTCCCGGACCGTGAGGGAATCGACGCTGAGGACGGGGGCGCCCTCGGGGTCGACGACCAGGACCTCGTAGGTGTCGTCACCGGTCCGGGTGAGCTGTACCCGCACCCGTTCGGGGGCGCGGTCCCCGTAGCGCCGGACCCCGCCCCACTCGAAGGGCATGAGCAGCCGGGACGCGTCCGAGCCCGTCTCTTGCAGGAGCAGTGACTGGAGCCCGGAGTCCAGCAGCACCGGGTGCGGTCCGGTCAGGGCGGCGGCGTCGGCGGGCAGGGCGTCCGGGCCGACCTCCGCCCAGGTACGGGAACCGAGGGTTCGAACCTCGCGCAGGCCCCGGAAGGAGGGGCCGTACTGGAGGCCCAGGGCTTCGAAGAGCGGGTAGACGGCGGAGAGCGCGAGTTCGCTCGTTTCGGCGCCCGGGGGGACCAGCACGGGGGCGGGCGTCCTGGTCGCGGGGCCCAGGAGACCCTCGGCGTGCGAGGTCCACGTCCGACCGTCAGCCGAGGACAGGAGTTGGAACGCCCGGGTGCCGCGCAGTTCGGACGGCTCGACGACGACCTGGATCGGGAGACCCGGCCCGTCGGGGTCCATTTCCAGCGGGTGGGTCAGGGTGAGTTCGGCAATCTCGGGCCGGTCGCACAGTCGCCCGACCCGGAGGAGCAGCTCCACGGTGGCGGTCCCGGGCAGGATCGCTCGCCCGGAGACCGTGTGCTCGGACAGCCAGGGGACGCGCGCGCTGTCCAGCCGACCGGTGAAGAGGGTCTGCCCGGTCGTGCCGATCGTGGTCCAGGCAGCGATCAGGGGGTGATCGGCGGAGCTGAGGCCCCCAGCCGAGGGGGCTCCAGAGAGCGCTGGCTCCCTCAACCAGTACCTGCGACGCTGGAAGGGGTAGGTGGGCAGATCGACATGACCGCCGCCCCCGCCCAGGACTCGTCGCCAGTCGACCTCCACCCCCTGGCAGTGGGCTTCGGCCAGCGCCGCGAGGAATCGGTCTCCGGTGTCCTGGTCCCTTTGCAAGGTGTGTACGAGGGAACGGTCCCCGGCTCCGACGGCCTCCAGGGTCTCGCGCATCGGCACGGCCAGCACCGGATGCGGCCCCACCTCGACGAACGCCTCGCTGGCTTCGGCCAGGCGGCGCACCACCGGTTCCAGGAGCACTCCGTGGCGAAGGTTCCGGTACCAGTAGTCGGCGTCGAGCGAGGTTCCGTCCAGTGGCGACGCCGGGGGCTCGTCCCCCGCCCTCCACACCGGCTCGGGAGCGACGGTGGAGTGGAAGGGCACGGTGCCCCGCCGAGGCTTGATCTCGGCCAGCGCGGCCCGCACCTCCTCCTCGACACGGTCGATGGCGAAGGAATGTGACGCGTAGTCGATCGGAAGCCGACGGACGAAGGTCTCCTCCGCCTCCCGAGCCGCCACGAAGGCGTCCACCGCCTCGGGGGTTCCGGCGACCGTGCACGTCGTGGGGCCGTTGATCCCGGAGAGGACCAGTCGGCCCTCCATCCCCTCGAGCAGGCCCGCGACGGCGTCCGGGGCGAGTCCCACCACCGCGATGCCGCCCTCACCCGCGATCTTCGCCAGCGCACGGCTGCGAGCGACGACCACCCGGGCACCGTCCTCGATCGAGAGGATCCCGGCCACACAGGCCGCCGCCACCTCGCCCTGCGAGTGGCCGACCACCGCGGTGGGTTCGACCCCGGCGGCGCGCCACATCCGTGCCAGTGAGACCAGGAACGCCCAGACGGCGGGTTGCAGGACGTCGGCGGCGGCGCCCTCTCCTGTGAACGGAGGCGCCCCGGGATCCTCGCGCAGGACGGAGGACAGGGACCAGTCGACCAAGGGGGCCAGGGCACGCTCGCACTCGGCCACGGAGGCCGCGAAGACCGGTGAGTCTGCCATCAGGTCCCGGCCCATGCCGGCCCACTGACCGCCCTGGCCCGGAAACACGAAGACCGGCCGTGCTGGGCGAGCGGACCGCCGAACCACTCCGGTGACCGTGCCCTCCGCGACCTCTCCGGCGGCCAGGCCGCGAAGCCCCCGCTCGATGGACTCCGGGCCACCGACGACGACCGCGCGTTCATCGAACCGCGCGCGCGTGGTGGCCAGGGAGCGAGCGATGCTCTCCGGTGACGGGGCGCCACCCGCGACGCCGGTGAACCGGTCGGCGAGGCGCGCTGCCTGGGCCCGGAGCGCGGATTCGTCGCGCGCGGACAGCAGCCACGCGGTCCTCCCTTCGACCAGCGGCCGTGCGTTCTCCGTCTCACCGGGGACGGTGTCGTCGGGCCCGGAGACGGGTACCGGGGCCTCCTCCAGGACGAGGTGGACGTTGGTACCGCTGATACCGAAGGCCGACACCCCTGCGCGGCGCACGCGTTCCCCCCGCGGCCAGTCCCGTGCCTCGGTCAGCGGTCGGACCCCGCCGGAAGCCCAGTCGACCAGAGACGTGGGCTGGTCGGCGTGGAGGGTCCTCGGTAGCCGTTCCCCGTTCAGGGCCAGCACCATCTTGACGATGCCGACCGCCCCGGCCGCACTCTGGGTGTGTCCGACGTTCGACTTGACCGACCCCAGCCACAGGGGCTCCCGGCCGGGCCGTGCGCCGAACACCTCCAGGAGGGCGTCGGACTCGATCGGATCGCCCAGTTCGGTCCCGGTGCCGTGCGCCTCCACCACATCGATGTCGTCGGGCTCCACCCCGGCGTCGGCGAGCGCGGCCCGGATCACGCGGCTCTGCGCGGGGCCGCTCGGCGCGGTCAGCCCGCTGGAGGCGCCGTCCTGGTTGACCGCACCGCCCCGGATCACCGCCAGGACGGGGTGACCGTGGCGTTCCGCGTCCGAGAGCCGTTCCAGTACGAGGGACGCGGCACCCTCCGCGAAACCGGTTCCGTCGGCCCCGTCTCCGAAGGCCCTGCAACGCCCGTCATGGGAGAGCACACCCTGCTTGGCGGACTCCAGGAAGAGGGAGGGACCGGACATCACGGTCGCGCCCCCGGCCAGGGCCAGCGTGCACTCGCCCCGGCGCAGGGAACGCACGGCGAGAAGGACGGAGGCGAGCGAGGAGGAACAGGCCGTGTCCACCGTCAGCGCGGGGCCCCGAAGACCCAGCGTGTAGGCGATCCGCCCCGAGGCCACGCTCGCGGCGGTACCGGTCATCAGGTAACCCTCGGCCCCCTCCGGGGTGGGGACACGGCCCGAGGTCGTGACCCGGGCGTAGTCGGTGGTGCTGATCCCCGTGAAGACCCCCGTGCTCGACTCGGCCAGGGAGTGGGGATCGATCCCCGCGCGTTCCAGGGACTCCCAGGTCACCTCCAGCATGAGCCGCTGCTGCGGATCCATCGCCTCGGCTTCGCGGGGAGAGATACCGAAGAAGGCGGAGTCGAAACCTGCCACGTCACGGATGAACCCACCTCCGGAGGACATACCCGGGCGACCCCGCAGATCCTCGATGTCCCAGCCCCGGTCTTCTGGCCAATCTCCGATGGCGTCGGTTCCCCGGTCCAACAGGTCCCAGAGCCCCTCGGGTCCGTCCACCCCTCCGGGCAGGCGGCACCCCATGCCCACCACGGCGATGGGCTCGGAGTCGCGTTCACGGAGTCGGTCGAGTTCGGCTCGGGTGCGGCGAAGGTCCGCCGTGACTCGTTTGAGGTAGTCGAGAACCTGTGCGTCGTCAGTCATGGTGGTGCCTTGCCGATTCGCTTCGCGGCGCTGGTGCCGGGTGGTCTGTGGTGGGGTGGGTGTCCGTCATCGGCTCGTCTGCGGTGGGCCGGGAACCCTGGCCGGGCTCAGTCGGCCAGGGTCTCGTCGATGAGCGCGAAGAGCTCCTCTCGCGAGGCCGCCGCCAGTTCGGAGCCGTCGGTGTCCCGCCCGGTCTGGCCCGCTGCCCCCGGTTCCAGGCGCTTCAGAAGGGCGCGCAGTCGTTCCGCGACACGTGAACCGTCGGTCTCCTCGTACTCGTCAAGCGCGGTCGCGAGGCCGTCAAGACGCTCCAGTACGATCTGCTCCGCGCTGCCGAACACCCGTTCCTCAAGGTGACGGGCGAGTGCGTCACAGGTGGGGTGGTCGAAGGCGACGGCCGGGGCGAGGCGGACTCCGGTCAGCACCGTGAGCCGGTTGCGCAGCTCCACGGCGGTGACCGAGTCCATGCCCAGGTCCTTCAGTCCACGGTCCACCGGGACGGCGTCACCGGAGCCGTAGCCGAGGACTGCCGCGACGTGGTCGCACACCTGATCCGTGAGTGCACGGACACGGTCGGTGCGCCCGGCCCCGGCCAGTCGGGCCCTCAGGTCCCCGACCGGCTCCGACGTGGACCCGGCGCCCGCTCCGGGAACGGGTGCGGTGGTGCCGCCGGAGCCGACCGGGGCGACGTCGGTGATCAACGCGCTGGGACGGTTCGCCGTGAAGGCGAGCCGGAAACGCGGCCAGTCGATGTCGGCGACGGCCAACGCCGTGAGGTCGTGGTCCAGGACCCGGCGCAGTCCCTCCACTGCCAGGGAGGGCTTCATGGTGGGCAGTCCGTGCCTGCGCAGGAGCCCGGCCACGGCCTCCCGACCGGCCATCCCGGCACCTTCCCAGGCGCCCCACGCGATCGATGTCGCGGGTAGCCCCAGGGCCCTGCGGTGGTGGGCGAGGGACTCACAGAAGACGTTCGCGGGCGCGTAGTTGCCCTGCCCGGTCACGCCGAAGACCGCTCCCACCGAGGAGAACATCACGAACGCGGACAGGTCCAGCCCTCGCGTTAGCTCGTGCAGATGCACGGCTCCATCCGCCTTCGCGCGCAGGACACGGGCGATGCCCTCCGGATCGAGATCGGCCACGGGGGCGTCGTCGAGTTCCGCCGCCGTGTGGAAGACCGCTGTCAGAGGCAGGTGCGCCGGTACGGCGTCCAGCACCTCGGCTAGCCGGTCGCGGTCACCGACGTCACAGGCGACCAGGGTGACCTCGGCGCCGACCGCGCGCAGTTCGGCGGTGAGGTCCTCGACGCCAGGGGCGTCCGGCCCCCTTCTGCTGAGCAGGAGGAGGTGCTCCGCGCCCTGTTCGGCGAGCCACCGTGCGGTGTGCGCGCCGAGTCCGCCGGTCCCCCCGGTGACCAGCACGGTGCCCTCGGGCCGCCACTCGCGTGCCGTGTCGGTGTCGAGGGACACACGCGCGAGCCTCCTGGCCAGCACCCTGGAGCCGTGCACCGCGAGTTGGTCCTCGCCGAAGGCGGCCTGGCCGCTCAGGACCGAGGCCAGCGCGTCCCCGCTGTGCGGGTCCTCGGGATCGGGGATGTCGACCAGTCCGCCCCAGCGATCAGTGTGCTCCTGGGCCGCCACGCGGCCGAAGCCCCACAGCAGCGCGGCGGCGGGGTCGCCCGCTCCCCGGCCGCTCTCGACCGCACCGCTGGTCAGACACCACAGCGGAGCCGCGACACCCGTGTCGAGGAGGGCCTGGAGGAGGAGAACGGCGTCTCGGTGGGCGGGGGCGGCGGACGGAGGACGGACCGCTCCGGGGCCAGCACTCACGGAGGTGGCCAACAGGACGCCGGCGATGTCCCCGACACCCTTGCGCGCATCTCCGACCAGTGAGCTCACGGCGTGCCGATCCGCGCCGTCCGGAAGGTCGAGAACCAGGACGCGGTGGCCACGCGACTCCAGGCCCCGCACACACTCCTTGAGGGCGGGCCCGAACCGGGTCCCGACCAGCAGCCAGGTACCCCCGGCCGTGGGAGGGGGGGACACGGCCCCCTCCGGGACGGGCACCCACTCCTCGCGGTAGGTCCAGCCGTCGGGCGGAGCGAGCGAGGTGAGTGCCGCACCAGTGCCCCGCTCCGGGACCGAGCCGGGGCCCGGCCGCCAGTAGCGCTGGCGTTGGAAGGCGTACGTGGGCAGGGCGACCCGCGCGGCGCTCTGGTCGAACAGCGGCGCCCAGTCGAGGTCGACCCCGTGGGCGTGGGCCTGCCCGAGCGACGTCAGGAACCGGACAGGTCCGCCCTCGTGCCGACGCAGGGTCGCCATCGCCACCGCGTCGCGGGCCCCGGCCTCCTCCAACGTCTCCTGGACCGCCGGTGTCAGCACCGGATGGGGCCCCACCTCGACGAACACGTCGTGCCCGGAGTCGACCAGGGCGCGGGTCGCCTCGGCGAAGCGCACGGGTTCGCGCAGGCCCCGGAACCAGTACTCCGCGTCCAGCGGACGGTCGTCCACGGCCGCACCGGTCACGGTGGAATAGAAGGGGATCATCGGACGTCCGGGGGTGACGCCCGCGAGTCCCGCCGTGACACGGCCCGCCAGGACGTCCACCGCGGCGGTGTGGGAGGCGTAGTCGACGGTGATCGTCCGGGCTCGGAGACCGTCGGCCTCACACTCCTCGACCACCCGTGCCACGGCGTCGGGCACACCCGCCACGACCGTGTTCGTCGGGCTGTTGACCGCCGCCACGAAGACCGGACCCCGCGAGGAGGCGAGGCGGTCGCGCACGGCCCGCTCGGGGCTGGCGATCGAAGCCATCGCGCCGGTACCGGCCAGGTCGAGCACGGCCGCGCTGCGCAGCGCCACCACCTTCGCGGCGTCCTCCAGGGACAGGGCCCCGGCGATGTGCGCGGCGGCGACCTCCCCCTGCGAATGTCCGACCACGGCGGCCGGGGTGAGTCCGTGCGCCATCCACAGGCGGGCCAGGGAGACCATGACCGCCCACAGAACGGGCTGGACGACGTCGACACGGTCGAGAGAGGGAGCCCCCTCCCGGCGACGCAGCACATCGGTGAGACTCCACCCGACGTGGGGTTCCAGCGCTCGTTCGCAGGCGGCGACGTGGTGGGCGAACTCGTCGGAGGAGTCGAGCAGCTCGACGGCCATGCCCTCCCACTGCCCACCCTGCCCCGGGAAGACCAGCACGGGGCGGCGGTCGGGTCGCGCCCGGCCCGTGGCCGTGGTCGCCCCCGGCGTCCCTGACTCTAGGGAAGCCAGCGCGGCCAGGAGCTCCGCGCGGTCGCGACCCACGACCACGGCCCGGTGTTCCAACGCCGATCGTGTGGTGGCCAGTGACCGGCCGACGTCGCTCGGCGCGAGCTCGGGACGCTCGCTGACGTGAACGCGGAGCCGGGCCGCCTGGGCGGTGAGCGCCTCGGGGCTCCGTGCGGAGAGGGGCCAGGCGGTGGCGCCGGTCACCGACGCACCGACCACGGGAACGGGCTCCCCCGTCGCCGTCTCGACGGCCTGCGGCTCGGGGGCCTGTTCCAGGATCAGGTGGGCGTTGGTACCGCTCATGCCGAACGAGGAGACACCGGCACGGCGCGGCCCGCCGGTGTCCTCCCACGGGCGGGACTCGTGGAGCAGCCGGACCCCGCCGTCCCAGTCCACGTGCGTGCTGGGCGTCTCCGCGTGCAGGGTGGGCGGCATGACGCTGTGGCGCAGCGCCTCGACCGTCTTGACCACCGCGGCCACCCCGGCGGCGGCCTGGGGGTGCCCGATGTTGGACTTGAGCGATCCCAACCAGAGGGGCCGCCCCTCGGGACGACCGCGACCGTAGGTGTCGATGAGCGCCTGCGCCTCGATCGGGTCACCCAGCGGCGTACCGGTGCCGTGCGCCTCGACCAGGTCGACGTCGGAGGTGGTCAGTCCCGCGTCGGCCAGCGCCCGGCCGATCACGCGGGCCTGTGACGGACCGTTCGGCGCGGTGAGCCCGTTGGAGGCGCCGTCCTGGTTCACCGCTCCGCCCCGGACCACGGCCAGGACCGGGTGCCCGTGGCGGCGTGCGTCGGAGAGGCGTTCCAGGACGACCATTCCGGCGCCCTCGGAGAAGGAGGCTCCGTCGGCGCCCCCGGAGAACGCCTTGCAGCGGCCGTCGGCCGCCACCCCTCGCAGGCGGGTGAACTCGGTGAGGGTGCCGGGCCCGGACATGACCGTGGCGCCACCGGCCAGCGCGAGCGAGCAGTCGCCGTCGCGCAGGGCGCGCACGGCCAGGTGGAGGGCGACCAGGGAGGAGGAGCACGCGGTGTCCACGGTCAGCGCGGGACCGACGAGCCCCAGGCAGTAGGAGATGCGACCGGAGGCGACACTCGCGGAGATACCGGTCAGGGTGACGCCGTCCGAGGTCACCCCGTGCACCGGGGGCCCGTACTCCTGGTAGGCGAGTCCGACGTAGACCCCGGTGTCGGTACCCGCCAGGGAGGTCGGGGCGATGCCCGCGCGTTCGAGCGTCTCCCAGGCCAGTTCGAGCAGGATCCGCTGCTGGGGGTCCATCGCCTCGGCCTCACGCGGCGAGATGCCGAAGAAGGCCGGGTCGAAGTCGAAGACGTCGCGCAGGAACGAGCCCCGGTCCATGGCGAGGCGCCGTTCGTCGTCCAGACCGTCCAGCAGCCCTGGAAGGTCCCATCCCCGGTCGTCCGGCAGGGGCCCCCGGGCCTCACGCCCCTGGGAGACCATGTCCCACAGCTGTTCGGGGGTGTCGACCCCGCCCGGGAGGCGGCAGCCGGTCGCCACGATCGCGATCGGCTCGGGTTCGGACCGCTGGTCCAGCTCGGCGCGAAGACGCGAGTTCTCCTTCATCGCGCTCCGGAGAGCCGTCACCAGACGTTCGTCTTCACTGCTCAACTCAAGCCTCCTCGTCATACACTCGGGCCTCGCAGAGCGAGGTTCACCAGTTCGTCGACGCCCATGGAGTCGATGGCGTCTCCGTCGCCGTCCGCGCCGGAAGGCGTGGTGGTCCGATCCTGGTCGGTCCGCCCCTCCGGAGCCGGGAGCTCCGGTGTGAGGAGTCCGGTGAGGAACCGCGCCAGCGCCCTGGGGTTGGGATGGTCGAAGACGGCTGTGGCCGGGACGCGCACACCCACCGCGGCGCTGAGCCTGTTCCGCAGTTCGACACTGGTGAGCGAGTCCGTGCCCTGTTCGGTGAAGGGCCGGTCCGGGTCGACCTCGGAGCCCGCTTCGGCCCGGT
The DNA here is from genome assembly GCF_000341265.1 of Nocardiopsis prasina DSM 43845. Taxonomy (GTDB): domain Bacteria; phylum Actinomycetota; class Actinomycetes; order Streptosporangiales; family Streptosporangiaceae; genus Nocardiopsis; species Nocardiopsis prasina. The sequence goes on along the minus strand of NZ_ANAE01000098.1, from coordinate 3,336 downwards.
GGCCGAGCACCACGGCGGTGTGCTCGCGGACCTCGCGCAGCAGGGACCGGGAACGCTCCTCCGGGTCCATCGCCGCGAAACGCGCGGCCGGGTCGTGTTCCTCCCCGCCGCTCCCCGCCTCACCGGGTGCGCCCTTCCCCGTGACCGGGATCGGGGAGCGTTCCGAGTCGGGATGGGGCAGGAGATCCCGGAGCACGCTGAGGCCGGGGACCGGGGAGAGCCACGCGGGCACCGCGTGCACCAGGTCCCGGGCCATGGCGGTGTCGAACAGGTCGAGGGCCGCCTCCGGCCGCATCGGAAGGAGCCCGCTCCGGCTGAGGGCGGCGAGGTCGTTCTCGTCCAGGTGGCCGGTCATGCCGCCGCCCTCCCACAGACCCCAGGACAGCGACGTGGCGGGCAGACCGGCGTCGCGCCTCACGTGCGCCAGGGCGTCACAGAAGACGTTGGCCGCGGCGTAGTTGGCCTGACCCGGGTTGCCCAGGACGCCCACGGCCGAGGAGAACAGGACGAAGGACGACAGGTCCTCGGTGAGTTCGTGCAGGTTCCAGGCGGCGTCCACCTTGGGCCGCAGCACCGTGCGCAGTTGTTCGGAGGTCAGGGCCGTGACGGTGGCGTCGTCGAGGGCCCCGGCGGCGTGCACCACGGCACGCAACGGCCGGTCCTGGGGGACCGCGTCCAGGACACGGGCCAGATCCTCGCGGTCGGCCGCGTCGCAGGAGACCACCTCCACCCGCGCTCCGAGTGCCTCCAGTTGGGCGGTGCGCTCGGCCTGTCCGGGGGTGTCGGGGCCGCGGCGCCCGAGCAGCAGCAGGTTGCGGACCCCGTAGCCCGAGACCAGATGGCGGGCCAGACGGTTTCCGAGCCCCCCGGTACCACCGGTGACCAGGACGGTTCCCTCCCGGGGGAAGGGGGCTGGCACACGAAGGACCAGCTTGCCGACGGTCTCACCGCGTTGGAGGGCGCGCAGGGCCGTCTGGGCCTCACTGGCGTCGTAGACGGTCGTGGGCAGTGGACGCAGGGCACCCTCCTCGAACAGCTCCATCACCCGAGCGAGCATGTGACCGATGCGTTCCGGATCCACGTCCGGCAGGCTGAACGCGGTGTAGGAGCAACCGGGGTGGTCGGCGGCCACGGTTGCGGCGTCGCGCACGTCGGTCTTGCCCATCTCCACGAACCGACCGCCCGGACCTCGGCCGTCACTGGGAGAGCGCAGCAGGCGCAGGGAGGCGTCCACGAACTCGCCGGTCAGCGAGTTGAGGACCACGTCGACTCCCTCGCCACCGTTCGCCTCGCGCAACCTGCCCTCGAACTCCAGTGAGCGGGAGGACGCCATCCGATGCGGAGACAGGCCGTGGTCCGCCAGCGCCGACCACTTGTGCGGGCTCGCGGTGCCGAACACCTTCGCGCCCATGTGGCGGGCAAGCTGGACGGCGGCGGTCCCGACCCCCCCTGCGGCCGCGTGCACCAGGACGCTCTCGCCGGGCCGCACGGCGGCCAGGTCGACCAGCCCGTGGTAGGCGCTCAGGAAGGCCACCGGGACGGCTGCCGCCTGCTCGAAACTCCAGCCCTCCGGCATGCGGGCCAACCGGGCCCGGTCGGCCACGGCGAAGGGGCCGAAGGCACCGTCGAACATGCCGACCACCCGGTCACCGGGCGCCAGGTCCGACACTGCCGAGCCGACGTCGAGGACGACTCCCGCCCCCTCGATACCGATCCCGGTCTCCCCGTCGACCAGCCCGAGGGCGACCACCACGTCCCGGAAGTTGACACCCGCGGCCCGGACGGACACGCGCACCTCCCGAGGAGCCAAGGCGTCCTCCGCCTCCGGAGCGGACACCGCCTCCAGGGAGTCCAGGGAACCGGGGCTCCTCGTGTCCAGCCGCCACGACCGGGTGGAGGGGGCCACCGACTCCGTCCCCGTGTCCGAGGACCGCCTCAGCCTGGGAACGAGGACGGCGCCCGAACGCAGGGCGATCTGTGGTTCGTCGAGACCGAGGGCCGCTGGCAGCATCCGATGCGACTCCTCGGAGCCGTCGGAGTCCACGAGCACCAGACGGTCGGGGAACTCGCGCTGGGCGGCTCGGAGCAGGCCCCAGACCGGAGCGGCGGCGGCGCCGGGGAGCTGTTCACCGGGGAACGTGGCCACGGCCCTCCAGGTGACCAGGACCAGGCGGGAGTCGGCGGTGCGCTCGTCCGCCAACCACGCGCGGACGGATTCCAGGCCGGACTCCAGCCCCTGGCGGACCGTGTCCGAAAGGGCGTCGCTTCCGGCGTAGACGACGTGCGCGGGCAGTTCGGTACAGACGAGCGCGGGAACCGGGGCCCCCGGTTCCAGGTCCTCCAGTGAGGGCAGGGCGTGGGGACTCGGAACCTCCGCGGCCGAGCTCGACGTGGGCTCCACCCGCTCCCACTGGAGCTCGTACAGTTCGGCGACCTCGCCCGGCTCCGCTTCGGGGAGGGTTTCCGCGGACAGGGGCCTCAGGGCCACCTCGTCGACTGACCAGAGCGTTCCCTCACCGTCAGGACCGGTGGCCAGCAACCGGTAGCGGTCGTCGCCCAACGGGGTGATCCGGGCCCTCAGTCGGCGGGGCGTCCGCTCGTCCTCGGCCCGAAGCAGCCGGACCCCGCTCCAGGCGAACGGCACCTGGGGGCCCCGGTGGCGCTCGGTGCCCTGGTTCCGCAGTGCGGCGTGCAGGACGGCGTCGGTCAGGGCGGGGTGGGGGCCGTGAAAGGCTTCGCTCCCACGCACGGAGTCCGGAAGCTCGACCTCCAGGAAGAGTTCGTCCCCGTGCCGGTGCACCGACCTCAATCCGCGGAAGGCCGGACCGTAGTCGTAGCCCAGAGCCCGCAGGTGGGCGTAGTCGACCGGAATCCGCTCGGCTCCCTTCGGGGGAAGGGTTCCGATGCCCGGGGCACCGTTCACCTCGGCCGCTCCACCGGGGTTCGGTCCTGCGACGAGGCCGGAGGCGTACCGCACCCACGAGGAGTCGTCCGTCTCGCGGCGCGCGTACACGTTGACCTCGCTGTGTCCCTGGGGGTCGCGAGCACCGACGATGATCTGGATCTCGGCGGCTCCGGCCCACCCCAGGGTCAGGGGGGCCTCCAGCACCAGGTCGGTGACGGTGTCCGCGCCGACGGCCGCCCCCGCCCCGGAGACCAGGTCCACCACCGCCGTACCGGGGAGCATCACCCTTCCGAGCACGCGGTGGTCCGCCGCCCAGGGGTGAAGGGAGACGGAGACCCTCCCCCGGAACACCGTTCCCCCGTCGGCGAGGCTGAGGCCGTCGTCCAGCATGGACTCCACCGATTCCGTCGGAGGGGCCTCGGGCCCGCTCG